>CAZNPW010000001.1:0-16013 GCA_964575185.1 uncultured Exiguobacterium sp.
GTACCGGCCTGTCACGCCGGGGGTCGCGGGTTCGAGCCCCGTCCACCGCGCCATCCCCGCCGTCCCGGGCGCCAGCGCGGTGGTAGCTCAGTCGGTTAGAGTACCGGCCTGTCACGCCGGGGGTCGCGGGTTCGAGCCCCGTCCACCGCGCCATCGCGTTCCGCGGCCCCGCACGGCCGCGGTCGCCCGAAGGGGCCGGCACCGAGGCGCCGGCCGCCGCTCATGCCGCCGCCAGCCCTCGCAGCACGTAATGCAGCACGCCGCCGTGGCGGACGTAGTCGACCTCGATCTCGGTATCGATCCGGCACTTCAGCTCGACCGTGGTCACGGTGCCGTCGGCGCGGCGGATGTGGCAGGGGAGCAGGCTCAGCGGTTTCAGGTCGCCCGCGAGGCCCTCGATGTCGATCACCTCGTCGCCGGTCAGCTTCAGCGTCTTGCGCGTGGCCCCGCCGGTGAACTCGAAGGGGATGACGCCCATGCCGACCAGGTTCGACCGGTGGATGCGCTCGAAGCTTTCGGCGATCACGGCCTTCACGCCCAGAAGCGCCGTGCCCTTCGCCGCCCAGTCGCGCGACGACCCCGCGCCGTATTCGATGCCGCCGAAGATCACCAGCGGCACGCCCTGCGCAGCCCAGGCCATCGCGGCGTCGTAGATCGACGCCTGCTGGCCGTCGGGGCCCCGGGTATAGCCGCCCTCGACCCCGTCGAGCATCTCGTTGCGGATGCGGATGTTGGCGAGCGTGCCGCGCATCATCACCTCGTGGTTGCCCCGCCGCGCGCCGTAGCTGTTGAACTCGCTGACCGGGACCTGGCGTTCGGTCAGGTACTGCCCGGCCGGCGTCGTGGCCCTGAACGACCCCGCGGGGCTGATGTGGTCGGTGGTGATCATGTCGCCGAAGATGCCGAGGATGCGCGCGCCCCGGATGTCGTCGATCACGCCGGGCGTCCGCGCCATGCCGCGGAAGTAGGGCGGGTTCTGGATGTAGGTGGAGGCCGCGGGCCAGTCGTAGGTCTCGCCCTCGGACACCTGCACCCCCTGCCAGCGCGCGTCGCCGGTGAAGACGTGCGCGTATTTGCGCCGGAAGGCCTCGCGCGTGACGGTCGCCTCGACGAGTTCGGCGATCTCGGCCTGGCTCGGCCAGACGTCCTTCAGGTAGACCGGGCCGTGCGTGCCCATGCCCAGCGGTTCGGTCGTGATGTCGACGTTCATGTCGCCCGCCAGCGCATAGGCCACGACGAGCGGCGGCGAGGCGAGGTAGTTCGCCCGCACGTCGGGCGAGATGCGGCCCTCGAAGTTGCGGTTGCCCGACAGGACCGACACCGCCACCAGGTCGCCCTCGGCGATGGCCGCGCTGATCTCGGGCGCGAGCGGGCCGGAGTTGCCGATGCAGGTCGTGCAGCCGTAGCCCACGAGGTTGAAGCCGATGGCGTCGAGGTCCTCCTGCAGCCCCGCCGCGTTCAGGTATTCGCTGACGACCTGCGACCCGGGCGCGAGCGAGGTCTTGACCCAGGGCTTCCGCGTCAGCCCCAGCGCCCGCGCCTTGCGCGCCACCAGCCCCGCGCCGATCATGACGTAGGGGTTCGAGGTGTTGGTGCAGGAGGTGATCGAGGCGATCACCACCTTGCCCGACGACAGGGTGTAGTCCTGCCCGGCCACCGCGACCTCGGTGCCCATCTTGCGCTTGAAGAACCCCGCCATCTCGGCCGCGAAGCCCTTCTTCGCGTCGGTCAGCGCGACCCAGTCCTGCGGCCGCTTCGGCCCGCTGATCGCCGGCACCACGTCGGCCATGTCGAGGCTGAGCGTGCTGGTATAGACCGGATCGTAGTCCGCGTCGCGCCACATCCCCTGCGCGCGGGCATAGGCCTCGACCAGCGCCACGCGCGCCTCGTCGCGCCCCGTCTGGCGCAGGTAGCGCAGCGTCTCGGCGTCGATCGGGAAGAAGCCGCAGGTCGCGCCGTATTCGGGCGCCATGTTGGCGATCGTCGCGCGGTCGGCCAGCGGCAGGTGGTCGAGGCCGGGGCCGTGGAACTCCACGAACTTGTTCACCACGCCGTGCTTGCGCAGCATCTGCGTGACCTTCAGCACCAGGTCGGTCGCGGTCGTGCCTGCGGGCATCTGCCCGGTCAGCCGGAAGCCGACGACCTCGGGGATCAGCATCGACACCGGCTGGCCCAGCATCGCCGCCTCCGCCTCGATCCCGCCGACGCCCCAGCCGAGCACGGCCAGGCCGTTGACCATCGTGGTATGGCTGTCGGTGCCGACCAGCGTGTCGGGATAGGCGACCTCCTCGCCGTTCTGGTCGGTGTCGGTCCAGACCGTCTTTGCCAGGTATTCGAGGTTGACCTGGTGGCAGATCCCCGTCCCCGGCGGCACCACGCGGAAGTTGTCGAACGCCTTCTGGCCCCATTTCAGGAAGACGTAGCGTTCGAGGTTGCGTTCGTATTCACGGTCGACGTTCATCTGGAAGGCGCGGGGGTGGCCGAACTCGTCGATCATGACCGAATGGTCGATCACGAGATCAACCGGGTTCAGCGGGTTGATCTTCTGCGCGTCGCCGCCAAGGCCCCGGATCCCGTCGCGCATCGCCGCGAGGTCCACGACCGCGGGCACGCCGGTGAAGTCCTGCATCAGCACCCGCGCGGGGCGGTAGGCGATCTCGCGCGGGTTCTTGCCTCCGCTGGCCGCCCAGGCGCCGAAGGCGCGGATGTCGTCCTGCGTGACGGTGCGCCCGTCCTCGAACCGCAGCATGTTCTCGAGCACGACCTTGAGGCTCGCCGGCAGCCGGGCGAAGTCGCCGAGGCCCGCCGCCTGCGCGGCGGGGATCGCATAGTAGGCGACCGTCCGGCCCCCCGCGGTCAGGGTCCGGCGGGTGCGGGTCGCGTCGTGGCCGACGGTGACGGTCATGGCAAGCTCCTTCCTGGGCGCGCTGGTCGGGCGGGACGGCGCGGCGTGGGTGTATCCGTCGCCCGGCGCGATGACCAGAGCCGGGCTGTGGCCTGCCTGCCATGACACATACACTCGCACAACGGTGATTGGCATGGGCTGGCCCCGGCTTCTAGAACCGGCGAACGCAAGAGGGGGGTCGTCCTGTTGAAACCGACGCGACATCTCGCCGTCGTCGCACTGGCGGCGGCGCTTGCTGCGGTGCTGGTCCTGCCGGCGCGGGCGCAGGGTCCCGTGGTGGTGGAACTTTTCACGAGCCAGGGCTGTTCCTCCTGCCCGCCGGCCGACGCCCTGATGGCCGAGCTTGCCGCCGACCCCGCGGTGCTCGCGCTGGCCCTGCACGTCGACTACTGGGACTACATCGGCTGGAAGGACAGTTTCGCCCAGCCGGCCTTCACCGACCGGCAGAAGGCCTATGCCCGCGCCGCCGGCAGCAAGATGATCTACACGCCGCAGATGATCGTGAACGGGATCGACCGGGTCGAGGGCACCGACCCCGAACGCGTGCGGTCGCTGGTCAGCGCGCACCAGGCCGCGGACACCGGCGTGACGCTGACGGCGACGCGGCAGGGCGGCGTGCTGGTGATCGAGGCCGCGTCGAGGACGCCCCTGCCCGACGGGGCCGACATCGTGCTGGTCCGCTTCACGCCGGTGCAGACGGTGGCCATTTTGGATGGCGAGAACGCGGGCCACACGCTGACCTATCACAACATCGTGCGAAGCTGGCAGTCGGTCGGGACCTGGTCCGGGCAGGCCCCGCTGCGGGTCGAGGTGCCGCTCGCCGGTCCCGAGGAAGCGGCGGTGCTGGTGCAGGAACCGGGACCGAAGGCGATCCTCGCCGCGGCACGGGTCGACTGATCACTTCCAGCGCCGGTGGATCCAGAACCACTGCGCTGGGTGCGCCCTGACCTGCGCCGCCAGGCTGTCGTTCAGCGCCTGCGTCATCGTCCGGGCGTCGCTGACGGGGATCGGCGGCTCCACGACCACGCGGAAGGACAGGCCGTCGGGCTGGCGGATGGCGTAGACCGGCAGCAGGAGGGCGTCGTATCGCAGCGCCAGGTCGGCTGCGGACAGCGCGGTGCGCGCGGGCCGGCCGAGGAACGACAGGACCTCGCCGTGGCGCATGGCCTGGTCGATCACCAGCCCGACCATGCCGCCCGCCTTAAGGTGCCGCACCATCTCGCCCAGGCCCGCCCGGCCGCGCGGGAACATCGGCGTGCCGATGCGGCGCATCGCCTGCACGTAATGGGCGTTGAAGGCGCGGTTCTTCATCGGCTTGTAGAGCCCGCCGACGCGGAAGCCCCGCGCCAGCAGCGCGGCCCGGCTCGCGTCGTAGTTGCCGAAGTGCCCCGTCACCAGCACGGCGGGCCGTCCCGCCGCCCGGGCCGCCTGCAGCGCGCAAAGCCCCGCGCCCTCCAGCGGGGCGGCGGCGGCGCGGGCGGCGAAGGCCGGGCCGGAGTAGATCTCGATCAGCGTCCGTCCGGCGTTGTCGGGCACCTGCTCCACCATCCGCGCGACCTCGGCTGCGGGCAGGTCGGGCCAGACATGGGCCAGGTTCTCGCGCACCCGCCGCCCGTAGCCGGCGAGCGGTGCCACGACGCGCGCGAAGACGACGCCGCAGAGCGGCACGCGCCAGGCATAGGGCAGCGCGAGCAAGAGCCCGATCAGGGCGCGGGCGCCGAGGTCCTCGATCCGGTGGCGCAGGGTCATGACCGATGGCCCCGGTCGGCGCGCCACCACGGGCGCTGCGGCCCGGCAGGGACCTGTCGGCCCGCGCGGTCACCCGCCGGTTCCCGGCGCTGGCGAAGGGGCCGCCCGACCGGCAGGATGCGGCGACCGCAGGCAACCCGCCCCCGCGCCCCGGCCGGATGGCGGCGGTCCCCGGCGCAGCCCGGCCCGGCCGAGGCCCGGTCCGGTGCGCGCGGCACCGCGGCGGGACGGCAGGCCCCGACCGTCGCCTGCGGATCCACGAGGGGGGTGGCGATGCTCACGGCCCAGCGCATAGCCGTCCCGTCCGCGCAGGGAAAGAGGGGCCGCGACGGGGGGGTAGGTGCTGGTTGGCGTAGCCGCCCCGCCCGCGCAGGGAAAGAGGGGCCGCGACGGGGGGGTAGGTGCTGGTTGCCGTAGCCGTCCCGCCCGCGCAGGGAAAGCGGCGCGGGGCTTCCGGTCGCGGCCTGCGCCGCGGGAGCCTCCCCGCCCGCGCAGGGAAAGAAGCCACCGCGCTTTGGCCCGCCTTGCCGGACGGTGGATGCGACGGTCCGTGCCGCGACGCCGGTGCCGCCCCGCCCGGGTCGCTCCTCCGCCACCGGCGGCGCGGCCGCGCATCTCGTTCCCGTCAGAGCCGCCGTCGCGCCCGAGGCATGGCCGCCCGGACCATCGCCCGGCGGCGCAGCGCCCGACGGGCCTTTCCGGCGCAAGGCCGCGGCGACCCGGGCTATGCCTCCTCCTCTTCCGCCACCAGCACGATCTCGCCCAGCGCCTCGAGCCGACGGATGCCCGAGATGACCTCGGCCATCGCGGCGTCGCCGTCGCGCGGTTTGACGCTGCCACGGGCCGCCATCTCCTCGCGGAAGGCTTCGGCCATGCGCTGGCTGATGTTGGACAGGATGTGGTCGACCGCAGGGGCCAGGTCCGGCTGCGCGCGGGCGGCGGCGAGCGCGGTCACCAGCACGGCCTGGTCGACGACGCGGGTGATCTTCGGCACGTCGCGCGGCGCGACGCGGAGGGGGATGTGGATGAAGGTGAACAGCGCCTTGCGGACTTCGGCCGCGAAGGTCTCGTCCTCGGTGGACAGGCCCGCGAGCAGATCCTCGCGCGTGGCGGGGCTGGCGACGTTCAGGATCGCGCCGACGCGTTCGACCGGGCCGAGGTCGAAGGCGCGCGGCGGGCGGGCGTCGAGCTGCTGGACCAGCGCCGCGCCGATCCGGCGCACCGTGTCGGGCGCCACGTCGCCGGTCAGCGACATCGCATAGGCCACGCGCCGGGCGCGGTCGCCGGGCATCGCGGCGAGCAGTTCGGCCGCACGCGACACCGGCAGCTTGGCCAGGATCACCGCCGCCACCTCGGCCGATTCGCCCGCCATCAGCGGACCGAGCTGCGCCGCGGGAAGCGCCACGATCCGCTCCCACGGGTCTACGCGCGAGGCGATGCCGGCGATCCGCCGCAAGCGGCTGGCCGCACCCGCGCTGATGCGGCCGTCCATCAGGCTGATCGCGCCTTCGAGGCCACCCGGGAAGGACAGGCCGACCTGTTCGAGTTCGTCCGCGAACTCCCCCACGATGGCCATGAGCGTCGCCCGGTCGACGAGGCGCATCTGCCCCATCTGTTCGGTGACGGCGGCCTGCATGTGTTCGGGCAGCGCCGCCAGCGGCACCTCGGTCCCTTCGGACACCAGCAGCCGCACGATCACCGCCGCCTTTTCGCGCGCCGAAAGCTCCGGCCGGCTGCGCGCGACGGGGTCGCGCCGCGCTGCGGGGGTGGAGGGTGCGATGCGGGCGAGCTGCGCCCCGGCGTTCTGCGCCATGCGAATCCCCAGACTTGCTGACCATCCGACACTGGCACGCCGCGGGTTAACGCGGTCTGAAGCCGCGCGCCATCCGGCGCAATCCGTCCGCCTAGGGGCCGAAGACCCGGGCGAAGATCGTGTCGACGTGGCGGGTGTGCGCGGCCATGTCGAACTGCGCCGCGATCCCGCCCTCCCCTAGCGTCGCCACGACCTCGGCGTCGGCCAGAAGCGCCTCGCGGAAGTCCGCCCCCGCCTCCCAGACCCGCATCGCGTTGCGCTGCACCATCGCATAGGCCGCCTCGCGGCTGACCCCCGCCTGCGTCAGCGCGAGCAGCACGCGCTGGCTCATCACCAGGCCGCGGAAGCGGTGCAGGTTCGCCAGCATCGCCTCGGGGTAGACGACCAGTTTTTCGATGATCCCCGCCAGCCGGTGCAGCGCGAAGTCGAGCGTCACGGTCGCGTCCGGCCCAATGGCGCGTTCGACCGAGGAATGGCTGATGTCGCGTTCGTGCCACAGCGCCACGTTCTCCATCGCCGGGATCACCGCCGCGCGCACGAGGCGGGCGAGGCCGGTGAGGTTCTCGCTCAGCACCGGGTTGCGCTTGTGCGGCATGGCGGAGGAGCCCTTCTGGCCGGGGGCGAAATACTCCTCGGCCTCGAGCACCTCGGTGCGCTGCATGTGGCGGATCTCGATCGCCAGGTTCTCGATGCTGCTCGCCACCACCCCCAGCGTGGCGAAATACATCGCGTGGCGGTCGCGCGGGATGACCTGGGTGCTGATCGGCTCGGGCGTCAGGCCGAGCATCGCGCAGACATGCGCCTCGACCGCGGGGTCGATGTTGGCGAAGGTGCCGACCGCGCCGCTGATGGCACCCGTCGCGACCTCGGCCCGGGCGGCCACCAGCCGCGCCCGCGCCCGGGTGAACTCGGCGAAGAAGCGGGCGAAGGTCAGGCCCATCGTCACGGGCTCGGCGTGGATGCCGTGGCTGCGGCCGATGCGGGGGGTGTCCTTGTGCTGATAGGCCCGCGCCTTCAGCGCCGCGAGCACCCGGTCCACCCCGGCCAGCAGCAGGTCGGTCGCGCGCACCAGCTGCAGGTTGAAGGTGGTGTCGAGCACGTCCGACGAGGTCATGCCCTGGTGCACGAAGCGCGCCTCGCGTTCGCCCACGATCTCGGCCAGGTGGGTCAGGAAGGCGATGACGTCGTGCTTCGTCACCGCCTCGATCGCGTCGATGCGCGCCACGTCGAAGGCCACGTCGCGCGCAGCCCAGACGGCGGCGGCGTTCTCGCGCGGGATGACCCCCAGCGCGGCCTGGGCGTCGCAGGCGTGGGCCTCGATCAGGAACCAGATGCGGAACTTCTCCTCCGCCGACCAGATCGCGGTCATCTCGGGGCGGGAATAGCGCGGGATCATCGGGGCCTCCGGGTTCCACGGCGCTTAGACCGGGCAGGGGGCGCCCGCAAGCTCAGGCGGGCCGCAGCGCCAGCATCCGGTCGACGCGCAGCGCCCGCGCGCCCTCCTCGCCGCGGACCTGCGCCTTGACCACCCGCAGCCGGTCGTCGAGCGCGAGCGCGAGCGGGCGGAAGGTCAGCGCGACCTCGGCGCCGTCGTCGCCCACATAGGCCGCCTGCAGCCAGGCGCGCGCCCGGATCGCTGCGCGCAGCACGGGCAGGTGGCGCTGCGGGGCAGGGTCCTCGGCCAGCGGGTCGAACAGGTCCCCCGGCGCGCCGGGCGTCACCGTGCCGATCTTCGCGCCGAGCGTGCGGGCCGCGCGGGCCAGCCCCGCATCCTCGCCCCCCGCCACGGCGGCGATCCCGGCGCGCAGGGCCAGAAGTTCCGGCCCCGTCAGCACCATCGGCGGCAGCGTCACGGGGGCGCGCAGGATGTAGCCCAGCCCCGGCTCGCCCTCGACCGGCAGGCCGCTGGCCGCAAGCGTGGCCATGTCGCGCCAGATCGTCCGGGCCGACACGCCGAAGGCCACGGCCAGATCGCCCGCGCGGTGCAGGCGACCGTCGCGCAGGGTCTGGATCAGGCGGTGCAGGCGGTCCTGACGGGGCATTCCTGACAGATATCTGTCAGCAGAACCCCCGATCAACCCCCCCTGCGGCAACGGGCGGCTTGCCCCGCACGGCCCCCGTCCCCGACAAGGATCGGGACCATTCCAGGAGACACCGCCATGCAAGTCGGCCCCTTCCAGCTTCTGCTGATCGCCGTCGTCGTCCTCGTCCTGTTCGGGCGCGGCAAGATCGCCTCGATGATGGGCGAGTTCGGCAAGGGCATCACCGCCTTCAAGAAGGGCGTGAACGAGGGCAAGGCCGAGATCGAGGACGCCTCGGTCGTCGCGCCCGCGCCCGCCACCGTCCGCGACGTGACGCCCGTGGCCGAGAAGGAAAAGGTCTGATCCCGGGCGCAGGCGGGGGGCACCCGTCATGATGGACATCGGCTTCATGGAGCTGCTGGTGATCGGCGTCGTGGCGCTGATCGTCATCGGCCCGAAGGACATGCCCGAGATGTTCCGCCAGCTCGGCCGCTTCACCGGCAAGCTGCGGCAGATGGCGCGCGAGTTCCAGCGCACGATGGAACAGGCCGGCGACGAATCGGGCGCGCGCGACATCATGCGCGACCTGAAGACGATGTCCTCGCCGACTTCGACCGGTATCGACAAGCTGCGCACCGCTGCCGACAAGTTCGAGAAGTGGGACCCGATCAAGAACGCGGCCCGCCCGACCACACCCCCTGCGCCCCGCCCTGTGCCCGAGGCTGCGGCCCCGGCTGAGGCCGTGTCGGTGGAGGCGCCGCCCGCGATGGGCCCGGCCACCCAGGCGCTCGCCGACCAGCGCGCGGCGCAGGCCGCGATCGCGCGCGATGCGGCCGACCGGATGCGCGCCGTCACCGCAGCACCCGCGCCTGCCCCGGAACCGACCCCCTGATGGCCACCGCGAAACCCGACCACATCGACGACTCGAGCGCGCCCCTGATCGAGCACCTGGCCGAGCTGCGCACGCGCATCCTCTATGCGCTGTCGGCATTCGTCGTCTGCTTCCTGATCGGCTACGTCATCTGGCAGCCGATCTTCAACTTCCTGTCCTATCCGCTCTGCGACGTGCTGGCGGCGCGCGGCCAGCAGTGCCAACTCGTGCTCATAAAGGCGCAGGAAGGCTTCTTCGTCGCCATCCGCATCGCCATGTGGGGCGGCTTCATCATGGCCTTCCCGATCATCGCCTACCAGCTGTGGCGGTTCGTGGCCCCCGGGCTCTACCGGTCCGAGAAGGAGGCGTTCCTGCCCTTCCTGATCGCCAGCCCGGTGATGTTCTTCATCGGTGCGGCCTTCGCCTACTGGGTCATCCTGCCCTTCGCCTTCGCCTTCTTCCTGGGGTTCCAGGACGGCTTCCAGCAGGCGGCGGCGACCGGCGGGATGCTGGCCGAGGCGCCGGCGGGGGTCGTCTTCCAGGGGTCGATGGAAGCCTACCTGTCGATCACCATGTCCTTCGTGCTGGCCTTCGGGCTGTGCTTCCAGCTGCCCGTGCTGCTGACGCTGCTCGGCCGGGCCGGGATCCTGTCCGCCGCGGGGCTGCGGGCGACGCGGAAGTATGCCATCGTGCTGATCCTGTTCGTCGCCGCCGTCGTGACGCCCCCCGACGTCATGAGCCAGCTGATCCTCTTCACCGCGATCTATCCGCTGTTCGAGATCTCGATCTTCCTGATCGCCCGGTTCGAGCGCGACCGCGAGGCGGCGGCGCGGGCCGACGGCACCTGGGTCGACCCCGATGACGAGACCGCTTGAGCGCATCGCTGCGGCGCTGGAACGGCTCGCCCCGGCTTCCTCCCCGCCCCCCGACTGGGCGGCCGAGGCCTTCGTCTGGCACACGGGCCCCGACCGGCTGACCCCCGTGCCGCAGGTCGCGCGGGTCGACGTGGGCCTTCTGATCGGGATCGACCGCGCCCGCGACACGCTTCTCGCCAACACCCGCGCCTTCGCGCGCGGGCTGCCCGCCAACAACGCGCTGCTCTGGGGGGCGCGGGGGATGGGGAAGTCCTCGCTGGTCAAGGCCGTCCATGCGGCGGTGCGGGGCGAGGGGCACGACCTGAAGATCGTGGAGCTGCAGCGCGACGACCTGCCTTCGGTCGGCCGCCTGCTCGACCTTCTGCGCGCCTGTCCGGCGCAGGTGCTCATGTTCTGCGACGACCTGTCCTTCAGCCACGACGACCAGCATTACAAGTCGCTGAAGGCCGTGCTCGACGGCGGCATCGCCGGGCGGCCCGCGAACGTCATCCTCTACGCCACCTCGAACCGCCGCCACCTCATGCCGCGCGACATGATCGAGAACGAACGCTCGACCGCGATCAGCCCGTCCGAGGCGGTGGAGGAGAAGGTCAGCCTGTCCGACCGTTTCGGGCTGTGGCTCGGCTTCCATCCCTGTTCGCAGGACGACTACCTGGCGATGGTGCAGGGCTACTGCGCAGCCCATGGCGTCGCCGTGCCCGAGGACAGGCTGCGCGCCGAAGCGATCGAATGGCAGATGACGCGCGGGGCGCGGTCGGGGCGGGTCGCATGGCAGTTCTTCTGCGACCTGGCCGCGCGGGAAGGCGTGCGGGTGCCGGGCGCCTGACCGCCCGGCACCGCTGCGTCAATGCGCGCGGAACCAGCCCGCGATGCGGTTCTCGTCGCGATGCCGGCCGCCGGCCGTCGCCCCGAACATCGCCGCGGCCAGCGCGATCATCAGCCCCGCCGCGATGACGAAGGCCGTCAGCACCGCCGTCCGCCGCGCCGCATCCGCCGTCTCGCGCACCGTCTGCTCGGCCTGCGCGACCGCCGCGGCCGCGTCGTCGCGCAGCCGCGTCGCCTCGGCCACCGCCTCGTCGATCCGCGCCTCGGCCTCGGGCGGGGTCAGGGTGGAGTTCCGCGCCACCTCCTGCGCCAGGAAGGCGCGGTCGGCGTCGGGCAGCTCGCCCGTGCGCACGACGTTGAAGATCACGTCCTGCACGGCGGGCGAGACGGTGGCACCGGGGTCGATCGCCTCGCCCGTGCCGCGCAGCAGGCGGTTGTTGATCGCGGCGATGGGGTCGAAGCCCGACAGGTCGAGGCCCCCCGTGGACGCCGCATCGCCCGCCGCCTGCGCCGCCCCGCCGACCGCCGCACCGGCGCCTTGCGCGACCGCCCCCACGGCCTGCGCCGCACCGCCCGCCGCCTGGCCCGCCGCGGTCACGACGGTGCCCACCGCGTTGCCCGCGATCCAGGCCCCGAGCAGCAGCCCCAGCGCCCAGACGACCGCGCCGTGGATGCTGTCGCGCGCCCCGACCTCGTCGGCCGTCACCGGGTCGCCCGTCCGCCGCCGCATCCGCCCGGCGATGTAGCCGCCCGTCCAGTAGGCCGCCACGACCGTGACCAGCATCCAGGCCCCGGTCAGGATCAAGGACAGCGTGCCGTTGCCCTCGCCCTCCAGCGGCGAGACGACCGACAGGCCGAGCGCCGCCCCGAAGGCCCCGAACAAGACCCCGATGGCCGCCGCGACGACCGCGCCGGCCAGGATCGCGGCCCAGTCGATGCTGCTCGCCGGGGGCGGAGGGACCACGGCGGTCGCCGTTACCGGCGCCTGCGTCTGCGCGGCCACGTCAGCGCAGCCCGAAGAAGGACAGGACCGCCAGCACGACGACGATCAGGCCCACGAGGTAGATGATTCCGTTCATTCCGATGCTCCATGCGGGGGCGGAGGCCGCGATGCGCTCACGCCCGTGTGAAGCGTGAACGTGCGACGGGTGCCGGTGTTCCCGCGGTTGAGAAGCGGCCGGGGTTCGACTATCTTGCGGCGATGCAGATGAGCATCACCGATGCGCAAGCCCACCTCGCCGACCTCGTCGCCCGCGCCGAGGCGGGAGAGGAGGTCGTGCTGACGCGGGATGGGGTAGCGGTGGCGCGGGTGTCTGCAGTGCTGCGGCGCAAGCTGGACCCCGAGGAGTTTGATCGCCTGATTTTGCAGATCCAGGAAGCTGCAGCAAAGGTGATGTTGCCTGGTCCGTCCGCGGCTCGCAGCCAGGATTTCCTGTATGACGAGAACGGCTTGCCAATTTGATCGTCCTCGACACGTCAGCCGTCTTCGCCGTCGTTAACCGCGAGGCCGAATCGGAAGCTGTCCAGCGATGCCTCAAGGTCAGTGATGGCGTCCTGATGTCCGCCGGAACGCTGGTGGAATGCATGATCGCCGCGCATGCGCGCCGGATCGCCCCCTTTGTCCGCGACGTGCTCGACGCGGCAGTTGTCTCGATCATTTCCGTCGACGAGGCATTCGCGCTGGAAGCGGTTCTCGCGCACCGGACGTGGGGTCGGGGCAATCACCGGGCCTCGCTCAACTTCGGCGACTGCTTCGCCTATGCCCTGGCGAAACAGCGCGACCTCCCCCTCCTCTACGTCGGCCAGGATTTCGCGCGGACCGACGTGCGGTCCGCGCTGGCGCCTCAGCCCTGAAGGGCGCGGTTCAGGTAGTCGTCGACCTTCTCCAGATAGCCGATCGTCGTCAGCCACTTCTGGTTGGGGCCTACCAGCAGCGCGAGGTCCTTGGTCATGAACCCGTCCTCGACCGTCTCGACCGTGACCTTCTCCAGCGTCGTGGCGAACCGCATGAGCGCGTCGTTTCCGTCCAGCGTGGCGCGGTGCTTCAGCCCGCCCGTCCAGGCGTAGATCGACGCGATGGAGTTGGTGCTCGTCGCCTTGCCCTTCTGGTGCTCGCGGTAATGCCGCGTGACGGTGCCGTGCGCGGCCTCGGCCTCCACCACCTTGCCGTCGGGCGTCATCAGCACGCTCGTCATCAGGCCGAGCGACCCGAAGCCCTGCGCCACGATATCGGACTGCACGTCGCCGTCATAGTTCTTGCAGGCCCAGACGTAGCCGCCCGACCATTTCAGCGCCGAGGCCACCATGTCGTCGATCAGCCGGTGCTCGTAGGTGATCTTCTTGGCCGCGAACCCTTCCGCGAACTCGGCGTCGAAGACGGCTTGGAAGATGTCCTTGAACCGCCCGTCATAGGCCTTCAGGATCGTGTTCTTGGTCGACAGGTAGACCGGCACGCCGCGCTGCAGGCCGTAGTTGAAGGACGCGCGCGCGAAATCGGTGATCGAGGCATCCAGGTTGTACATCCCCATCGCCACGCCCGCCGCCGGGGCGCTGAACACGTCGCGCTCGATCACCGTGCCGTCCTCGCCCACGAATTTGATCGTCAGCTTCCCCTTGCCCGGAAAGCGGAAGTCCGTCGCGCGATACTGGTCGCCGAAGGCGTGGCGGCCGACGATGATGGGTTGCGTCCAGTGCGGCACGAGGCGCGGCACGTTGCGGCAGATGATCGGCTCGCGGAAGATCACGCCGCCCAGGATGTTGCGGATCGTGCCGTTCGGCGACTTCCACATCTCCTTCAGCCCGAACTCCTGCACGCGCGCCTCGTCCGGCGTGATCGTGGCGCACTTCACCCCCACCCCGTGCTCCCTGATCGCGTGGGCCGCGTCGACCGTCACCTGGTCGTTCGTCCGGTCGCGCTCCTCGATCCCCAGGTCGTAGTAGTGCAGGTCGATGTCGAGGTAGGGCAGGATCAGCTTCTGCTTGATGAAGTCCCAGATGATCCGGGTCATCTCGTCGCCGTCGAGCTCGACGACGGGGTTGGCGACTTTGATCTTGGTCATGAGCGGTCCTTCGGCGCTGGCGGTTGGCCGGGTGCTAGCGGAAAAGGCGGCAGGGGGAAAGCGGGGCGGGGTGCGCGGTTCCCCGCGATGCCCCGCCGGTCCTGACCGGGCCGGATCCCGGCGATGCGGCCTCACCCGGGCGAGGACGCACCGGGCCGTGCCAGCGCCACCAGCCGCGCCAGCTCCGCCTGGCCCCGCCGCGCCGCCATCCGCACGCGCATCGAGGTCAGGAAGGCCTCCTCCAGCGTCGGCGAATAGGCCCCGATGTTCCTGGCGAGCTTCTCGTGCAGCCGGTCGTCGCCGGTCGCGTCCATCGCGGCCAGCGTGTCGATCGCCAGCTGGTCGGCCATCTCCTCGAGCAGCGTCGCCATCAGCGGCTGCTTTCGCCGAGCCGGCGCTTCACGTAAGCGGTGACCTCGCCGATCATCGGCTTCATGTGCGCCTCCTCGTCCTTGAAGAAATGGTCGGCCCCCTCGATCACCTTGTGGGTGATGGTGATGCCCTTCTGGTCGTGCAGCTTGTTCACCAGGGACTGGGTGTCCTTCATCGGCGCGACCTTGTCGGCGCTGCCGTTGATGATCAGGCCCGAGGACGGGCAGGGGGCGAGGAAGGAGAAATCGTACAGGTTCGCCTGCGGGGCGACCGAGATGAACCCCGTGATCTCGGGCCGCCGCATCAGGAGCTGCATCCCGATCCAGGCCCCGAAGGAAAACCCCGCGACCCAGCAGTGCTTGGCGTTCTGGTTCATCGCCTGCAGGTAGTCGAGCGCCGAGGCCGCGTCGGACAGCTCGCCAATCCCCTCGTCGTATTCCCCCTGGCTGCGGCCGACGCCGCGGAAGTTGAACCGCAGGACGGTGAAGCCCAGGTTGTAGAAGGCGTAGTGCAGGTTGTAGACGACCTTGTTGTTCATCGTGCCGCCATAGGCGGGGTGGGGGTGCAGCACGATGGCGATCGGCGCGTCGCGGTCCTTCTGCGGATGGTAGCGGCCTTCCAGCCGGCCGTCGGGGCCGGCAAAGATCACTTCGGGCATCTCGATCCTGTCGCGTGTGAGGTGCCGCCGGTTGACCGGGGCGCGGGGCTGTTCTAGAACCATTCTAAACGGGCGCACCGTCGCCCGAAGGGTGGGCCTGAGTTAAGCGGGCCGCCGCCCATCGTCAATGCTCTGGGGGTCAAGGTGAAGCTGTCGACCAAGGGCCGCTACGCGATGGTGGCGCTCGCCGATCTGGCGCTGGCCGAGGCGACGGGCGGGGCCGATCTCGTCTCGCTCGCCGCGATCTCGCGCCGCCAGGGGATCAGCCTGCCGTATCTCGAACAGCTTTTCGTCAAGCTCCGCCGCGCCGGGCTGGTCGAGGCGGTGCGCGGCCCCGGCGGCGGCTACAAGCTTTCCCGCAGCCCCGACGCGATCCGCGTCAGCGAGGTGATGGAGGCGGTGGAGGAAACCGTCGACGCGCTGCACACCGGGGCAGGGGCCTCCGGCGCGGTCTCGGGCAGCCGGGCGCAGAGCCTGACGAACCGCCTGTGGCTCGGGCTGTCGGCGAACGTCTACGTCTTCCTGCACCAGACGCGGCTGTCGGACGTGGTGCAGAACAAGATGACCCCGTGCCCCGCCGTTCCGCAGCTCTTCAGCGTGGTGGACGAGGATGGCGACGCGCGCCAGCCGGGCGACGTCGTGCCGATGGCCGACCGCCCCGCGGCGGGACCGGTGCCATGAGGCCGCGCCTCTACCTCGACTGGAACGCGACCGCGCCCCTGCGGCCCGAGGCGCGCGCGGCGATGCTGGCGGCGATGGACGTGGCGGGAAACCCGTCCTCGGTCCACGCCGAGGGGCGGGCGGCGCGGGCGCTGGTCGAACGCGCGCGGGCGCAGGTCGCCGCCGCGCTCGAGGCCGACGGTGC
>CAZNPW010000001.1:16023-120301 GCA_964575185.1 uncultured Exiguobacterium sp.
ATGTGGTCTTCACCTCCGGCGCGACCGAGGCGGCGGCGCTGGCCTGCGCGGGCCGCGGGCTGGTCTGCGCCGGGGTGGAACACGAGGCGGTCAGCGCCTGGTGCGACGCGGCGCTGCCGGTGGACGGACAGGGCAGGGTGACTGTCGCCGATCCGGGGCGGACGGCGCTGCAACTCGCCAACAGCGAAACCGGGGTGGTGCAGGACCTGCCCCCGGGCCTCGCCGTCAGCGACCTGACGCAGGGGTTCGGAAAGTTGCCCCTGGCCTTCGCCTGGCTCGGCTGCGACATGGGGCTCGTGTCGGCGCACAAGCTCGGCGGGCCGAAGGGGGTGGGGGCGCTGGTCCTCCGCCGCGGCCTCGATGTGACCGCGCAGCTGCGCGGCGGCGGGCAGGAGATGGGGCGGCGCGCGGGGACCGAGAACATCGTCGGCATCGCGGGCTTCGGCGCCGCGGCCGCGGCGGCGGCGCGCGACCTCGCGGCGGGGGTCTGGGACGAGGTCGCGGAACTTAGAAATATTCTAGAACACGCGTTGTCATCCGCAGAATACAGCACTATTTCGGTCGGGAATGGCGCGGTGCGGCTGCCCAACACGCTGTGCCTGGTGGCACCCGGCTGGCGGGGGGAGACGCAGGTGATGGCGATGGACCTCGCGGGCTTCGCCGTCAGCGCGGGGTCGGCCTGTGCGTCGGGCAAGGTGCGCGCCAGCCGCGTGCTGCGCGCGATGGGCATGACCGAGGCCGAGGCGGGGTGCGCGATCCGCATCTCGCTGGGGCCGGGGGTGACGAAGGATCAGGTGCTGCGCTTCGCCGAGGCCTGGGGCGCGCAGTGCCGCAAGGCAAGGAGCCGGGCCGCATGACTGGAGGCGACATGACGTTCGATCAGCCCGTGCTCGACAGCGACGTCCGCGACGGCGTGGACCGCGAGACGATCGAGACCGTTCAGGCCATGGCCGGCCGCTACAAGCACGGCTGGGACACCGAGATCGAGACGGAATACGCGCCGAAGGGCCTGTCCGAGGACATCGTCCGCCTGATCTCCGAAAAGAACGGCGAGCCCGGCTGGATGCTCGACTGGCGGCTCGCCGCCTACCGCCGCTGGGTCCAGATGGAGGAGCCGACCTGGGCCATGGTCCGCTATCCGGCCATCGACTACCAGGACCAGTATTACTACGCCCGCCCCAGGGCGATGACGGAAAAGCCGAAAAGCCTCGACGAAGTGGACCCGAAGCTCCTGGCCACCTACGCGAGGCTCGGGATTCCGTTGAAGGAGCAGGCGATCCTGGCGGGGGTGGAGGACGCGCCGCGCAAGGTCGCGGTCGATGCGGTCTTCGACAGCGTGTCGCTGGGCACGACCTTCCGGGACGAGCTGAAGAAGGCCGGGGTCATCTTCTGCGCGATCTCGGAGGCCGTGCGCGAGCACCCCGACCTCGTGCGGAAATACCTCGGCAGCGTCGTCCCCCAGTCGGACAACTTCTTCGCCACGCTGAACAGCGCCGTCTTCTCCGACGGATCGTTCGTCTACGTCCCGCCGGGCACGAAATGCCCGATGGAGCTGTCGACCTACTTCCGCATCAACGCCGAGAACACCGGCCAGTTCGAGCGCACGCTCATCATCGCCGACCGCGGTGCCTACGTCAGCTACCTCGAGGGCTGCACGGCCCCCAAGCGCGACACCCACCAGCTCCACGCGGCGGTGGTGGAGCTCGTGCTGCTGGATGACGCCGAGATCAAGTATTCGACCGTGCAGAACTGGTATCCCGGCGACGAGGAGGGGCGCGGGGGCATCTACAACTTCGTCACCAAGCGCGCCGACTGCCGGGGCGCGCGGTCCAAGGTGATGTGGACGCAGGTGGAGACGGGCTCGGCGATCACCTGGAAATACCCCTCCTGCATCCTGCGCGGCGACGACAGCCAGGGCGAGTTCTACTCCATCGCCATCGCCAACAACGCCCAGCAGGCCGACACGGGGACGAAGATGGTCCACCTCGGCCGCCGCACGAAGTCGCGCATCGTGTCCAAGGGCATCAGCGCGGGGCGCGCGCAGAACACCTACCGCGGCCTCGTCTCGATGCACCCGAAGGCCGAGGGCAGCCGCAACTACACGCAGTGCGACAGCCTGCTGATCGGCGACAAATGCGGCGCCCACACCGTGCCCTACATCGAGGTCCGCAATACTTCCTCCCGCGTGGAGCACGAGGCGACGACGTCGAAGGTCGACGACGACCAGCTCTTCTACTGCCGCAGTCGCGGGATGGACGAGGAGGAGGCCGTGGCGCTGGTCGTCAACGGCTTCTGCCGCGAGGTCCTGCAGGCCCTGCCCATGGAGTTCGCGATGGAGGCGCAGAGCCTGGTCGCGATCAGCCTCGAAGGCTCGGTCGGCTGAGATGCAGGCGACCGCCGCCCCGACCGCGCCCGTCCGCCCGGTTCTGACCCTGCCGCCCGCCCCGGCCGCCGCGCTGCGGCGTCACTATGCGGCGGCGAGCGTGATCCTCGAATACGGCTCGGGCGGCTCCACCGTCGAGGCCGCCGATCTGGGCAAGCCCGTGTTCTCGGTCGAAAGCGACGCCGCGTGGTGCGGCAAGATGCAGGCCTGGTTCGCCGCCAATCCGGGCCGCGCCCGCACCGTCCTGCACCATGCCGACATCGGCCCGACGGGGGAATGGGGCATGCCCACCGATCAGGACCAGTACCGGAAGTTTCCCGGCTATGCCCAGTCGGTCTGGGACCGCGACGACTTTGCGGCCCCCGATGTCGTGCTGGTCGACGGCCGCTTCCGCGTCGCCTGCTTCGCGACGACCTTCCTGCGCACGACGCGGCCGGTGAAGGTCCTGTTCGACGACTATGCCGACCGGCCCGGTTATCACATCGTGGAGCGGCTTGCCCCCGTCACGGCATGGGCGGGCCGGATGGCGATCTTCGATCTGGTCCCCTCCGCCGTCCCCCGGCGCGAGATGGCCTGGATCGCCGCCAGCGTCCTCGACCCGGCATGACGGGACCGCAAATGGTGCGAAAACCGACACAATGCTGCCCGACTGGCGTGACATCCCGCGTCGAAGGCGACGCCGGGGTTGGCCGTGACGATGCATCATGCCGAGTTCTCCGCGCGGATCGCGCGGATCGAGAAGGGGACGGGCACATCCAAATCGACCCTCTTCGTCGGCATGGACGAGGTCTACCGCATCGACTACCGCGCCCGCGCGCGCCGCAAGAACAGCCGGCTGGCCGATGCCTGGTATCCGGTCTCGGTCGCGCTGACCTTCGCGGTGGGGGCGGCGTCCGATCTCGTGGTGCGCTGGCTCGACTGGATGACGCGCGGCCTGCCCGCGCCGGACGCCGACCCGGGCTACGCGATGATCACGGGCTTCTTCACGGCGCTGATCGTCAGCCTGGTGCTGGGGGCGCTGCTCGGCATCCGGGTCGGCGAGCATCTGGCGCTGCGGTCGGCCGGGATCATCGCGGGGATGGTCGGCTGGCACAATGCCGTGCACCTGTGGCCCGAGGCCTTCGGCCAGGCCTTCTCGCCGCTCTGGGTCGGCGCCGTGATCCGCACGACCGAACCGCAGTCCATCCTGTGGCTGGGCACAAGCATCGGCTTCTGATCCCCGCCGCCTCGGTCCCCCGCCCGGCCTCCGGCCGGGCCGTCGTCGTTGGAGCCTTGCCATGCTGACCATCCGGAACCTCCACGTCCGCCTGGCGGAGGAGGACAAGGCGATCCTGAAGGGTGTCGACCTGACCGTCGACGCGGGCGAGGTCCACGCCGTCATGGGGCCGAACGGGTCGGGCAAGTCGACGCTGTCCTACGTGCTGTCGGGCCGCGACGGCTATGCGGTGACGGACGGCACCGCGACGCTCGACGGCCAGGACCTGCTGGCGATGGAGCCCGAGGCGCGCGCCGCGGCGGGGCTGTTTCTCGCCTTCCAGTATCCGGTGGAAATCCCCGGCGTCGGCAACATGACCTTCCTGCGCACCGCGCTGAACGCGCAGCGCAAGGCGCGCGGGGAAGGGGAGGTCGGCGCGGGCGACTTCCTGAAGCTCGTCCGCCAGAAGGCCGCGGGGCTGAAGATCGACGCCGAGATGCTGAAGCGCCCGGTCAACGTCGGGTTCTCCGGCGGCGAGAAGAAGCGCAACGAGATCCTCCAGATGGCCGTGCTGGAACCCAAGATGTGCATCCTCGACGAGACCGACTCGGGCCTCGACGTCGATGCGATGCGGCTGGTCGCCGACGGAGTGAACGCGCTGCGGTCCGAGGGCCGGGCCTTCCTCGTCATCACGCACTACCAGCGCCTGCTCGACCACATCCGCCCCGATGTCGTGCACATCATGGCAGGCGGGCGGATCGTGCGGTCGGGCGGGCCGGACCTGGCGCTGGAGGTCGAGCGCGACGGTTATGCGGGCATCCTGGACGGTGTCGCATGACGCCGCGTGCCGAGCTCAGGGCAGGGCTGCTGGCCGCGCGGCTGGCGCGGCTGGAGCTGCCGCAGGCCGGCTGGTCGGGTCCGGCGCGGGCCGCGGCGCTGGCGCGGCTGCAGGCGGCGGGCCTGCCGGGGCGGCGCGACGAATACTGGCGCTTCACCCCGCCCGACGCGCTCAACGCGCCCGACGTGCCCCCCGCCGCCGCCTTCGACGACAGCGACGAGACGCCGCTGTTCGACGGCATCGACCGGCTGCGGATCGTCTTCGTCGATGGCGTCTTCGACGCGTCGCAGTCCGATGCGCTCGCGGGCACGGGGCTCGAGATCGCGCGCCTGGCCGCGACGCCCGACCTGCACTGGGCGCGGGGCCTGTACGGCGTGCTGGAGGGGCAGGGCCAGTCCCCCGTGCCGCGCCCCTTCGCCGCGCTGAACACGGCCTTCGCCACCGACGGCATTCTGATCCGCGCGACCGCCGGGGCCGCCCGGCCCGTCCACCTGATCCATCGTCATGCGTCAGAGACATCCGACGCGATCCTGCACCATTGCGTGAAGGTCGAAGCCGGGGCGAGCGTGACGCTTCTCGAAAGCGGCCCGGCCGCCGCGCGCCTCAATACCGTGCTCGAGGTCGACCTGGCCGAGGGCGCGCAGTTCCACCACGTCCGCGCGCAAGGGCGCGACCACGCCCGCCGCGCCGTCACGCACGTCTTCGCGCATCTGGACCGGGAGGCGCGGTTCAGGTCCTTCACCCTGACCGCCAACGGCCGCCTGACGCGCAACGAGGCGGTCATCACGCTCGCGGGCGACGGGGCCAGCGCGCATGTCGCGGGCGCGGCGCTCGGCGACGGCGATTTCCTGCACGACGACACCGTCTTCGTCACCCACGACGCGGTCGGCTGCGAAAGCCGGCAGGTGTTCAAGAAGGTCCTGAAGCACGGCGCCGTGGGCGTGTTCCAGGGCAAGATCCTGGTGCAGCCCGGCGCGCAGAAGACCGACGGCTACCAGATCAGCCAGTCGCTCCTCCTCGATGACGACAGCCAGTTCCTCGCCAAGCCCGAGCTCGAGATCTACGCCGACGACGTGAAGTGCAGCCACGGCTCGACCTCGGGCGCGATCGACGACACCGCGCTCTACTACCTGCGCTCGCGCGGGGTGCCGCTGCGGCAGGCGCAGGCGCTGCTCGTGGAGGCCTTCCTCGCCGAGGCGATCGCCGAGATCGCCGACGAGGCCATCGCCGACGACATCCGCCTGCGGCTGTCCGGCTGGCTGGCGCGCCACGACCGCTGATGCGTTCGGTCACCGGCGATATCGTGGCGACCTGGCGCAGGCCCCGCGCCGTCATCCGCGCTCGGGTGGCCGACCTGCGCGAGGACCGCGCGCTCGCCAGCCTGATGGGGGCCTGCGCGCTGATCCTGGTGGGCCAGTTGCCGTTCCTGCAGCGGCAGGCGGTGCTCGACCCGAGTGTGCCCTTCGACGCGCGGGTCGGCGGCGCGCTGATGGGGCTGATCTTCTTCCTTCCGCTGGTCGCCTACCTGCTCGCGGGGCTCCTGCACCTGGGCCTGCGGGCGCTGGGCGGCCGGGGCAGGGGCTTCGACACGCGCATGGCGGTCTTCTGGGGCATGCTCGCGGCCTCGCCCCTGTTCCTGCTGAACGGGTTGCTTCGCGGCATGCTTGGCGATACGCCCGCCGTCATGGCGGCCGGGGGCCTGATGCTCGCGGGCGTCGTGACCCTGGTGGCCGTGATGCTGCACGAGGTGCATTTCCGATGATCCGCGACCTGATGGCCCGCACCCTGCGCGACCCCAAGGCCGGAATGCGCGCCGTCCTGGACCTCGGGCTCGACGACCGGACGCGCTGGCTCGCGCTGGTGCTGATCGCCGTGGTCACGACGATCCTGTCCTCGCTGATCCTGCAACTCTCCGGCACCGCGATGCCCGAGGCGGGGATCTACCCGACCTCGCCCTTCGCCACCGCCGTGGCGCAGGTGGTGATCCTCGGCGTCGGGGCGATGCTGATCCACTGGCTCGGCCGGGCCGCGGGCGGACGGGGACGGCTGGGCGACGCGGTGCTCGTCGTCGTCTGGCTGCAGGTCTTCCTGATCGCGCTGCAGCTTCTGCAGATCGTGGCCGCGCTGGTGCTGCCCTTCCTGGCCCCGGTCGTCTTTCTCGCGGCCATCGCGGCCTTCTTCTGGCTGCTGACGCAGTTCGTGGCCGAAGCGCACGGGTTCAGAAGCCTGCTGCTGGTCTTCCTGGCCATTCTCGCGGCGCTCATCCTGCTGTCGATCCTGCTCGCGCCCGTGCTGATGCCCATGCTGGGGATGGAGGTGCCGCGTGCTTGACGCCGCCGCCCTCCGCGCCGACTTCCCGATCCTATCGCGGCAGGTGAACGGGCGGCCGCTCGTCTACCTCGACAACGGCGCGAGCGCGCAGAAACCGCGGGTCGTGCTCGACCGCATGACGCGCGCCTACGAACAGGAATATGCCAACGTCCACCGCGGGTTGCACACCCTTTCGACGCTCGCGACCGAGGCCTACGAGGGCGTCCGTAGCACCGTCCGGCGCTTCCTCAACGCCCCGTTGGAAGACGAGATCGTCTTCACCACCGGCACGACCGAGGGCATCAACCTGATAAGCTACGCCTGGGCCGCGCCGCGGCTGCAGGCCGGCGACGAAATCGTCCTCAGCGTCATGGAGCACCATGCCAACATCGTCCCTTGGCACTTCCTGCGCGAACGGCAGGGGGTGGTGCTGCGCTGGGTCGAGGTCGGCGCGGACGGGTCGCTCGACCCCGGGGCGGTGATCGACGCCATCGGCCCGCGCACGCGGCTGGTGGCCGTCACGCACATGTCGAACGTGCTCGGCACCGTGGTCGACGTGAAGGCCATCTGCGCCGCTGCCCGCATGCGCGGCGTGCCGGTGCTGGTCGACGGCAGCCAGGCCGCCGTCCACCTGCCCGTGGACCTCGCCGACATCGCCCCGGACTTCTACGCCATCACGGGACATAAGCTCTACGGACCAAGCGGTTCCGGGGCTATCTTCATCCGCCGCGAGAGGATGGAGGAGATGCGCCCCTTCCTCGGCGGCGGCGACATGATCCGCGAGGTCACGCGCGACGCCGTGACCTACGCCGACCCGCCGATGCGGTTCGAGGCCGGCACGCCCGGCATCGTCCAGCAGATCGGCCTGGGGGCGGCGCTGGAGTATCTCATGGCGCTCGGCATGGCCGACATCGCCGCGCACGAGGCCCGCTTGCGCGACTACACGGCGGCGCGGCTGGAGGGGCTGAACTGGCTGAACCTCCAGGGCAGGGCACCGGGCAAGGGCGCGATCTTCAGCTTCACCATGGCGGGCGCGGCCCATGCCCACGACATCTCCACCATCCTCGACAAGCGCGGCGTCGCCGTCCGCGCGGGCACCCACTGCGCCATGCCGCTGATGCAGACGCTGGGCATCACCGCCTCGTGCCGCGCGTCCTTCGGCCTCTACAACACGACCCAGGACGCCGACGCGCTGGTCAGCGCGCTGGAACTGGCGCACGACCTGCTCGGCTGAGTTTCCGGTTGCGGCGCGGCGGGCTTTGCCGTATCCCGCGACCCACGCACCCGTAGCTCAGCTGGATAGAGCGTTGCCCTCCGAAGGCAAAGGTCACACGTTCGAATCGTGTCGGGTGCGCCATTTCAGTCCCAAGCTGGGAACGCCGGTTGCCGCCGTTTCCACGCTTGCGGCGGCGGTCAGGGTGCGAAGCAGCCCCGTCTTCGACCCGATGATGCGCGCTTCTGTTCTCGTGACCTCGATCCTCTGCGCCACCGCCCGAAGGTGATCGCGGCGGTAGCGGCCTTCGCCGGTCCGAAGGCGCTTGCGAGCCGCATCTGCGAACGCCAGCACCTTCTCGTGCGTAAGCTCCGGTCCGGCGCGGTCTATGGCGTTCGCCGCGCGGGCAGCGTCGGCCTGCGCCTGGTCGCGTATGGCGTTCAGCTCGGCGAGCCGGGCTTTCAGCGCCGGATCAGCGGTGTCGGCAACGCCATTCTCGATGGCCTCGTAAAGCCGGTTCAGCTTGGCCTCGGCCTCGGTTGCGCGCTTGCGCAGCTCGCCGAGGTGCTCGCGATGGCGGCTGGTGTATTCCTCGCGCCGGTCCAGCAGCTCTGACAGGAGCGCGGTTAGCCGCTTAGGGTCGAGCAGCCGTCGCTCAAGATGCTCGGCAACCGCCGTGTCGAGCTTGTCCATCGACACCGTCGTTCCGCCGCACCCGGTCTCGCCCTGCCGCGCCTTGGTCGAGCAGGTGTAATAGCGATAGCGGCCGTTCTTGCCGGTCCTAAGCGTCATCGCGCCGCCGCAGCTAGCGCAGAAGGCGATGCCGGTGAGGAGGGTAGGGCCGCTGACGATCCGGGGCGCGGTCCACCTCGGATTGCGGGATTTCAGGTGCGCTTGCACGGCCTTCCACTCATCCTTCGTCACGATCGGCGGCACGGTCATGACCGCGTGCTCGGTCTCCGGCTTCGGCCGGCGGGTCTTGTGGTCGCGGGTGTTGAAGCGGTGCTCGCCCCAATAGGTCGTGCGGGTCAGCACCTGATGCACGGCGGCGATGCCCCAGCGCCCGCCGTCGCGGGTGCGGATGTTCGCCTCGTTCAGGTGCTTGGTGATCGCCTTCAAGCCCAAGGGTCCGCTGTCGCCTGAACCGTGTAAGGCGAGCCGGTAGATCAGCCGCACCGTCTCGGCGTGGATCGGATCAACCTCCAGCTTCTTCTTGACCTTCGCCCCACGCTGCTCAGCGGCGACAATGCGGTAGCCGATTGGCGGTAAAGCACCGTTCCAGAAGCCCTGACGCGCGTTCTCGTTCATGGCCCGGAGCGTGTGCTTGGCGTTCTCCTTCGACTGGTACTCGTCGAACAGCGCCATGATCTGCCGGATCATGTTGCTCATGGGATCGTCGCCCAGCTCCTGGGTGATCGACACCAGCCGCACGCCCGCCTTGGCAAGCTTGCGCACGTAGAACTCAAGCTGGAACTGATCGCGAAAGAAGCGGCTGAACGAGTGGACGAGCACCACCTCGAATGGCGTGCCGCCGTGCAAGGCGGCGTCCATCAGGCGCTGGAACTCGGGGCGGCGGTCATCGGTCGCGGACTGG
This sequence comes from uncultured Exiguobacterium sp., assembly GCA_964575185.1. GTDB lineage: Bacteria > Pseudomonadota > Alphaproteobacteria > Rhodobacterales > Rhodobacteraceae > CAZNPW01. The sequence goes on from CAZNPW010000001.1 coordinate 25,557, forward strand.
CCCGGTTCGACATACTCGGCCACCACGTTCCACCCCCGTGAGGCGGCGTAGTTCTCAGCCTGCCGCCGCTGGTCGGGAATGGACAGGTCGCTCTCGGCCTGGCGGCCTGTCGAGACCCGCAGATAGAGCGCCGCGCGGGTAGCAGAGCCGGGCGACGCGGCCTCCGCCAAGTGAGAGGCTGCATCGATCATGGCTTGTGTCCTTGGCTAGGGAAGCGGTCCGAACAAATCGTTGAGCACGTCGCCGAAGTGGGCCTCGATAATGCGAACCTCGGCATCGGTGATGGGTAGGACGTTGGGCCAGTCATCGATGACGGCGATCGGCTCTGGATCAGCACGGGCCAGTCGCGCGCCGCGTTTCGCGGCCTGGATAGCATAATCGTAGAGGTCGAGTGGCGCGGCCCCCATAGGCCGACGACACTCGGCCGAGTCGCTGTCGTGAGATGGTGCGCGGCGCATCGCGCCAGCATCGCCGCACGGGCCAGAAAGAAGAACAGCCCATGTGCGCTACGCCGCGCGACAGTGTGCGCCGCGTCGGTCACGCCGCTTTCCGCGACGGCCGGATCAGCACCTCGGCGGGGATGCCGAGCCGGTCGTGCAAGCGCCGAATCATGTCGATCGACAGCCCACGCCGGCGGTTCAAGACCTCCGCGATCCGGGTTCGCGTGCCGATCACGCCCTCCAAATCGCGGCGCGTCAGGCCCTGCTGCTCCATCCGGAACTTGATCGCCTCGACCGGATCGGGCGCGTCCAGCGCGTGGTGCTTGGCCTCGTAGGCGTCGATCAGCGTCACGAGCACGTCGAGCCGGTCGCCATCCGGCGTGCCGCTCTTCGCCCCCCAGAGCCGGGCGACCTCCTCCATCGCCGCTTCGTGATCCGCGTCGTTGCGGATGGGCTTCAGCTCAGTCGCCATGCTCCACCTCCTTCACGTCGATCCGGTCATAGTCACGGTGCGTGCCGACCCACTTGATCCAGACGATCGCCTTCTCGAAATCGACCGCAACCACCAGCCGGTAGTCGTTGCCCTTGATGTTGAAGACGATCCGGTCGGCGCTGACGATGCTCGCGGTCGCATAGAGCCGCTTCACATCGGCGGTGCTCGTCCAGCTCGCCTTGCTCACTTCCGCGAACCATGCATCGAGCGCCGCCTTCAAGGCCGGTTGATCCTTGTGGCCTACCCGGCTCTCAACGAAGTCGCGCAAGGTGCGCCGCGCGATAATCCGCATGTTCCTCCCCGTTTACCATGCGCCCATATTGGGCGCAAGTTCTGATCAGCTTATAGCCCGAGGCCGCGCGACCGCCCGAATTTCCAGTCGATGCCGCCGCCCGGCACGGCGATGCCGCTGATCTGCTGGTCGATGCGCTTTGTGAGGGTGTCGTTCCAGGGGACGAGCTGAAACCCCAAGCCATTGTCGATCATGGCGAACCGGCCGCTCGCAAGCTGCGCCTGCCCAACCAGCTTGCCGCTGATCCGATCGCCGGTTGCGGTCTCCTGAAAAGAAAGGCCGCGCTCGGCCGCGAACGCTTTGCCGACCCGCGCGACTTCGGCGCGCTCAAGCTGCGCCAGCAAGTCGCTGGGCGCGCGAAACTTGCCGCCACCGAGGTCACGAACATATCCCATCTCGGCGAGCGCCTGCTTGCGGGCGTTCCAGGCGGTCTGCACGTCGCCGCCGAAGCCACCAGAAGCCAACGCCTGCCGATCTTGGCCGAGCATCGTCCGGTCGAGCCACGTCGCGCCCTCGTGACGGACCTGGTGATCGAGCGGCAGGTGGGAGCGCTCCTCGATGCGCGGGCCGCTCCCGAACCGCTGACGGTCGAAGGCTAATCCACGTTCGGGCAGGTCGGCGGGGATCGTCCAATGCTCTGCGTCAACGCGCTCGACAATCCCGGCCCGGCGCAGGGCCTCAAGGCGGCGGACATGACTGCGGACATAGGCCTCGGCCTCTGCGGCTCCGAGCCGCTCGCGCGTCTGTTCGAGGTGAGCCGCTGGGCTGTAGACACCGCCAGAGTCGGTCGCGGCGAGGATGTTGCGATCTGAAGCGCGCGGCGCGGTTAGCGGCGGCTCGACCGCGATGACGCTGCCGCGCCGGATACCCTCGGCCTGGGCGGCGCTTGCCTCGACGTAATGAACACGGCCGTCCACACCGTCGATGGTGAGGCCGATGCGGTCGCCCAGCTCGTCGCCGGCAAGTTGCTTGTCGCGAACCTGGCCGACGATACGAGACTTCGGGCCATCGCGGTGGAGCTGGTAGTCGGCGACCGATCGCACCTCAGCGAGGCCCTCGCGCTCCAGTGCGCGGTGCATGGTCTTGATGATGTCGCCGCGCTCTCCAAGGGCGCGGAGGCGCTGCTCGGCTTGCGGCGCGACCGCCCATTCGCCCGGACGGTACTCGGTCGCGAGCCCCAGACGTTCCAGCGTGCGAGCCCGCTCGATCAGGAGCGCGCGATTACGGCGCAGTTCGACGCGCATGTCTTTGTCCGGGCGGAGGTCCGCGAACTCGGCCGCAGCACCCTGTTCAGCGATGAGCATCCGGTCGAGCCGGGTGAAGCGTTCGGCATCCACCTCGCGCTCAAGCTGGCGCGTCACCTCCTGCTCAGACTGGCGGCCCAGCTCCAGCGTGACCACCTCGCTCGCCCGCTCGCGGATGCCGTGAGCGATGTAGTCGCCGGCGATGTCGAGGCGCTTGCCGTCGTCGGTCACGCCGCGAACGAGGATGTGGGTGTGCGGGTGGCTGGTATTGTGGTGATCAACCGCGATCCAGTCGAGCCGAGTTCCGAGGTCGGCCTCCATCTGCGTCATCAGCTCGCGCGTGGTCTGGCGAAGGTCGGTCAGCTCGACGCCTTCCTCGGCTGAGACGATGAAGCGGAACTGGTGCCGGTCTTCGCGCCCGCGCTCCAGGAAAGCACGGCCGTCGGCCACGTCCTTGTCAGCCGAGTAGACTTGGCCCTTTTCGCCGTTGCGAGTCACGCCGTCGCGCTCAAGGTAGCGCAGGTGGGCGTCGACCGCCGCGGCGCTGACATGCGCGCGGGTGCGGGCGCCGCCGCGCTGCGGGTTGAGCTTGACGATCCGAGCCTTGACCGCGACGCGGCGCATCCGGGTACGAACGCCGCCTCCGTCCCGGCTCCAGGCGCTCCGGCCCTTCAACCCGGCCGCAACCCCAGCGCCCCGGCCGCGCGCATTGCACCGCCCGCTTTCCTTCCCGGCCCTGCCCACTCGGGACGGGTCACCGCCTGCGCGCCGGATCGCTTGCTGCACCTGGCCGGCAAAGGTCTTGGCCCGCGCTCGCACGGGACGCGGAAGCTTCGCGCGGCCAACGTCCGGGCCGCGTTCTCTGACTCGACCCGGACGGATAAGGAAATGGTCTTCATCGGTCGCCATGGAGCGACGATTGGAGGGGAGAATCAGTCGGGCAAGAGCGCAGTTGCCGGCGTAGTGACGTAGCGCGCAAATGCAGGCGGGCGGCGGCGAACTGCGGTTCGCCGCCGGCTGCACTGTGCGGGTGGCACCTACTTAGCCGTTGAAAAGACAGAGGAAAACGCCTGGCGCGCCACCCATGCACCTTGCGAGCAGGTTCCGTAGGCGCGGAAAAACAATGTGCAGACAGACACTTAGGGACGCGGTCCCGGTGGCGAGGCAACTCGCTTTATCTTGCAGTCCTATTCTTCTCCCACCACCGGCCTGTTCGAGGCTGACCTGATCCCGTGGGCATGCGACCTGGCGCTGCGGCCGGCTCGCACCTCCAGCGGCCGAGGTTATTCGTCTTCCGTGAAGAAATCTTCGTCGATTCTCTGCACCTCTAGGGTCCGAGTGGTGCGGACCCCGACGCCGTGTTCGATCATCAACTCAGCAAGTTGGCGACCGTCAATCAACACGATCCGCTGTGCGAGATGGCGCACAAAATCGGCGGCATGGCTGCTAAACGTCGACGTGGTTACGAACACGCCCTTTGTCGCTCCAAGGCCAACGAGGCTGCCGACGAAGGCCTGCACTTCCGGTCTGCCGACCGCGTTAGCAGGAGCATACCGTTTGGCTTGGATGTACACGCGATCCAGCCCAAGCCGGTCCTCGCTGATCACCCCATCGACTCCGCCATCACCCGTCCGACCGAGCTGCGTAGCAGCGTCGCGTCGGGAACCGCCATAACCCATGGCCAGCAGGAGATCGACGATCACACCCTCGAAGAACGCGGGTGTGTTCTGAAGAACCCGCTGGATAAGGTCGTCACGTAAGGCGGCCTGAAGGCTGGCAAAAGCCGCGTCGATCTGCTCCTCCGGGGTAGTGCTTCCCGCTGCAGTTGAATCGTCGCTCGCCAGCGGGATCGTAGCTGGGGACACCACCGCGCCGTTGCGCCGGTAGAACTCCGCGAAGGACGGGTTTGTCAGCAAGCTCGCCACGTCGATCCGATCGGGATTGGTCGCCAAAAGGCGTTTCCCCTCGTCGGTGATGGTGAAACGACCTCGCGCTGGCGAGGTGATCAACCCAGCTTTCGAGAGGTACGTTTTTGCCCAGTGTACGCGATTATGGAGAAGCCGTTGGCGCCCACTCGGTAGCAGCTCATCACGCTCCTGCTCCGTGAGGTCTAGGTCATTGGCGATCCGTTCGGCGGCGTCAGGAACGCGCAGCTCACGCCCGTCCGCCATTTGTAAAACGGGGAGCATCAGACTCTGATAATCTGGAATGGCCATGTTTACGGCCGAGCCTCTTCGCGCACTTCGCGCAAAGCCCGGCTGAACAGATGATTGAAGATGCGGTCGCGATCTTCCGCATTTGTCATGATGATGCTCTGAAGGCTGCTGTCGCGCTGATATTGCTTGATCGTCTCCTCTAGAAGACGGCGCACGAAGGTTGGACGGGAGACATCCGGCGGATTGTTTCGCAGCACCGCCGCCATTTCTTCGTCAAGCGCCTTGCGCTTCACCTGTTCAAGGCGGATGAAATCCTCCTCTGTGAACTGCGTCCCATGTCTGTCGTTGAAGGAACGAACAATCTCAGAAAGCGCCTTCGCCTCGTCTTCGGTATAGGGCTTAGCCCCAAATTCGCTGATCGCGGTGAGCGGCGCGGCGTCGCCTGCTGTCAGCGACGCAGAGCTAGCTTCCTTCTGCTGAACGCGGAAGGCGCGAAGGCGCAGCATTTCGTCCGTGATCTCGACTTCGGGCGGCTGTTCGCGGTTAGGCAACATCCGGTCCAACCAATCGGCATAGGCATATAGCTTTTCCAAGCTGGTATCTCCCAGTCGGACGATTTGCGCGACGAAGCTGTAAAAGCGCTTGTAGCTTCTCAATAGCTGCCGGAACTCTTCCTGCCGGCCCTCGTCATCCTCGGCTTCAAACCGCGCAACGGCGTTGCGAACCAGGGATTCCAGCGTCACGCGATCTTGGGTGGAGAGCGTTCCCTTGAAGAAAGTCGTGGCGAACCGCTCGATCTCGCTGCTGTCGAGATAGCCGAATGTGCGGATGCGTGTTTCCAACTGGTAGATCTGGTTCTTGTCGGAAACGGCTTCGAGGCCGGACACCTCATAAAAGGGGCGAAACGCTTCCTTGATGTCATCCGTCGTGTTCTGGAAATCGAGAATGAAGGTCCGTTCCTTACCCTGGTAAATCCTGTTCAGCCGCGACAGGGTTTGGACGGCCTGCAACCCTGCCAGCTTCTTGTCGATGTACATCCCCGACAGTTTCGGCTGGTCGAAGCCGGTCTGATATTTCTCCGCCACGATGAGAATTTGGTATTCGGGCGTATCGAAGCGTTTGGGCAACTCGCCTTCGCCGAAGCCGTTCAACTCGGCCTCGGTGTATGTATTGCCCTCGACGTGCAATTGGCCGGAAAAGGCGACGAGCGCCTTGAGGTCGCGATAGCCCTTGTCCTCGATGTAGGTCTTGAGCGCAAAATAGTAGCGCAGGGCGCTTTCCCGGCTCGAGGTCACGATCATGGCCTTCGCCTGGCCATCCAGCTCCGGTCTGACGTGGCGCTGAAAGTGCTCGACCATCACCTCGACCTTCTGGCTCAGGGCGGTCGGATGCAGGGCGGCGAACCGCGCGACCTTTCGTTGTGCGCGCCGCGTATCCAGCTCCGGGTCGTCGTCGATCGTCTTCTCCAAGGCGTAATACGCCTTGTAGGTCATGTAGTTCTGAAGCACGTCGAGGATGAATCCCTCCTCGATCGCCTGCCGCATGGAATAGAGGTGAAACGGATGCGGGAGGCCATTGGCGCCCACCGTGCCGAAACGCTCAAGCGTGACGTTGCGGGGCGTCGCCGTGAAGGCGAAATAGCTGATGTTCGCCTGCGGACCGCGCTGGCGCTGGTATTCCGCGATCAGGTCCTCGATCTCGGCGGGCGTCCCGGTCTCTTCGTCGCGGCTGAGGGCGTCGCTCAACGCCTGGGCGCTTTTCCCGGACTGAGAGCCGTGCGCCTCGTCGATCAGCACGGCGAACCGCCGTGTTCCCTGTCCGCTGATGACGCGAAGATGGTCGGTCGAAAACTTCTGGATCGTCGCGATGATGATCTTCGCCTGCCCCTCGATGGCCGCCTTCAACTGGCGTGAGGTTCCGTCAATCTTGCGAACGACGCCCGGCGTCTGCTCGAACTGGGCAATGGTGTTCTGAAGCTGGCGGTCGAGGACAACGCGATCCGTCACCACGATCGCGGTGTCGAAGATCGGCTGGTCGGACGCATCATGCAGCGTCACCAGCCGATGCGCCGTCCAGGCGATCGTGTTGGACTTTCCCGATCCAGCCGAATGCTGGATCAGATAGTTGTTGCCGCTGCCGTTGGCGCGCGCATGGGCCAGCATCTTCAGAACCGCGTCGATCTGATGGAAACGCGGGAAAATCAGCGCTTCCTTGCCATTCACGCCGTCGAGGTGGAGAAACCGCCCGATGATGTCGAGAAGGATGTCGCGGGAGAAAATCGCCCGCCCTTCGGGCTGGTCGGCCCAGAGATAGGCGACACGAAACTCCCCTTCGATATCCGGGTTGCCCGCTCCGCCGTCATGGCCGCGATTGAAGGGAAGGAACCGGGTCTTCCCGTTCTGGAGGCGGGTGGTCATGGACACATTGTCCTGATCCACCGCCAAATGGACCAAGGCCCCTCGCTTGAACGTTAGCAGCGGCTCATTTGTCGGCGCTCGATCATGGCGGTACTGCCGCTCGGCATGACGGAAGTTCTGGCCGGTAAGGGTGTTCTTGAGTTCCAGTGTCGCCACGGGCAAGCCATTCACGAACAGCCCGACGTCAATGGCGTTCTCATTCTTCACGCTGTAGCGAAGCTGATTGATCACGCTGAGGATATTGCTCTCAAAGAGCGTCACCAAAGCTGGATTGATCGCAGATGCCGGCTTGAAAGCGGCGAGAAAGAACTTGAGGTTTGGAACCAGCTTCAGCCCATTGCGCAGCACGTCGAGCGTGCCACGCTGTTTCAATCCCTGATCAAGCTGCTTGAAGAACTCGGCCTCGGCTGAGCTGCCATACTGGCTCTCAAGCTTCCTCCATTCTTCGACTTGGGTTGTCTTCACAAACTCGATTACCAGCGCCTTATCGAGGGCTGATGGACGATCAAAGTCTTCGGGTCGGCGCGGACGATACCCCTGCTTCTCGACGAGTGCTTTGCAGAGATGGGTCTCCAGGACGTCTTCCCAATGAACGCGATCCTCCCTGAAGCTGTTCGAATACGGGTGTGAGCCCTCCGGCAATTCGTAATTCATGGCCGATCCCCCCGCGCCATCCTGATTTCGTCGACCGCCGAAACCAAGGCTGTATTGAGCGCCAGCATCGCCGCTTGCAGGTGGGACAGGCTGACATAGGCTTCGAACTCGATAGGCTTGTCGGCGGCGTCGATCGGCGTCCCATAAGCGCCATATCGGAAGGCGGTCGAGCTGGGGTCGATCGCGGTCAGTTCCTTCATGCGCCGCACAATCCACGTTGGAACGTCCTGCCCGTATCGCTCCTTCACCATCGCCACGAAGCTGTCAGTGAGGGCGATCAGGTCATGAACCTTCTTCGCGTCGGGCATTGCCGCTTTGAGAATGAGTTCGCAGGAGTGGCGATAGAGAAACAGCGCCGCGTTGCCGATCCGATAGTCGGCGATGCGCTTGTCCTTGATCGCGTCCACCAGCTCGTTGGCGGCGGCAAAATATTCCTCCGCAAGCGACGCGACGTTGGCCTGCATCATCCCGCCAAGGGCAAAACCGTGCGGCCCGGACCATTCATCCTCGCGGGCGTGGTCGCCGGTAAGCTCCTCGAAAAGCGGCCGGGTCATGGCCTCTTCGGTAAAGACGTCGCCACGCGTCATGCGAACATATCCCGAGTCATGCTGTGGGCTGTGCGGGGGCCTCGGCCACGAGGCGTAAGGCCATTGCGCTTCATCCAGTTCAGCCAGTGGCGAAGGTCGCTGTTCTTGAACTTCTTCCCCTTCTCCTCATGCCACTCGGTCAGGACGCCGTTGGCGATCGCGGCGTCGTCGGGCTGCCGCCCCTCCATCAGCGCGTCGTTCCACACGGCATAGAGGGTAGCGATCGCCTCGACCGCCTCGGTGCCGAAGTCGCGTAAGAGGGTGATGAGGTTCCCCAGCGCGTCGGCGCGCGGACCCAGCAGGCTTTTGAGTTCCGCGCTATGCCCGCCGGCGTTTGACAGCGGCGCATAGGTGACGCTGGTTCCCGTCCCGTTCGTCTGGCTCGCCCTGTAGAAGCCCGCTGCCTCCACCGCGCGCTCTGTCTCCTCGATCATGGCCCGATCGAGTGGCCCCGCCGCCTGACGGAAGTAGTTTCCCTGAAGTTCGCTGATGCCGAGATGGGCTTCGGCAAGATAGAGTTCCTTTTGCAGTTTCACCCGCCCGAACTTCGGATTGCCCCGATGCCGGTGGATGATCTCCGCTCCAACGACGAGACGGAATCTGTCCCGATCCGACGTGGAATAGGCTATCGACAGAGTGTCGGGGATGTCGATCTGACCCGCGACTGCGGCGGTGATGAGGGCGGCGCGATGCTCCCTTAGGAGAGTGATGGAGCGAACGATTTTGGCGGCCACCTCGTCGGCATGAGCAAGCTCCCGCTCTGCCTCGGCCGCAATGCGACGCTGTTCCTCCAGCGGAGGCACAGGTAACATGATGAGACGGAACTGCTCCCAATACAGTCTCAAGCGGAAAGCGGTGATCCCTTTCGACCCCTGCCGCATCTGCTCGATGAAGGGCGGGGTGCGAAGAAGAAACTGGTAATACCGGCTATGGAGGTCGCGTGTCGGTTTGGCGACCACATATGCGGGACTCACGGCACCTTCGACTGTCGAGACGCCAACTGCTCCCTGCCACGCCCGCATCATGTTGTACGCCAGGTAACCGGGCTTAACGCACTTGTAACTCGATCTATCTTCGATCAGGTTTACCTTACGGTCGCGTTCCTCGTCGTCGAGTTGCCTGTCGGATATGCCGGTATGGATTGATACCGATAGGACCGGAAGATCATCGGTGTTCGCCTCCGATACCTCCTGGAAGAGTCGTGCTGCTCGTAGGAGTGACCAGTGAGCGGGAATACGTGGAATATGCTCCAGTCCCGTCTCGACGGTAGCCACGTCCGCCATAGTAGCGCCTGTAACAATCTCCGCGACAGCCTGCTTTGCCCGCTTGTGCAGCAATTCGACCTGCCGCTCCTTCTTTGCGATCAGGTTGTCGATGCCGGCAACTTCGCGGTCCAAAAACGCGGCGACTGTCTTTTGCGTGCGTAGATCGGGGACGGGGATGTTGACCGATCCAATGCCATTCAGCGTTAGACCGTAGCGAGTAACTCCTTGGGCAGCGAGACCGAAGGCCTCACGAGTCGACTTTGCCTTCAGACTCCAAAACAGGAATGGTCCCGTTATCTCGAAAGGATTTGGCCTCAGTATTGCGAGATGGTATCCACAAACAATACCTTCTGCGCTTAAGTCAACCAGTGCCGGAACAGCTATGTCGTCCGGCGTTTCGCTGTCTTTTGTGATTACAACATCATCAGCTCGGAGTGAGAACTTTATGATCTCCTGTGGCTTAGCCGAGCCTTCGCTGAAAGCAATATCTGCCGTAATTCGATCATTATAGTATACATCGACATAGTTGCAGAGGCGAACGACTCGCTCGTCCACTTCCATAACCTTATCGACATTACTGGACTTGATCGTTACCAACCGACGCAGCGCCCTCATGGGCCATTGGTTTTGTGGAGAGGGCGTCATCCCGCCACCTCCTTGAGGAGGCTGGCGATGTCCGTCTCCAGCGTCTTCAGCTCGGCGTCGATGTCAGAAAGCGGACGCGGCGCGACGTAGCGGTAGAAGTAGCGATTGAAATTGATCTCATAGCCGACGCGGCCGACGCCCTTATCGGTGTCATCTCGATAAGTCTCGTCGACCCACGCGTCCTGCACGAAGGGGGTCACCTCGCGGGCGACATAGACCTTCCAATCTTCCTTGAGGGGCACAAGCTCATGGTCGCGTAGCTCAGGGTCCGCCTCCGGCCGACCGTCACCGTCGAGGCAGATGGCAGCGGACTGATCCCGTTCCGAAAGTGCGGAAAGAACAGCTTTCCTGACCGGGGCACCGACCTTCACTCCCGCGCTCTTGAATGCCTTGGCCAGCGCGGCCTCGAAGGCAGGGCGGTCCTTGAACAGGACGGTCGGCAGGCAGTTGGTGACGACGTGCAACACGTCTTCCTGGTCAGCAGGGTCTAGCTTCAGGAAAGACTTGGCGAGTTTCAGCCGCTCGATGCGTTCCGGGCTGGATTGAAAGTTCAGCCTGAGCGGACGCTCCACCCTGATTTCGCGATAACCGAAGTCGCTGGAGTCGAAGATCTTCGATACCTCGCTCCAGGGCCCGCCACCGTTTGCCATCTCGTGGAAGATGCGGGTGACGGTCTCACGTCCATCCTCGCGAATTTCCCGGCGCTTCGAGCCCAGATTCTTGCGCATCGGCACCCAGAACCGCTCGCCCGAAGCGTCGATGAGCTGGACTTTGCCGCGCCGCTTTGGCTCCTTGCGGTTGGTCAGCAGCCAGACGTAGGTTTGGATGCCGGTGTTGTAGAACAGGTCGGTCGGCAGCGCGACGATCGCCTCGATCCAGTCGTTTTGCAGCATCCAGCGCCGGATTTCGCTCTCACCCGATCCGGCGCCGCCGGTGAAGAGCGGGGAGCCGTTCATGACGATCCCGATGCGCGAGCCGACCTCGTCGGTTCGCATCTTGGAGATCATGTGTTGAAGAAAGAGAAGCTGGCCATCCGAGATGCGCGGCAGACCTGCGCCGAAACGGCCCTCTTTGCCGAGTGTCGCCGCTTCCTCCTTGATCGGCTCCTGATACTTTTTCCAGTCCACGCCATAAGGCGGATTGGAGAGCATGTAGTGAAAGCGCCGGTCCTTGTGGGCGTCCTGGGTCAGCGTGTTGCCGAAGGCGATGTTTTCGGGATCATGACCCGTCACCAGCATGTCGGACTTGCAAATGCCGAAGGACTCACCGTTCAGCTCCTGGCCAAAGAGCTCCACGCGGATATCGGGGTTGAAGTCCTTTAGCGCCTCTTCGGCGAGCGCGAGCATCCCGCCCGTGCCACACGCCGGATCATAGATTTGCCGAATGATGCCCTTGCCCCGCAGCTTGTCATCGTCGTTGACGATGATGAGGTCCACGATCAGACGGATCACCTCGCGGGGAGTGAAATGCTCACCTGCCGTTTCATTGGAAATTTCAGAGAAGCGACGGATCAGGTCTTCGAAAAGGTAGCCCATCTCCAGCGTCGAGACGGCCTCGGGTCGCAAGTCTAGCGTAGCGAACTGCTCGAAGACCTTCCACAGGATGGCAGCCTCGCCGAGCCGCTTTAGCTGGTCAGTAAAGAGGAATTTGTCGAGAAAGACGTCTCGAACCGAGTCGGAGAATGCCGTAATGTAAGCGATAAGGTTCTTGTGAACGTCAGCGGGATTTTGAGCCTTGATCTTGGCGAAAGTGAGCTGGCTCGTGTTGTAAACGCGGACTCCGCTGCCGACCGCGCCGGACAGCATCATGTCACGGGTTTGTTCGTCGATGCCGGCAGGCAACGCGGCATGAGCCTTTAGAACCGCGTCTTTCGTGGGTTCAAGGATGCAGTCGAGGCGGCGTAGGACGACAAAGGGCAAGACGACCTTGCCGTACTCTGACTGCTTGAAATCGCCTCTGAGCGTCTCGGCGATCTGCCAGACAAAATTTGACAGCCTTCTAGCCCTGGCTGCTACGTCTTGGTCCACGCAAACCACCCGCCCCCCTGGTCGGTTCGCGCGTAGCTGGCTATCGGGACGACGATCGCCTCGGCCCGAGCCGACATTCCGTTCAAACTCTTGCTTCCAAGCACCTTAAGATTCGGTGCCGCTGAAGCGGCGTGATGGTAGGGCCGAGCCGCAGAATGATCAACGCCGAAAGGCGACGGCCGCTGCGTTGCACTCGGCGGCCGTTGCGCGTGCTGACGAGCGGGACGGGGCTCGGATCAGAGGCGCGCGTCAGGGTAGCGCGATGGCGTAGACATAGTGCTCATCTTCGTCGAACGTGGCGCGCCAGCCGTCCATTGCGTTTCGTTGCAGGGCAGACGCTGTAGCGCATCGCTTTGTCCGATAAGCAAGATTATGTAAAGCAACCCGTGGTGGACCACGCCCGCCGTCCCCGCTAGACCTGCGCCATGACCGTCACCATCGCCCCCTCCATCCTCGCCGCCGACTTCGCGGCCATGGGCGAAGCCTGCCGTGACGTCGGTGCGGCGGGCGTCGACTGGGTGCATGTCGACGTGATGGACGGCCATTTCGTCCCGAACATCACCTTCGGCCCGCAGATGTGCGCGGCGCTGCGGCCGCACATCGCGGGAACGATGGACGTGCACCTGATGATCGCGCCGGTGGATCCGTGGATCGATGCCTTCGCCCGTGCCGGTGCCGACATCATCACCGCCCATGCCGAGGCCGGCCCGCACATCCACCGCACGCTGCAAGCCATTCGCGCGCATGGAATAAAGGCGGGGCTCGCGATCAATCCGGGCACCGGACTCGATGCGGTGGCGCAGCTTCTGGACATGCTGGACCTCGTCTGCGTGATGACCGTCAACCCCGGCTTCGGCGGCCAGGCGCTGATCGACAGCGCGGTCGCCAAGATCACGGCGCTGCGCGCGATGATCGGCGACCGGCCGATCCGGCTCCAGGCCGACGGCGGCATCACCCCTGCCACCGTCCCGCGCGTGGCCGCCGCCGGGGCCGACGTGCTCGTCGCGGGCTCGGCGGTCTTCGCCGGCGGTGCCGCGCGATATGCAGGCAATCTCAAGGCCCTGCGCGATGCCGCTGACGTTTGACGCGATCATCTTCGACCTCGACGGCACCCTGATCCACTCCGTGCCCGAGATCGCGGGCGCGCTGAACGATGCGCTGCAAGCACATGGCGTTGCGCCATTTTCCGAAGCGGAGGTCACGGGCCTCGTGGGCAACGGCGCGCCGGTGCTGGTGGCGCGCGCCCTTTCCGCAAGGGGCATGGACCCGGCGCTCGCGCCCGACATCCTGCGCCGTCTCCTCGCCGTCTACGAGACGTCCTTCGCGCGCACCACGCTCTACCCCGGCGTCCGCGGGATGCTGGCGGCGCTGGCCCCCCTGCCGCTCGGCATCTGCACGAACAAGCCGCTGCGGGCGACGCGGGCCATCCTCGACCATTTCGGCCTGTCCTTCGCGGCGGTCACGGGCGGCGACAGCCTGCCCGTCCGCAAGCCCGACCCCGCGCCGCTGCTGCACACCGTGCAGGCCCTGGGGGCGCGCAACCCGCTCTACGTCGGCGACAGCGAGGTCGACGCGCAGACCGCGCACGCCGCCGCCCTGCCCTTCGCGCTGTTCACGGGCGGCTACCGCCACGGCCCGGTCGCGGCGGATCTGACGTTCGACCACCACCTGCAGTTGATCGACGCCATCGCCTCATTTTTTCGTGACATGCCCCGGCGTCAGGCGCTATGACCCTGCCACGGGGATGATTGGCTGAAAGGTCCGGGCGTGTCCGACGTTCTTTCCCTGCTTGTCCGCATGGCGGAAACGAAGCGGATCGAGAAGGTCTGGGGTTTCGCCGTCGCGCATTTCCGCACGCTCGGGTTCAGCCGGGTCAACTACGGGTTGACGCGGTTCCTCTATGCCAACAACGTGGGCGACCCCGACGACGCGGTCTTTCTGTCCACCGCCGATCCCGAATACGTGCGGATGTATTTCCGCGGCGGCTTCTACGCCCGCACCCCGGCCTACCGCTGGGCCATCCGCAACGAAGGCGCCTGCACCTGGGCCTGGGTCGAGAAGGCCTATGCCGAAAAACGCCTCTCGCCCGAGGAGATGGAGGCGGTGCGGCTCAACATCCAGATGGGCGTAGTGGCGGGCATCGGGGTCAGCTTTCCGGTGACCTCCACCCGGTCCAAGGGCGCGCTGGGGCTGATCGCCGACAAGGGCATGACGCACGCCGACGTGGAGGCGATCTGGGCCGAGCGGCGGACCGAGATCCTCGCCATCGCCCACATCATGCACCTGAAGATCGCGGCCCTGCCCGGCGCGGTCGGCCGACGCGCCCTGACCGCGCGGCAGCGCGAGGCGCTGGAGTGGGTGGCCGACGGCAAGACGATGCAGGACGTGGCGATCCTGATGGGCGTCAGCCCGGCGATGGTGGAAAAGCACCTGCGGCTCGCCCGCGAGGCGCTCGACGTCGAGACGACGGCGCAAGCCGTCGCCAAGTCGGCGCTGATGAACATCATCTTCCAGGGCGACCCGGCGACGGCCGTGCCGGTCGACATGACGGTCAGAAATACCTGACTGTCCTTCTGCGCCGATTCGGTTAACGTCGGGTCATCGTCCCTGGCAACCTGCCGCATCCCCAAGCGCCATGCCGGGCAAGGACAGAGGCGCCTTCCGCGAGGGGGGCGCCTTTTCCTTCGCCGCACGAGGTCCCGGCCTGCGCCGGGACGCGGTGCGCTTACGGCTTCGCCGGGCCGGCATCCTCCAGCGCCTTCGCGACCTCGGCGGCGAAGTCTTCCTTTTCCTTCTCGATCCCCTCGCCCACCGCCATGCGGACGAAGCCCGTGACCTCCACGCCCGCCTCGCGCGCGGCCTGGCCCACGGTGATGTCGCTGTTCATCGCGAACTTCTGGCCCAAGAGCGTGACCTCTTCGTAGAACCTGGCCATGCGGCCGACGATCATCTTCTCGATCACCGCCTCGGGCTTGCCCGACTCGCGCGCCTGGTCCGACAGCACCTTCTTCTCGCGCTCGATCACCGCGGGGTCGAGGTCCTTCTCGCTCAGCGAGGCGGGCGCAAAGGCCGCGATGTGCATCGCGATCTGCCTGGCGATGCCCGCCTTGTCCTGCCCCTTCACGCCCACGAGCACGCCGATCCGGCCCAGGCCGTCGGCGGCGGCGTTGTGGACATAGGCCGCCACGCTGTCGCCCTGGACCTTGGCCATGCGGCGCAGCGTCATGTTCTCGCCGATCGTGGCGATGGCGGCGGTGACCGCACCTTCGACCGTATTGCCGTCGTAGGATGCGGCTTTCAGCGCATCCACGTCGACCGCGTCCAGCGCGGCCTCGGTGATCCCGCGCACCAGGCTCTGGAAATCGCCGTTCTTGGCCACGAAGTCGGTCTCGGAGTTCACCTCGACCGCGACGCCCACCCCGCCCCGGACGGCCACGCCGACCAGCCCCTCGGCGGCGACGCGACCGGCCTTCTTGGCCGCCTTGGCCAGGCCCTTGGTGCGCAGCCAGTCGACCGCGGCCTCCATGTCGCCGGCCGTCTCGGTCAGCGCCTTCTTGGCATCCATCATCCCCGCGCCCGTCGAATCGCGCAGTTCCTTCACCATCTGGGCGGTGATCGTGGTCATCGCTGTCTCCTGGAAATCTGCCATGCGCGGCGGATGGCACCGCCGCGCGAAGGTGTCGTGACGGGGCGCGCCGCTCAGGCGTCGGCCGTCGCGTTCTCGTCCGGTGCGGTGTCGAGCGCGCCGAGGTCCACCCCGGCGGCGCCGAGCTGCGCGCTCATCCCGTCGAGCGCGGCGCGGGCCACGAGGTCGCAGTACATCGCCACCGCGCGCGCCGCGTCGTCGTTGCCGGGAATGACGTGCGTGATGCCTTTGGGCGAGCAGTTGGTGTCGACCACCGCCACGATCGGGATGCCGAGCTTGTTGGCCTCGAGCACCGCGAGGTCCTCCTTGCCCACGTCGATCACGAACAGCAGGTCCGGCACGCCGCCCATCTCGCGGATGCCGCCGAGCGAGGCCTGCAGCTTGCCCTGCTCGCGCTCGATGTTCAGCCGTTCCTTCTTGGTCAGCCCCTCGGCCCCGTCGGCCATCAGCTGGTCGATCTGCTTCAGCCGGTTGATCGACTGGCTGACCGTCTTCCAGTTGGTCAGCGTGCCGCCGAGCCAGCGGTGGTTCATGTAATACTGCGCGCATTTCTCGGCGGCCTCGGCCACCGCCTTCTGCGCCTGCCGCTTGGTGCCGACGAACAGGATGCGCCCGCCCCTGGCGACCGTGTCGCGGACGACCTTCAGCGCCTGGTCCAGCAGCGGGACGGTCTGCGTCAGGTCGATGATGTGGATGCCGTTTCGTTCGCCGTAGATGAACTCGCCCATGCGGGGGTTCCAGCGTTGCGTCTGGTGGCCGTAGTGCACGCCAGCTTCGAGAAGCTGACGCATGGTGAAGTCGGGCAGCGCCATGCCTGGTATCCTTTCCGGTTTCGCGCCTCGGCCCGGGGTTTCACCCCTGATCGGGGCAACCGGTGGACCTGCGGGGGTGTCTCGCCCGCAGGCCCGTCCCGGACCTGTGAAGTGGCGCGGCGTTACCCTGCCCCGCGCGCAAGCGCAAGGCCAAACTCTGCCCCCTCTTTCCGGCTCAAATACTCCACGGGGGGTGCGGGGGGTGTGAAACCCCCCGCCAACCTCTGCGTCAGCGCACCGCCGCGCGGTAGAGGTGCCAGCTCGCATGGCCGAGCAGCGGCATGACGATCACGAGCCCCAGCATGAAGGGGATGAACCCCAGCGCCAGCAGCCCCGCGACGATCAGCCCCCAGGTCGCGACCACCCGCGGGTTCGCCCGCGCGACGGCGATCGAGGTGCCGATGGCCTGCGCCAGCCCCACGTTGCGGTCCAGCAGCAGCGGGAAGCTCACCACGCTCATCGCCAGGACCAGCACGGCGAAGAGGAAGCCCACCCCGCAGCCCACGACCAGCAGCGCCCAGCCGGCGCCGGAGCCGAGGACCGCCCCCGGCAGCGCCCAGAGGCCGCCCGCGGGCATCGCGCCCAGCGTCGCGCGCCAGATCACGTCGGCCGACACGATCCAGGCGAGGAACACCACGCCATGCAACAGCGCCAGCAGCATGATCGCGCCGAACCGCGGGCTCGCCGCCACGTCGAACAGCGCGGCCCACGAGGTCGGCTCGCCGCGCTCGCGCCGCCGCGACATCTCGTACAGGCCGACGGCCGCCACGGGGCCGGCCAGCGCGAAGCCCGCGATGGCGGGGAAGAGCAGGTGCAGGTAATCCCCCTGCAGCGCCAGCGCCGCCATGGTGATCCCGAGGATCGGATACAGAAGGCAGACGAAGATCACGTCGCTGCGGAAGAACTCCATGTCCGCCAGCCCCTTGCGCAAGGCCTGGCGCAGGTCGGCGGTGGTCAGGCGCTGCACGGCGGGCGGGACGGCCTCGCGCAGGCGGGCGTCCTCGCCGACCTCGCGCAGGTAGCCGAAGCCGGAGCCTACCGCCTGCGCTGCCCAGGACAGCGGGTTTCCGATGGTGTCAGACATTCCAGTTCCTTCCGACAGCCCGGCTGTGGGGGTGAAGGACTGTTTCCGGCTCGGCCAGAGGCGCCCGGGCTGCGTCGCGCCCTGTCCGCGGCAAGGTAGCACGGATCGGCGCAAGTCCAGTTCACGAACTGCGGCTTGCGCCGGGGCGCGGCGCGCGGCAACAGGGGAGGATGGAGATCCTCTGCATCGGGTCGGTCCTGTGGGACATCATCGGCCGCGCGCCGCGCCGGATGGCGCTGGGCGCCGACGTGCCGGGCCGCATCAGCCGACTGCCCGGCGGGGTCGCGATGAACATCGCGATGGCGCTGGCGCGGCTGGGGCTGCGGCCGGGCTTGCTGACCGCGATGGGCCGCGACGCGGAGGGCGACGAGCTTCTGTCGCGGGCGGCCGCGCTGGGGATGGACGTGGCCTGCGTCCACCGCAGCGACCGGCCGACCGACCGCTACATGGCGATCGAGGGCGCGAACGGCCTGATCGCCGCCATCGCCGATGCCCATTCGCTCGAGGCCGCGGGGGCGGCGATCCTCGCCCCGCTGGCCGACGGGCGGATCGGGTCGGAGGCCGCGCCATGGGCGGGGCCGGTCGCGCTGGACGGCAACCTGACCGAGGCGCTGCTGACGACCATCGCCGCCAGCCCGCTGTTTTCGCAGGCCGATCTGCGCGTGGCCCCGGCGAGCCCCGGCAAGGCCGAACGGCTGCGGCCCTTCCTCGCGCATCCGCGTGCGACGCTGTATGTCAACCTCGAGGAGGCGAACCTGCTGTCCGGCCACCTTGCCCGCAGCGCGCCCGAGGCGGCGGCGCGGCTGCTCGCCGCCGGTGCGGCCGAGGTCTGCGTGACCCACGGGGCCGAAACCGGGGCCTGGGGCCGGCAGGGCGGCGGCATCGTCACCGCGCGGCCGCCGGAGGTCGAGGCGCGGCGGGTCACCGGCGCGGGCGACACCTTCATGGCCGCGCATATCGTCCTGACGCGGGCGGGCGTCCCGCGCGAGACCGCCCTGCCCCGCGCGCTCGCCTGCGCCGCGGCCTATGTCGGCGGGCGCGACCCGGTGCCCTCGGACGTGGCGTGCTGACCTTCTCCCCCGAGGTCGCCGCCGCCCGCGCCGCAGGCCGCGCCATCGTCGCGCTGGAATCGACGATCATCACCCATGGCATGCCCTGGCCCCAGAACGTGGAAACCGCCCGCGCGGTGGAGGCGGAGGTGCGCAACGCCGGGGCCGTGCCCGCGACCGTCGCGGTCATGGCCGGGCGCATCCGCATCGGGCTGGCGGCGGCGGAGCTGGAGGCGCTGGGACGCGCGACGGGGGTGATGAAGCTGTCGCGCGCCGACCTTGCGGTCTGCCTCGCCACCGGGGCCACGGGGGCCACCACGGTCGCGGCGACGATGATCTGCGCGCGCCTGGCCGGGATCGCGGTCTTCGCCACCGGCGGGATCGGCGGGGTGCACCGGGGGGCGGAGGCATCCTTCGACGTCTCGGCCGACCTGATGGAGCTGGCGCAGACGCCGGTGACGGTGGTGAGCGCCGGGGCGAAGGCCATCCTCGACCTGCCGAAGACGCTGGAAGTGCTTGAAACGCAAGGCGTTCCGGTCATCGCCTTCGGGCAGGACGCGCTGCCCGCCTTCTGGTCGCGCGACAGCGGGCTGCGCGCGCCGCTGCGGATGGACCGGGCCGAGGACATCGCCGCCGCGCACCGGATACGGGCAAGCCTCGGCCTGCCGGGGGGGCAACTGGTGGCCAATCCGATCCCGGTCGCGGACGAGATTCCGCGCGAGGTGATCGGCCCCGTGGTCGCGCAGGCGCTGGCCGAGGCGGCGGCGCAGGGGGTGGCGGCGAAGGCCGTGACGCCGTTCCTGCTGCAACGGATCTTCGCGCTGACCGGGGGGCGGTCGCTCGCGGCCAACATCGCGCTGGTCCTGAACAACGCGCGCCTCGCCGCGGCCATCGCGCGCGCGCTGGCGGACGGCGGCGGGCCCGCCTAAGGTGCCGCGATGACCGACGATCCCCATCGCCGCCGCCCGCTGCTGTCGGGCCTCAGGACCTCGTTCCTGACGGGACTGGTGGTGGTGCTGCCGATCGCGCTGACGATCTGGCTGATCTGGGCCGTGGTCGGCTGGATCGACGCCTGGGTCCTGCCCGCCATTCCTGCGGCCTGGCACCCCGACGCGCTGATGCGGTGGTGGCTGGGCGAGGACTGGGGCTACAACATCCGCGGCCTGGGCGTCGTCATCTTCCTGGTGTTCACCACGCTGGTCGGCTGGTTCGCCAAGGGCTTCTTCGGCCGCGCGCTCTTGCACTGGACCGAAGTCCTGGTGGAGCGGATGCCGGTCGTGCGGTCGGTCTACAACGGGCTGAAGCAGATCGCGCAGACGGTGTTTTCGCAAGGCGAACAGAAGTTCGACCGCGCCTGCCTGATCGAATACCCCCGCAAGGACGTCTGGACCGTGGGCTTCGTGGCCGGCCGCGTGAAGGGCGAGGTCAAGGCCCGCCTGCCCTACCCGCCCGAGGACGAGGTGCTGACCGTCTTCGTCGCCACCACGCCGAACCCGACGAGCGGCTACCTGGTCTGGGTGCGCGCGGCGGACATCATCATGCTGGACATGAGCCTGGAGGATGCGGCCAAGCTCATCATCTCGGCGGGGCTGGTGTATCCCAATCCGAAGGATCCGGCGGTGCCCGCCGCGCCGTGAACGTCGGCCCGCAAACCCTTGCGGGCGGGGCGTTTACCGTTTGCGGCCCCCTGCCGCAACGTGTCTTCCAGGTGTCTTCCGGGCGTCTTCCGCCGACGCACGGCATCGCCGCGTCAACCGGGCTGCGCGTTGCGCGCTGCGAGCCGCCGCAGGTAGGTCCAGGTCGGCACGCGGGCCCCCCGGGCGACGCTGAAGGCCTCGGCGTCGCCGAGATACTGGAAGCCCGCGTTGGTCAGCACGCGGGCGGAGCCGGGGTTGTCCTGGAAGGCCTCGGCGAACAGCGTTCGGCTGTTCTGCGGGTTGGCGGCGACCAGCGCCTCGAGCGCCTCGGAGGCGATGCCGAGGTTCCAGAAGGCGGGGGCGACCCAGAAGGCGACCTCGGACTGGTCGCGGTCCATCCGCTTCAGCGAGACGACGCCCAGCACCTCGGGCAGCCCGCCGGGGGTGCCGTCGATCACGCGGATCTCGTCGGCCGGGTTCGCGGCGATGGCGCGGGCGACATAGGCCTCGGCCGCGCCGGGCGGCAGGGGGTGGGGGATGCCCTGCGTCGCCTCGGCCACCCGGCGGTCGCCGGCGTAGAGCCGGAAGAGCCCGGTATCGGACCGCCGCGCGGCCCGCAGGGTGACGCGGGCGGCCGCGATGGGGGGCAGCACCGGCGCGGGCGCGGCCGTCGTCGTCTGGGTCATCATTCTCGCCATGCCTCCTCGCATGGGGGATACCGGCCTGCCGGGGCGATGTCATGGCCGCCCGAAACCCCGAAAAGATCACGGGGGGCCGGCGCTTTCCGCCGACCCCCCGCTTAGACGCGATGTGTAAAGGATCGGCTACTCGGCGGCGTCCTGCACGGGCTGCACCGAAATGAAGGTGCGGCCCTTGAGGCCTTTCTTGAAGGTCACGCGGCCCTCGACGGTGGCGAAGATCGTGTGGTCGCGGCCCATGCCGACGCCATGGCCGGGAAACCACGTGGTGCCGCGCTGGCGGACGATGATGTTGCCGGGGATCGCGGCCTCGCCGCCGTAGAGCTTGACGCCGAGCCGCCGGCCGGCCGAATCGCGGCCGTTGCGTGTCGAGCCGCCTGCTTTCTTCTGTGCCATGTGACGTTACTCCGCTTTCGCCCTGGGGGCGCGTTTCGCCTTGGGCACCTCGGCCACGGGAGCCGCCGCCACGGGAGCCGCCGCCGCGGGGGCGGACGCCGGTGCCGCGCCCGTCTGGTGCGCGCCGCGCCGCGCCTGCGCCGTGCCGGTCGCCGCCGCCACGCCGGTCGCATCCGCGCCGGTCGCGAGGATGTCGGTCACGCGCAGCAGCGTCAGGTGCTGGCGGTGGCCCTTGGTCCGCTGCGACGAGTGCTTGCGGCGGCGCTTGACGTAGTGGATCGTCTTTTCGCCCTTGATCTGGTCGATCACCTCGGCCTGCACGGCCGCGCCCGCGACGAGCGGGCTGCCGACCGTCACGGCCTCGGCCCCGATCATCAGGATGTCGTTGAACTGCACCTTGGCGCCGGCGATTGCGTCGAGCTTCTCGACGCGCAGCACGTCGCCGGGTTCGACCCGGTACTGCTTGCCGCCGGTCTTGAGGACCGCGAACATCGGTCTGTTCCTTCCCGTTCGTCGCGTCCTGCGGCCCCGGAGCTTCCGGCGTTCGGGGGTGTGGCACCCGCCTTCGGACAGCGCGCCCCCGGTCGGGGGCGGTGTTGCACATGGCTGCCCGGCCGGAGCGCGGGGGCCCCGCCGGACGGGCGCGATATGACCCCGGGGGCGGGTGCCGTCAAGCGGATTCGGTCAGATGTCGCTGCCCTGCATCATCAGCGCCGCGGCCCGGCCGAGATCGCGCGAGATCGGCGTGAAGGCCGCGTCGAAGCCCGCGAACAGCGCGAGGTTCAGCTTCTGGCCCGCCTCGGAGTTCCAGAAGGCCACGTAAGCTTCGAGGTCGGCGTCGGCGAGCGGCGCATAGGCGAAGAGAAGGTAGGGGTAGACCCAGTCCTGCATGTCGGCGCGGACCTGCGGCTCGCTGGCCCAGACCTGGGACAGCATCATGCCTTCGTCCATGTCGGGCAGCGCGCCGCCGTCGGCCATGCCCTGGTAGAAGGCGAGGTTGGCGTTGAGCGCCCCGGCCACGTTCTGTTCGATCAGGTCGCCCGACGCGACGATGTCGTCGATCAGCACCATGCGGGGGTCCATGTCGGCGCGGGCGCGGTCGGCCGCGAGCTTCGCCGCATCCTCGACCGCGGTGTCGAGAAGCGCGCGGCGGCCTTCGAGCTCCAGCGTCAGGATGCGCACGCCGCGGGGCGAGGCCATGAACTCGGTCGCCTGGGCGGCGAGCGCGGGGGCGTCGGCCATCTCGGCGGCGAAGCGCGCGGTGAAGCGGTCCTGCATCGCGGCGGTGTCGTAGATCGCCGCGACCCTGGCGTCCCAGCGTGCGCCGGGGCCGCCGGGGAACATCGTCCCGGCCATCTCGGCGGCGGCGGCGAGGCCTTCGTCGCGCATGACGGCGAAGGTCTCGGGCAGCATCAGCGCGTCGACCAGCGCCGCGACCTCGGGGCCGGGGGCCGACTGCGCCCGGAGCGGCACGACGGTCAGGGAGGCGGCCAGGGGCGCGAGGCAGAGGGCGGTCAGGAACGGGCGCAGGGGCATCGGGACCTCATGGGGGTTGCGTCCAAGCTAGGCGCGCGCCCCGCGCGTGCCAAGTCACGACGCCGTTTTCCCCTTGCGCCGCCGAGCGCCCCCGGCTATCCCGCCGCGCGACGACCCCCAAGCGCGGAGAGGTGCCGGAGCGGTCGATCGGGGCGGTCTCGAAAACCGTTGTGGGTTTGCGCCCACCGTGGGTTCGAATCCCACCCTCTCCGCCATATCCGACCATCCGTGTGCGCGGGGCGCACCCGCCCGGACCGGGCGGGTGCATCGGGCGTCAGGCGACGGCGAGGCGGGCCGTCAGCGCGTCGGCCTCGGCCTCGACGTCGTCGCCGAAGCCCGCGATGCCGAAGCGGGCGGCCAGCGCCGCGGGCAGCTGGCGGCGGGCCGAGATGCGGGGGCGGGGCATCTCGGCGATGATCCGCTCGGCCCCGTGAAGCGCCAGGTATTCGGCGTGGTTGTCGAAGCTGCCGCGGCCGACGTAGACGGATAGATGTTGAAGTCGAAGGTCGGTCACTCGTCCCGCAATCACACCGCATGATCCCATGATTCCCGTTCTGCGGCAACGGCTTGGCCGCCGTTGCGACGCTTTGGCCCGGGCCTTGCCGCGGGCGCGCCCTACCCCGCCGCCGCCACCGCCCGCCGCGCCAGCACGCCCGCCAGGTGCGCGCGGTAGGCGGCCGGGCCGTGCAGGTCGGCGATCATGTGGGCGGGGTCGAGCGCCAGCCCGTCGAGCGCCGCGGGCGTGAAGCTGGCCGTGAGCGCCGCCTCGGCCGCGGTCCAGCGGAAGACGCCGTCCTGGCTCGCGCCCGTCACCGCGACGCGGACGCCGCCCGCGAAGCGGGCGACGAAGACGGCGGTCAGGGCGAAGCGGCTGGCGGGCTGGGCGAACTTGACGTAGGCGGCCTGGCGCGGGATCGGGAAGGTCACGCTGGTGATGACCTCGCCGTCCTCCAGCGCGGTGGTGAAGAGGCCCTGGAAGAAGGCGTCGGCGGCGATGCGGCGGCGGTCGGTGTGGACCGTCGCGTTGCCGCCCAGCACGCCAGCGGGCCAGCAGGCCGAGGGGTCGTCGTTGGCGAGCGAGCCGCCGATCGTGCCGCGCGAGCGGACCGCCGGGTCGCCGATCCCCCCGGCCAGCACGGCAAGCGCGGGGTAATGCGCGGCGGCCTCGCGCGCGACGGTGGCGTGCGGCGTGCCCGCGCCGATCGACAGGCCGTCCGGCCCCATGCAGACGCCGCGCATCTCGGCGATGCCCGACAGGCTGACCAGCACCGCGGGGGCCGCGAGCCGGGCCTTCAGCGCGGGCATCAGCGTCATCCCGCCCGCGAGCGGCTGCGCCCCCGCCCGGCCGAGCGCCGCGACCGCGTCCTGCACGGTGGCGGGCTTGACGAAATCGAAGTCCTGCATCTCACGCCCCCTGCATCGCGGCCCAGACCCGCGAGGGGCTGACCGGCATGTCGATATGGCTGACCTTGTGGCCCCCGCGCCGGAGCGCGTCGACCACCGCGTTCACCACCGCGGGCGGCGAGCCGATGGCCCCCGCCTCGCCGCAGCCCTTGGCCCCGAGCGGGTTGTGCGTGCAGGGCGTGTTGCAGGAATGGTCGACGGTGTAGAAGGGCACGTCGTCGGCGCGCGGCATGGCGTAGTCCATGTAGCTGGCCGTCAGGAGCTGGCCGTTCTCGTCGTAGGCCACGTTTTCCAGCAGCGCCTGGCCGATGCCCTGCGCGACCCCGCCGTGGACCTGCCCCGCGACGATCAGCGGGTTGATGACGTTGCCGAAATCGTCGGCGCAGGTGAACTTGGCGATGGTGACATGACCGGTGTCGGGGTCCACCTCGACCTCGCAGGCATAGGCACCGGCGGGGTAGGTGAAGTTGGCGGGGTCGTAGAAGGCCGTCTCCTCCAGCCCCGGCTCGAGCGTCTCGAGCGGGTAGTTGTGGGGAACGTAGGCGGAAAACGCGATCTCGCCGAAGGTCTTGGCGCGGTCGGTGCCGGCGACGGTGAACCTGCCGTCCCTGAACTCGATGTCGCCCTCGGCGGCCTCGAGCATGTGGGCGGCGATCTTCTTGCCCTTGGCGATGATCTTGTCCACCGCCTTGACGATGGCCGTGCCGCAGACGGCGAGGCTGCGCGAGCCGTAGCTGCCCATCCCGAAGGGGATCTTCGAGGTGTCGCCGTGGACGATCTCCACCGACGATGCGGGCACGCCCAGCATGTCGGCCACGATCTGCGGAAAGGCGGTCTCGTGCCCCTGCCCGTGGCTGTGCGCGCCGGTCATGACGCTGATGTTGCCGGTCGCGTTCACCCGCACGGTGGCGGCGTCGTAGAGGCCGACGCGCGCCCCGAGGACGCCGACGAGGTGGGAGGGGGCGATGCCGCAGGCCTCGATCCAGGTGGAAAGGCCCAGGCCGCGGAGCTTGCCCTTGGCTTTCGAGGCTGCGGCGCGCGCCTCGAACCCCGCGAGGTCGCCGATCTCGATCAGCTTCTCCAGCGTCGCCTGGTAGTTGCCGGTGTCGTAGACGAGCCCGACGGGGGTGGTGTAGGGGAACTGGTCGGGGGTCAGCAGGTTGCGCCGCCGGATCTCCAGCGGGTCGATCCCGAGCTCCTGCGCGGCCTTGTCGATCACCCGTTCCAGACTGAAGGTCGCCTCGGGCCGCCCGGCCCCGCGGTAGGCGTCGACCGGGGCGGTGTTGGTGAAGACGGCCTTGACGTTCACATAGACGAGCGGGGTCCTGTAGGGTCCGGCCATCAGCGTGCCGTGCAGGAAGGTGGGCGTCGCGGTCGAGAAGTTGGAGAGGTAGGCGCCCACGTTCGCCAGCGTCTCGGTGCGGATGGCCAGGAAGTTGCCCTGCGCGTCGGTCGCGAGCTGGATCTTCGTGACGTGATCGCGGCCGTGCGCGTCGGACAGGAAGGCCTCGCTGCGGTCGGCGACCCACTTCACCGGCCGGCCGAGCGCCTTCGACGCCGCCAGCACCGCGGCTTCCTCGCCGTAGTGGTAGATCTTCGACCCGAAGCCGCCGCCCACGTCGGGGGCCACGACGGTCAGCTTGTTCTCGGGGATGCCCATCACGAAGGCCGCGATGAGGAGGCGCGTCAGGTGCGGGTTCTGGCTGGTGGTATAGAGCTTGTAGTCGCCGGTGCCGGGGTCGTAGTCGCCGATGCTCGCGCGCGTCTCCATCGCGTTCGGGGCGAGGCGGTTGTTCACGAGGTCCAGCGTGGTGACGTGGGGGGCGGCGGCGAAGGCCGCGTCGACCTTGGCGCGGTTGTCCTCGATCCAGCCCCAGTCGAAGGCCACGTTGCCGTCGATCTCGTCGTGGACGCGGTGGGAGGGGTCGGCGACCGCGCGGGCCATGTCGGTGATGGCGGGGAGTTCGGTGATGCGGGCCACCACCGCCGCGGCCGCGTCGCGGGCCTGGTCGAGCGTCTCGGCCACCACGATGGCGTAGGCGTCGCCGACGTGGCGGACCTTGCCGTGGGCGAGCACGGGGCGCTTCGGCTCGCGCATGGCGCTGCCGTCGCGGGAGGGGATGTGCCAGCCGGCGGGGTTGCCGCCCATCGCGGCGAAGTCGGCCCCGGTCATGATCGCGAGCACCCCCGGCATGGCCAGCGCCGCCGCGGTGTCGATGCCGTCGATCCGCCCGTGCGCGACCTCGGACCGCAGGAACACGGCATGGGCCTGGCCCCGCAGCGTGATGTCGGCGGTGTAGCGCCCCTTGCCGGTCAGGAACCGGATGTCCTCGCGCCGCACGGTCGCGTCGCCGATGCCGCCATCCTTGGGCATGTCAGTCGCCTCCCTTCACATGCAGCGCGAAGACCGCGCGCGAACCCGTTGTCATTCCGCCGCGATCGCCGTCTGGCCGCTGGCCGCCAGCACCGCCTTGACGATGTTGTGGTAGCCGGTGCAGCGGCAGATGTTGCCTTCCAGCGCGTGGCGCACCTGGCCTTCGGTCGGGCGCGGGGTGTGCGCGAGAAGCGCCGCCGCGCTCATCACCATGCCGGGGGTGCAGAAGCCGCATTGCAGCCCGTGGTGCTCCTGGAACGCCGCCTGGATGACCGAGAGCGAGCCGTCGGGGTTCGCCATCCCCTCGATCGTGCGGACCTCGCCCCCGGCCGCGTCGATCGCGAGCACGCTGCAGCTTTTCACCGGCTGCCCGTCGAGGTGCACCACGCAGGCACCGCACTGGCTGGTGTCGCAGCCGACATGGGTGCCGGTCAGCCCCAGCCCCTCGCGCAGGAAGGCCGACAGGAGCGTGCGCCCCTCGACCTCGCCCGAAACGGCCTTGCCGTTGACGGTCATCGTGACCCGTGCCATCCGATCCTCCCCAACCAGATGGGGGCGTTGCCGCCCCGATGTGTCCCCCGTCAGGCCCCGATCATGCGCCGGAACCATCCCCGCTTCGGCGCGCCGCCGGCGTCCGCCACCTCGGCCTCGGACGGGGCCTCGACCGCGTCCTGGAGGTTGGCGAAGAACTGGTCGGCGACCTTGCGCATGAAGCCGTCGATCAGCCGGCTGCCGAGCTGCGCGAGCTTGCCGCCGACCGCGGCGTCGACCGCGTAGGACAACCGCGTGCCGATGTCGGACGGCGCGAGCGTCACCCGCGCGCTGCCCTTGGCGAAGCCCGCGGCCCCGCCCCGGCCCTCGCCCGTCAGGGTGACCGCGCTGCCCTCGACGATGTCGCTGAGCGTGATGAGCCCGGTGAAGGTCGCGCTGACCGGGCCGACCTTCTGCTTCACCACCGCCGTGTAGCCCTGCGCGGCGCTGCCCGACATCGATTCGCAGCCGGGGATGCAGCGGCGCAGCACCTCGGGGTCGAAGAGCGCGGCCCAGACGGTGGCGGGCGCGGCCCGGATCTCGCGGCTGTCGGCAAGCTGCACGTCGGTTCCCTTCCTCCCGTGGCGTTGCCCCGCATTCGTGCCGATTGCGGCTTGCCGGTCAACAGGTTTCGTGGAACCTGCCGTCTCGTCGCGCCTTTGGGAGGCTCCCGATGCCAAGCCGCCGTGAAACGCTGGCCATGCCCGCGCTGGCCCTGACCGCACTCGCGCTGCTGGCCGGCTGCGCCCGGCGCGCGCCGCCGGAGGTTGCCCGGGAGGTGCCGCACGCGGGCGACACGCCCGAACTGGCCGCGATGATCCGCAGGTCGGCCGCGATGCACGGCATTCCCGAAAGCCTGATGCGCCGGGTGATCCGGCGCGAGTCGGGCTTCAACCCCGCGGCGCGCAACGGACCCTACTACGGCCTGATGCAGATCCTGCCGCAGACCGCGCGGACGATGGGGTTCCGCGGCGCGCCCGAGGAGCTGCTCGACCCGGAGGTGAACCTGCTTTACGCCGGGCGCTACCTGCGCGGGGCCTGGATCGTCGCCGACGGGAACGAGGACCGCGCGATCATGTGGTATTCCCGCGGCTACTACTACGAGGCGCGCGACCGGGGGCTGCTCGAGGAGACCGGCCTGCGCGGGTGAGGCGCCGATGTCTTCCAAGACATCGGACCGGAACCTTCGAAGGTTCCGGGGCCCGGCGTCACAGCGCGGTCCAGCCGCCGTCGACGCTGATCGTGGTGCCGGTGATCTGGTCGGCGGCGGGCGAGCAGAGGAACACCACCGTGCCGCCCACCTGGTCCACCGTTGCGAACTGGCGCGAGGGCTGGCGGGCGAGCATGACCTCGCGGATCACCGTGTCGCGGTCCATCCCGTGCGTCTTCATCTGGTCGGGGATCTGCGATTCCACCAGCGGCGTCAGGACGTAGCCCGGGCAGACCGCGTTGGCGGTGATTCCCTGCCCCGCGCATTCGAGCGCGATGACCTTGGTCAGGCCGACGACCGCGTGCTTGGAGGCGACGTAGGCCGCCTTGTAGGGGCTCGCGGTCAGCCCGTGGGCGGAGGCCACGTCGATCACCCGGCCCCAGCCCGCCGCGCGCATCCCCGGCAGCGCGGCGGCGGTGGTGTGGAAGGCCGAGGTGAGGTTGATGGCGATGACGCGGTCCCAGGCGTCGGGAGCGAAGTCCTCGATCGGGGCCACGTGCTGGATGCCCGCGTTGTTGACCAGGATGTCGCAGGTGCCCATGGCCGCGACCGCCTGCGCCACCAGCGCGCGGCAGGCGGCCCCGTCGGCCATGTCCGCCGCGACGTAGCGCGCGGCGACGCCGTGCCTGCGACCGAGATCGGCGGCCAGCGCGTGGTCCTCGGGCCGGTCGGTGAAGCTGTTCAGCACCACGCCCGCCCCCGCCGCCGCCAGCGCCTCGGCGATGCCGAGGCCGATGCCGCTGGTCGACCCGGTGATGACGGCGGTCTTTCCCGCGAGCATGGGCGTCTCCCTCTCTTCTGCGGCGCAGCATAGGCCGCGGGAGGGGTGATGCAAAGGCCCGTGACATGCCGCGCGCCCGCCCTGCCGCCGCCGCATTCCCGCTGCATCGAGGCAAGCGATGCGGGAGGAGACCGGGATGACCATGGACCGGGAGATGACGGCCGGCCGCTTTGCGATGGCCGTGACGCGCGACGACGGCACGCGGATCGACGTCACGATCGACGGCAGCGGGCTGACCTACGCGCGGTCGGGCGCGATCACGGGGGGCGCGGTCGTTACGGTCGCGCTGGTGCTGCACAAGCCCGGCGCGGGCGAGGTCAAGACGGTCTGGTACCCCGACATGACCGACGCGGCCAAGCTCGCTGCGGTGACGGGCAAGGCGCTGTGGAATCACCCCTCGGCGCTGGTCTACCTGGCCGACGAGCTGTCGGCGGCGTTCCGGTGGGATTGCGCGGGCCTGGCGGAGATCGAGGCGCTGCGGGACGCGGGCGCGGTGGAGCAGCCGCCGGGCCGCACGCTCAGCGGCACCGAGGGCGACGACCGGCTGGCGGGCACCGAGGCGGGCGAAAAGATCTGGGGGCGCGGCGGCGACGACCGCTTGCGGGGCGAGGGCGGAAACGATTCGCTTCAGGGCGGCACCGGGCAGGACCGGATGCGCGGCGGCGACGGCGATGACGCCATGGGTGGCAACACCGGCGACGACCGGATGCGGGGCGACCGGGGCTCTGACACGCTCGACGGCGGGTCGGGCGACGACCGGCTGCGCGGCGATGCGGGCGACGACCTGCTGGTCGACCTGTCGGGCAACAACCGGATGCGCGGCGGGTCGGGCGACGACACGCTGCGGTCGGGCAAGGGCAACGACGTGATGATCGGGAACGCCGGCGACGACCTGATCGTCGCGGGCGGCGGGCGCGACTTCGCCATGGGCAACGCCGGGGCGGACACCTTCCGGTTCGGCAGCGACAGCCGCGGCGAGCTTATCATCAAGGCCTTCGAAGCCGCTGACCGCTTCGACCTTGGCGGCGTCGGCAGCGCCGAGGCGGAGTTCGGGCAGTTCCTGGCGGAGGCGCGCGAGGCGGGCGGCAACGTCATCTGGCAGCACGGCGCGATGACGGTGGTGCTGCTCGACACCCGGATCGCGGACATCGGCCTGCAGAACTTCGCGGGCGCGGACCTGATCTGAACCCTGCGACAGCCTCCGAAAGGCCCCGCATCCCGCGGGGCTTTTTTCATGGCTCACAGCCCACCGGGCATGAAAAAAACGCCGGCGCGAGGCCGGCGTTCAGTTCTTGAGGCAGGTTTCATACAGGCAAGAAACCTATCGAGCAGTAGGAACCTTATAGCCCCCTTCCCCGGCCGCGCCAAGTTAAAAGTTTGAAATGACTGCGTCCCGGAAGTAGCGTCGGCGCAAAGACAAATCACGAACAGGAGAGGTTCCGCGTGACACCCCTGCCCCGCCGCCTGCCCGCCCGCCTGACGGCCATGCTCGCCTGCCTGTGGCTCGCCCTGCCCGCCCTGGCCGAACCACAGTATGGCATCGCTATGTATGGCGACCCCGCGCTGCCACCGGATTTTGTGTCGCTGCCCTATGCCAACCCCGACGCGCCCAAGGGCGGGCGGATCGTCTTCGGCGAGAACGGCAGCTTCGATTCGCTGAACCCCTTCGTCCAGAAGGGCAGCCCCGCCTCGGGCATCAGCGCGATGACGGTCGAGACGCTGATGGGGCGCAGCTACGACGAGCCCTTCACGCTCTACGGCCTGCTCGCCGAATCGGTCGAGACCGACGACGCGCGCAGCTTCGTGCAGTTCGTGATCCGCCCCGAGGCGCGGTTCTCGGACGGCAGCCCGGTGACGGCGGACGACGTGCTCTGGTCGGTCGAGGCGCTCGGCACCATCGGCAACGCCCGCTACAGGGCGGCGTGGGAGAAGATCGCGACGGCGGAAAAGATCGGCGACCGGACGGTGCGCTTCACCTTCAACACGCCCGACCGCGAGCTGCCGCTGATCCTGGGCCTGCGGCCGATCCTGAAGAAGGCGCAGTGGGAGGGCCGCGACTTCGCCGCGACCGCGACCGAGGCGATCATCGGCTCGGGGCCCTACATCGTCGGGCCCTACGAGATGGGGTCCTACATCACCTACGTCCGCAACCCCAACTGGTGGGCCGCGGACCTGCCCTTCTACCGCGGCCAGGCGAACTTCGACGAGGTGCGCTACGACTGGTTCGGCGACGCGGGCGTGGTGTTCGAGGCGTTCAAGGCGGGCGAGATCACCAGCTACCGCGAGGGCAACCCGGCCAAGTGGGCGACCAACTACGACTTTCCCGCGGTGCGGTCGGGCGAGGTGGTGCTGTCCGAAATCCCCAACCGGCGTCCGTCGGGGATCGAGGGCTTCGTGATGAACACGCGCAACCCGCTGTTCCGGGACTGGCGGGTGCGCGACGCGCTGCTGCGCGCCTTCAACTTCGAGCTTGTCAACCGCACCGTCACCGGCGGCACCCAGCCGCGGATCGAAAGCTACTTCTCGAACTCCACGCTGGCCATGGGGCCGGGGCCGGCCGAGGGGCGGGTGCGCGCGCTGCTCGCGCCCTTCGCGGACAGCCTGGTGCCCGGCGCGCTCGACGCCTACGCGCTGCCGGTGGGCGACGGGACCGAGGCCAACCGCGCGCAGATCCGCGCGGCGGCGGGGCTTCTGGAGGAGGCGGGCTGGACGGTGCAGGACGGGGTGCTGCGCAATGCGCAAGGCACCCCCTTCGCCTTCGAGATCCTGCTGCAGAACGGCCAGGACGACATCATCGCCGCCGCCTCCATCTACGTCGAGGCGCTGAAGCGGCTGGGGATCGAGGCCCGCATCACCACGGTCGATTCGGCGCAGTATCGCGAAAGGACCGGCACCTACCAGTTCGCGATGACGCACTACATCCGCGCGCTGTCGCTCAGCCCCGGCAACGAGCAGACGCTCTACTGGGGGTCGGCCGGCGTGACCGAGCCCAACACGCGCAACTGGATGGGCATGGACAGCCCGGCGGCGGAAGCGATGATCGCGAACATGCTCGCGACATCCGACCCGGCCGAGTATCTGGCCAGCGTGCAGGCGCTCGACCGGGTGCTGACGACGGGGCGCTACGTCATCCCGATCTGGTATTCCAGGGTCAGCCGCCTCGCCCACCGCGCCGACCTGCGCTACCCCGACCGCCTGCCGCTCTACGGCGACTGGATCGGGTTCCAGCCGGATGTCTGGTGGCAGCAGGAGTGACGGGACACGCGGGCCTCACGCGTCGCGCCGGGCGATCCAGTCGTGGGCCGGGTCGTTCTGGAACCGCCACTTGCGCAGCGGACCGGCCATGACGTTGAGGTAATAGAGGTCGTAGCCGTAGGCGGCACCGACCGGGTGGTGCCCGCGCGGCACCAGCGTCACGTCGTGGTCGCGCACCGTCATCGTCGCGTCCAGCGCGCCGTCCTCGGTATAGACGCGGTGGATGGCGAAGCCCTGCGGCGGGTCCAGGCGGTGGTAGTAGGTCTCCTCGAGGTAGGTCATCCGGGGAAAATCGTCCGCGTCGTGGCGGTGGCTCGGATAGCTCGACCAGTGCCCGGCCGGGGTGAAGACCTCGGTGACGAGCAGGCTGTCCGCCACGTCGCGCTCCTCCATCGCGATGGCGTTGACGTAGCGCCGGTTCGTCCCCTGTCCGCGCGGCGCGAGCGCGATCCCCTCCGGCCCCAGCCGCCGCGCGGGATGGTTGCCCTTGCCCGGCGCGGAGCAGACGGCGAGCACGGCGGGCCCCTGCCCGACGGCGCGCCAGTCGCTGCCCGGCGGCAGGTAGAGGCAATGCGGCGCCGTGCGCGCGAAGGGGCTGGCGCGGTCGCCGAGCAGGCCCCAGTCGCGCCCCGCCGCCGCGACGGCCACGTGCCCCTCGACCACCACGAGGATCACCTCGCGTTCGCCCGTCGCGCCCGCCGCCGCCTCGCCGTCGGCCAGCCGCCAGAGATCGAACCCGACATAGGCCCAGCCCGCGCCCGCGGGCGTGATCGCGTGAACCCGGCCCGTGGGTCCTGCCGGTCGCCGCAACAAGTTCACGTCCGCGCCCTCTCTTTCCGGCCCAAATACTCCGGGGGTGCGGGGGCCGGCCCCCGCCGCCCGTTCCGTCAGCCCCGGTCCAGCCCCGCCCGGCGCGCCATCGTCCGCAAGGCCCGCAGGCCCATCGTCTGGTAGACGACCGGGTCGCGCAGGTCCGGGTCCTGCTCGGCCTCGATCACCAGCCAGCCCCGGTAGCCGTGCGCCGCCGCCGCATCGAGCACCGGGGCGAAGTCCACCCCGCCCTCGGGGTCGCCCGGCACGGTGAAGACGCCGCGGCGCACGGCCTCGAGGAAGCTCAGGCGCCGGTCCCTCGCCTCGGCCATCACCGCGGGGCGGACGTTCTTGGCGTGGATGTGCCCGACCCGGCCCATGTGCCGGCGCGCCAGCGCCGCCGGGTCGCCGCCGCCGAAGACGCAGTGCCCGGTGTCGAGCAACAGCTTCGTCGCCGGGCCGGTCGCTTCCATCAGGCGGTCGATCTCGGCCTCGGTCTCGACGACCGTGCCCATGTGGTGATGGTAGACGAGCGCGATGCCGCGCGCCGCGGCATGGGCGGCCAGCGCCTCCACCCCTGCGCCGAAGGCGGGCCAGTCGGCCTCGGCCAGGCGGGGCCGGTCGGCCAGCGGCACGGCGTCGTCGCCGTGGACCGCGTTCGAGGTCTCGCAGGCGATGATGACCTGGCAGCCCATCGCGGCGAGAAGGTCGAGCGCGGGGTCCATCGCGGCCTTCTCGTCGTTCAGGCTTCGCGTCAGCAGGTTCAGCGAGTGCCAGCCCGAGACGTAGCGCAGGCCGCGCGGATCCAGCACGGCGCGCAGGCCGGTCGGGTCGGCGGGGAACCTGTGGCCCTTCTCGATCCCGTCGAACCCGATCGCCGCCGCCTGGTCGAGGCAGGTGTCGAGGCTGATGTGCGCGCCGAGCGAGCGGTCGTCGTCGTTCGACCAGGCGATGGGGTTGGTGCCGTAGCGGATCATGTCACTCCCGTCCCGCGCCGGGCGGCGAGCGCGCCTTCATACCCCGCGCGCGCCGCGCGGACCTCGGCCCGGGGGCTGACCTCGGGCACCGCCACGTCCCACCAGTGGCCACCGCCGACGGGCGAGGGGCCGGGGTCGCTGTCGATGACGATGACGAAGGGCCGGTCGCCGCCGCGGGAGGCGAGCGCGGCCTCGAGCCCCGCGATGCCGTCGGCCCTGACCGCGCGCGCCCCCAGGCTCGCGGCATGGGCCACGAAATCGATGTGGGCGGCGTTGACGCGGCGGCTGTCGGCCAGAAGATTGTTGAAGGGTGCGCCGCCGGTCGCCTGCTGCAGCCGGTTGATGCAGCCGTAGCCGCGGTTGTCGGTGACGACCACGGTGAAGCCGATCCCCAGCATCGCGGCGGTGGCGAGTTCGGAGTTCGCCATCAAGTAGCTGCCGTCGCCCAGCATGCAGACGACGTCGGCCTGCGGCCGGGCCATCGCGATGCCCATCGCCCCCGCGATCTCGTAGCCCATGCAGGAGAAGCCGTATTCCATGTGGTAGCCGCCGGCGGCGGCCTGCCAGAGCTTGTGGAGCTCGCCCGGCATGGTGCCCGCGGCTCCCATGACGACCGTCGTCGCCCGCGCCGCGCGGTTGACCGCGCCGATCACCTGCGCGTCGGTCGGCAGCGCGTTGCCCTCGGGCGCGGCGAGCGCGGGGGCGATGGAGGCGAGCCAGCCGGCCTTGCCGGAAGGCACCGGCCACCTCTGCGCTCCGAGCGCCCGGTCGAGCGCCTGCAGGGCGATCCGCGCATCGGACACGAGGCTCGTCGCGCCGTGCTTGGCGGCGTCGAAGGGCTGGACGTTGACCGACAGGATCTTCCGGCCCGGGCGGGCGAAGAGACTCCGGCTCCCCGTCGTGAAGTCCTGCAACCGCGTGCCGATCCCGATCACGAGGTCCGCCGCGCGGCAGACCGCGTTGGCGCTTTCCGCGCCGGTCACGCCGACCGGGCCGAAGTTCAGCGGGTGGTCGTGCGCCAGCGCCGACTTGCCCGCCTGCGTCTCGACCACCGGGATGCCGTGGCTGTCGGCGAAGGAGGCGAGGTCGGCCTCGGCCTCGGCGTAGATCACGCCGCCGCCGGCGACGATCACCGGGGCCTTCGCGGCGCGGAGCAGCGCCACCGCCTCGGCCAGTTCGCCCGCGTCGGGGGCGGGGCGGCGGATGCGCCAGGTTTTCGGCGCGAAGAACGCCGCCGGGTAGTCGAAGGCCTCGGCCTGCACGTCCTGGCAGAAGGCGAGCGTCACCGGGCCGCAGGCGGCGGGGTCGGTCATGACGGCGAGCGCGCGGGGCAGCGCGGTCAGGAGGTGTTCGGGCCGCGAGATGCGGTCGAAGTAGCGGCTGACCGGGCGGAAGCAGTCGTTGACCGACAGGGTGCCGTCGCCGAAATCCTCGATCTGCTGCAAGACCGGGTCCGGCCCGCGGTTCGCGAAGACGTCGCCGGGGATCAGCAGCACCGGCAGGCGGTTGACATGCGCGAGGCCCGCCGCGGTCACCAGGTTCAGCGCGCCGGGGCCGATCGAGGTGGTGACGGCCATGGCGCGCCGGCGCCGGTGGGCCTTGGCGAAGGCGATGGCGGCGTGCGCCATGGTCTGTTCGTTGTGGCCGCGCCAGGTGGGCAGGTCGTCGCCCATGCCGTGCAGCGCCTCGCCGATGCCCGCCACGTTGCCGTGGCCGAAGATCGCCCAGACGCCCTCGACGAAGCGCTCGCCCTCCTCGGTCATCTGGACCGCCAGCCAGCGCATCATCGCCTGCGCCGCCGTGAGCCGGATCGTCGTCATGCCGCCCCCCTCGCCGCATCCCACAGCCCGCAGAGCCTGCGGAAGCTTTCCGCCATCACCGCGACCGCCTCCGCATCGTCGATGCGCCCGGCCATCCAGTCGCGCCCCGCAGCGCCGTGGATCGTGCGGCCCACGGCGAAGCCTTTCACGAGCGGCTGGCGGGCGGCAAGGGCGAAGGCGGCGGCGAGGTCGGCCTCCGCCTGGCCGAGGCCGAGGACGACGACGCCCTGCACGTGCGGGTCGCGCGCGGCAATGGCGTCGCAGGTCGCCTGCCACGCCGCCGCGGTGCGCATCGGCTCGAGCTTCCACCAGTCGGGGAAGATGCCCGCGTCGTAGGTGCGGTGGATCAGCCGCGCCACCGTGTCGTCCGCCACCGGGCCGACCCTGGAGGGGATGAGTTCCAGCAGCATCTCGAGCCGGTTGCGGCGGCAGGCGGCGAAGAGGCGGGTCAGCGTCGCCTCCTGGTCCGCCTGCATCTCCGGCGCGTCATCGGGGTGGGCGAAGCAGAGGACCTTCACGATATGGTCGACCGGCCATTCGGCCAGCCCGCCGAAGTCGGGCCCGATCTCGGGCTCGAGCCGCAGCGGGCGGCTGGCGGGCCATTCGACGGGGCGGGCAAGCCACAGCTTCGCATCCGGGCCCTGCCCCGCCGCGCGGTGCAGCGCGCTGCGCCCGAGGCGGCTGTCGCAGAGCAGGCCATAGCCGTCGCGGCCGTCCGCCACCGCAAGCGTGGCGTCGAGGCACAGCTCCTTGAACCGGGCGATGCGGGCGGGGGTCGCGCCGGGGATCTCCTGAAGCTGGGCGCGGTGGTCGAAGGCGAAGGCGCGCACCTCGGTCCACCGCCTGCGCCGGGTGGTGGACCAGTGGAGCTGTTCGAGCGCCGCATCGTGCCGCAGGGCGGGGGTGACGACGCCGCGGGTCAGGAAGAACCGCAGCTCCTCCCACGACGGATAGGCCGGGGTGCAGCCGTGGCGGCTGACCGCGAAGGCGCCGCAGGCGTTGGCGTAGGCGAGCGCGCGCGGCCAGCGCTCACCGTCGAGCCAGCCCTTCAGCAGGCCCGCGAAGAAGCCGTCGCCCGCGCCGAGGACGTTGAAGACCTCGATCGGGCAGCCGGGGCCGGATTCGCCCTGATCGAGCGTGGCGGGGATGGCGCCGGCGAAGGCCGCCGCCCCCATCGGACCGCGCTTGCAGACGAGCGCGGCGGGGGTCGTCGCGCGCACCGCGCGCAGGGCCGCCATGGTGTCGGTGACGCCGCCGGCGATGTGGAACTCCTCCTCGGTGCCGACGATCAGGTCGAAGCGGTGCAGGTGGCCCTGCAACCGCGCGGTGACGGCGGCGCTTTCGACGAAGCGGCTCTCGCCGTCGCCATGCCCCGCGACGCCCCAGAGGTTCGGGCGGTAGTCGATGTCGAGCGCCGTCCTGAGGCCGTGCGCGCGGGCGAGGTCGAGCGCGCGGACCACCGCGGCCTCGGTCATCGGGTGGGACAGGTGCGTGCCGGTGACGACCAGCGCGCGGGCGTCGGCGACGAGGCCTTCGTCGATGTCGGCGGGCGTCAGGCCCATGTCGGCGCAGTTTTCCCGGTAGAAGATCAGCGGAAAGGTCCTGTCGTCGCGGATGCCGAGGATGACGAGCGCGGTCAGCCGCGCGGGGTCGACCTTGACGCCGCGGGTCGAGACGCCGTTGCGGGCGAGCTCTTCGGTGATGAAGCGGCCCATGTGCTCGTCGCCGACGCCGGTGATGACGGCGCTGCGCAGGCCGAGCCGCGCGGCGCCGCAGGCGATGTTGGTGGGCGAGCCGCCGATGTATTTCTGGAACGACCCCATGTCCTCGAGCCGGCCGCCGACCTGGGTGCCGTAGAGGTCGACCGAGGCGCGGCCGAGGGTGATGACGTCCAGCGCGGGCATGGGTTCCCCCGACTCGTTATGGAACAAATATTCCATCGCCCCCGGCCTGTGAAGCCCTATTCACCCCGCCGTGCCGCGCCGGCCGCGACGGCGAGCGTCAGGGCGAGCGCGATCGTCGCCGACAGCGACCGGAAGGCGCCGAAGTCGATCTCCTCCACCACCAGCACGGCGGCGGCGCGGGCGGCGACGGGGCTGTCCGGGCGGTCGGTCAGCGCGACGACGGGAAGGCCCGCGGCGGCGGCGTGGTCGGCCAGCGCGCGCGTCTCGGCCGCCCAGGGCGCGAAGGAGACGGCGACCAGCGCATCGCCCGGCCGCAGCGCATGGCGGTGGTCGAGCCCGCCCGCCCCGTCGTGCAGCAGCGCCGGGATCGACAGCTTTTCGCAGACGTAGGCGAGGTAGCCCGCCACCGGAAAGGCGCGGCGGAACCCCGCGACGTGGACCGTCCGCGCGGCGGCCAGCACGGCGGTCGCAAGGTCCAGCGCCGCGGGGTCGATGCCGCGCGTCAGCGCCGCGAGCGAGGCGCGGCCGGCGTCCACGAACTCGGCCAGCAGCGCGGCGGGGCTGCCCGGCCCCCGCGCCTTCAGGTTGTCCAACCGCGTGGCGTAGTCGGGCAGCCCCGGCACGAAGGCCGCG
Source organism: uncultured Exiguobacterium sp. (assembly GCA_964575185.1). Classification (GTDB taxonomy): domain Bacteria; phylum Pseudomonadota; class Alphaproteobacteria; order Rhodobacterales; family Rhodobacteraceae; genus CAZNPW01. Next base: position 64,334 of record CAZNPW010000001.1, read on the forward strand.
CGGAACAGCCGCTGCATGTCGGAAAACCCCGAAAATCCCATGATCTGGCAGAAGCGGATGACCGCCGAGGGCGGCACGCCCGCGCCCGAAGCGAGGTCGGCCACCGTCGAGACGGCGATGCGGTCGAGGTTCCGGGCGACGTGGTCGGCGCATTGCCGCAGCCGCCGCGGCAGCGCGGGCGTGACGGCCGCGAGGCGGTCGCCGAAGGCCGCGACCGTCGCCGGGGGGCCGACAGCGGGAACGCTGGGCTGGTCCATCGCGCGAATATGGAACGATTGTTCCAGAAGGCAAGCGCCGTCGCGCGCGCGCATGCGACAAGGCAGCCTTTGACCTTACGCGGCGTTGTCGGCTAGGGTCGGGGCCGAAACCGGGGGGCATGCCTCCGGTCCTGGATGGGACGTGGCCGATGGGCGTGCTGGCGAAGTGGGTGGGCTTGGCGGCGGTGGGCTTCGGGGCGGCGGCCTGCGCGCCGGCGGCGGGACCCGCGCCTTTGGCCGCTCCGGTGGCCTCCTTCCTGCAGACGCAGGCGCCGCTTGCGGCCGACACCACCATCTACCAGGCCGTCCAGGACGGGCCTTTCGCGATCCCGGCGATCCCGCTCGACCAGCTCCCGCAGGATCTGCGGCGGCAGGAGGTGCAGTATCCGACCGACGAGGCACCGGGCACCATCATTGTCAACACGGCCGAGCGGCGGCTCTATTTCGTGACCGGCCCCGACCGGGCGATCCGCTACGGCATCGGGGTCGGGCGCGCGGGCTACGAATGGTCGGGCCTGGCCACGGTGGCCTCGCGGCGGCCCTGGCCGACCTGGACCCCGCCCTCGGAGATGATCGCGCGCAACCCCGCGCTCGAGAAATGGCGGAACGGCCAGCCCGGCGGTCTGGACAACCCGCTCGGCGCGCGGGCGCTGTATCTGGCGACCGATGGCGTCGACTACGGCTACCGCATCCACGGCACGTCGGACTGGCGGACGATCGGCAAGAGCGTCAGCGCCGGCTGCATCCGCATGTTCAACCAGGACGTGATCGACCTCTACAACCGGGCGCCCGAGGGCGCCAAGGTCATCGTGATGACGCCCGACGGGGAGATGCCGACCGGCCTGACCCTGCCGCATGCGAAGCCCGCGGGCGGCCGCACCGTCGCCGCGTCCGACCCGGAGCCGGAACCCGCGGTCGCGGTGGCCGAACCCGCCATGCCGGTCCTGCCGCCGCTGCCCGCGCTCGACGCCGACCTGGTGGCTCCGGTCATCGTGCCCGCCGCAGCCCCGGCGGCGGCGGCCCCGGTGAACTGAGTGGCGACCGCCGCGGCCCCGCTGCCCGGTCGCCGGCCAGGCGCGGACGGCGGCGGCCGCGCTACCGCAGCCAGCGGTCGTAGTCGCTGACCAGCAGGTGCAGCGGCGGCTCGTCCTCCTCGATCTCGGCGAAGCGGCCGATGGGCTGCACGAAGATGTTGTCGGTCACGTCGTCGTTGACGGTGGAGACCTCGCCGATCAGCACGTCGCCGCCCTCGCCCCAGAAGGCGTGCCAGTCGCCGGGCATCAGCGTGACGCTTTCGCCGGGGGCCAGGCGCAGCTTGTGGCCGGGGCCGTAGGTCACGGGGATGCCGTCGCAGAACACCACCCCGCCGCGGTCGGGGGCGTAGTTGCCCTGCCCGTCGGAGCCGTGGAGTTCGACCACCAGCGTCGCGCCGCCGCGGTTGATGATGTCCTCGGCCTTGATGACGTGGGTGTGGCAGGGCGACAGCTGGTCCTGCCGCGAGATCAGCAGCTTCTCGGCATAGCACATGCCGCCGCCGCGCTGCAGGTCGGCGAGCCGCCCGTTCCGCAGCGTGAAGAGGAACAGGCCCATCGCGTCGAACCGGCCCTGGCCGTAGTCGGTGATGTCCCAGCCGCAGCGGGCCTCGACGATGGCGCGGGCGTCGGTGCGGGCGCGGAACTCGTCCGGGGTCCAGCGCGCGAAGGGTGGCAGGACGAAGCCGTGCGCGCGGATCAGGTCGTCGCCCGCGCGCATGATGTCGTTGATCCGGCTCCGTTTCATCGGCGTCCTCCTCGGCTGCGGGGCCGAGCTTACGCCGGGCAGGCGGCTCCCCTCAACCCCGTCTGCCACAGGAAGCGCCAAAGGAGAAGGCCGCCGACGATGCCGACGCCGATCACGAAGCCCGCCCAGATGCCCGCGGGGCCGAGGCCCGCGGCATGGGCCAGCAGCCAGCCTGCAGGCAGGCCCACGACCCAGTAGCCGAGGAGCGACACGGTCCCGGGCACGGCGGTGTCCGACAGGCCGCGCAGCGCGCCGAGCATGGTCGATTGCAGCCCGTCGGCCACCTGGCTGAGCGCGAAGACGAAGAAGATCGCGGCGGCGACGGCGATCACCTCCGGGTCGCGGGTGACGAGCGCGGCGATCTGCCGCCCGTAGAGGCCGAGCACCAGCGCCGCGCCGACCAGCCAGACCATCGCGAGGCCGAGCGCCGCGAAGGCGATGGGGCGCAGCCGCGCCGTGTCGCCCGCGCCCGTCGCCGCGCCGATGCGGATCGCGACGGCCCCGGCGATGCCGAGCGGGATCATGTAGAGAAGCCCGCCCACCGCCATCGCGACCTGGTTGCCCGCCAGCGCGATGGCCCCGAAGGTGCCGATCAGGATCGTGCCCGCGGCCATCGCGCCGGTTTCGGCGACGTAGAGCAGGCCCAGCGGCGCGCCCTCGCGCGCGGTGACGGTCAGGTCCGTCAGCGTGGCGGGCGCGCGGATGCGCAGGCGGCGCATCGAGGGGGCGGCCTGCCAGATCAGGGCGGCAAGGGCGAGGCTCGCCAGTTGCGACACGAGCGTCGCCACGCCCGCGCCGGTCAGGCCGAGCGCGGGGAGGGGGCCGATGCCCCAGATCAGCAGGTAGTTCAGCGGCACGTTCACCGCGACCCCGGCGAAGGCGAGCGCGGTCGCGAGCCAGGGCCGACCCACCGCGTCGAAGGCCGCGGAGAAGACGACCATCGCGGCCATCGGCACGATGGTCAACGCGACCAGCGTCCAGTAGGGGCCGGCGATGTCCAGCACCTCGGCCGGCTGGCCGAGGCGCGGCAGGGCGAGCCAGATCAGCGCCATCGCCGCCGCGCCCGCAAGCCCGGCCGCCACGCCCAGCCAGAGGCCCGAGCGCAGGATCACCGGCACGCGCCGCGCGGCCCCGGCCCCGCGCGCCGCCGCGATGCGGACCGAGACCTGCGACAGCATCCCCCAGACCGCCGCCTGCACGATCAGCGCCGCCGCCCCGGTCAGCCCGACCGCCGCAAGGGGGACCGCACCGAGGGGGGCCACCATCAGCGAATCGGTGACGCCGAGCACGGTCATCGCGGCGTATTGCAGCGTGATCGGCACGGCGAGGCCGAGCGTGGGGCGGATTTCGGGACGGATGGCGGTCAGCATCTTGCGCCCTCCCTTCGGCTTGCATACGTTGCGTATGTCAGTGAGCTACTCACCTACGGGCCGTATGTCAACAGCCGAACGACGATCGCGGGCCGAGATGATCGCGGCCACCACCGGCGCGCTGGTCGCCGTCGCGCGGAAGGCGTTTGCGGAACAGGGGTTCGCGGCGGTGTCGCTCGACGCGCTCGCGGCCGAGGCGGGGATGACGCGCGGGGCGGTGCACCACCATTTCGGCAACAAGGCGGGGCTGTTCGAGGCGGTGTTCCGGGCGGTGGTGGCCGAGATCGGGAGCGAGATCGACGCGGTGTGGGACGGCCAGCCCGACGACTGGGCGGCGTTCCGGGCCTGCTTCCACGCCTACCTCGACGCCGTGGTCCGCCCCGACCGCAGCCGCATCCTGTTCGAGGACGGCCCGGCGGTGTTGTGCGGCGAGGCCTACGAGATCCTGATCGACGACGGGCTTGCGGATGTCATCGCCGCGCTCGACCGGCAGGTCGCGGGCGGGCAGATCGCCGCGACCGATGCCGAGGGGATGGCCCATGCGCTGAACGGCGCGACGGTGAACCTCGCGTTCTGGATGGCGGCGGATGCCGGGCGCCACGCGCGGGCGCATGGCGTGATGGACGGGCTGCTGGACGGGCTTGCGGCCTGACGGCTCCGCGGGGGGTTGCGCGTCCCGGCGCAGGCCGGGACCTCACCGCATGAGTTTGGCAAGGAGGCGGGGCAACTGCTCCGGCAGATCCTCCGCGATCAGCCCCGGCCCGAACTGCAGCGCACACTCCACATGCAGCCAGGCCGCGGTGCAGGCGGCGTCGAAGGGGGCGAAGCCGCGGGCGAGGAGACCGGCGATGAAGCCCGCGAGCACGTCGCCCGACCCGGCGGTCGCGAGCCAGGGGGCTGACCTTTCGTAGACGGCGGCGTTGATCGCGCAGCGGCCCGAGGGGTCGGCGATGACGGTGTCGGGGCCTTTGCAGAGCACCACGCAGCCCGCGCGCTTCGCGGCCTCGCGGGTGGCATCGACCTTGGAATAGGCGGGGCCGGTGGTGGCGGGCGCGTCGAGTTTCGCCGCGATGTCGGGGAAGAGGCGGGCGAACTCGCCGGCATGGGGGGTGAGGATGCAGGCGGGGTGAAGCGCGGCGAAGAGGGTTTCGTCGCGCGCGAGGTGCGTGAGGGCGTCGGCGTCGAGGACGGTGGGGCGCTGCGAAGACCCTCTCCCCCCTCCCCTCTCCCCAGGGAGAGGGGAGGCGCCTTCGCCCGGCGCGGCGGCTTTGGCGGAGGGCAGCGGTTCCGCCGTCGCCCCCCTCTCGCGTGGGAGAGGGGACGGGGGAGAGGCGAGAGGGGACGGGGGAGAAGGCGTGGCAAGACCCAGCGCCGCCGCCACCAGCCCCGCCGCCCGCGCGTCGGCCCCGAGGCCCGGGCCGAGGCAGAGGGCGTTGATGCGGGTGTCCTCCAGAAGCGCGGTCAGGTCCGCCGCCGCCGCCACCCGCCACAGCATGATCGCGGTGAGGTGGGCGGCGCATTCCGGCAGGGCGTCGTCCGGCGCGCCGACCGTCACCAGCCCCGCCCCGATCCTGAGCGCCCCCCGCGCGGCGAGGCGGGCGGCGCCGGTGCGGGTGGCGGGGCCGGAGAGGATGAGGGCGTGGCCGTGGGTGTATTTGTGGGACGACGCGGCCTTGGCGATGCGGGCGGGGGGCGCGACCAACGACAGGCCGGGCGCCCGCCTTGGAATGAAGCGCGGGCCGGGCGGCGGCGGTTTTGGAAGGATTGCGTCCAGCCCGATGTCGACCGTCACGACCTTGCGACAAAGCCGGGAACCGTCGCCCAGCAGGTGTCCGGGCTTTTGCCGATGAAACGTAACGGTCAACGCCGCAGGCATGACCGGACCGAGGGGCCGGCCCGAATCCGCACAAAGGCCTGACGGCACGTCGATCGCCACGCCCTTGTCGATGAACCAGTGCCAGTTGTCGTCCATCTCGCCCAGGACGGCTCCGATTTCGCCGACAAGGGGACGCGACAGGCCGGTGCCGAAGAGCGCATCGAACCACAGTGCGAAGGGCGGAGAGGGCAGACTTCTTGCGGTCAGACGCCGCAAGCGACCTCCGGCGTCGCGCCAGGCCACCATCGCGGTCGTCGCATCCGGCGGCAATCGGCTCGGGTCGCCGTAGAGGAACACCTCCACCTCCCACCCCCGCGCCTGCAACAGCCGCGCCACGACGAACCCGTCGCCGCCGTTGTTGCCCGGGCCGCAGAGGACCACCGCCCGCTGCGGCGCGAGCGCGAGGTCGGGCCATTCCTCCAGCACCGCCGCGACGACCCCGGCCCCGGCGCGTTCCATCAGCTCCAGCCCCGTGACCTGCCCGGAGGCGATCGCGGCGGCCTCGATGGCGCGCATCTGGGCGGCGGTGAGGAGTTCGGTCATGCCTTCGCACCCTGCCCGGAAAACGGGCGGCTTGCTTGCCAAACAGGCGTCACGATCCGAAACGCGGCGCGACCGGCCGCCGCACCCCGGGGCCGGATTGTGGCCGCGGAACCGCCGTGGTGAGGACACGCAAGGGCCATGGGGGGAGTCGCCGGAGTGAAGAAGGTCGAGGCGATCATCAAGCCGTTCAAGCTCGATGAGGTCAAGGAAGCCTTGCAGGAGGCGGGCATCCAGGGGCTTTCGGTCACGGAGGTGAAGGGCTTCGGGCGCCAAAAGGGCCATACGGAGCTTTACCGGGGCGCCGAATACGTCGTCGACTTCCTGCCCAAGGTGAAGATCGAGGTCGTGCTGGCCGACGACATGGTCGACGCCGCCATCGCCGCCATCATCGCCGCCGCCCGCACCGACAAGATCGGCGACGGGAAGATCTTCGTCAGCCCCGTGGAGCAGGCCATCCGCATCCGCACCGGCGAGACCGGCGACGACGCCATCTGAGACATCAACGAGAAGAGGACGCGCATGACCGCAGTTTCCGACGCCCTGAAGCTGATGAAGGACGAGGAGGTCGAATACGTCGACATCCGCTTCACCGACCCCAAGGGCAAGCTCCAGCACGTCACCCTGGTGGCCGACCTGGTGGACGAGGACTTCTGGGACGAGGGGTTCATGTTCGACGGCTCCTCCATCGCCGGGTGGAAGTCGATCGACCAGTCGGACATGAAGCTGATCCCCGACCCGGCGTCGGTCTACATCGACCCGTTCTACGCCGAGAAGACGCTGTGCGTGCATTGCAACGTGGTGGAGCCCGACACCAACGAGGCCTATGACCGGTGCCCGCGCCAGACGGCGGTGAAGGCGGAGGCGTATCTGAAGTCCTCGGGCATCGGCGATGCGGCCTATTTCGGCCCCGAGGCCGAGTTCTTCATCTTCGACGATGTGCGCTATGCGGTGACGCCGCAGAAGGTGTCGTTCCAGATCGACGCCGAGGACGCGGCCTGGAACACCGATACCGAGATGGAGGGCGGCAACCTCGCCCACCGGGCGGCGCACAAGGGCGGCTACTTCCCGGTCAACCCGATCGACGCGGCGCAGGACCTGCGGGGCGAGATGCTGTCGACGATGAAGCGCATGGGGATGCGCGTCGACAAGCACCACCACGAGGTCGCGACCGCGCAGCACGAGCTGGGGCTGATCTTCGGCGGGCTGGTGGAGCAGGCCGACAACATCCAGAAGTACAAATACGTCATCCACAACGTCGCGGCCGCCTACGGCAAGACGGTGACCTTCATGCCGAAGCCGATGAAGGGCGACAACGGCAGCGGCATGCACTGCAACATGTCGATCTGGAAGGACGGCAAGCCGCTGTTCGCGGGCGACAAGTATGCCGACCTGAGCCAGGAGGCGCTGTGGTTCATCGGCGGCATCCTGAAGCACGCGAAGGCGCTGAACGCGATCACCAACCCCGCGACGAACAGCTACAAGCGGCTGATCCCGGGCTTCGAGGCGCCGGTGCTGCGGGCCTACTCCGCCCGCAACCGGTCGGGCTGCGTGCGGATTCCGTGGACCGAAAGCCCGAAGGCCAAGCGGGTCGAGGCGCGGTTCCCCGACCCCTCGGCGAACCCGTATCTCGCCTTTGCCGCGCTCTTGATGGCGGGGCTGGACGGCATCCGCAACAGGATCGACCCCGGCCCGGCCTCCGACAAGGACCTCTACGACCTGCCGCCCGAGGAACTGGCGGCGATCCCGACGGTCTGCGGGTCCCTGCGCGAGGCGCTGGAGGAGCTGGCGGCGGACCACGACTTCCTGCTGGCGGGGGGCGTGTTCACGAAGGACCAGCTCGAGTCCTACATGGCGCTGAAGTGGGAGGAGGTCTATGCCTACGAGCATACGCCCCACCCGGTTGAATACGCGATGTACTATTCCTGCTGACGCGGCGGGCGGCGGATTCCGGCGAGGGGCGCCTGCGGGCGCCCCTTTCGCATGCGGCGGGACGGAATGGTTCCACTGTCCGACAAATGCCCGCCGTGCTCCGCGGATTCGCCACAATCCGACCGCACGTGTTGCGCGCTCAACCTGCGGGATAGTCATGCACGCTGCGCACCCACCGCTGTCGACCACCGTTGCCCACGCGCTGTATCTCGGCGCGCCGCCGGTGAACTTCGCGCGGCTGGTGGCGATGCTGGCGGTGCGGCTGGACCGGCTGCCGGGGCAGCCGCCGGTGCTGTCGTGGGATTGCGACGACGTGGCGATGTTCCGGTCGCAGGGCCTGCGGGTGACGCTCGCGCTGACCGACGCGCCGGGCACCGACTATGCCTGCTGCATCACGGTGGGCGTCGGGCCGGACGGGGCCGGGCGGGTCGCGGGGCCGCTGCAGCGCCGCGCCGTCGGCCTGTGCCGGATGATCGCCGACGGGCTGGCCACCCGGACGCGGCCGGTCGCGCTGCTGTGGGACCGCGTGCCGGGCGTGCTGACGGCCGACACGATCGACGACCTGGTCTGGGGCCTGCGCGACCGCGACCTGCTGGCCTACGCCTTGCCGCCGGTCGAGCTGCCGCGCCCCCGGCACGAGGCGCGCGCGCTGCGGCAGGCCATCTACCGGCGTCACGAGCTGGAAAACCCGGTGGCGGAGTCGCTCGAGATCCGGCTCGCGACGCAGGCGGCCAACACCTCGCTGCTGGTCGCCGCACCGCCCGTGGGGGCGGCGGTCGTGGCGCTGAGCCTGATCCGGGGCGAAAACCCGCGGCTGACCGCCCGGGTCGTGGCGCTGACGGGGGCCGGGCTCGCGGCGATCGCGCTCGTGCAGGACGGGCTGCGGTTCCTGCCCTGAGGGCGCGCGGCGGCGATCCCCCGGCGCGCCGCGGGTCATTCGTCGGGCCGGGCGATGCGCCCGCCGCCGATGGCCGCCGCGACGCCGGTGGTGCCGGGCGCGCTGGTCGTCAGCCCCCGCAGCACGCGCACGGCGAGAAAGCCGAAGGCCTGCGCCTCGAGCATGTCGCCGTTCAGGCCGATCTCCTCGACCGGCTGGATGCGCGCGCCGGTGCGCCGCGCGAGTTCGGCCATCAGGGTCGCGTTGTGGCGGCCGCCGCCGGCCACCAGCACCGAGGTGACCGGCGTCGGGAAATGCTCGCCGCCGCGGGCGACGCAGGCGGCGATGGCGGCGGTCAGCGTCGCCGCCGCATCGGCATCGCCCATGTGCTGCACGGCCCGCAAAAGCCCGTGGAAATCGTTCCTGTCCAGGGATTTCGGCGGGACCTTCAGGAACCATGCCTCGTTCATCAGGCGCGCGACGATGTGGTCGTTGACCCGCCCCTGCGCGGCAAGCTCGCCCCCGGTGTCGCGCCCGGCGCCCGTGCGCGCGCGCATCAGGTCGTCCAAGGGCGCGTTGGCGGGGCCGGTGTCGAAGGCGAGAAGCGCGCCGGGCGCGTCGGGGTCGGCCAGGCGCGGGTCGACCCAGGTGACGTTGCCGACGCCGCCGAGGTTCAGGAAGGCCACCGGCGCGGTGATGTTCGCCCGCCGCGCGAGCGCGTGGTGGAAGAAGGGCGCGAGGGGCGCGCCCTGCCCGCCCATCGCCACGTCGTTCGACCGGAAGTCCCAGACGACGGTGGTGTTCAGGGCCGCGGCGAGCACGTCGCCGTCGCCCGCCTGGTGGGTGCCGCGCCCGCCCGGGTCATGCGCCAGCGTCTGGCCGTGGAAGCCCACGACCTGCGCCCCGGTGAAGCGCGACAGAAGCTCGGCATGGGCGTTCTCGACCACCGCCGCCGCCTGCGACACCCGCCGGTCGCCGGGCCAGAGGCCGAGCGCCGCGCGCAGCGTGGCCTGTTCGGCCGGGGTGTAGGGGCGGAAGGCGTGCGGGCCGAAGTCGCGCAGGGTCACGCCGTCGGTCAGCACCATCGCCGCGTCGACCCCATCGAGCGAGGTGCCCGACATCGTGCCGAGTGCCCAGATCGGCCCGTTCCCCGGCAGCGTTGCCGACATCTTCCCCCGCGCCTTCCGCCCTGCTAAGCCGCGCGAGTTATGCATGAGGCGGCCATGGCCTTCCACCCGAAATCGGAGTTCCTGCACCATCTGGTCCGGCGCGGCTACCTGGCCGACTGCACCGACCTCGGTGCCCTGGACGACGCGCTGCGGGCGGGCGTGGTGCCGGCCTACATCGGCTATGACGCGACGGCGGCGAGCCTGCATGTCGGCCACCTGATGAACATCATGGTGCTGCGGCTGCTGCAGCGGTGCGGCGGCAAGCCGATCACGCTGATGGGAGGCGGCACGACCAAGGTGGGCGACCCGTCCTTCCGCGCCGAGGAGCGGCCGCTGCTGTCGGCGGCGCAGATCGACCAGAATATCGCCGGGATGCAGGCGGTGTTTTCGCGCTACCTCGCCTATGGCGAGGGGCCGACCGATGCGCTGATGCTGAACAATGCGGCGTGGCTCGACGGGCTCAACTACCTCGACTTCCTGCGCGACATCGGGCGGCATTTCAGCGTCAACCGGATGCTGAGCTTCGAGAGCGTGAAGTCGCGGCTGGACCGCGAGCAGAGCTTGAGCTTCCTCGAGTTCAACTACATGATCCTGCAGGCCTACGACTTCCTCGAACTGCACCGCCGCCACGGCTGCCTGTTGCAGATGGGCGGCAGCGACCAGTGGGGCAACATCATCAACGGGATCGACCTGACGCGCCGTGTGCTCGACCGCGAGATCTTCGGGCTGACGACGCCGCTTCTGACCACGAGCGACGGGCGCAAGATGGGCAAGTCGGCGCAGGGCGCGGTCTGGCTGCGGGGCGACATGATGGCGCCCTATGCCTTCTGGCAGTTCTGGCGTAACACGACCGACGCCGACACGGGGCGGTTCCTGAAGCTTTTCACCGAGCTGCCGGTGGAGGAGTGCGACCGGCTGGGGGCGCTCGGCGGGGCGGAGATCAACGAGGGCAAGCGCGTGCTCGCGAACGCGGTCACGGCGATGCTGCACGGCGCGGAGGCAGCGCGGACGGCGGAGGCGACCGCGCGCGAGGTGTTCGAGCGCGGCGGGGTGGGGGACGACCTGCCGACCCTGCACCTGCACGCGGGCGACGTGGCCGGGGGGATCAGCCTTGCGCATCTGTTCGTGCGGGCGGGGCTGGCGAAATCGGGCAAGGACGCCAAGCGCCTGATTGCCGAGGGCGGGGCGCGGGTGAACGACGAGCCGATCATGGACGCGGGCCGCATCCTGCACGCGGGCGACCTGGCCGATCCGGTGAAGCTGACCGCCGGGCGCAAGCGGCACGCGCTGGTGGTGATGGGGTGACCGTTTCGCTTGCGCGTCGCGCCCCGGCGTAGGCCGGGGCCTCTGCCCGGGCCGCCGGACCCGCCTGCGGGGTGAGGTCCCGGCCTTCGCCGGGACGCGGGGTTGCTTCGCGGCCCGGTCAGGTCACGACATCGGGCGCGTGCCGCCCGGTGAAGGCGGCGATCCGGGCGAGGCCGTGGGCGGCGCGGATGATGGGGGCGAGCGCCTCCTGCGGGTCGCGCCCGAAGTGGCGGGCGTCGGGTTCGTAGCGTTCGAGGTAGAGCCGCAGGGTCGCGCCTTCGGTGCCCGTGCCCGACAGCCGCAGCACGATCCGGCTGCCGTCGGCGAAGACGATCCGCACGCCCTGGCGCTGGCTGACCGAGCCGTCGACGGGGTCGGTGTAGGCGAAGTCGGAGGCCTCGGCGATGGTCATCCCCTCCACCTCCCGTCCCGGCAGGGCGGGCAGGAGGTCGCGCAGCGCGGCCATCATGGCCTCGGCCTTGTCGGCCGGGATGCCCTCGAAGTCGTGGCGGCTGTAGAAGTTGCGCCCGAAGGCGGACCAGTGGCCCGTCATGACGTCGGCGACGCTTTGCCCGCGCACGGCGAGGATGTTGAGCCAGAGGAGGATCGCCCAGAGGCCGTCCTTCTCGCGGACGTGATCGGACCCGGTGCCGAAGGATTCCTCGCCGCAGATCGTGGCGCGGCCGGCGTCGAGGAGGTTGCCGAAGAACTTCCAGCCCGTCGGGGTCTCGTAGGACGCAATCTTCAGCCGGTCGGCCACGCGGTCGGCGGCGGTGCTGGTCGGCATGGACCGGGCGATGCCCTTGAGGCCCGCCCGGTAGCCGGGTGCCAGATGGGCGTTAGCGGCCAGCACCGCGAGGCTGTCGGACGGCGAGACGTAGATGCCGCGTCCGACCACCATGTTGCGGTCGCCGTCGCCGTCGGAGGCCGCGCCGAAGTCGGGGGCGTCGGCCGCGAACATCTCGTCCATCAGCGCCTTGGCCCAGGTCGGGTTGGGGTCGGGGTGCATGCCGCCGAAATCCGGCAGGGGCGTGGCGTTCACGCAGGTGCCGGGCGCGGCGCCGAGGCGGCGTTCGAGGATCTCCGTCGCGTAGGGGCCGGTCACCGCGGACATCGAATCCATCCGCATCCGGAAGCCCGCGGTGAACATCGCCCTGATCGCGGGGAAGTCGAAGAGCGTCTCCATCAGGCTTGCGTAGTCGGCGACCGGGTCCACCACGTCGACCGTCATGGCCCCGAAGTCGTGCCGGCCGATCGTGCCGAGGTCCAGGTCCTGCGCGTCGAGGATGCGGTAGGCGTCGATCCCTTGCGTGCGGGCGTAGATGGCTTCCGTCACGCTTTCGGGCGCGGGACCGCCGTTGGGCATGTTGAACTTGACGCCGAAGTCTTCGGTCGGGCCGCCGGGGTTGTGGCTGGCGCTCATGATGATCCCGCCGTCGGTCCGGTCCAGGCGGATCAGGTGGCTCGCCGCCGGGGTGGATAGGATCGCCCCCTGCCCCACGATCACCCGCGCCGCCCCGTTCGCCGCGGCCATCCGCAGGATGACCTGCGCCGCGCGGTCGTTGAAGTACCGCCCGTCGCCGCCGAGCACGAAGGTCTTTCCTGCGCAGCCCACCACGTCGAAGACGGCCTGCACGAAGTTTTCCAGGTAATGCGGCCCCATGAAGACGGGCGTCTTCTTGCGCAGGCCCGAGGTGCCGGGCTTCTGCCCGGCGATGGGGGCGGTGGGGACGGTGTGGACGGTCATGGGAACCTCAGCGCGAAGACAAGGACGGATGTGGCGGGGGCCTTCTGCGCCGCGGGCCAGGGGGCGGCGGGCGCATCGGGCTGGGTGGTGTTCAGGATGCAGGTCCAGTCGCCGGGCGGCAGGACCAGATCGACCGCGGGGCCGGTGTTGAACACCGCGAAGATCGCGTCGGGCGCGTCCGCGCCTTCGGCGGCCATCCGCAGCTCCACCGCGAGGCAGCGGAAGGCGGGGTCGTGCCAGTCGCCCGGCGCGGGCTCCTGCCCGTCGGCGCGCCGCCAGATCACGTCGCGCTGGCCGTCGGCGCGCATCTCGCCGTGCAGGAAGCGCCGCTGGCGCAGCACCGGATGGTCGGCGCGCATCCGCGCCACCCGCGCGACGAAGGCCTCGAGCGCCCGGTCGCCTCTGGCCCAGTCGATCCACGAGGTCTCGTTGTCCTGCGCGTAGGCGTTGTTGTTGCCGCCCTGGCTGTGGCCGACCTCGTCGCCGGCCAGGAGCATCGGCGTCCCCTGCGCAAGGAACACCGTGGCGAGCAGGTTGCGCTTGCGTAAGGATCGCGCAGCGCGGATCAGGGTGTCAACCGTGGGGCCTTCGGTGCCGAGGTTGTCGCTGTAGTTCTCGGCATGGCCGTCGCGGTTGTCCTCGCCGTTGGCGAGGTTGCGCTTGACGGTGAAGCTGACGAGGTCCTCGAGCGTGAAGCCGTCGTGGCTGCAGACGTAGTTGACGCTCGATGTCGCCGCCCGCCCGCCGCGGTCGAAGAGCTCGGCCGACCCCAGGAGCCGCCCGGCGAAGTCGGGCATCATCCCCGCGTCGCCCCGCCAGACCCGCCGCACGCCGTCGCGGAAGCGGTCGTTCCATTCCTGGAACGGGTGGGGGTAGTTGCCGAGCTGGTAGCCGCCCGGCCCGATGTCCCAGGGTTCGGCGATCAGCTTGACGCGGCTCAGCACCGGGTCCTGGCGGATCGCGTCGAAGAAGCCGCCGTTGGGGTCGAAGCCCTGCGCCTCGCGGCCGAGCACGGTGCCGAGGTCGAAGCGGAAGCCGTCGACGTGGTAGGTCTCGACCCAGTAGCGCAACGAATCCATCACCATCCGCAGCACCGCCGGGTGGGTCAGGTTCAGCGTGTTGCCGGTGCCCGCGTCGTTCATGTAGAAGCGCCCGCCGCCCGTCAGCCGGTAGTAGCTCGCGTTGTCGAAGCCGCGCCACGAGATCGTCGGCCCGTGCTCGTCGCCTTCGCCGGTGTGGTTGTAGACGACGTCGAGGATCACCTCGATCCCGCGCGCGTGGAAGCGGCGCACCGTCTGCTGCACCTCCCACACCTGCCCGCGGGTCAGGTAGCGCGGTTCGGGCGCGAAGAAGGCGAGCGTCTGGTAGCCCCAGTAGTTCTTCAGGCCCCTGGTGACGAGAAAGCGGTCGTCCATGAAGGCCTGGACGGGCAGCAGCTCCACCGCCGTCACGCCGAGGCGTGCGAGGTGGTCGAGCACGGCGTCCGAACACAGGCCGAGGAACGACCCGCGCAGGCCGCGGTCGACGCCGGGGTGGGCTTGCGTCATGCCCTTGACATGGGCCTCGTAGATCACCGTCTCGGCCCGGGCGCGGCGCGGCGGCAGGTCGGCCTCCCAGTTGAACGAGGGGTCGACCACCACCGACTTCGGCACCGCGAAGGCGCTGTCGCGGGCGTCGAAGCTGAGATCGCCCCGGGGGCTGCCGATCTTGTAGCCCATCAGCGCGTCCGACCAGCGCAGGCGGCCTTCGAGCGCGCGGGCGTAGGGGTCGATCAGAAGCTTGTTGGGGTTGAAGCGGTGGCCCTGTTCGGGCGCGTAGGGGCCGGTCACGCGGTAGCCGTAGAGGCTGCCGGGCGTCAGCCCGCCGACATGCCCGTGCCAGACGTCGCCGTCGCGTTCGGGCAGGGCCAGGCGCGACATCTCCTTGCGGCCGTCGGGGGTGAAGAGGCAGAGCTCCACCTTCGTGGCGTTGGCCGAGAAGACGGCGAAGTTGACGCCCTGCCCGTCGTAGGTCGCGCCCATCGGCCAGGGCCGGCCCGCGGTCGGTGCCGGGCGGCAGGCGTCGGTCACCGCACGAGCTCCGCATAGAGCGCGGCATAGGCGCGGGCGCTTTCGTCCCAGCCGACGGGCTGGCGCATCGCGTTCCTCTGTACCTGCGCCCAGGTCTTGCGGTCGGCGTGCAGGTCCACCAGCCGCCGCAGGGCCGTCGCGAAGGCCATGGCGTCGGTCGGGTGGAAGGTCACGCCCGTCGCCACCCCGGCCGCCAGCGCCGCGGGCGAGGCGTGGATCACCGTGTCGGCAAGGCCGCCCACGGCGGCGACCACGGGGATCGTGCCGTAGCGCAGCCCGTACATCTGGGTCAGCCCGCAGGGCTCGAACCGGCTGGGGACCAGCACCGCGTCGGCCCCGGCGAACATCCGGTGCGACAGGCTTTCGTCATAGCCGATCCGCACCGCGACGCGGCCCGGATGCGCGGCCGCGAGCGCCCGCACCGCGCCCTCGAGCCCCGCGTCGCCCGAGCCCAGCACCACGAGGCCGCCGCCCGCGCGGACGAAATCCGGGATCACGGCGGGCAGGAGGTCGATCCCCTTCTGGTCGGTCAGCCGGCTGACGACGATGGCGAGCGGTCCCGGCACCTCCAGCCCGAACTCCGCCGCCAGCGCCGCGCGCGCGGCGGCCTTGCCCGCCATGGCCCCGGCCGAATAGTTCAGCACGTCGCCGTCGGTCTCGGGCGACCAGAGGTGGGTGTCGACCCCGTTCAGGATGCCGCTGACGACGCTTGCCCGGGCCGCGATCACGCCCTGCAGGCCCATGCCGTATTCGGGCCGCTGCAGCTCGGTCGCGTAGGTCGGCGAGACGGTGGTGATCCGGTCGGCGGTGACCAGTCCCGCCTTCAGGCTGGAGAGCCCGCCGTAGTATTCCAGCACGCCCGCGTGGAAATCGTGCCAGGGCAGCCGCAGCACGTCCATCAGCGCCATCGGCGCCCAGCCCTGGAAGGCGATGTTGTGCACGGTGATGACCGACTTCACGCCCGCATCGCCGTGGTGGCGCAGGTAGGCCGGGGCGAAGCCCGCCTGCCAGTCATGCGCGTGCAGCACCTGCGGCTTCCACCCCGCCGCACCGTGCCGGGCCACCTGCGCGGCCACCCAGGACAGCGCGGCGAAGCGCTGCGCGTTGTCGCCGAAATCGCCGCCGGGGCCGCCATACGGCCCGCCGTCGCGGTCGTAGAGGTGCGGCGCGTCGAGCAGCATCACCTGCATCCCCGCGACCTCGCCCGCGAAGACGCGCCCCTCGCCGCCCCAGAGGTCGGATTCGTGCCAGACCTCGGCCCAGCCTTCGAGGCGCGGGCGCAGGGCGCGGTAGGCGGGCAACAGCACCCGCATGTCCCAGCCCGCGCCCGCCAGCGCCGCGGGCAGCGCGCCCACCACGTCGGCCAGCCCGCCGGTCTTCACCAGCGGCACGCATTCGGAGGCGACCGACAGCACCCGTCCGTTCGCGGCCCCCATCCTTTTCCCCCTTCATCTTCCCTCAAATATCCCGGGGGGTCCGGGGGGCTGGCCCCCCGGTCCTGCCCGATCCGTCATCCCTTCGCCCGGGCGCGCGCGTTCAGCATGTCCTGCGTCACCAGCACGATCCCGCTGTCGGTGCGGCGGAACCACCTTGCGTCCTCGTCCGGGTCATCTCCGACCACCAGCTCTTCGGGAATCCGCACCCCGCGGTCGATCACGCAGTTCTTCAGCCGGGCCGAGCGCGCGACGTCGACGTACGGCAGCGCCACGACGTGGTCGAGCGTCGCGTAGCTGTGCGCGCGCACTCCGGTGAACAGCAGCGAGTTGCGCACCGCCGCGCCCGAGACGATGCAGTCGCCCGAGACCAGCGACGACACCGCCGAGCCCCGCCGCCCCTCCTCGTCATGCACGAACTTGGCCGGCGGGACGATCTCGGCATAGGTCCAGATCGGCCAGGCGTTGTCGTAGATGTCGAGCGCGGGGGTGAAGTCGGTCAGGTCGATGTTCGCCCGCCAGAAGGCGTCGACCGTGCCCACGTCGCGCCAGTAGGGTTCGGTCTCGATCCCCGAGCGCACGCAGCTGTCGGCGAAGCGGTGCGCGACCGCCTTGCCGTTCTTCACGATGTCGGGGATCAGGTCGTTGCCGAAATCGTGGCTCGAGTTGGTGTCGGCCATGTCGCGCAGGAGAAGCTCGCGCAGGAACTTCCAGTTGAAGACGTAGATGCCCATGCTGGCGAGCGCGTGGTCCGGGTCGCCCGGGATCGCGGGCGGGTCCTTCGGCTTTTCGAGGAACTGGGTGATGCGCATGTCGGCATCGACGTGCATCACGCCGAAGGCCGTGGCCTCCATCCGCGGCACGGTCAGGCAGCCGATGGTGACATCCGCCCCGGTAGCGACGTGCTGCTGCAGCATCACCTCGTAGTCCATCTTGTAGATGTGGTCGCCGGCCAGGATCACCGCGTATTCGATGTCGTAGTCGTCGACGATGTCGACGTTCTGCGCCACCGCGTCGGCGGTGCCGAGATACCACTTCTCTTCGCTCACGCGCTGCGATGCGGGCAGGATGTCGAGGTATTCGTTCCGTTCCGCCCGGAAGAAGTTCCAGCCGCGCTGCATGTGGCGGATGAGGGAATGCGCCTTGTATTGCGTGGCGATCGCCATCTTGCGGATGCCCGAGTTCAGCGCGTTCGACAGCGCGAAGTCGATGATCCGCGCCTTGCCGCCGAAGTAGACGGCGGGCTTGGCGCGGCGGTCGGTCAGCTCCTTCAGGCGGCTGCCGCGGCCGCCCGCCAGGACGAAGGCCATCGCCTGCGACGACAGCCGCGCGTTCGGTTTCGGTTGCATCTTCCCTCCCCGGAAAACTTCGCCATCAGACATGCCTGAACCAGATTGCCGACAGCGCGGGCAAGGTGACAAGCGCCGATTGCGCCTGCCCGTGCCAGCCCTGCGGTTCGGTGGAGACGCCTCCCGCGTTCCCCTTGCCCGCGCCGCCGTAGGTGGTGGCGTCGGTGTTGAGGATCTCCTCCCACCGCCCCGCCACGGGCAGGCCCAGCCGATACTGCCGTTCCACCGGCGTTAGGTTCACGACGCAGACGACCGGCGGGTCGCCCGCCCGGCCCTTGCGCACCCAGGAATAGACCGACGCCTCGGCGTCGTTGCTTTCGATCCACTGGAAGCCCTCGGGGCGCGTGTCGTTGACGTGCAGCGCGGGGGTGTCGCGGTAAAGGCGGTTGAGGTCGCGGACCAGCGCCTGCACGCCGCGGTGTTCGGGCAGGTCGCACTGGTGCCAGTCGAGCGACTGGTTGTGGTTCCACTCGCGCCCTTGCGCGAACTCCTGCCCCATGAAGAGGAGCTTCTTGCCCGGGTGGCCCCACATGAAGCCGTAATAGGCGCGCAGGTTCGCGAACTTCTGCCAGGCGTCGCCGGGCATCCTGGCCAGCATCGACCCCTTGCCGTGCACGACCTCGTCATGGCTGATCGGCAGGATGTAGTTTTCCGACCAGGCGTAGTGCAGGCCGAAGGTCATCTGGTGGTGGTGGTAGCGGCGGTGGATCGGGTCGCGCGCCATGTAGGCCAGGGTGTCGTTCATCCAGCCCATGTTCCACTTGAACCCGAAGCCGAGGCCGCCGTGGTTGACCGGGCGGCTGACGCCGGGGAAGGCGGTGCTTTCCTCGGCCACCGTCATGATCCCCGGCACCTCGCCGTAGACGGCCACGTTCATCGCGCGCAGCATCGCGATGGCCTCGTAGTTTTCGCGGCCCCCGTCGCGGTTCGGGACCCACTCGCCCGACTTGCGGGAGTAGTCGCGGTAGAGCATCGAGGCCACCGCATCGACGCGCAGCCCGTCGACGTGGAACTCCTCCAGCCAATACAGCGCGTTCGAGACGAGGAAGTTCCGCACTTCCGTGCG
Organism: uncultured Exiguobacterium sp.; assembly: GCA_964575185.1. Classification (GTDB taxonomy): domain Bacteria; phylum Pseudomonadota; class Alphaproteobacteria; order Rhodobacterales; family Rhodobacteraceae; genus CAZNPW01. The sequence goes on from CAZNPW010000001.1 coordinate 83,103, forward strand.
CCCGTAGTTGTAGATCAGCGTGTTCCAGTCCTGGTGGAACCCCTCGCGCGGGTCGGCGTGTTCGTAAAGCGCGGTGCCGTCGAAGCGGCCCAACCCGTGCGCGTCGGTCGGGAAATGCCCCGGCACCCAGTCGAGGATCACGCCCAGGCCCCGCCGGTGCGCGGCATCGACGAAGGCCGCGAACTCGGGCGGGGTGCCGTGGCGGATCGTGGGGGCGTAGAGGCCGACGGGCTGGTAGCCCCAGCTTCCGTCGAAGGGGTATTCGCTGACCGGCAGAAGCTCGAGGTGGGTGAAGCCCATGTCGGCGGCGTAGCCGACGAGCTGGTCGGCCAGTTCGAGGTAGGAGAGCATCCGGTCGCCGGGCGCGCGCTTCCACGACCCGAGGTGGACCTCGTAGACGCTGATCGGGGCGTCGACGTTCTGCAGGGCGGCGCGGCGGTCCATCCAGGCGGCGTCGTCCCATTTGCCCGTGATGCGGCGGACCACGGAGGCGTTTGCGGGGGGGTGCTCGCTGCCGAAGCCCACCGGGTCGGCCTTCAGCGGCAGAAGCGCGCCACCCGGCCCGCGGATCTCGTATTTGTAGGTCGCGCCTTCGCCGAGGCCGGGGATGAAGATCTCCCACACCCCCGTGGCGCCCCGCCGCCGCATCGGGTGGCGGCGGCCGTCCCAGATGTTGAAGTCGCCGACGACCGACACCCGTTCGGCGTTCGGCGCCCAAACGGCGAAATGGACGCCATCGACGCCCTCGTGGGTGATGCAATGCGCGCCCAGCACCTGCCAGAGGCGCTTGTGGGTGCCCTCGCTGAACAGGTATTCGTCCATCTCGCCCAGGACGGGGCCGAAGGCGAAGGGATCGTGGAACTCCCACGTCACGCCGCCGCCGCTCGCGCGCAGCCGGTAGGGCACCCGTTTCGGCAGGGTCGCGGTGAACAGCCCGGGGACGGGCTCGGCGTCGCAGGCGACGGGCTTGCCCGTGGCCGGCAGCACCTCGAGCCGGTCGGCCCCGGGCACGAAGGCGGTGACGGTCCAGGACTTGCCCCGACGGTGCGGGCCGAGCACCGCGAAGGGGTCGCCGTGGCGGCCCTCGGCGATGGCCCGGGCGGCACCCTCCTCGATCCGATCCGACATCGGCCCCTCCCTCAAAAGTCCGACGTGTCCGCGTGTCACAGGGCGCTTTCAGCGCCCCATATCTGGTCCATGTAGTTGCGGATCGTGCGGTCCGACGAGAAGAACCCGCTCCGCGCGGTGTTCAGCGCGGCCATGCGCCGCCAGCGCGGCTGGTCCGCATAGGCCACGTCGACGCGCTGCTGTTCGGCGTGGAAGGCCGCGAAGTCGTCGGCCACCAGGAAATAGTCGTGGTGCCAGACGCGGTCCACCAGGCCGTGATAGCGGTCGGGCTGGCCGGGCGAGAAGCGGCCTTCGGCCAGCATCATCAGCACGTCCTGCAGGTCGCGCGAGGCGGCGATGGCGGCCCTGGCGTGGTCGGGGTCGGCGCGGCGGGCGATGACCTCTTCGGCGGTCAGCCCGAAGAGGAAGAAGTTGTCCTCCCCGACCTCCTTCAGGATCTCCACGTTGGCGCCGTCGAGCGTGCCGATCGTCGGCGCGCCGTTCATCATGAACTTCATGTTGCCGGTGCCCGACGCCTCTTTCCCCGCGGTGCTGATCTGTTCGGACAGGTCGGCGGCGGGCACCAGCCGTTCGGCGAGGCTGACGTTGTAGTTCTCCGGGTAGACGATTTTCAGGAGGTCGCCCGTCACCGGGTCGGCGTTCACCACCGCGGCCACGTCGTTGACGAGGTGGATGATTTCCTTGGCCACCGCGTAGCCGGGCGCGGCCTTGCCGCCGAAGATCTTGACCCGCGGCACCCACGACCCGCCGGGGTTCTGGCGGATGCGGTTCCAGTGGGCCACCGTTTCCAGGATGTTCAGAAGCTGGCGCTTGTATTCGTGGATGCGCTTGATCTGCACGTCGAAGAGCGCGTCGGGGCTGACCGTGACGCCGCAATGATCGCTGATCCAGCCCGCGAGCGCCACCTTGTTCGCGCGCTTGGCGTCGTGGAAGGATTGCAGCCAGCCCTTGTCGTCGGTGTGTTTCTCGAGCCCGCGCAGCCGGTCGAGGTCCGCCTCCCACCCCTCGCCGATCGTGTCGGTGATGAGCCGGGCGAGCGGCCGGTTCGCCATCTTCAGCCAGCGGCGCGGGGTCACGCCGTTGGTCTGGTTGACGATCCGCCCCGGGTGCAGGCGGTTCAGCTCGGGGAAGAGGTTCGTCTTCACCAGGTCCGAATGCAGCGCCGAGACGCCGTTGACCTTGTGGCTCATGATGAAGGCCAACTCGCCCATCCGCACCTCGTGGTGCTTGACGATGCCGACGTAATGCGGCCGCGCGGGGTAGACGCGGCGGTGCCACGAGTCGATCCGCTCGACGATCTGCATGTGGCGCGGCAGCACCGACCCGAAGGTGTAGGTCGCCCAGCGTTCCAGCGCCTCGGGCAAAAGCGTGTGGTTGGTGTAGCCGAGGCAGGCCCGCGCGACCTCGATCGCCGTCTCGAACTCCATCCCGTGCACGTCGCTGAGCAACCGCACCAGCTCCGGCCCGGCGATGGCGGGGTGGGTGTCGTTCATCTGGATCGCCGCGAACTTCGGCAGCGCGGACAGGTCCTTGTGGTCGGTCAGGTAGCGGCGCAGGATGTCCTGCAGCGCGGCGCTGGTCAGGAAGAACTCCTGCTTCAGGCGCAGCTCCTTGCCCTGGTAGGTCGTGTCGTCGGGGTAGAGCACCCGGCTCAGCGTGCGGGCCAGCGCCTCGGGCTCGGCGGCCGCCGCATAGTCGCCGCGGTTGAAGCGGGCGAGGTCGAAGACCTTGGTCGGCCGCGCCGCCCAGAGCCGCAGCGTGTTGGCCCAACGCGCCTGCCAGCCCACGACGGGCGTGTCGTGGGCGAAGGCGGTGACCGTCTCCTCGGGCACCCAGGTCTCGCGGCCGCCCTCGGTTTCCACCCGGCCCTTGAAGCCGATCTGGTAGGCGGCCTCGGGGCGCGCGAACTCCCACGGGTGGCCGCCCATCAGCCAGTCCTCGGGGGCCTCCTCCTGGCGGCCGTCCTCGAACCGCTGGCGGAACAGGCCGTGTTCGTAGCGGATGCCGTAGCCGTAGGCGGGGCAGCCGAGCGTCGCCATGCTTTCCATGAAGCAGGCCGCGAGCCGCCCGAGCCCGCCGTTGCCCAGGGCGGCGTCGGGCTCGTCCTCGACCAGCGCGCGGAAGTCGACGCCGAGCCCGGCCATCACCGTCTCGGCCTGGTCGCGCAGGCCGAGGTTGATCGTCGCGTCCTCGAGCAGCCGCCCGATCAGGAACTCCATCGACAGGTAGTAGACGCGCTTGCGCCCTTCGGCCCAGGTGCGGCGGGTGGAGGCGAACCACGGCTCCACGATCCGGTCGCGGATGGCGTAGGACAGCGCCAGCCGCCAGTCGGTCAGCACCGCGTGGTCGGGGTCCTTGCCGAGCGTGTAGCCGAGGTGGCGGACGATGTCGGCTTCCAGAAGGTTCGGCGTCAGCGAAAGGTCGGTCAAGGGCGGGTGTCCATGCAGGGCGGTCGCGGTCATTACGGTTTCGCGCCCCCGGGGCGTCAAGCCCGGCGTGCGGATGCGAGTCGGCGGGCGCGCCAAAGCGCTTTCATCCTAGGCACGATCATCCCGCGAAGAAAAGCCCGCAAGTCGGGCAAAAGCGCCGTTCAAAGCGCTTTCAGGTCAGCGTCCAGCCGCCGTCGATGACATGCGCCACGCCCGTCGTGTAGGCACTTTCGTCCGACGCGAGGTAGACGACCAGCGCCGCGATCTCCTCGGGCCGGCCGATGCGGCCGATCGGCTGGCGGGCGATGAAGGCGCGCCGCGCGGCCTCGTAGTCGCCGGTGGCGCGCAGGCGGCCCTCGAGGCTGGGGCTTTCGACGGTGCCGGGGCAGATCGCGTTGCAGCGGATGCCGCGGGTGATGAAGTCGGCGGCGATGGCCTTGGTCAGGCCGATCACGCCGGCCTTCGTGGCCCCGTAGACATAGCGGTTGGGTGCCCCGATGATCGACCCGACGGCGCTGGCCATGTTGATGATCGACCCGTGGCCCCGGTCGAGCATCGCGGGCAGGAAGGCCCGGCACATCCGGTGCATGCCCTTCAGGTTCAAATCGACGCTGAAATCCCACTGGGCGTCGTCGCAGTCGAGGATCGTGCCCGATGCGACGAAGCCCGCGCAGTTGAACAGCACGTCCACCGGGCGCACGGCGGCGGCGACCGAGGCCGCGTCGCGCACGTCGAGGACATGCGTCTCGCAGCCCGCGGCGGCGAGATCGCTGAGCGTCTCGGCCTTCACGTCGGTCGCGATGACCCGCGCGCCTTCGGCCAGCATGGCGAGCGCGCTCGCCCGCCCGATCCCCGCGCCTGCCGCCGTCACCAGCGCCGTCTTGCCGTCCAGCCGTCCCATGGCGTCACTCCTGCCTGCGCGCGACGTGGTGCCGGATCGCCGCCGCGACCGCAAGGCCGAAGGCGGGCAGCGCCGCTTCGGCGTAGTGGATGCCGTCGACGGGCGAGACGGCGATGTGGGCGCCCGCGTCCAGGACCGGCAGTCCGGCGCGCAGGCCCATGGCGCGGAAGGCGGGCCAGAGGGCGCGCGAGGTGGCCGCCGCCCCGGCGAAGACGAGGCCGAGGTCGCCCACCTCCTCCACCGGCGGGGGGCAGATGACGAGCGTGGCGGGCGCGCCCTGCCCCGGGCCGGCGGCGGACTGGCGGATGGTGGTGACCAGCCGCTCCACCCCCAGCGCGATGTCGGTCGCGGTCACCGAAAACCGCGCCTTGAGGTCGTTCGTCCCCAGCATGACGACGACGAGGTCGAGCGGCCGGTGGCTTTCCAGAAGCGCGGGCAGGACGGTCAGGCCGTTGCGGTGGGGGCCTTCGATGGGGTCGTCGTGCACGGTCGTGCGGCCGGGCTGGCCTTCGACCGTGACCTCCCACCCCGGCAGGGCGGCGGCCATGTGCGTCGTCCAGCGCGCGGCGTGCGGAAACCGCCCGCTGTCGCCGAAGCCGGTCATCGGCGGGGTGCCGTGGGTGTTGCTGTCGCCGAAGACCATCAGGTGCCGCATCGTCGCCTCCGCCCCTCGCGGGGGGACCGTGCCGCAGCCCGCGCCCGCGGGCAAGCGTTTGCGCTTGCACGGCATCCGCGCGGGCCTAGCATCCGGCCGGGGCAAATGGCGGAAGGCTGCGGCGATGGTCATCGAATGGCTGAGCTTCCGCATCGACCCGGCGGACCAGCCCGCCTGGCGTGCGGCCGATGCGGCGATCTGGACGCCCGCGCTCGCGGCGCAGCCGGGCTATCTGGGCAAGGAGTGCTGGGTGGATCGCGCCGATCCGGCCAGCCTGTCGCTGGTCATCCGGTGGCAGAGCCACGCCGCCTGGCAGGCCGTGCCGCGCGACCTGCTGGAGGCGACCGAGGCCGCGTTCCGGGCGCGCCTGGGCCGCGGCTGGCCCGTCCTGACCTGCACCGCGCTGGACGTGACGTGACGCGGCGGATTGCGGCAAAATCCTGACCGAACCTTGAAGATCGTGGAACCGGTCCCACATCTTGCGGGTTGACAGGCCGGACGAGCCCCAGATCAGGTGGCACTTCGTCACAGCCATGCGACGGATGCATGGCAGGCATGAAAAAACTGTTGACCCGAATCGGGGTAAACCGGCTAGGAAACAGGCAAATCGAAAAAGACAAGAGACCGACGTGATGGCACAAGCGATCGACAGCACCGCCTTCAACTTCGAACAGGGCCAGCGCGCGCGCAAGCTTTTCGCGGCGGTGGTGCTGGCCGCGCTGGACGATGCCATCGCCGACGACAAGAAATACGGCAACGGGGCCGACCAGATCGCGCGCTGGGCGCGGTCGCGCGACGGGCGCGAGGTGCTGTCCTGCGCGGGCATCGACCCGAACGAGCGCGTCGTCAAGGGCCTGATGGATTTCGTCGGCAAGGGCGTGCGCACCAGCGTCGCGCTGTCGCGCGAGGAAAGCGAGCGCCGCCACGCGCTGGAACTGCTGGAGCAGGAAGCGGCCTGACCGGCCTGCGCCCGGCCTGCCGAAGGCACCCTGCGGGGTGCCTTTCGCGTTCTTCGGTCAGCCCTGTGCGTCGTGCAGCGCGATCAGGCGGTTGATCTCGGCACGGACGAGCTTGCGCACGTTGGTGGTGATCCGCTCGCCGATCCGGCCCTGAAGCTCCTCGCGCAGGATCTCGCGGATCAGCGCCCGCAGCGCGGCGTCGGAGTGCGGGGCCTGCGGCGGGTCGCCATCGGCAGGGGCCGCGACCAGTCCGGCCCCGGCCGGGTCGGCATCGGGCGCGGCATCGGGTTCCGGCGCGGGGTCGGGCGCCGGATCGGGCGGGGTGTCCCACAGCGCGGCGGGCCAGGCGGCGGTGGTCGGCGCGGCATCGCCGGTGTCGGATTCGAACCCCTGCGCGGGCACGGCGGCCCCGATCACCTCGACCGCGCGCGGCAGGGCGGCACCGGCGTGGACGCGCTGGGCGGCGGTGAGGATCAGCTTCGGCGGCGGCGCGTCGTGGCGCGCCACCGGGGCCGCCTCGGGCCCTTCCGGCCCCGCCGCGGTCACAATCGCGGGCACCCTGCCGCGCACGGCCAAGAGCGCCTCGTCCGACACCAGCCGCCGGATCGCGGACAGCACGTCCTCGATCTGGCCTTCCGTCATCCGCTCGCCCGTCGGGCGGTCGGGGAAGGGGCGGTCGTTCATCCTGGATGACCCGTTTCTCTGCTCGGCGGAAGGATAGCGCCGAATGCGTCCCGACACAACGATTTGTGCCGGTGTCACGCAACGCTAGTCGCCGGAGCCGACCGACTTCAGGATCCGGTCGAGCGCGCGGCCCCGGTCGGTGTGGATGGGCGCGTCCTTGACCAGGTTGTAGTACTGCGCCGGGTCGTAGGTCGGGATGCCGAGCTGCAGGTGCTCGACCGTCAGGAGACCCATGGACGACAGCAGGCGGTAGACCCCGACGTAGCGCTGCGCCTCGGACTGGAGTTTCGCCTGCCGGGCGTCGAGCAGGTCCTGCTCGGCGTCGAGCACGTCGAGCGTGGTGCGCGCGCCGAGCGTCGCCTCGTCGCGCGTGCCCTCGAAGGCCTGCTGCGCGGCGGCGATCTGGCGGTCGTTCGCCTCGATCTGGGCCGAGGTGACGAGGATGTTGGACCAGGCGTTGCCGACCGCCTGTTCGACGAGGACGCCGTTCTGCAGGAGCGCCGCCCGCGCGGCTTCCTCGCGCTGGATCGCGGCACGCAGGTTCGAGGCGAGGCCCCCACCCGCATAGAGGGTCTGGCCGAGACGCAGGCTGAGGCGCGAGCTCTCGAGGCCGGTCGAGAGGTCGGTCGAGAACCCGGCCTCGGCCGTCACCTGGGGCTGCATGTTGGCGCGCGCGCGCGCGACGTTGAGGCCGGCCAGCGCCACCTCGCGCTGGCTTTGCCGGACGCGGGGCTGGCTCTGCAAGGCGATCGCGACCGCCTCGTCCAGGGTGTTCACGGTGTCGGGCGTCGGCGGCAGGGGCTGGAGGTTGCCCGGATAGGCCCCGGTCGCGGCCTTGTAGCTTTCCCGCGCGACCATCAGGTCGCCCTCGGCCGCGGCGAGCGCCGCGCGCGACTGCGCCAGCCGCGCCTCGGCCAGCGCCACGTCGGTGCGGGTGATCTCGCCCACGTCGAACCGGTCGCGCGCGGCCTGGAGCTGCTGGGTGATGACGCGCACGTTCGACTGGCGCAGCGCGACCACCTCGGTCGCGAGCCGGACGTTGACGAAGGCCGTCACGGCCTCGAGCAGCACGTTCTGCTCGACCGACACCAGCGCCTCGCGCGTCGCCAGCACGTTCTCCTTCGCGGCCTCGATCGCAAGGCGCCCGCGACCGAAGTCGAGCAGGGTCATCGTGGCCGAGATGCCCGTCGACAACTGAAGCTGCTCGGCCAGACCGTCGCGGAAGCCGGGGATCGGCTCCACCTCCGACGCGGTATAGCCGGCCTGCAGCACGAAGTTGACGATCGGCTGCAAGGCCGCCACCGACCCCGCCACGTCCTCGTCCGCCGCCCGCAGGAGCGCGCGGTTCTGGTCGAGCAGGTTGGAGTTGCGGTAGGCCGCGATCAGCGCGTCGGCGAGCGTCTCCGCCTGCGCGGGCAACGTGGCGAAAAGCGTCCCGGCGACGGCGACGGCGGACCAGAAGTGGCGGCGCATGGCGAAACCCCCTACAGCGAGAAGCCGCGCGGGGCGGCGAAGCCGGGCAGCACGGGTGCCGCGGCGTTGAAGGCGAAGCGCCAGGTCATCCGGCCGGCGTCCCGGAACCCGATGCGGACCTGGCCGAGCGGCCCCTGCATGAAGAGCGCCCCGATCCGGCCGCCGTCCTTGAGCTGGTCGAGGATCGCCTGCGGCACCTCCTCCACCCCGCCCTGGATGGCGATGACGTCGTAGGGCCCGTGCTTCGGCGCGCCCGCGGCAAGGTCGCCCGCGATGACGGCCGCGTTGTCCACGCCCTCGCGCGCGAGCACCGCCTCGGCCTCGGCCGCGAAGCCCCCGGTCGCCTCGACCGCGACGACCGCCTCGGCCAGCCGGGCGATCACGGCGGTGGAGTAGCCGAGCCCGCAGCCCACGTCGAGCACGAGGTCGCGCGGGCCGATGTCGAGCGCGTCGAGCATCTTGGCGAGCGTCCGCGGCTCCAGCACCACGCGGGCGGGGGCGATCGGCACGTTCTCGCCCAGGTAGGCCACCTCGCGCAGGGCGGCGGGCACGAAGGCCTCGCGCGGGACGCGCAGCATGGCGTCGATGATGGGAAACTTGGTCACGTCCGCCGGGCGGACCTGGGTGTCGACCATCATCGTGCGGCGCGTCTGGAAGTCGGGCATGCGGACCTTGCAAAGGATGAACGAAGCGGTTCACGCCCGCCGACACGGCCCGTGTCTGCCACGGATCCGCGCCTGCGGCAACCGCGCAGGGGCGCACAGCAGGACGCGCGGGCTCTGGCCTTTCGCGCCCGCCCCGGGTAAGCGCGCGGCGCATCTTCCGGGACGGGCCCATGGACATCCGCAACATCGCCATCATCGCGCACGTCGACCATGGCAAGACGACGCTGGTCGACGAGCTCTTGAAGCAGTCGGGCGTCTACCGCGAGGGGCAGGCCGTGACCGAACGCGCGATGGACAGCAACGACATCGAGCGCGAGCGGGGGATCACCATCCTGGCGAAGGCCACATCGGTGGAGTGGAAGGGCGTGCGGATCAACATCGTCGACACCCCCGGCCACGCCGATTTCGGCGGCGAGGTGGAGCGGATCCTGAACATGGTCGACGGCGTCTGCCTGCTGGTCGATGCCGCCGAGGGGCCGATGCCGCAGACCAAGTTCGTGACCTCGAAGGCGCTGGCGCTGGGGCTGCGGCCGATCGTGGTGCTGAACAAGGTCGACAAGCCCGACGCCGAACCCGACCGGGCGCTGAACGAGGTGTTCGACCTGTTCGCCAACCTCGGGGCCGACGACGGCCAGCTCGACTTCCCGCATCTCTATGCGAGCGGCCGGGCGGGCTGGGCGGATGCCGAGCTCGACGGGCCGCGCCGCGACCTTGCGGCGCTGTTCGACCTGATCGTCGCGCACGTGCCCCCGCCCGCGCAGCAGGCGCGCGGCGGTGAGCCGTTCCGCATGCTGGCGACGACGCTCGCCTACGACCCCTACCTCGGGCGCATCCTGACGGGGCGGGTGGAGTCGGGGCGGCTGTCCGCCGGGGCGACGGTCAAGGCGCTGAGCCGCGACGGCGAGCGGATCGAGCAGTTCCGGGTGTCGAAGATCCTCGCCTTCCGCGGGCTGACGCAGACGGCGATCCCGGACGCGGAGCCCGGCGACATCGTGACGCTCGCGGGCATGGCCAGGGCGACCGTCGCCGACACGATCTGCGCGCCGGAGGTCGAGACCGCCCTGCCCGCCCAGCCCATCGACCCGCCGACGATCACGGTCACATTCGGGATCAACGATTCGCCGCTGGCGGGGCGCGACGGCGCGAAGGTCCAGTCGCGCGTGATCCGCGAGCGGCTGCTGCGCGAGAGCGAGAGCAACGTCGCGATCCGGGTGGCCGACACGCCCGGGGGGGAGGCCTTCGAGGTCTCGGGCCGGGGCGAGCTCCAGATGGGGGTGCTGATCGAGAACATGCGCCGCGAGGGGTTCGAGCTGTCGATCAGCCGCCCGCGCGTCATCCTGAAGGACGACGACGGGCAGCGGATGGAGCCCATCGAGGAGGTCATCGTCGATGTCGACGACGAGTTCACCGGCGCGGTGATCGACAAGCTGACGGGCGAGCGGAAGGGCGACCTGGTCGAGATGAAGCCCGCGGGCACCGGCAAGACGCGGATCATCGCGCATGTGCCGAGCCGCGGGCTGATCGGCTATCACGGGCAGTTCCTGACCGACACCCGCGGCACGGGCGTCCTGAACCGCATCTTCCACGGCTGGGCCCCGCACAAGGGCCCGATCCTGGGCCGCCGGCAGGGCGTGCTGATCAGCATGGAGAACGGGGTGTCGGTGGCCTATGCGCTGTGGAACCTGGAAGAGCGCGGCAAGATGTTCATCGGCGCGCAGGAGGCCGTCTACGAGGGCATGATCATCGGCGAGCACGCGCGGGACAACGACCTCGAGGTCAACCCGCTGAAGGGCAAGAAGCTGACCAACGTGCGGGCCAGCGGCAACGACGAGGCGGTGCGGCTGACCACGCCGGTGCGGATGAGCCTGGAGGAGGCCATCGCCTATATCGACGACGACGAGCTGGTCGAGGTGACGCCCAAGGCGATCCGGCTGCGCAAGCGCTTCCTCGACCCGAACGAGAGGAAGCGGATGTCGCGGGGGGAATGAGGGCCGCAGGAAACCCCGCGTCCCGGCGCAGGCCGGGACCTCGCCCGTTCCACGGATGCCACGCTTGGCGGCACGGGTGAGGTCCCGGCCTCCGCCGGGACGCGTGGCGTCAGGGGGTGACCTCCTCCACCACCACGAGGTCCCTGACGGCCGCGCCCCTGGCGTGCGCCAGCCCCTCCTGGTAGCGGGGCGAGCGGTAGCAGTCGACCGCCGCCTGCAGGCTGGGGAAGCGCGCCACCACGTTGCGGGCGCGGTCGCGGCCTTCGAGCTGGATGTAGGCCCCCCCGCGGGCGAGGAAGATTCCACCATGCGCGGCAATGGCTTCGGTGGCGATCTTCGCGTAACGCCCATAGGCCTCGGGGTCGGTGACCTCGACGTGGGCGATCCAGAGGGCGCTAGGCATCTCTGTCCCCTAGATTTTCTCAAGAGCATCGAGCGAAGGATTGATTACCTCCGCTTGAACCACGGCTAGCGCCTTCTCAAATCCTACAATCGACGGAGCTCCGCCTTGGGCAAAATCTCGACGTCCACCTCCCCCTTTGCCCCCCATTTCTACAACAAGCCGCTTGACTATTGCAGAAGCATCAAGTGACTTCGCCAGCGCCGGGGTGACGCCGACCGCAACGGCAACGCTTCCATCGGTCTCGCTCGCAAGAATCACAAAGCCCTGCTCAATCGCCTCCAGCGTATTGTACATAATGCTCCTCAATGCACTTGCCGAGATACCTTTGAGCCTAGCTGCCGAGTATTTAACGTTAAGCCGCACCTCTTTTGGAACAAGCTGTTCTTTCGCCTCTTCCTGAGCGAGCTTGCTACGCAATACATCAACCTCGTTCTGCAGGCTGCGGCGTTCGTCGGCGAGTGCGCGGACGCGGTCGACCACATCGCCCGCATGGGTCTTCAGCATCCCCGCGACCTCGGCCAGCCGCGCATCCTGCTGGCGGAGGTGGGCGAGCGCGGCCTGGCCCGTCAGCGCCTCGATCCGCCGCACCCCGGCGCTCGAGGCGCTGTCGTGGAGGAGGACGAAGGCCCCGATATCGCCGGTGCGCGCGACATGCGTGCCGCCGCAGAGTTCGAGCGAGTAGGTCGCGGCGTCGGCCCCCTTGCCGGAGCCAGGGAGGCTGCCCATCGAGACGACCCGCACCTCGTCGCCGTATTTCTCGCCGAAGAGCGCCTGCGCGCCGAGTGCGCGGGCGTCGTCGGGGGTCATGATGACGGTCGTGACGGGGGTGTTCTGGCGGACATAGGCGTTGACCTCGGCCTCCACCGCCGCGGTCTGGTCAGGCGTCATCGCGGTGCCGTGGCTGAAGTCGAAGCGCAGCCGGTCGGGCGCATTGAGCGAGCCGCGCTGGGCGACGTGGGGGCCGAGCGCGCGGCGCAGCGCCTCGTGCAGGAGGTGCGTGGCGGAGTGGTTGGCGCGGATCGCGCCGCGCCGGGCGCGGTCGACGGCGAGCTGCGCGCCCTGCCCGGCGACGATCTCGCCGTCGGTCACTTCGGCCAGGTGGACGGACAGGCCCTGCATCTTCCTCGTGTCGGTCACCCGCGCCGTGCCGGTGGCCGTGCGGAGCGTGCCGGTGTCGCCCACCTGCCCGCCCGACTCGGCGTAGAAGGGCGTCTGGTTCAGCACAATCTGCACCGACTTTCCCGCCGTTGCGCGGTCGGTCGTGGCACCGTCCGCGATCAGGGCGAGGACCTGGCCCTCGGCGGTCTCGGTGTCGTAGCCGAGGAACTCGGTCGGGCCGTGGCGGTCGGCGAGGTCGAACCAGACGGCGGCGTCGGCGGTCTCGCCCGAGCCGGCCCAGGCGGCGCGGGCCTTGGCCTTCTGCTGCGCCATGGCGGCGTCGAAGCCCGCGACATCGACGCCGCGGCCCTGCTCGCGCAGCGCGTCCTGGGTGAGGTCGAGGGGGAAGCCGTAGGTGTCGTAGAGCCTGAAGGCCGCCGCGCCGGGCAGGTCGGTGCCTGCGGGGAGGCTTGCCACTTCGTCGTCGAGAAGCCGCAGGCCGCGGTCAAGTGTCTGGCGGAAGCGGGTTTCTTCCAGCCGCAGCGTCTCGGCGATCAGGGCCCGGCCGCGGGTGAGCTCGGGGTAGGCCGCGCCCATCTCGGCCACGAGCGACGGGACGAGGCGGTGCATCACCGGGTCCTTCGCGCCGAGCATGTGGGCGTGGCGCATGGCGCGGCGCATGATGCGGCGCAGCACGTAGCCGCGGCCTTCGTTCGAGGGCATCACCCCGTCGGCGATGAGGAACGAGGTCGAGCGCAGGTGGTCGGCGATGACGCGGTGGTGGATCCTTCCCGGGCCGTCGGGGTCGCTGGAGGTCGCGTGGGCGCTGGCCTCGATGAGGGCGCGCATCAGGTCGGTGTCGTAGTTGTCGTGGCGACCCTGGAGCAGCGCGCCGATGCGTTCGAGCCCCATGCCGGTGTCGATCGACTGCATTTCCAAGGGCTTGAGGGTGCCGTCCGCGAACTGTTCGTTCTGCATGAAGACGTTGTTCCAGATCTCGATGAACCGGTCGCCGTCCTCGCCCGGGCTGCCGGGGGGGCCGCCGGGGATGCTTTCGCCGTGGTCGAAGAAGATCTCGGTGCAGGGGCCGCAGGGGCCGGTCGGCCCCATGCGCCAGAAGTTGTCGTCCGACGCGATGCGGATGATGCGGTGGTCGGGCAGGCCTGCGATGCGCTTCCAGTAGCCTGCGGCCTCGTCGTCGGTGTAATAGACGGTGACGGTCAGGCGGTCGGCGGGGATGGCGAAGTCCTTCGTGAGGAGTTCCCAGGAAAAGGCGATGGCCTGTTCCTTGAAATAGTCGCCGAAGCTGAAATTGCCCAGCATTTCGAAGAAGGTATGGTGCCGCGCGGTGTAGCCCACGTTGTCGAGGTCGTTGTGCTTGCCGCCCGCGCGGACGCATTTCTGCGCGGTGGTGGCGCGGACGTAGTCGCGGGTCTCGACCCCGGTGAAGCAGTTCTTGAACTGCACCATGCCGGAGTTGGTGAACATCAGCGTCGGGTCGTTGCGGGGGACCAGCGGGCTCGAGTCGACCACGCGGTGGCCGTTGCGCTGGAAATAGGCGAGGAAGGTGGAGCGGATGTCGTTGAGGGAGGGCATGGGCCGCCTTGGAACGGAAGGGTCGCGGCTGACATACGCCGCGGTCCGGGACCTGTCCACAGGGGGTGTTCCGGCCCGTCTTCCGCGCGTCTTCCGGGCGTCTTCCGGGCGTCTTCCGCCGGGCGTGGCGCGCGCCCCGCGGCACCGTCGCGGCGATGCCCCGCAGAGACGGCCTTTTCCTGTCGTGTCAGGGGGTTGCAGCGCGAAGAGGAGATCGCGGCGGGTCCGGCCGACCGGCAACGGGCCTGCGCGCGCAGCGGTGCCGGATCGGGCAACGGCACGGGCCGCAGGTCCGCCCCCGCGAGGGGGGCGGGCGCCTGCGCCGGCCGGCCCCTACATCTCGGTCACTTCGCCCGTCTCCTCGCCCGAGAGGCTGAAGTCGAGCCCGTTGGCGGCGCGGATCCTGTCCTCGATCTCGAGCGCGACCGCAGGGTTGGACTTCAGGAACAGCTTGGCGTTCTCGCGGCCCTGGCCGATACGTTCGTCCTTGAAGGAATACCAGCTTCCCGACTTTTCCACCACGCCCGCGCGGACGCCGATGTCGATCAGCTCGCCCGTCTTGGAGATGCCCTCGCCGTACATGATGTCGAACTCCACCTGCTTGAAGGGGGGTGCCACCTTGTTCTTGACGACCTTGACGCGGGTGGTGTTGCCGACCGTCTCTTCCTTGTCCTTGATCGCGCCGATGCGGCGGATGTCGAGGCGGACCGAGGCGTAGAACTTGAGCGCCTGGCCGCCGGTGGTGGTCTCGGGGCTGCCGAACATCACGCCGATCTTCATGCGGATCTGGTTGATGAAGATGACCATGCAGTTCGACCGCCCGATCGAGGCGGTCAGCTTGCGCATCGCCTGGCTCATGAGCCGGGCCTGGGCGCCGACCTGGGCGTCGCCCATGTCGCCTTCCAGTTCCGACTTGGGCGTCAGGGCCGCGACCGAATCGACCACGATCAGGCTGACGGCGCCCGAGCGGACGAGGGTATCCACGATCTCCAGCGCCTGTTCGCCGGTGTCGGGCTGGGAGATCAGGAGCTCGTCGAGGTTCACGCCGAGCTTGCGGGCGTATTGCGGGTCGAGCGCGTGTTCGGCGTCGACGAAGGCGCAGACGCCGCCCTTCTTCTGCTCTTCGGCCACGACATGCAGCGTGAGCGTGGTCTTGCCGCTGGATTCCGGCCCGTAGATCTCCACGATCCGGCCCTTGGGCAGGCCGCCGATGCCGAGCGCGATGTCGAGGCCGAGCGAGCCGGTCGAGGTCGCCTCGATCTCCATCACCGGGCTGTTGACGCCGAGCTTCATGATCGAGCCCTTGCCGAACTGGCGTTCGATCTGCTGCAGCGCGCTTTCCAGCGCCTTCGCCTTGTCCATGTCGCGCTTGGCCCCGAGGTCGAGAAGATTGGTGACTGCCATGGTCCCTTGCCCCTTTGTCTGTCACAGCCGCCCGGTCGCGGCAACCGGCGCGGATGTTCCTGTTTCGTTGTCGCAGGGATGCGATCAAAACGGGAACAATTCAAGTCAAATCCGCAACCGCACCCTCTTTCGCGGAAAATCCTTAAGGGATAGTTAGCCGCGACCCGCCCGCGAGGACCCATGCTGATCTTTACCGAAGCCCGTCTCGTCATCCTGCCCGTGCCGAAGACGGGGTCGACGGCGCTGCTGAACGCGCTGGCGCCCTTCGCCTCGCTGGTGATCCGCCGGCCGCCGCAGCTGCGGCACGTCACGGTGCAGCGCTATCACCTCCATGTCCGGCCCTGGCTCGAGGATGCCGGGCTGACCGGCATGCGCGTCGTGGCCGTGATGCGCGAGCCCGAAAGCTGGCTGGCGAGCTGGTTCCGCTATCGCCAGCGCGACAACGTGAAGGACACGCCGCGGTCGACGGTGGGCGTCAGCTTCGACGATTTCGTGCGCGGCTGGTGCCGGCCGAAACGCCCGGCCTGCGCCGATGTCGGATCGCAGGAGCGGTTCCTGCGCCCGAACCAGCGCGGCGAGTGGATCGACCGGCTGTTCCGCTATGAGGAGCTCGGGGTGTTCATCGACTATCTCGAGGCGGAGACCGGGCGCGAGATCACCCTGCCCGAGCGCAACGTGTCCCCCGACGCGCCGCTGGAGATCGCGCCGGAGACGCGCGCGCTGCTGCGCCGGGTCGCGGCGGACGACTACCATCTTTACGAGAAGCTGACGCCGCCGCGCACGCTTTAGGGGCGTCCGCGCAGCGCGGCGAGGAGGAGGCGGCCGCGGCGTCCGGCCTCGGACAGGTGCAGCGTGCCCTGGGCGACGCGGCCGGGGGCGCGCGCGGCGAGGCGGAGGAGGGGTGCGGCCTGCCAGGCGGCGAGGAGCGCGGGGCGTCCGGGGCCGGTCGGCGGCCGGGGGAGCGCCGCGCGGCTGTCGGCCGCGAGGGCGGCGATGGCCGCGGGGCGGTCGTCGACGAGCGGGATGCGGCCGCGCGCCGCGAGCGCCGGGACGGCCTGGAGATAGCTCGCGAGGCCCGCGGCGCGGCCCCAGGCGCGGAAGGCGGATTCGCCGGTCGTTTGGCCGAGCGCGCGGGCAGCGAGCCACATCAGGCCCCCGGCGGTCGCGTCGAGGTAGTCGGCGAGCGCCGCCGCGTCGGCATGGGGGGCGCGGCCGAGGTCCCACCAGCGGGCGGCGATCAGGGCGTCCATGGTGTCGACCGGCAGGCCGCGGGCGTGGATCAGATCGTGCAGCGGCCCCGCGACCTCGTGCGCGCGGCGGGGGCCGGTCAGCGTGTCGCGCCAGAACTGGAGCCGCATCTCGCCGATCAGCGGCTCGGCCGAGGCCCAGGGGGCGCGGGCGACCTCGAGGTTCCAGGCGTAGAGGACGAGGAGGGGCGCGCGGGCGGCGAGGGGCGCGGCCATGGTGGCGGCGAAGCGGTCGGGGTCGCCCCTGGCGACGATGGCGGCGCAGGCGTCGACGGTCACCGGGCCCCGTCCGTGCCGCCGGATCCGACGCCCACGTCGCGGATCAGCTTCCAGCGGATCGCGTCGAGCAGCGCCTCGAAGCTCGCGTCGACGATGTTGGCGCTGACGCCGACGGTCTGCCAGCGGCGGCCCCGGGCGTCCTCGGAGTCGATGATGACGCGGGTCACGGCCTCGACCCCGCCGCCCGTGATGCGGACCTTGAAGTCGACGAGGCGCATGTCGTCGATCGCCGCCTGGAAGGGGCCGAGGTCCTTGGCCAGCGCCTTCCACAGCGCGTTGACGGGGCCGTGGTCGGTGCCCTCTTCGTCCATGCTTTCGGAGACCGAGAGCATCTTGGCGGGTCCGATCTTGACCACCACCACCGCCTCGGACAGCGAGACCATGCGGTTGTACTTGTTCTTCCGGCGTTCGACCGTGACGCGGTAGCGTTTCACCTCGAAGAAGTCGGGGGCTGCGCCGAGGGCGCGGCGGGCGAGGAGCTCGAAGGAGGCTTGGGCCGAGTCGTAGGCGTAGCCCTGGTCCTCGCGGGCCTTGATGTCCTGCAGGATGGCGGTGAGGCGGGGGTCGTCCGCGGCGACGGCGAGGCCCATGGCGGCGAGGCGGGCGCGGAGGTTGGAGAGGCCCGCCTGGTTCGACATCGGGATGACGCGGGCGTTGCCGACCGATTCGGGCGCGACATGTTCGTAGGTCGCGGGGTCCTTCAGGATCGCCGAGGCGTGCAGGCCCGCCTTGTGCGCGAAGGCCGAGGCGCCGACGAAGGGCGCCTGGCGGGCGGGGACGCGGTTCAGGATGTCGTCGAGCGCGCGGGAGGTCTTCAGAAGCTGCTCGAGCGCCTGCGGGGTGACGTTCGTGGACAGGTGGGCGTAGGCGGGTTTCAGGACCAGCGTGGGGATCAGCGTCGTGAGGTTCGCGTTGCCGCAGCGCTCGCCCAGGCCGTTGAGCGTGCCCTGCACCTGGCGCGCGCCGGCGTCGACGGCGGCGAGGCTGTTGGCCACCGCGTTGCCGGTGTCGTCGTGGGCGTGGATGCCCAGGGCGTCGCCGGGGATGCCGGAGGCGATGACGGCTTCGGTGATGCGGGCGACCTCGGCGGGCAGCGTGCCGCCGTTGGTGTCGCAGAGCACGACCCAGCGCGCGCCGGCCTCGCGGGCGGCGTGGAGGCAGGCCGCCGCGTAGCCGGGGTCGGCCTTCCAGCCGTCGAACAGGTGCTCGGCGTCGAACAGGGTCTCGCGGCCCTTGCCGACGCAGTGGGCGATGCTGGAGCGGATGGTGTCGAGGTTCTCGTCGCGGGTGATGTTCAGGGCGGTCGCGACGTGGAAGGGGTGGGTCTTGCCGACGAGGCAGACGGCGGGGGTGCCCGCGTCCAGCACGGCGGCGAGCACGTCGTCGTTCTGCGCGCTGCGCCCGGCGCGCCTGGTCATGCCGAAGGCGGTCATCGTGGCGCGGGTCTGCGGCGCGGCGGCGAAGAAGGCCGAGTCCGTCGGGTTCGCGCCGGGCCAGCCGCCCTCGATGTAGTCGACGCCGAGCGCGTCGAGCATCAGGGCGATCCGGCGCTTCTCGGCGTCGGAGAACTGGACGCCCTGGGTCTGCTGGCCGTCGCGGAGGGTGGTGTCGAAGAGGGAGAGGGGGGTCATGGGGCCATCCTATCCGGACGGGCGCAAGCCGGTTCCTTCGAAGGAACCGGACCGGAACCTTCGAAGGTTCCGGTGTCGGCGCGGGTCACAGGAGGGCCTCAAGCTTTATCGGGTCGAATAGACTTGTGGGCTCCAGATCGACTGTGCCGTCCTTCGCCATTCGCACTTCAACTCCAGCGCCAGCGAGGCGCTCTTTCATCAAGTCAATCGCTGCGAAGTCTCGTGTTTGTCGCGCCATGGCATAGGCCACCGACATTCGGATGTGAAATGGATCGAGCAGCTCCCGATGTCCGGCGCGGTTCGTTCGCCGTCGCAGGAGGAGGTCGAATAGTCCCACGGCATCCAATGCGGAGGCTAGCTCGGTCGCTTTTGCATGAAGTGTGGCCGGGTCATTCGGACCAACTTCTCCACGCGCAATCTTCTCGAGCAATGATGCCTCACCGTGCAACGCTTGCAGGGCCCTGTAAGTGTCCAAGTCCTCGGAGAGCGAGTCACGGACGCCCTGCGGCAAGAAAGCTGCTCGTCCTGGCGGTGAAACCCCGAGATCCGCGATGATCTTCATCGCAGGCAAAAGCGCATCAAGCCGGTTTTCCGCCTCCCGCGCCTTCGCCTCGGTCCAGTCCATCGGGCTGCGGTAGTGGGTCATCAGCATCACATACCGGATCACCTCGCCCGGCACGCCGCGGTCCAGCAGATCGCGGACGGTGAAGAAGTTGCCGAGGGATTTCGACATCTTCTTGCCCTCGACCAGCAGCATCTCGTTGTGGACCCAGATTCCGGCGAAGGGTTCGCCCGGGTGGGCGCAGCGGCTTTGCGCGATCTCGTTCTCGTGGTGGGGGAACTGGAGGTCGATGCCGCCGCCGTGGATCTGGAAGGCGCCGCCGAGCAGGTCGCGGGCCATCGCGCTGCATTCGATGTGCCAGCCGGGGCGGCCGCGGCCCCAGGGGCTGTCCCAGCCGGGCAGGTCGGGGGTGGAGGGTTTCCAGAGGACGAAGTCGAGCGGGTCCTCCTTGTAGGGCGCGACCTCGACCCGCGCGCCCGCGATCATGTCGTCGAGGCTGCGCCCCGAGAGCGCGCCGTATTCGGCGTAGCGGCGGACGCGGAAGAGGACGTGGCCCTGGGCCGCGTAGGCGAAGCCGTCGGCCTGAAGCCGGGCGATCATCGCGATCATCTGCGCGACGTAGTCGGTCGCCCGCGGCATGTGGTCGGGGGGCAGCGCGCCGAGCGCGGCCATGTCGGCGAGATACCAGCCGATCGTCTCGTCGGTGATGTCGCGGATCGGGCGGCCGGTCGCGGTGGCGCGCGCGTTGATCTTGTCGTCGATGTCGGTGAAGTTGCGGACGTAGGTGACGGCCCCGGCCCCGTGGACGTGGCGCAGGAGCCGGTAGAGCACGTCGAACACCACCACCGGCCGCGCGTTGCCGAGATGCGCGCGGTCGTAGACGGTGGGGCCGCAGACATACATGCCGATGCGGCCCTGCGCGTCGGGGAGGACCGGCTGTTTCGTCCTGGTCGGCGTGTTCCACAGCCTGATCGTCATGGGCGGCCTATGTCGCAGGGGTGTCCCGCGCGGGTCCGGCTTCGGCGAAAGACAGGCGGCCCGCGACGGATCGTCAGCAGGGAATGCGGGAGGGGCGGATGCGGCACGGTGCCATGGGCGGGGTGATACGGCACCGGCGCGCGGGTGCCAAGCGCCAATTGCATCCCCCCTGCCGCGCGCGCTATGCCCGGCCCATGACGACCGACATCATCGCGCGCTGCGAGGCGAAGGGCCTGCGCATGACCGACCAGCGCCGCGTGGTCGCGCGCGTCATCGGCGCGGCGGGGGATCACCCGGACGTCGAGGCGCTGCACGCCCGCGCGGTGCGGGTGGACCCGCGCATCTCGCTCGCCACCGTCTACCGCACGGTGAAGCTGTTCGAGGAGGCGGGGATCCTCGACCGGCTGGAGTTCGGCGACGGGCGGGCGCGCTACGAGGACGCCGAGCGCGACCACCACGACCACCTGATCGACGTGGCGACGGGCGAGGTGATCGAGTTCGTCGACCCCGACATCGAGGCGCTGCAGGAGCGGATCGCGGCGCGGCTGGGCTACCGGCTGATCGGGCACCGACTGGAGCTGCTGGCGGTCAAGGCGAAGGGCGGGGCGTGAGCCGCCAGGAGGACCTGCGGGGCATCGCGCTGATGACCGCGGCGATGGCGGGATTTGCCGCCTCGGATGCGGGCCTGAAGGCGGTGTCGGGGGCGCTGCCGGTAGGGCAGATGCTGCTCGCCTATGGCGCGGGCGGGGCGCTGTGCCTGCTGCTGGTGGCGCGGGCGCGGCGGGTGGCGGTCTGGACGCGCGAGGCCTGGCTGCCGCCGGTGGTGCTGCGCAACGCGGCCGAGATGGTGGCGACGGTCTGCATCCTGAGCGCGCTGGCGCGGATTCCGCTCTCGACCGCGACGGCGGTGCTGCAGGCGACCCCGGTGGTCTACCTGGCGCTGGCCGGGCCGGTGCTGGGGCTGCGGGTCACCGCGCGGCAGCGGGCGGCGGTGGCCTGCGGGTTGCTCGGCGTGCTGCTGATCGTGCGGCCGGGGCTTGCGGGGTTCGACGCGGGGGCCCTGTGGGCGGTGGGCGGGGTGGCGGCGCTGGCGCTGCGGGACCTGGCCACGCGGAAGGTGCCGGGGCGGGTGCCGACGCTGGCCTTGGCGGTCTGGGGGTTCGCGGCGCTGGTGCCGGTGGGGCTGGTCTGGACGGCGTGGGCGGGCAGCGTGGTGCCGGGGGTGCGCGAGCAGGCGCTGCTGGCGGTGGCGGTGCTGTGCGGGGTCGCGGCCTACCTCGCCGTCACCGCCGCGCTGCGGACGGGCGATCCGGGGGCGGTGACGCCCTTCCGCTACACGCGGATGGTGTTCGGGATGGGCCTGGGGCTGGCGGTCTTCGGCGAGGCGCCCGACGCGCCGACGCTGGCGGGCGCGGCGCTGGTCGTGCTGGCGGGCCTGTCGGTGCTGCGGCGATGACCGACGACGGGCGCGGCGCGGCGCTGATGATCCTGGCCATGGCGACCTTCGCGGCCGAGGACGCCTTCCTGAAGCTGTCGGCCGCCGCGATGCCCGTCGGGCAGATCCTGCTCGCCTCGGGGGCCTTCGGGGCGGCGGTGTTCTGGGCGATGGCGGCGCGCCGGGGCCACCGGGTGCTGTCGCGCGACGCGCTGCACCCGGCGGTGCTGTGGCGCAACGCGGGCGAGGTGACGGGCACGCTCGCCTACGTCACCGCGCTGGCGAGCGTGCCGCTGGCCACCGTCGGCGCGGTGCTGCAGGCGATGCCGCTGGCGGTGACGCTGGGGGCGGCGGTCTTCCTGGGCGAGCGGGTCGGCTGGCGGCGGTGGACGGCGATCGGGGTGGGGTTCCTGGGCGTGCTGGTGGTGCTGCAGCCCTGGGGCGACGGCTGGCACCCGGCGGCGCTGTGGGTGGTCGTCACGGTCGCGGCGCTGGCGGTGCGCGATCTCGCCTCGCGGCGGGTGCCTGCGCGGGTGACGAACGTGCAGGTGTCGGTCTGGGGGCTGCTGTCCATCGCGGCGCTGGGGCTCGGGGTCATCGGCGTGACGGGCGAGGCGGCGCTGCCCGGCCCGCGGGGCTGGCTGTGGCTGGGGGGCGCGCTGGCCTTCGGCACGGTCGGCTACTGGGCGATCACGGCGGCGACGCGAGTGGGCGAGGTCAGCGTGGTGTCGCCCTTCCGCTACACCCGGCTGGTCTTCGCGATCGGGATCGGCTGGCTGGTCTTCGCCGAGCCCGTGGGGCCCGCGACGCTGATCGGGGCGGCGCTGATCGTGGGGTCGGGCCTTTACGCGTTTCTGCGGCAGGCGTCTCTTTCGCGTGTCACGAAGCCGCGCTAAAGCGGCGGGGACATGCCGGAGGGACCCATGGCCACCATCGTCGACATCCACGCCCGCGAGATCCTCGACAGCCGCGGCAACCCCACGGTCGAGGTCGACGTGCATCTGGAGGACGGGTCAACGGGCCGCGCCGCGGTGCCCTCGGGCGCCTCGACCGGCGCGCACGAGGCGGTGGAGAAGCGCGACGGCGACCGCGCGCGCTACAAGGGCAAGGGCGTGCTGGAGGCGGTGGCGGCGGTCAACGGCGAGCTTGCCGAGCACCTGGTGGGGTTCGACGCGACCGAGCAGGTGGGCATCGACCGCACGATGATCGAGCTCGACGGGACGCCGAACAAGGGGCGGCTGGGCGCGAACGCGATCCTCGGCGTGAGCCTGGCCGTCGCCAAGGCCGCGGCGGAGTTCACCGGGCAGCCGCTTTTTCGCTATGTCGGCGGCACCGCGGCGCGGGTGCTGCCGGTGCCGATGATGAACATCATCAACGGCGGCGCGCATGCCGACAACCCGATCGACGTCCAGGAGTTCATGATCATGCCCGTGGGTGCCTCCGACATCCGCGAGGCGGTGCGGATGGGGTCGGAGGTGTTCCACACGCTGAAGGGCGAGCTGCACGCGGCGGGGCTGGCCACCGGCGTCGGCGACGAGGGCGGCTTCGCGCCGAACCTGTCGTCGACCCGCGCGGCGCTGGATTTCATCCTGAAGTCCATCGAGAAGGCGGGGTACAGGGCGGGGGCGGACATCTTCCTCGCGCTCGACTGTGCCGCGACGGAATACTTCAAGGACGGCCGCTACGAGATGGAAGGCGAAGGGAAATCGCTGAGTTCGGCCGAGAACGTGGACTACCTGGCGGCGCTCGCGGCGGACTATCCGGTCATCAGCATCGAGGACGGCTGCGCCGAGGACGACTGGGAGGGATGGAAGCTGCTGACCGACCGGCTGGGGGCGAAGGTGCAGATCGTCGGCGACGACCTGTTCGTGACCAACCCCAGGCGGCTGGCGCAGGGCATCGCGCAGGGCTGCGGCAACGCGATGCTGGTGAAGGTGAACCAGATCGGCACGCTGACCGAGACGCTCGAGGCGGTGGAGATGGCGCACCGCGCGCGCTATGCCAACGTGATGAGCCACCGGTCGGGCGAGACCGAGGACGCGACGATCGCCGATCTCGCGGTGGCGACGAACTGCGGGCAGATCAAGACGGGGTCGCTGGCGCGGTCCGACCGGCTGGCCAAGTACAACCAGCTGATCCGCATCGCGGAGCTGCTGGGCGAGACGGCGGAGTACGCCGGGCGGTCGGTCCTGCGCTGAGGCGCGGGTCCGGGGACCGCTCCGGGCCATTGGGGTGCCCGCGTCCCGGCGGAGGTTGGGACCTCTGCTTCGCCGCTGTGAGCGCGGAGGCCCCGGCCTGCGCCGGGGCGCGGGGTTTTTTGGGAGGGGCCGCAAGTATGTCCGCGTCCCGGCGGAGGGACCTCTGCTTCGCCGCTGTGCGCGCGGAGGCCCCGGCCTGCGCCGGGGCGCGGGGTTTTTTCGAGGGGCCGCAGGAATGCCCGCGTCCCGGCGGAGGCCGGGACCTCTGCCCGGCCGCTGTCAGCGCGGAGGCCCCGGCCTGCGGCGGGGCGCGGGGTTTTTTTGGGGGAGGGGCCGCAGGAATGCCCGCGTCGCGGCGGAGGCCGGGACCTCTGCTTCGCCGCTGTCAGCGCAGAGGCCCCGGCCTGCGCCGGGGCGCGGGGTTCTGCGGCCCGGACCGGCGGGGAGGCCGGGCGCCGGAACGCCTGACGCGGATCAGTCGCCCGACCGCACCCAGTCGCCATCCTCGGCCGACAGCGAGCGTTCGGCGGCGCGTTCGAGCCGCGCCCGGACGGCGTGCAGCGCGGTGTCGTCGCCGTCGTCGAGGCAGCCGCGCAGGTCGCCCGCGACGGCGGCGAAGGTCACCATGCCGAGATGGGTCGCCATCCGCTCCACCCGCCGGAGCTGGCGCGGCAGGTCGTCCCACAGCCCGTCGCGGAGCTGCGCCGCGACCGCGGCGGTGGCCGCGGCGAGCTCGGCGAGTGCCTTGCCGACGACCGCGTCGGCCGCCTGCGTTCCCAGGTTGCGATAGATCGCCGCGATCGGCCCGGCGTCCTGCCGCAGCCTGTCGCGCGGCTGCAGCCGCACCACGTTGTCCATATCCGTCACCTCACACACCCGGGGCAAGCCTTGCGCGAAGTGCTGAAGAAAGCGTTGCGCCGCGCCGGGCCCGGCTTGGCAAAACCCGTCGAATTGTGCCAAACCCGCGGGCGATGGAGCATGCGCGGCCCCTGCCCCCCACGCTGGTCAGCCGGTTCCACGGCTGGCGCGCGACAGCCTACCTGGACAACCGGGCGTGGTACCGCCGCCTTGCGCAGAACGGCCAGCACCCGCGAGCGATGGTGATCTCCTGCTGCGACAGCCGGGTGCATGTGACCGCGATCTTCGGCGCGGACGAGGGCGAGTTCTTCATCCACCGCAACGTCGCGAACCTGGTTCCGCCCTGCAACCCGGACGGGGAGTATCACGGCACCTCGGCGGCGGTGGAGTATGCGGTGAACGGCCTTGGCGTCGCGCATCTGATCGTCATGGGCCATTCGCAATGCGGCGGCGTGAAGGGCTGCCACGACATGTGTTCGGGCCAGGCGCCCGAACTGCTGGAGCGGACGAGCTTCGTCGGGCGGTGGATGGACATCCTGCGCCCGGGCTACGAGCGGGTGCGCGACCTGCCGGAGGCCGCGCGCGTGGCCGCGCTGGAGCGCGAGGCGGTGGTGGTGAGCCTCGAGAACCTGATGACCTTTCCCTTCGTCGCGGCGGCGGTGAAGGACGACCGGCTGACGCTGCACGGGTTGTGGAACGACACCGGCGAGGGGACGCTGGAGCAGTATGTGCCGGGTCAGGGCTTCGTCGCGGTGTAGGACGGGCAGGATTGCCCATCCTACGGGGCCAGGAGCGCGCGCGAGACCGACTTTGCCGCCATGAGGGCCGGGGGCGGGCCGCCGCGGCCGAGCCGGTCCATCGTCAGGCCCATCGCGGCCACCTGCGCCGCGCGGGCCGGGCCGTCGGGCAGGAGCGCGGCGAGCGCGGGCGCGATGCGGTCGGGGCGGCAGGCGGGGCCGATGAACTCGGGGATGGCGCGGGTGTCGCTCACGAGGTTGACCAGCGTGACGGTATCGACCAGCGCCATGCGGCGCATGAGCCAGAGCGTCAGGGGGTTCATGTCGTAGGCGATGACCATGGGCACGGCGTTGGCGGCAAGCTCCAGGCTGACGGTGCCGCTGGCGGCGAGCGCCGCGCGGGCGTCGGCGAAGGCCTGGCGCTTCTCGGCTGCGTCGGTGACGATGCGGGGCGGGGTGGGCCAGGCGCGGGTCAGGTCGCGGACGAGCGGTTCGACGGCAGGGACGGTGGGCAGCACGACGGGCAGGTCGATGCCCGCCAGCGCCGGACCGAAGACGGGGGCGAGGCGCGCGACCTCGGCGCGGCGGGAGCCGGGGAGGGCGAGGATGACCGGGTGGCCGGAGGGGGCCGCGCGGGGCTCGCTGACGACGGGGTGGCCGACGAAATCGCAGGTCATGCCGTGGGCGGTCATCAGCGGCGGCTCGAAGGGCAGGATGGCGAGCACGTGGTCGCAGTGCCGCGCCATGGCGGCGGCGCGGCCGGGACGCCAGGCCCAGACCGAGGGGGCGACGTAGTGGGCGATGCGGCGCGCCGGGTCGGCGGCACGCAGGGCCTTCTGGACGCGAAAGCTGAAGTCGGGCGAATCGATCGTGAGGAGCGGCAGGCCGGAGGCCGCGGCGGCGGCGGCGGTCTGGGCGATGCGGCGTTTCAGGGCCGCGTATCGCGGCAGGATTTCGGCCAGGCCCATGACCGAGAGCTCCGCCATCGGGAAGAGGGTGGTCAGCCCCTGGGCGGCCATCAGCGGGCCGCCGACGCCGTGGAAGGCGATGTCCGGGTGCAGGTCGCGGAGCGCGGCCATGAGCGCGGCGCCGAGGCGGTCGCCCGAGGGCTCGCCGGCGGTGAGGAAGAGGCCTAGCGCGCCCACAGGAAGAGGCCCGCGTCCTCTGCCGCCGCGATGGTGGCGGCGCGGTCGAGGAGGATGACGCCCCCCGCCTCCCAGGCGATGCCGCCGAGGCCCGCGCGGGCGGCGGCGGCGACGGTGGCGGGGCCGAGCGCGGGCAGGTCGATGCGGCGGTCCTGGCCGGGCTTCGGGGCCTTCCAGAGCAGGCCGCCGCGCGGCGCGGGGCGCAAGGGGGCCATACCGGCGACGGCGGCGAGCATCGCGTCGGTGCCCGGCAGCGCCTCGACCGCGAGGCAGAGACCCTGCTGGACCACCGCACCCTGCCCCACGTCGGCGGCCCCCAGCGCCGCGACGATGGTTGCGGCGCGGGTGGCGTCGTGATCGTCCTGTGGGGTGGGGGTGCCGCACAGGACGCCGGGACCGGGGACGAGGGCGGGCACCACGTCCTCGATGCCCACGACGGGCAGGCCTGCCTCCTCGAAGATCGCGATGGCCGCGCGCAGGGCGGCGTCGTCGCCTTGGGCCATTGCGGCGAGGAGGCGCGGGACCATCTGGGCGGTCGCGGGGTCGAAGAGCGCGGGGTCGAGGCGGGGGCGCGTGACCGCGCCCGCGAAGACGACGCGGGTGACGCCGCGGGCGTGCAGGGTGTCGAGGAAGGGGACGAGACGTTCCAGGCGGAAGGTCAGGTCGGGGCGCAGGCCGTCGGGGGCGAAGCCCTCCATCGCCGCGACGAGGGGCGCGTCGAGCGCCGCCGCGATTGCCGCGGGCAGGCCGCCGCGGCCGGCGATGATCGCGGTGGTCACCGGCTGCCCTTGGGGGTGAGGAAGCTGCGGTCGCTGGCGGCCAGGATGAAGGCCGCGATCTCGGCGACCTCGGGCACGGGGTCGGAGGCCAGCCGCCGGGCGCGGTCGAGGAAGCTGCCCTCGCCGCCTTCCAGCGCGTCGAAGGCGTGGCGGAGCGCGGTGATCGTCTCGCGGTCGAGGCCCCGCCGCTTCAGGCCGACGAGGTTGAGGCCGTCGAGCACGCCGCGGCCGGCCTGGACGAGGCCGAAGGGTATGACGTCGTGCGTGACCATCGTCAGCGCGCCGATCATCGCGCCGCGGCCGATGCGGACGAACTGGTGGATGCCCGAGAGGCCGCCGATCACCACGTCGTCGCCGATGATGCAGTGGCCGGCGATGGCGGCCTGGTTGGCGACGACCACGCGACTGCCGACCTGCGCGTCGTGGCCGACATGCGCGCCGGTCATCAGGAGCACGTCGTCGCCGATCCGGGTGACGCCGCCGCCGCCCGCGGTGCCGGTGTTGACGGTGGCCCCCTCGCGGATGCGGCAGCGGGCGCCGATCACCGCGCGGGTGCGCTCGCCCGCGTATTTCAGGTCCTGCGGGACCTCGCCCACCACCGCGCCGGGGAAGACGACGGTGCCCGCGCCCACCTCGGTCCAGCCGGTGACGATGCCGTGGGGTTTCACGACCACGCCGTCGCCGAGCGTCACCTCGGGCCCGATCACGGCGAAGGGGCCGATCCCGACCCCCTGCCCCAGCCGGGCCGCGGGGTCGACGATGGCGGCGGGGTGGATCATGCGCGTTTCGGCAGGTCGATCATGGCGGTGAACACCGCCTCGGCGGCCAGTTCGCCGCGGACGAGGGCGCGGCCCTCGAACTTCCACACCCGGCCGCCGCCGCGCAGCGCGGTCACGTGCATCTCCATCACGTCGCCGGGCACGATCTTGCGGCGGAACCTGGCGCCCTCGACGCCCATGAAGAAGACGCTGGCCCCCTTGTCGGCGAGGTCCATGGTGACGCCGACGAGGATGCCGGAGGTCTGCGCCATGGCTTCGACGATCATCACGCCGGGGAGGATGGGCATTCCCGGGAAGTGGCCCTGGAACTGCGGTTCGTTGAAGGTGACGTTCTTGATGCCGATGCAGGACTTGCCCGGGACGATCTGCACGACCTTGTCGACCAGCAGGAACGGATAGCGGTGCGGGATGATCCGCATGATGAGCGCCAGGTCGGCCTCGGTGGCTTTGGGCTGGTCGTCCATGCGTCGTCTCCCTTTGGCCGATCACCTACCCCGGCGCGGCACCATGCGCAACAAAGGGGGATGGGCGGATCGCCCATCCTACGGGTGCCGGTCGCCAGGATGGGCAATCTGCCCATCCCGTATCGGCGTCAGCCCGGCCCGGAAGCGGGCGGCGTTGGCGGCGTAGCCCGCGGCGCTTTTCAGCAGGCGCGCGCGGCCGGCCTCGTCGAGTTCCTTCACCACGCGACCCGGCGAACCCATGACGACCGACCCCGGCGGGATGACCTTGCCCTCGGTCACCAGCGCGCCCGCGCCGATCAGGCTTCCGGCGCCGATCACCGCGCCGTTGAGGAGGATCGCGCCCATGCCGATCAGGCAGCCGGATTCCACCGTGCAGCCGTGCACGATCGCGCCGTGGCCGATGGTCACGTCGTCGCCGATCGTCAGGGCCGCGCCCCAGTCGGAATGCAGCACCGCGTTGTCCTGCACGTTGACGCGCGCGCCGAGGGTGATCGGCTCGTTGTCCCCGCGCGCGACCGCGCCGAACCAGAAGGAGCAGCCCTCGCCCGCCGTCACCCTGCCCGCGACCTGCGCGTGCGGGGCGACCCAGACGGTCGGATGGAGCTGCGGCGCGGTGCCGTCGAGCGCGTGGATCATCGGGCCTCGGACTCCTCGTTCAGGGTGCGGACGAACTGCGCGAGGCCGGGCTGGCGGTCGCGGCGCAGGCGTTCGGCGGACAGGATGGTGACGAGCGCGGCGAAGGCCGTGTCGATGTCGTCGTTCATCAGGACGTAGTCGTATTCGGCCCAGTGGCTGATCTCGTCGCGGCTTCGCGCCATGCGGCGGGCGATGACCTCGTCGTCGTCCTGGGCGCGCTGGCGGAGGCGGCGTTCGAGCTCGGCGATGGAGGGGGGCAGCACGAAGACGCTGACCACGTCGCGGCCGAGCGCGGAGTTGCGGATCTGCTGGCCGCCCTGCCAGTCGATGTCGAAGACGGTGTCGTGGCCCGCGGCCATGGCCGCCTCGACGGGGCCGCGGGGGCTGCCGTAGAGGTTGCCGAAGACCTCGGCGTGTTCGAGCATCTGGCCCTCGGCGACCAGCCTGGTGAAGTCGTCGCGGCTGCGGAAGTGGTATTCGCGGCCGTCCGCTTCGCCGGTCCGGGGCGCGCGGGTGGTGGCGCTGACCGAGAAGCGCATCGTCGGGTCCCAGGCGAGGAGCCGCCGGGCGAGCGTCGATTTTCCCGCGCCGGAGGGCGAGGAGAGGATCAGGAGGAGGCCCCGTCTTTTGCCGTTGGGGTGCATCGCTACTCCAGGTTCGCCGCCTGCTCGCGCATCTGATCGACGACGACCTTCATGGCAAGCCCCGCCTGGGTCAGCGCGGGGGTGCCCGCCTTGGCGCAGAGGGTGGAGGTTTCGCGCACGAACTCCTGCACCAGGAAGTCGAGCTTGCGGCCCGCCGGGGCGGTGTCGGCGAGCAGGGCGCGGGCGGCGGCGAGGTGCATGGCCAGGCGGTCGAGCTCTTCGGTCGCGTCGGATTTGACGGCGAGAAGCGCGATCTCCTGCGCGATGCGGGTGTCGTCGGTCGCCTCGGCCTTCAGCCGCGCGAGCGCATCGGCCATCTGCGCCCGGGCGCGGTCGGTGCGGGCGGCGTTGGCCTTCCGCGCGGCGGCGACCTCGGTTTCGATCCGGTCGAGCTGGCCCGCGATGATGCGGGCGGTGGCCGCGCCCTCGGCCGCGCGCATGGCCTGGAAGTCGGCCAGCACGGCGGCGAGGCTGGCGAGCATCGCCTCGCGCAGCGGGGCCGGGTCGGGGTCCGCGCCGGTCGCGTCGAGCACGCCGCGCAGCGCGAGGATGTCGGCGGCGGTCGGCGGCGACAGGGGCAGGCCCGCCTGTGCGGCGGCGAAGGTCACCTCGCGCAGGGCGGTCAGCGCGGCGGCGAGCGTCGCCGGGTTCAGCGTCAGCGCGTTCGGCGCGGTGTCGCGGGCGACCTTGACGGTCAGCGTCAGGTTGCCGCGCTGGACGACCGCCGCGACCTGGGCACGGGCCGCGGGTTCCAGCCCGTCGACCGCGTCGAGCCCGCGGTGGCGCAGGTCGAAGCCCTTGCCGTTGACCGACCGCAGTTCCCACAGCCATTCGGCCCCCGCGGCACGGCCCCGCGCGCTCGCGTATCCCGTCATCGACACCGGCATCTTTTCCCCCGCCGCCCCTTCCCCGCGTTTACCCTCTGTGCAGAATGTTCGCCACCCGCGCGCGCTCCGGGGTAATGCTGAAAACACGAACGACCGGGTTAGGATTTCGGTAACCTCGGTTGACCACAGTTAACCCTGCGGGGCGGCGGCGAGTCGCTTCCGCAGGCCAAGGCAATGAGGCACGGCAATGATCCTTCCCTTCGGCCGCCGCGACGCTGCCCCCGCCCCCGGCCTGGCCGAGGTCCGCGGCTACTGGGAGGCCCTGCGCCGCGAGGGGCGGCTGCCGCACCGCGGGCAGATCGACCCGCGGGGGATGGCGGGCGCGCTCGACCGGGTGTTTCTGGCCGAGGAGATCGCGCCGGGCATGGCGCGGCTGCGGCTGGCGGGCCAGGCGCTGGCCGACCTGATGGGGATGGAGGTGCGGGGCATGCCGCTGTCGGCGCTGTTCGACCCGCTGTCGCGCCGCGCGGTGGAGGCGCCGCTGGCGCAGCTGTTCGAGGGCCGCCATGCGGTGACGCTGGAGGTCGAGGCCGAGACGGGCATTGGCCGGCCCGCGCTGGCGGGCCGGGTGCTGCTTCTGCCGCTGGAAGGCTTCGCCGGGCGGCCCGACATCGCGCTCGGCTGCCTGGGCCTGGCGGGCGAGGTCGGGCGCACGCCGCGCCGCCTGCTGCTGCGCCGCACGGCGGCGGAGCCGCTGGACGTTGCGCAGCGCGCGGCCCGCCTGCTGGAGGCGGCCGAGGAGGCCGCGCCCTTCACCCCCGCCCCGCCGACCGCGGGGGACCGCACGCGCCTGCGGCTGGTCAAGACCAGCTAGGCCAGGGGCTGGGCGCGTTCGACGAGGCGGGCGAAGAAGCTCGCGCCGATCGGGGCGGCGTCGTCGTTGAAGTCGAAGGCCGGGTGGTGCAGGCCCGCGCCCGGGCCGGTGCCGAGGAACAGGTAGGCCCCGGGGCGCGCCTGGAGCATGTAGGCGAAATCCTCGGACCCCATCTCGCGGTTGGCGCGCGGGTTGACCTGGGCGGGGCCGACGATCTCGGCCGCGACGGTGGCGGCGAAGTCGGCCTGATCGGGGCTGTTGACGGTGGCGGGGTAGCCGAGGTCCCAGGCGACGGTCGCCTGCACCCCGTAGGCGGCGGCGTGGCCCGCCACGATCTCCTCGACCCGGCGGCGGAGGAGGTCGCGGACCTCCGGGCGGAAGCTGCGGATCGTGGCGCAGAACATCGCGCTGTCGGGGATGATGTTGCTGGCGGTGCCGGCGTGGATCTGGGTGACCGAGAGCACCGCCTCGTCCAGCGCATAGACGTTGCGCGGCACGATGGTCTGGATCGCCTGGACCATGCCGACCACGGCCACCACCGGGTCGATGCAGTCGTGCGGCGTGGCCCCGTGGCCGCCGCGGCCGGTGACGGTGACGGTGGGGGTGTCGACCGCCGCCATGATCGGGCCGGGCGTCGTCTGGAAATGGCCGAAGGGCACGTTCGGCGCGTTGTGGAGGCCGTAGACCTGCGCGATGCCGAAGCGGTCCATGATGCCCGCCTCGACCATCGCCAGCGCGCCGCCGCCGTCTTCCTCGGCCGGCTGGAAGATCAGCGCCACGCGGCCCGCGAAGCGGCGCGTTTCGGCGAGGTATTGCGCGGCGCCGAGCAGCATCGTGACGTGCCCGTCGTGGCCGCAGGCGTGCATGGTGCCCGGCACGGTGGAGGCGTGGGGCGCGCCCGTCGCCTCGGTGATCGGCAGCGCGTCCATGTCGGCGCGCAGGCCGATGGTCGGGCCCCCGGATACGTCCGCGCCCTGCCCGTCGATGATCGCGACGATGCCGGTTTCGGCGACGCCCTGGTGGATCTCGTCGACCCCCATCGCGCGCAGGCGGTCGGCGATGAAGGCGGCGGTCGCGTGGCAGGCGAACTTGAGCTCCGGGTGGGCGTGCAGGTGCCGCCGCCAGGCCTTCATCTCGGGCGCGGAGTCGGCGATACGGTTGATGACGGGCATGGCACTCTCCTTGGGCCGGGCAGTCTAGAGAGGCGAGGGGGCGGGGACAATGGAGCGTCTGCTGGCGATCATGGCGCGGCTGCGCGACCCCGACGGCGGCTGCCCCTGGGACGTGGAGCAGACCTTCGCGACCATCGCGCCCTATACGGTCGAGGAGGCGCACGAGGTCGCCGACGTGATCGCGCGAGAGGCCTGGGGGGAGCTCAAGGGGGAGCTGGGCGATCTGCTGTTCCAGGTCGTCTACCACGCGCGGATGGCCGAGGAGGCGGGGATGTTCGGCTTTGCCGATGTGGCGGCGGCGATCTGCGACAAGATGGTCGCGCGGCATCCGCATGTGTTCGGCGATGCGGTAGCCCGGACGGCGGAGGAGCAGACTACGGCCTGGGAGGCGCAGAAGGCCGCCGAGCGGCAGGGCCGGACGCTCGACGGCGTGGCGCTGGGGCTGCCCGCGCTGACCCGCGCGGTCAAGCTGCAGGCGCGGGCGGCGCGGGTGGGGTTCGACTGGCCCTCGACCACGCAGGTGCTCGACAAGCTGGTGGAGGAGGCGCGCGAGGTGGCGGAGGCCCCGCAGGCCGAGGTGCAGGGGGAGCTGGGGGACCTGCTGTTCGTGGTGGCGAACCTGGCGCGGCACCTGGGCGTGGACCCCGAGGCCGCGCTGCGGGGCGCGAACGCGAAGTTCGTCCGGCGCTTCGGGCGGATCGAGGACTGGCTGGCCGAAGGGGGCCGGACGCCCGCGCAGTCGGACCTGGCCGAGATGGACGCGCTGTGGGACCGGGCGAAGGCCGAGGAGCGGGGGGTGCTTGCCGCCGCGCCCTCTCCCCCAGCCCCTCTCCCCTCTCCCCCATCCCCTCTCCCCCGGGAGAGGGGAGGCGCGTGAGGGCCGGCGGATCCGGTCTTTGGTGCGTCGCGGGGGCAGCGGCGGATTTGTTTAGTTCTTCTGTCAGGTATTGACGGGCACCGGCGCAGCGGTCTAGATGGCGGCGGACATATCCGACAAGAAAGGTCAACAATGTTCCTCCGCACAACCTTCCTTGCCCTCGCCATGGGAAGTGCTGCCCTCCCCGCGCTTGCGCAGGAGGTCAACATCTACTCCTACCGCCAGCCGGAACTGATCCAGCCCCTGCTCGACGCCTTCACGGCCGAGACGGGCATCACCGCCAACGTCGCCTTCGTCGACAAGGGCATGGCCGAGCGGTTGCAGGCGGAAGGCGACCGTTCGCCCGCCGACCTGGTGCTGACGGTCGACATCGCGCGGCTGAGCCAGGTGGTCGACGCGGGCGTGACGCAAGCCGTGCAGTCGCCGGTGCTCGACGCCAACATCCCGGCGACGCTGCGCGACCCGGGCGGGCAGTGGTTCGGGCTGACGATGCGCGCCCGCATCGTCTATGCCGCGAAGGACCGCGTGGCCGACGGCGAGGTCACGACCTACGAGGACCTGGCCGACCCGAAGTGGAAGGGCCGCATCTGCACCCGGTCGGGGCTGAACGACTACAACATCGCGCTTCTCTCGGCGATGATCGCGCACCGCGGCGAAGCGGCCGCCAAGACCTGGGCCGAGGGGTTGAAGGCCAACCTCGCGCGCAAGCCCGACGGCGGCGACCGCGACCAGGTGCGGGCGATCGCGGCGGGCGAATGCGACATCGCCATCGGCAACACCTACTACATCGGCCAGATGCTGGCCGACCCCGCGCAGCGCGCCGATGCCGAAGCGGTGAAGATCGTCTTTCCGACCTTCGCGGGCGACGGCACGCATGTCAACATCAGCGGCATGGCGATGACCAAGGCCGCGCCCAACCGCGAGAACGCGCTGCGGCTGATGGAGTGGCTGTCGGGCGATGCGGCACAGAAGATGTACGCCGAGACGAACTACGAATACCCGGTGAAGCCGGGCGTTCCGCTGTCGCCGCTCGTGCAATCCTGGGGCGAGTTCACCCCGGACAGCCTGGGGCTGAGCGAGATCGCCGCCAACCGCGCCGCGTCGCTGCGGATCATGGAAGAGATCGACTTCGACGGCTGATCCTTCGAGCAGGCGATGCACATCACCGGGGAAGGGCGCGACATCGCGCCCTTTTTTCGTTCGGTTGGCTGGACTTCCGCCGGGAATCGCGCGAAGTCGAACCCTTCCGCCCCTGGAGCCGTATCTGCGCGCATGACGACCAAGATCATCATCGACACCGACCCCGGCCAGGACGACGCCGTGGCCATCCTGCTCGCCCTGGCCTCGCCCGAGATCGAGGTCCTGGCCCTTACAACCGTGGCGGGAAACGTGCCGCTGGACCTGACCAGCCGGAACGCCCGCGTGATCGTCGCGCTGGCGGGGGCGGAGGTGCCGGTCCATGCGGGCTGCGACCGGCCGATGACGCGGGCGCTGGTGACGGCGGAGCATGTGCACGGCAAGACCGGGCTCGACGGGGCCGACCTGCCCGAGCCCGACGCGCCGCTGGCCGCGGGCCATGCGGTCGATGCGATCATCGCCATCCTGCGGCGCGAGCCTGCGGGGACGGTCACGCTCTGCCCGCTGGGGCCGCTGACCAACATCGCGACGGCCTTCCGCAAGGCCCCCGACGTCGTGGCGCGGGTGGCGGGGATCGTGCTGATGGGCGGGGCCTATTTCGAGGTCGGCAACATCACCCCGGCGGCGGAGTTCAACATCTACGTCGACCCGGAGGCGGCCGAGATCGTGATGCGGTCGGGCTGCCCGATCACCGTCGCCTCGCTGGATGTCACCCACAAGGCGCTGACCTCGGCCGGCTGGATCGCGGGGATGCGGGCCCTGGGCACGCGGACGGGCGCGGCGGTGGCGGGGTGGACGGACTTCTTCGAGCGCTTCGACACGGCCAAATACGGCACGGACGGCGCGCCGCTGCACGACCCGCTGGTGGTGGCCTGGCTGTTGCGGCCGGACCTCTTCACCGGCCGGCAGGTCAACGTCGAGATCGAGACGGCGAGCGAGCTGACGCGCGGCATGACCGTCGCCGACTGGTGGGGCGTGACCGACCGGCCGAAGAACGCCTTCTGGCTGGGCACGGTGGACCGCGACGGGTTCTTCGCGCTGCTGACCGAAAGGCTGGCGCGGCTGCCCTGAGGGCCGGCCCGCGCAGCCGGCCTCAGGCGTCGATGTTGCCCGCGCTGAGCGCGTTGGTCTGGATGAACTCGCGCCGGGGTTCGACCTCGTCGCCCATCAGGCGGGTGAAGGTGTCCTCGGCCTCGACCACGTCCTCGACGCGGACCTGCAACAGCGTGCGCGCGTCGGGGTCGAGCGTGGTTTCCCACAGCTGGTCGGCGTTCATCTCGCCCAGGCCCTTGTAGCGCTGGAGCGTCAGGCCGCGTTCGCCCTCGGCCAGGATGGCGCGCAGCAGGTCGGTCGGCCCGTGGACGGGCAGGCCCTTGTCCTTGCGCACGAGGCTCGCCGGGCTGCGGTAGATGTCGCGGGTGCCCGCCGCGGCCTGCGCCAGCCGCCGCGCCTCGCCCGACCGCAGCACGGCACCGTCGAGCGTGCGCAGCTCCTCCACCCCGCGCAGGATGCGGCCGAGGCGGATGCCGTGGTCCTGGGTGATGCGGCCCGTCCAGCCGCGTTCGTATTCGACGGCGATCAGGTTCAGCCGGTCGGCCACCGCCGCGGCGACGGCCTGGAGGTCGCCGGTCGCCCCGGGTTCGAAGGCCCCGGCGAGCGCCGCCTGTTCGAGGATCGCCCGCGGGTAGCCCGTCGCGAAGGCGTCGAGCGCTTTCCTGAACGTCCGTGCACCTTCGACCACGCGCGCGAGGTCGCGCCCCGCGATCTCGGTCCCGTCGGCGAGCCGAAGGACGGCACCTTCGATCCCCATCTCGATCAGGTAATCGTCGAGCGCGGCCTGGTCCTTCAGGTAAACCTCGGATTTCCCGCGCGAAACCTTGTAGAGCGGCGGCTGCGCGATGTAGAGGTGCCCGTGGTCGATCAGGTCCGGCATCTGCCGGAAGAAGAACGTGAGCAGCAGCGTGCGGATATGCGCGCCGTCCACGTCGGCGTCGGTCATGATGACGACCTTGTGGTAGCGCAGCTTCTTGAGGTCGAACTCGTCGCGGCCGATGCCGGTGCCGAGCGCGGTGATGAGGGTGCCGATCTCCTGGCTGCCGAGCATGCGGTCGAAGCGGGCGCGTTCGACGTTGAGGATCTTGCCGCGCAGCGGAAGGACGGCCTGATTGGCGCGCGAGCGCCCCTGCTTGGCCGAGCCGCCGGCCGAGTCGCCCTCGACCAGGAACAGCTCCGACTTCGCCGGGTCGCGTTCCTGGCAGTCGGCGAGCTTGCCGGGCAGCGAGGCCACGTCGAGCGCGGTCTTGCGCCGCGTCAGCTCGCGCGCCTTGCGGGCGGCCTCGCGCGCGAGAGCGGCCTCGATGATCTTGCCGACGATGATCTTGGCGGCAGAAGGATTCTCCTCGAACCACTCCGCCAGCTTCTCGTTCACCAGGTTCTCGACCGCCGGGCGAACTTCGGAACTGACGAGCTTGTCCTTGGTCTGGCTGGAGAACTTCGGGTCGGGCACCTTGACCGACAGCACGCAGGTCAGCCCCTCGCGCGCGTCGTCGCCGGTGAA
>CAZNPW010000002.1:0-114191 GCA_964575185.1 uncultured Exiguobacterium sp.
GTGGAGCGCCCGGCCGACCGCCCCGCCCCGCCGCCCGGCGGCGCCACCGTGACGACCCTGCCCGTGCGCAAGCCCATCGTGCCCGCGGGCCAGCCCCTGCCGCCGCAGCCCTCGCTGAACGAGATCAGCCCGGAAGCGCTCGCCACCGTGCGCGAGGTCGAGAAGAAGGCCCGCAGGCTCTCGCTGATGGAGCTGACCGAACGCACCTGCAAATGGCCGATCGGCGACCCCGCCACGCCCGACTTCTGGTTCTGCGGCCTGCCCGCGCTGCCCGGCAAACCCTACTGCGAAGCCCACGTCGGCGTCGCCTTCCAGCCCATGAGCGCCCGCCGCGACCGCCGCCGGTAAGGCGCGCCCGCAGGGAATGGCACCCGCGTCCCGGCGCAGGCCGGGACCCCTCCCCGCCGTCGGCGCGGCCCCACGGACAGAACCCCCGCGTCCCGGCGCAGGCCGGGACCCCTCCCCGCCGTCGGCACGGCCCCGGGGACCGGAACCCCGCGCCCCGGCGCTGCCCGGGCACCCGCGTCAGTTCCGCGTCACCGGCTGCGACCGGAACCGCGCCACCGTCTCGCGCTCCGCCCGCTTGCAGACCTGCGGCGGCAGGCCGCGGTCGATCAGGCCCATGTCCTCCCACACCATCTCGCCCATCCGCCGGAACGCCACGTCCAGCGCCCCCGCCCGGTGCGCCGACAGGATCAGCCCGGGCGTCGACCGCGCCGGGTGGTCCGGCGGCAGCGGCTCCTGCGGGAACACGTCGGTCGCAGCCTTGATCCGCCCCGCCCGGCAGGCCGCCAGCAGCGCGTCGAAGTCCACCACCCCCGCGCGCGACAGCAGGATGAACGCCGCCCCCGGGCGCATCGCGGCGAACTCCGCCGCCCCCAGGAAACCTGCGTTCTCGCTCGTCACCGCGGCCGTCACGAACACCACGTCCGACCGCGCCAGCACCTGCCCGAGCCCGCAGGGCTCCGCCCCCGCCGCCCGCACCCGGCTGTCGGCGAGCCACGGATCGCAGACCCGCAGCCGCGGCGCGAACCCCGAAAGCACCCGCGCCACCGCCCGGCCGAGGTCGCCGAAGCCCACGATCCCGACCTCCGCCCCGGTCAGCAGCCGCGCCTGCCCGTTGCCCTCGCCACCCCACAGCTCTCGCCCGGCGCGGAAATCGGCGTCGGCGGTGTGGATCCCGCGCAGCAGGCTCAGCGCGAAGCCCAGACCGATCTCCGCCACCGGCTCGGCGAAGACCGCGCCCGTCGTCACCACATGGATCCCCCGCGCGAAGGCCGCGGCGTAGTCCATGTTGGGCAAAAGGTTGCTCTCCACGTTGAAGATGCAGCGCAAGGCCCCCAGCCGCGCGATCAGCCCGGCATCGAGCGGCGGCTGGCCGATGATGTGCCGCGCCCGGGCCAGCACCGCGTCGGGCAGGCCCGGCAGGGCGGCGTCGGTCGTCTCGACGACCTCGTAGCGCGCCCGCACCTCCGCCAGCCGGTCGGGCGCGAAGATCAGCGGCAGCGTGCGCGGCAGCGGGCAGGACAGGACGAGGGGCTTTTCCATGCCCGCCACCCTGCGGCGCGCCGGGGCTTGCCGCAAGACCCGCCCGCGGCCAATCTGCCCGCATGGAGCGCCATGCCCCCGCGGTCGTGATCCTGCACGGGCTGCTCGCGGTGCTGATCGCGGGCAACCGGATCATCGGCCGGGGGCTCGGCGCCGCCACCGACCCCGGCAGGACCGGCAGCCCCATGCTCCACATGGCGACGGGCCCCGCCGTGCGCGCGCTGACGGCGCTGCGGCTCGCGCTGCGCCTGCGCCACGGCGCGGAACGCGCTCGCCCCCGCCGTGCACCGGACGATCCACGCCGCCGCCGTCGTGATGACGGGCAGCGGGATCGTCCAGTCGCTGCAGACCGGCCTGCCCGCAGCGGTCCGCGGCGGCACGGCCGGCCCCGACCGGCCCCGCCCTCGCCGTCCACGCCGTGACGGGCACGGTCCTCGCCTTGCCCGTCGCGCTGCACCGCGCCGGGGACATGTGGCACGGCCTTCAGGGCCGCGGAGTCACGACGCGCATGACCTTTCGCTGGTCACAGGTCGAGCGCCGCCTGCCGCCCCGCCACCTCCTCGCGCGCGGGCTTGCGGAAGGTGTCGTCATGGCGCAGTGGCAGGCGCACGGCCTCGGCCCGCCGGGCGATGGCCTCCTCGACCGTGACGATCTGGATGCGCGGGACGGGCGCGAACCCCTCGACCGCGAACATTCCGGCCTGCTTCGCCCAGTCCACCATCTTCGAGGTCGGCTTCTCCAGCGTCAGGAACACGCCCACCTGCGCGCCCTGCTGGGTGATGACGGCATCGAGCGAGCGCAGCATCTCCACCCCCACCGTCCGGCCGCCCTTGACGCTGACGATGGCCTTGTGCGCCTTGCCGGGCCCGAACCACTCCACCCCGTCGAGGCCCCCGTCCGCGCCCTTCTTCTCCTGCGGGATGAATCCGATCTTCATGACGGCCCAGGTCTCGAACTGCTTCTTCGACCTGTCGTCGCGCTCGAACAGGTCGCGCGCCGCGTCCGCGTCCATCGGCGTGCCGTGGACCTTGTACTGGATGCCCGGAAAGGCCTCGATCAGCCGGTTCTCGATCAGCCCGATCGCCAGGTGCGTGATGTCGATCCCGATCCAACTCCGGCCGAGCTTCTGCGCCGCATGCACGGTCGTGCCGCAGCCGCAGAACGGGTCGAGCACCACGTCCCCGGGATTGGACGAGGCCGCGATGATCCGTTCGAGCAGGGCCACGGGTTTCTGGGTGGGGTAGCCGAGGCGTTCTTGGGCTTGGGACGATAGCGGTCCGATGTCGGTAACAATGGACTGGATTGGCACGCCCTCTGTTTCATCGAGATAACGCTTGAACTGAGGCACGTTTCCTTTTGGTGGCCAATAGACAAGGCCATTTGAATCAAGAAACTCCAGCTTTTCTTGAGTGTTCATTCGATCCAGGCCACCGTTGAGACCAAGACGTCTGAGATACAGGATTGGCACGGCCCAGTGGCGGCCAGACAGGTTAGGATCAACGCCTCTCCACGGGAGGCCGGAGTCACCTTTGCGGATTCCAGCACCAGTTAGGGTAACGAGTCGATACCTGCCACGCTCATCGACAAACCTGTAGAAGCGTTCAAGATACTCGGCGTCGTAGGGTTGATAGGTCTTTGTCCAAGTCGCCGCATCAGACTTGCTGACATAAAAGATCGTGTCGTGAAGCGGCCCCCATCGCTTCGCACCGCCATGAGAGCCCGTTCGCTTCCACACGATCTCATTCCGAAAGTTTTCCGCCCCAAACACCGCATCCAGCAAGATCTTCAGATAATGGCTCGCCGTCGGGTCGCAGTGCAGGTACAGCGACCCCGTCGGCTTCAGCACCCGGTGCAGCTCCACCAGCCGCACCGCCATCATCGCGAGATACGCCGTCAGCGCGTTCTTGCCCAGGAACCCCACCATCGCGTCCAGCATCTTCGCCGCGTCCTGGTAGGGGGACCGCTTCACCTCCTCCACCGCCTGCCCCGACACCGAGTCGTCCCATTGCCAGGTGTCGGTGAAGGCCTCCATCTGCGCCGCGCTCGCCTGGCCCTTGGGCGTCCTGAACAGCGCGTTGTAGTCGGCGTTGGAGTTGAACGGCGGGTCGAGGTAGATCAGGTCGACCGAGGCCGAGGGGATGTGCGTGCGCAGCACCTCCAGGTTGTCGCCGTAGTAAAGGTGGTTCATCCCCTGCCCCCGGACCGGCGGTTGCCCCGCCTTACCGCGAACAGGTTAACCGAACCCTGCCGCGCGCCAAGGCCCCTTCGCCGCGGGGCCGATTCGCGGGGAATGGTTAACGGGCCCTGCCCGGCGCGACGGGGAAGACAACCGGAAGACGCGCGGAAGACGCGCGGAAGACGCCGGGAAGACATCGAAAACAGCGTGATTTCCGCCGGTTAACCCTGCGCGCGGTGGCCGCCCCCGCACCCCGCGCCCGGCCCTTCTGCGCAACACCCCCGCGCGCTAGAAGGCCCCATGCAGACCCCCCCCGACCTCCGCCCCGACCTCGCCCGCGCCCGGGTGCCCGACGACCGCAGGCCCGGCCAGCCGACCATCGGCATGGTCTCGCTCGGCTGCCCCAAGGCGCTGGTGGACAGCGAGCGCATCCTGACCCGCCTGCGCGCCGAGGGCTACGCGATTTCCCCGCAATATCAAGGCGCTGACGCCGTGATCGTGAACACCTGCGGGTTCCTGGATTCGGCCAAGGCGGAAAGCCTGGACGCCATCGGCGAGGCGCTCCGCGAGAACGGGCGGGTGATCGTGACCGGCTGCCTCGGGGCCGACGCCGCCTACGTCACCGGCGCGCACCCCCGCGTGCTCGCCGTGACCGGCCCGCAAGCCTACGAGGCGGTCCTCGACGCCGTCCACCACGCCGTCCCGCCCGCCCCCGACCCGTTCATCGACCTGCTCCCCCCCCAGGGCGTCAAGCTGACCCCGCGGCACTATAGTTACCTCAAGATATCAGAGGGTTGCAACCACGCCTGCAAGTTCTGCATCATCCCCGACATGCGCGGAAAGCTGGTCTCGCGGCCGGCGAAGGCGGTGCTGCGCGAGGCCGAAAGGCTGGTCGCGGCGGGGGTGCGGGAGCTTCTGGTCATCAGCCAGGACACCTCCGCCTACGGCACCGACTGGAAGGACCGCGCGGACAAGACCCCGATCGTGGCTCTGGCCCGCGACCTGGGGTCGCTCGGCGCCTGGGTGCGGCTGCACTACGTCTACCCCTACCCCCATGTGCGCGAGCTTGTTCCGCTGATGGCACAAGGGCTTGTGGTGCCCTACCTCGACATCCCCTTCCAGCACGCCCACCCCGACACGCTGCGCCGGATGGCCCGCCCCGCCGCCGCCGCCCGCACGCTGGACGAGATCGCCGCCTGGCGCGCCGTCTGCCCCGACCTGACGCTGCGGTCGACCTTCATCGTCGGCTATCCCGGCGAGACGGAAGGCGAGTTCCAGACCCTGCTCGACTGGCTGGACGAGGCGCAACTCGACCGGGTCGGGTGTTTCCGCTACGAAAACGTCGCCGGCGCGCGGTCGAACGGCTTGCCCGACCACGTGCCGGAAGAGGTCAAGGACGACCGCTTCGCCCGCTTCATGGCGCGCGCGCAAGGCATCAGCGCGGCGAAGCTCGCGGCCAAGGTCGGGCGGACGCTCAAGGTCATCGTCGACGAGGTCGACCCGGACGGCGCCACCTGCCGGACCACCGCCGACGCGCCCGAGATCGACGGAAACCTGTTCATCGACAGGGACTTCCAAGGCCTGTCGCCGGGCGACATCGTGACCGTGACGGTGGACGAGGCGGGGGAGTACGACCTCTGGGGTCGGCCGGACTGATCTGCCGCGGCTGCAGCCACAGGTGCAGGGCAAGCCCCGCGAGCTCGGCCCCCGGCGCCACCCCATCGCTTTCCACGAAGACCGCCCTGGTGATGGCGCAGGCAGGCCCCAATGCGCGAAGAAGGCCTCGACATTCACCTCAGGTGCTTGTCGGCGTGTGTGCCGAAACGGCTCCGCCGGGCAGAATGACCTCGTCCACATCAGGACCGACGTAGAGCCAGCCTAGTCCGCCTGCGACGGCGGCGGTCCGGCAGGACACACGGTCGGCGGGTCGCATCCGTTCATCGGCCAGAGGCGCGGTGTCGACGACCAGCATGACCGGAAGGAAATCGAAGCCCCGGTGCCGCGCCTCCACCCGGTGGGCGGCCAGTTTCCCGATATCGCGGAGTATCTCGGCCCGCCCCAGGCGACCGCCTGCCCGCTCGGAGGCCTTG
This sequence comes from uncultured Exiguobacterium sp., assembly GCA_964575185.1. Lineage (GTDB taxonomy): Bacteria > Pseudomonadota > Alphaproteobacteria > Rhodobacterales > Rhodobacteraceae > CAZNPW01. The sequence continues at coordinate 5,815 of CAZNPW010000002.1, forward strand.
ACCTCGATCACGCACAGGGCGTGGTGCAGGGTTGCCTCGCGGTTCCGGCGCCGCCAGTCGCCTGCGATCCTGTCGGTGAAGAGCACGATGTCGGGGATCGGTTCGAAGCCGCCACGGAAGCCATCCTTCTTCCGCAGGTCCAGCGCGCGGAAGCGGTCGCTGACGACGTCGGTGATCCACTGTTTGACGTTCATGCCGACCTGCCCGCGCGGGGCACCGGCGTCACGTAGGGCACAATAAATCATCGCCTGATAGTGGAGCTCCGACCCGAGGACGGCGCGGCAATCGGACACCATCGCGGGCCATGCGGCGGTCAGAAGCCGCGCGGCATCGGCGGGGCTGTCAAGCGCGACCGTCACTTCACCCTACCGCACCTTGAGCGTGGCGAGCCCGATCAGCGCCAGGATCAGGCTGATGATCCAGAAGCGGATGACGATCTGCGGCTCGGCCCAGCCCTTCTTCTCGAAATGGTGGTGGATCGGGGCCATCAGGAAGACCCGCCGCCCGGTGCGCTTGAAGAAGGCGACCTGGATGATGACGCTCAGCGCCTCGACCACGAACAGGCCGCCGACGATCGCCAGCACGATCTCGTGCTTGGTGGCCACCGCGATGGCGCCGAGCGCGCCGCCGAGCGCGAGCGAGCCGGTGTCGCCCATGAAGACCGCCGCGGGGGGGGCGTTGTACCACAGGAACCCGAGGCCACCGCCGACCAGGGCCGCGCAGAAGACCAGAAGCTCGCCGGTGCCGGGCACGAAGTGGACGCCGAGGTATTCGGTGAAGTTGAAGTTGCCGACGATGTAGGCGATCACGCCGAAGGTGGTGGCCGCGATCATCACCGGCATGATGGCCAGGCCGTCGAGCCCGTCGGTCAGGTTCACGGCGTTGGCCGCGCCGACGATGACGATCATCCCGAAGGGCACGAAGAACCACGACAGGTTGATGAGCACGTCCTTGAACAGCGGCACGGCGAGCTGGTTGGCCAGCGTGTCGGGGTGGAAGAGGCTCGCCGCATAGGTGGCCGCGGCGGCGACGAGGAGCCCGAGGCCGAAGCGCACGCGGCCCGACACGCCGGCGGTGGACTGCTTCGTCACCTTGGCGTAGTCGTCGGCAAAGCCGATCAGGCCGAAGGCCACGGTGACCGCCAGCACGATCCAGACGTAGGGGTTGGCGGGATCGGCCCAGAGCAGGGTCGACACGATCAGCGCCGACAGGATCAGCAGGCCGCCCATCGTCGGCGTGCCGGCCTTGGCGATATGCGTGGCCGGGCCGTCGCCGCGGATCGGCTGGCCCTTGCCCTGCTTGACGCGCAGAAGGTTGATGAGCGGGCGCCCGAAGATGAAGCCGAAGATCAGCGCGGTGAAGAAGGCACCGCCCGCGCGCACCGTCAGGTAGCGCAGGAGGTTCAGCGCGCCGCCGCCGTCACCGAAGTGGGCAAGAAGGTAAAACATCCGTCGGTCCCCCGTCAGCCCGTCCGGGCCAGCCTGCGCAGCGCGTCGACCACGAGGCTGACCTTCGACCCCTTCGATCCCTTGACCAGCACCACGTCGCCCGCGTCGACCAGGCTGCGCGCCCGTGGCGCGAGCTCCGCGGCGGTCTCGGCCCACTCGCCGCGCCGGCCGCGCGGCAGCGCGCCCCAGAGGTGCCGCATCCGCGGGCCGACGCAGTGGATGACCGCGATCCCTTCGAGCCCCGGGTGGCGGGCGACGGCGGCGTGCATGGCGTTTTCCTGCGGCCCGAGTTCCAGCATGTCGCCCAGGACCGCGATGCGGCGGCCCGCGCCGAGGCGGCCCTGGCCGTCGACCGGGCGCATGGCGAGCAGCATGTCGAGGCTCGCGGCGAGGCTCGCGGGGTTGGCGTTGAAGGCGTCGTCGATCAGGTCGAAGAAGGTCTCGTCCACGATGTCGGTGACGATGCGCTCGCGCGTGCCCCGCCCCGCCGGGGGGGCCCAGAGGGCGATGTCCATCGCGGCGACCGCCGGGTCGATCCCCAGCGCCTCGGCCACCGCGAGCACGGCGAGCGCGTTCGGCGCGAAATGCGCGCCGAGCGTCGCGACCTTGAAGAGCATGGGCCGGCCGTGGCGGGTGGCCTGGACGCAGGTCGCCCCCTCTTGCAGGGTGACGCGGCCGAGCCGGTAGTCCTCGGCGGTCGCCCCGAAGCCCACGATCCGCGCGCCGACCGCGCGGGCCTTGGCCCAGAGGATCGGGGCGGTGGGGATGTCGGCGTGCAGGACGGCCACCCCGCCGGGGACGAGGCCGTCCATGATGCTGGCCTTCTCGACCGCGATGGCCTCGAGCGAGCCGAGCGCCTCGAGGTGCGCCGCGCCCACGGTGGTGACGAGCGCCACGTCGAGCCGCGCCATGCGGGCGAGCGGCGCGATCTCGCCCGCGTGGTTCATGCCGATCTCGATCACCGCGAAGGCCGTGTCGGCGGGCATCCGGGCGAGCGTCAGGGGCACGCCCCAGTGGTTGTTGTAGCTCGCGACGGAGGCGTGGGTGGCCCCGTGGCGCGACAGCACGGTGCGCAGCATCTCCTTGGTCGAGGTCTTGCCGACCGACCCGGTGACGCCCACGACCCTTGCCTGCGTGCGGGCGCGGGCGGCGCGGCCGAGGGCTTCGAGCCCCGTCTGCACGTCGTCCACGATCAGAAGCGGGCCGGTGACGCCTTCGGGGATATGGCTGACCATCGCGGCCGCGGCCCCGGCGGCGAGCGCCCGGGCCACGAAGTCGTGGCCGTCGCGGGCCGCGGTCAGGGCGACGAAGAGGTCGCCGGGCTGCAGCGTCCGGCTGTCGATGCTGACGCCCGTGGCCTGCCACGGGGCGGTCGCGCGCCCGCCGGTCGCCCGCGCGGCGTCGTCCGAACTCCACAGCATCAGATCACCCCGTCCAGTGCGGCGACGGCGATACTCGCCTGTTCGGCATCGTCAAAGGGGAAAATCTCGCCTGCGATGATCTGGCCCGTCTCGTGGCCCTTGCCCGCGATCAGCAGCGCGTCGCCCGCGTTCAGCGCGTCGACGCCGCGCAGGATGGCCTCGGCGCGGTCGGGGACCTCGCTTGCCTCGGGGCAGGCCTGCAGGATGGCGGCGCGGATGGCGGCTGCATCCTCGCCGCGCGGGTTGTCGTCGGTGACGTAGAGGACATCGGCGTTCTCCGCTGCCGCGCGGCCCATCAGGGGCCGCTTGGTCCGGTCGCGGTCGCCGCCCGCGCCGAAGACGATGACGATGCGGCCCATGACGTGCGGGCGGAGCGCCTTCAGCGCCGTCGCGATGGCGTCGGGGGTGTGGGCGTAGTCGACGTAGACCGCGGCCCCGTTCGCCCGCGTGGCGGCAAGCTGCATCCGGCCGCGCACGCCGGTCAGGCGGGGGAGGGTGGCGAAGACGTCCGCCGCGGCCGCGCCGGTGGCCAGGACCAGCCCCGCCGCCAGCGCCACGTTTTCCGCCTGAAACCCGCCGATGAGGTCGAGCGCCGCCTGGAAGGGCCTGCCCCGATACGCCACCCGCAGCTCCTGCCCCGTGGCATGGAACCGCTGGCCGGTGATGCGGAGGTCGGCCTCGCCGTGGCCGACGGTGATGGTGCGGATGCCGCGGCGGGCGCAGGTCGCCACGACCTCGGCCCCCCGGGGGTCGTTCAGGTTCACCACCGCCACCCCGTCGGGCGGCAGCACCCGGCCGAAGAGCGCGGCCTTGGCGGCGAAGTAGGCCTCCATCGTGCCGTGATAGTCGAGGTGGTCCTGCGTCAGGTTGGTGAACCCCGCCGCCGCCAGCCGCACCCCGTCGAGCCGCCGCTGGTCGAGCCCGTGCGACGAGGCCTCCATCGCCGCGTGGGTGATGCCCGTGGCGGCGGCCTCGGCCAGCATCCGGTGCAGGGTGATCGCGTCGGGGGTGGTGTGGCCGGTGGGCGCGGCCCAGTCGCCCTCGACCCCCGTGGTGCCGATGTTGATCGCGGGGTGGCCGAGCGCCTGGAAGATCATCCGCGCGAAGCTCGCGACGCTGGTCTTGCCGTTGGTGCCCGTGACCGCGACCATCGTGGCGGGCTGCGCGCCGAACCAGAGCGCCGCGGCCTGGGCGAGCGCCTCGCGCGGGTCTTCGGTGACGACGAGCGCGACGTCGTCGGGCACGGGGCCCGCGATCCCGGCGCCGGCGGGGCTGGTCAGCACCGCCGCCGCGCCCATCCGCAGGGCGTAGGGCACGAACTCCGCGCCATGCGCGGCGCTGCCCGGCAAGGCGGCGAAGAGGAAGCCCGGCTTCACCCGGCGGCTGTCGACGGCGAGCCCGGTGACCTGCGGATCGCACCCCCGGCGCGCGGTCAGGCCGAGGGCGGAGAGCGGGCGTGGCGCGGGGTCGGCGGTCATGCGCAGCCTTTAGGGCAAGGGGGAGGGGAGGTCAAAGGGCGGCGGCGGTCGCTTGTCCCCCGCGGCCCGCGCGACCCTACTCGTTGACCTCCATCAGCGCGGCGTCGAACAGCAGGGGCTGCACTTCCGGGCGCAGGCCGAGGAGCGGCGCGACGCGGCGGGTGATCTCGGCGGCCACCGGCACGGCGGTCCAGCCTGCGGTGCGCCGGGGCTTGGGGCCGGAGGTCTCGACCGGTTCGTCCAGCGTCACCACCAGGACGTAGCGCGGGTCGTTGGCCGGGAACATGCTGGCGAAGGTGTTGATGACCTTGTCGTCGTAGTAGCCGCCCGACGGCTTCGGCTTGTCGGCGGTGCCGGTCTTGCCAGCCACCGCGTAGCCCGGCACCTCGCCGAGGCTCGCCGTGCCCCGCACGACCACCTGGCGGAGCATGTCGATGGCGGCGCGCGCGACCTCGGCGCGCATCACCCGGCGGCCCTCGACGGGGCCGTCCCGGCGCAGGAGCGTCGGCTCGAGCAGCACGCCGCCGTTGGCGATGGCCGCATAGGCGGTGGCCAGGTGCAGCGGGCTTGCGGCGATGCCGTGGCCGTAGGAGGCGGTGATCGTCAGGATGTCGGGCCAGCGGCGCGGGATCAGCGGGCGCGCCGCCGCAGCCTCGATCATCTCGACCCCGGTCGGGTCGAAGAAGCCCATCGCGCGCAGGAAGGCCTGCTGCCGCTCGCCGCCGATCATCAGCGCGATCCGTGCGGTGCCGACGTTCGACGACTTGGCGATGATGTCGGTGACCGACAGGAGCGGCCCGTAGTTCTTGCCCTCGAACTCCTGGATCAACTGGCGGCCCCAGCGCATCGGCGCATCGGCGTCCACCATCGTCTCGGGGCTGACGAGGCCGAGTTCCATCGCCTGCGCGACGGCGAAGATCTTGAAGGTCGAGCCGAGCTCGTAGACCCCCTGCATCGCCCGGTTGAAGAGCGGGCTGTCGGAGGGGTCGCCCTTGACCAGCGGGTTCGGGCGGTCGTTCGGGTCGAAGTCGGGCAGGCTGACCATCGACAGGACCTCGCCCGTGCGCACGTCCATCAGGATGCCCGCCGCGCCGCGCGCGTTCATCATCGACATGCCGGTCTGCAGCACTTCGGTCATCGCCGCCTGCACCGTCAGGTCGATCGACAGCGCCAGCGGCGTGGCGGCCTGCGCCGGGTCGCGCAGGCGGGCGTCCATGAACTTCTCGACGCCCGCGGTGCCGATCACCTCGGCCGAACGCACCCCTTCGGCCCCGAAGGTGGCACCGCCGAGGACATGCGCGGCCAGCCGCCCGTTGGGGTAAAGCCGCAGCTCGCGCGGGCCGAACAGGAGGCCCGGGTCGCCGATCTCGTGCACCGCCTGCATCTGCTCGGGGCTCAGCACGCGCCGGATCCAGACGAAGCTGCGCCCGTCGGTGAAGCGCGCCTGCAACTGCGCCGCGTCGAGGTCGGGGAAGATCGCCGCAAGCCCTGCCGCGGTCCGGGCCGGGTCGACCATCTGCCGCGGCTGGGCATAGAGCGAATAGGTCAGCATGTTGGTCGCAAGGACGCGGCCCTCGCGGTCGGTGATGTCGGCGCGGGTCGCGGTGATCTCGGTGCCCGCAGGGCCGCTGGCGGGTTCGACCACGTCGGTCGCGGCCAGCACGCCCATGCGCAGCGCGATCGTGCCGAAGGCCAGCACGAAGCACAGCGACAGGAACAGCAGCCGCCCCTCGGCCCGCAGCCGCGCCCGGTCGCGCATCGCGGCATGGCGGACGGCGCGGTTCTCGGCCTCGATCGCGTCGGGGTTCTCGCCCTTTTCGCGGGCGCGGAGGATGCGGGCGAGCGGGCGCAGCGGCATGCGGGTCATGGGAAGGGCTCGTCGTCGGCGGAAGGGGTGGTGCCGGGCTGGTTCGCCACGGCGACCGTGCCGGTCAGCGCGGGCGAGGGCCGGGGCGGATAGGCGATCTCGGCCGCCCGGGCGAACTGGCCGGGTTCGAGCGGCAGCAGGCCCAGGCGGTCGAAGTTGACCGTGGCCAGCTCGCGCAGGCGGTCGGGACGGTTCAGGTAGGCCCATTCGGCGCGCTGCAGCGCCAGCGCCTCGCGCAGGCCGGCGATGTCCTCCTGCAGGACGCGGACCTCGCGCAGGTCGGCCTGGGTGGCGTAGTTCTCGCGGTAGGCCCAGAAGCCGAGCGCCATGACGATCAGCGCGGTGGTGACGTGGAGAAGCGATCTCATCGGGGTCGGGTCCGTGGTTCGGGCAGGCCGAGGTCGGCGGGGGACGGGGCGAGCGCGGGGGCGGCGGTGCGGCGGGCGACGCGCAAGCGGGCGCTGCGGGCGCGGGGGTTGCGGGCGACCTCGGTCTCCGACGGGCCGATGGCCTTCTTCGTCGCGATCTGCCAGCGCGGCGTGATGTCGGACTGCGCCGGGGCGTGGCGGTTGGCGTGGCCGCCCTGCCCGGCCCCGAGCTGCAGGAAGCGTTTCACGATCCGGTCCTCGAGCGAGTGGAACGTCACGACCGCGAGCCGGCCGCCGGGGGCGAGCGCGCGTTCGGCCGCGGCGAGGCCCTGCGAAAGCTGGCCGAACTCGTCGTTCACGGCGATGCGGATCGCCTGGAAGCTGCGCGTGGCCGGGTGGCTCTGCCCCGGCTTCGGGCGCGGCAGGCAGCGCGCGACGATCTCGGCCAGCGCCGCCGTGCCGGTCAGGGGGCGCGCGGCGACAATGGCGCGGGCGATGCGGCGCGAGGCGCTCTCTTCGCCGTAGAGATAAAGGATGTCGGCGATCCGGCCCTCGGGCGCGGTGTTCAGCAGGTCGGCGGCGGTCGGCCCCTCCTGCCCCATCCGCATGTCGAGCGGGCCGTCCTTGGCGAAGGAGAAGCCGCGTTCGGCCAGGTCGAGCTGCATCGAGGACACGCCGAGGTCGAGCACCACGCCGTCGAGGCCCGTCCCCGCCAGCCGGTCGAGGTCGGAGAACGTGCCCTGCACCACCGTCAGCCGCGGGTCGGGCTGCGCCGCGGCGAGGCGGATCGCCAGCGGGTCGCGGTCGATGCCCGTCACCCGCGCCGCCCCGGCGGCCAGCAGCCCGCGCGCGTAGCCCCCCGCGCCGAAGGTGCCGTCGCACCAGTGGCCGCCGACCGGGGCCACGGCGGCGAGCAGCGGGTCGAGCAGGACGGGGATGTGTGGCGGCGTCGGGGTGTGGGGGGCGGCGGGCAGCGCGCGGTCGGGCATCGCGTCAGTCCCCGCCCTCGTCCTCGGGCGGCAGCAGCGACAGCATGTCCTGCCCTTCGCCCAGCACCGATTCGTCGAAGGCGGCGAGCTCCGCCTCGTAGGCCGCCTTGCGCCAGACCTGGAACTTGTCGAGCGTGCCCGCGAACACCGCCTCGTCCCCGGCACCGAGGTCGGTCATGCCGAGCTTCTCGCGCGCCTTGGCCGACAGCACGATCCGCCCGTCGCCGTCGATCTCGACCGTCTGCGACAGGGTGATCATGTTGCGCTCGAGGTAGCGCCGCTGGGACGAGCCGATGGGCATCCGGGCGATCCGGCGCTCCATCCGCGCCATGTCGGCCATCGTCCAGCATTCCAGATACGCGCGGTCGCCGCCGTAGACGATGACGACGCGCGGGGTCTTGGAGTTGCCGTCGCCCGCCTCGAGCACGCGGCGGAAGGCTGCGGGCACGCTGACCCGGGCCTTCTGGTCCACCTTCTGGTAGAACTCGCCTCTGAACGTCTCGACCATCCGTCACCGTTGCCGGGGGCGCTGAAATGAATGCGGCGGATCGCGCTGCTGCCACTGCGCGATCCGCCGTCTGTCCCATCGCTGGGCGTCCTGGTCGCGCGCGCCACCTGGGGGAGATGTCTGCTCGCGCACGCGCCGGATCTTCTGTTGTCGGGCTGGGGAAGGCGGGCTTGCCTGTATGACTGCCTTGGTCCTTTTCGGGGTCTTGCGCGGCCCCTCGCGTCGTCGTCAGCCCGTCTTCCTTCGCCGTGAGAAAGGGATGGCATGGGAAATCATGGGTGGCAACGGAAATGTTTGGGCTAAAGCGGGCGTGCCGGTCGCCCGGGTCGGCCCGGAGCGGAAGGCCGGTCCAGATATTGGGCGATCAAGTCGGCTTTCTAGATTTCCCTACCACATCTGGGGCGTGGCAGATTCACCACGCTTTCCCGGTGCCGTGGATACGCCGGCGCGCCCGCGCCGCGATGCTGCGGCTGATCTCGATCCGTTCCCCTGCCTGCGCGCGAACTTCGGCGAATCACGCGCCGTCGCGGCGGCTCTCGCGGCCGTGATTCGGGGGTCGGCCCATGAAATCCCGTTGCAGCCCCGTGCGGTCGGCTCGGCTCAGCCCATGCCGCCGTCGATCAGCCGCCGGGCGAGGCGGGCATAGGCCTCGGCCTGCGCGCCCTGCCCGGCCGCGACCGGCGTGCCCGCGTCGCCCGCCACCCGCACGTCGAGCGACAGCGGCAGCTCGGCCAGGAAGGGCAGGCCCAGCCGCGCCGCCTCGGCCGCGACGCCGCCGTGGCCGAAGAGGTGTTCCTCGTGCCCGCAGGCGGGGCAGACGTAGGTCGACATGTTCTCGATCAGCCCCAGCACCGGCGTGTTGAGCTTGCGGAACATGTCGAGCGCCTTGCGGGCGTCGAGGAGCGCCACGTCCTGCGGCGTCGAGACGACGATCGCCCCGGTCAGCTGCGTGCGCTGGCAGAGCGTGAGCTGGATGTCGCCGGTGCCGGGCGGCAGGTCGACGATCAGCACGTCGAGATGCCCCCAGGCGACCTGCGTGATGAGCTGCTGCAGCGCGCCCATGATCATCGGCCCGCGCCAGACCACCGCCTCGTCGTCCTTCAGCATCAGGCCGATCGACATCATCGTGACGCCGTGCGCGACAAGCGGCTCGATGATCTTGCCGTCGGGGCTGGCGGGGCGGCGGTTCACGCCCATCATGCGGGGCTGGCTCGGCCCGTAGATGTCGGCGTCGAGAAGGCCGACGCGCCGCCCCGCGCGCGCCAGCGCCACGGCGAGGTTCGAGGCGACGGTGGACTTGCCGACCCCGCCCTTGCCGCTGGCGATGGCGATGATGCGGTCGACGTTGGCGATCTTCGCCGCACCCCCCTGCTGCGGCGTCGGGTGCTGGCCGATCTTCAAGGGCGGCGGCTGGGGCGCGCTGTGCGCGGTCAGCACCACCTGCACCTCGGTCACACCGGGTTCGGCGCGCAGCGCGGCCTCGATCACCGGCCGGGCGGCCGAGAGGCTGCGCGCCTCCTCGGCCGTCGCGGCCTCGATCACGAAGCTGACGCGGCCGCCGTCGACCTTCAGCGCGCGAATCAGGTCGCGGGTGACGGGATCGCCCCCGCCGGGCAGCGTGATGCGGGCGAGCACCGCCCGGATCCGGTCGACCGTCGCGGCCATGCCGTTCCCTTTCCGCCTGTCTCGCGGGCCAAGGTGACAGCTATGCGGCAAACGGCAAGGGATCTTTGACCAACCGCTCAAGATTCCGGCGGAAGCGCGCGAAAACATGACGTTAGCGTGAACATCCGCCATGCGCTCGCTGCATGGCAGCATTGCGCGCCCGGGCTATTGTGCAGGCGCAGCAATGCCCCCACCTTGGGGCAGCGGACAAGGCTGCACGGCGACGATGATCGTGCGGGACCCGCGGAAGAACAAAGAAAGACGAGGCTGACGATGGCATATGTGAACACCGCAGGCGTGGCGAAGGGCGGCTGGGCCGCCCGGCTGGCGGCGCAGCTCGGCGGGCTGAAGGATGCGTATGCAAAACGCCGCATCTTTGTGCAGACGGTCGAGGAACTGAACAAGCTGACCGACCGCGAGCTGGCGGACCTGGGGATTTCGCGCCTGTCGATCGAAGACGTGGCGCGCGACGCGGCCTACGCCAAGTAGGGTCGCGGGAAGCGGTTCCGGCGCGCCCCACCTCCTCCCTCGGGGTGCGCCGGCAAAGCGGCGGTGTCGTCCTCCTCCCTGACACCGCCGCGTTCTGATCCGGCGGAGCGGATGCTTCGTAGACGAGCAAAGCCCGATGCGCGGGCGACGGAATGCAGGCGGCCCCGCCTCCTCCCTGGGGCCGGATGCAACAGCGGCGGTGGCCTTCCTCCTCCCTCGGCCACCGCCGCGACCCTCATCCGGGCCAGAACGGCCCGACGTGACCGCCCCGGCCTGTGCTCCCTTCGGCCGGCGGCATCGCGGTGGTGCCCACCCTTCTTCCGGGCATCGCCGCACCCGTTTCCGGGTGCCGTGCGCCCGACCGTCTTGCTGAAGGCCCCACCTCCTCCCGGGGCCGAAGGCAACAGCGGCGGTGGCCTTCCTCCTCCCTCGGCCACCGCCGCACCCTTCACCGACGACGGTGTCCCGAACGGGACCGCGGGTGCCCTGCGGGGTCAGCGCGCCCGGGGTCAGCGCACCCAGAGTCCCGCCCGCCGGATGGCGTTGCGGATGGCCTGTTCGCGGTGCGGCAGGTCGTTCCGGTCGAACATCGCCCGCACCTTCGCGCCGTCGCCCTGGTAGATCAGCCGGCGGAAGGGCGGGTAGCGCGACAGCACCCTTTCCACCGCCGCATCCTGCGCGATGGCCGCGACCATCGCCACCGCCGCGTCGGCCTCGCGCGCGTAGAGCAGGGGCAGCGTCCGCCAGTGGCAGGTCACGTCGCCGTCCATGCCCGACAGCGCCCCGTCCGGCCGGCCGCCGCCGTGGGCGTGGATCGCGAGCGGCAGCGCCACCTGGTCGAGCCAGGGGTCGAGGGACTGGAACATGAGCGCGGCCGGCGGGTCGTCGCGGATGGCGCGGGCGAAGCGCAGGAAGGTCGCGCCGAAGGCGTGGGGACTTCCGGCGAAGAACCAGCCGGCGTTGAAGTAGAGGTTGCGCGTCCAGTGCCCCTGCGGCTGCGCCAGGTCGAGGCTGGAGGCATAGTCAAGCCCGAACTTCGCATAGAGCGACCCCCAGATGGCATCGAGGTCCGGCCCGTAGAGCTCGGTCTGCGGCCAGGTGCCCTCGCGCCGCATCGAGGCGGTGGGGCGGGCGGCGTCGAAGGGCACCGCACCGATGTCGCCCAGCACCAGCGTGTCGGTGTCGAGGAACAGGACGGGTGCGTCGGGCAGCGCCGCCAGCGCCTCGATCTTGTTGCCCTGCGGGTAGGACTGGCCGAAGACGCGGTTGTGGAACGGGACGATCCGCGCGCCGAGGCGGTGCAGCAGCGCCCGGTGGTCCGGGTCGGCGAGCCGCGGGTCGTGGTCCCAGAGCGGCCCCGGCTGCGGTTCGGCCAGGTAGAGCGTGCCCGCGAAGCCGGGGGCGGAGGCCCGCAGCGAGGCCGCGAGCAGCACCGCCTCGTGCGCGAGGCGGCCGCCCTGCAGGATCGCCAGGATGTTGAAGCGCGTCATGGACCCACCATGAGGGGAATGGTGGGCGACCCTGGAATCGAACCAGGCACGGGTCGCCCCGGCGGAGTTACAGTCCGCTGCCGCACCTTGCAGCTCGTCGCCCGACGCGGGGGGCGTGATACGGCGGGGGGTGCGGGGCGTCAAGCGGGAAACCGCCCTTGCGGGCGGAGACGGCGGCGGGGGGTTTCACACCCCCCGCACCCCCCGTGGAGTATTTGCGCCGGAAAGAGAGCCATGTTGTGTCGCGGGCCGAGGCGGCGCATGACGGGGCAAAGGCGGAGGCGCGGCGTGGGCAGGAAACCCGACTGGGTGATCGACAAAGAGCGCGGGCAGCGGGCCGAGGTGCGCGAGACGCTGTGGCTGTTCGGCCTGCACGCGGTGCGCGACGCGCTGGTGAACCCCGCGCGGGCGAAGCTGCGGCTGGTGGTGACGAAGAATGCGCTCGACCGTCTGGGGGAGGCGGTGGCGGCGGGGGGCGTGGTGCCCGAGGTGGTGGACCCGCGCCAGTTCCGGGTGCCGATCGACGAGGGCTCGGTCCACCAGGGCGTGGCGCTGGAGGTGCGGCCCCTGGCCTGGGGGCGGCTCACGGAGGTGGCGGTGTCGGGCCGCGGCGCGGCGCTGGTCGTGGCGCTCGACCGGGTGACCGACCCGCACAACGTGGGCGCCGTGCTGCGCAGCGCCGAGGTGTTCGGGGCCCGCGCCGTGATCGCCCCGAAGCACCATGCCGCGCCCGAGACGGGGGCGCTCGCCAAGGCCGCGAGCGGGGCGCTGGAGCGGCAGCCCTACCTGCGGGTCGCGAACCTGTCCGAGGCGCTGGAGTCCCTGAAGGACATGGGTTTTTTCCTGATCGGGCTGGACGGCGAGGCCCCGGTGGCGCTGCGCGAGGCGGTGGCGCAGGCGGGCACGCGGGCCATCGGCCTCGTGATGGGGGCCGAGGGGCCAGGCCTGCGGGAAAAGACGCGGGGGGTGTGCGACGTGGTGGCGCGGATCCCTTATCCGGGCGGGTTCGGGTCGCTGAACGTGTCGAACGCGGCGGCGGTGGCGCTGTATGCGGCGACGGCTTCACGTTGATGCGACGGGGCTTCTGCCGGGCCGCCGCCGTCCCCATGTCGGATGCGGGGCCATTGGCCCGGAACGCCCGGCCCCGGCTTAGACTGTCCCTCGTTCCGCGACTTGGCGCCCGGTTCCCCGGGCGCCCTTTTGTCTCGAGGGGAGGCCGGGATGACCCCCGATGACAGCCAGATCCGCGATATCCTGAGGGAAACCAGGGTGATAGCCCTTGTCGGCTGGTCGCCGAAGCCCGACCGGCCGAGCCATTCGGTGGCGGCCTTCCTCGCCCGCCGGGGCTACCGGGTGATTCCGGTCAACCCCGGCCAGGCGGGGGTCGAGGCGCTGGGGACGGTGGTGCGCGCGCGCCTGTCGGATATCGCGGAACCCGTTGACATGGTGGACATTTTCCGCCGGTCCGAGGAGGTGCCGCGGGTGGTGGAGGAGGCTTTGGCCGCCCTGCCCGGGCTGAAGACGATCTGGATGCAGCTGGGCGTGATGCACGAGGGCGCCGCGGCGATGGCGGTCGGGCGGGGCTTGCAGGTGGTGCAGGACCGCTGCCCGGCGATCGAGATCCCCCGGCTGGGTCTCTAGGCGGAAGAGGGGCGGTCGGGCGCGCTGCAACGCCCCCCCTGCGCGCGGGGCGTTAACCGCAGGATTTCCGGCGGTTTGCACCGTCTTCTTCACGTCTTCCGCGCGTCTTCCAGGCGTCTTCCGTCTGTCTTCCGGCAGAGCGCGACAGGGGGGCGTCAACCGTTTGCGCGAATCGGGTTGGAGGGCCCCTGTCCGGCTGCCCGGGGAGCCGACCGGCGCGGCTAGAGCATGATCGGTTCACGCTGAAGCGTATCCTGAGTTTGTGATGTAGTTTCTGGGGTGTGAAGAGGTCGAGGATAGCGGCGATGGTGGTTGTCACGCTGTGGATCGTTCGGGCTGCTGCCTCGCGCAGGAGATGCTTGAGCTTGTCGAAGACTTGTTCGATGGGTTTCAGGTCGGGGCTGTAGGGCGGCAGGAAGAGCAGATGTGCGCCCGCAGCCCGGATCGCGGCGCGCACAGCCTTTCCCTTGTGGCTGCCGAGGTTGTCGAGGACGACGATGTCGCCGGGCCGCAGCGTGGGGACCAGCGCCTGTTCGACCCAGGCGGTGAAGCTCTCGCGGTTAATCGGGCCGTCGAACAGGCAGGGTGCCTCGATGCCGCCTGCGCGAAGGGCGGCAAGGAAGGTCAGCGTGCGCCAGTGGCCGTGAGGGTGGCGACCGGGCAGGCGTTCGGCCCGCGCGGCGCCCAGCCGCGAAGGGGGGCCATGTTGGTCTTGAACCAGGTCTCATCGAGGAAGACCAGCCGCTGCGGATCAACTTCACCCTGATGCCGCTGCCAACGTTCGCGCCTGCGGACCACGTCAGGACGGTCCGTCTCGCTGGCCAGCGCGCTTTTTTTTTGAAGCTGAGGCCCTCGGCATGGACGAAGTGCCAGACCGCGCCGTAGCTGACCACCACACCCCGCACCGCCAGTTCGGCCTGAAGCGCCGGCAGCGCCAGAGACGGATGCTCGGCCAGCCGCGCCAGGGCATAGTCCCGCCCCTCGGCCATCACGTCATGCCGCCGCCCGCCCATCGGCCTGGCCGCGGCCGATCCCGTCGCCCGGTGCCGCTGCGTCCGCTTCACCACAGACGACACGCTGACCCGGAACACTTCGGCCGCGTGCCGCACCGTCTCCCCGGAAATCACGAACAAGGCCACGCGCTCGCGCAGATCGTCAGAATGGGGCTTCACCGTCCATGCGAGACCTCCCCTCCAGTCAGAAGGGTGAAACACAAACCGACCAAAATGGGAATCCCCAGCGATTCTGTCAGACACGATCCCGCGCTAGGAACCGTCCTGCAGGACCGCCATCGCCCTACCCCCGCAGCACGGCCAGCACGTCGTCGCCCGCCACGCCGTCGGCGACGAAGGCCTGGCCGATGCCGCGGGCGAGGATGAAGCGCAGGCGGCCGTCGACCACCTTCTTGTCCTGGCCCATGAGGTCGAGGAGCCGTTCGGGCGGGGGCAGGTCGCCGGGGATGTCGGCGAGCCGAGCCACCATCCCCATCGCGGCGAGGTGGGCCGCGACGCGCGAGGGGTCCTCCTGGCTGCAGAGGCCGAGGCGGGCCGAGAGCGCGAAGGCGAGCGCGCAGCCGACCGCCACCGCCTCGCCGTGCAGGAGGCGGGAGCCGTAGCCCGTCGCCGCCTCGAGCGCGTGGGCGAAGGTGTGGCCGAGGTTGAGGAGCGCGCGGTCGCCCTCTTCGGTCTCGTCGCGGGCGACGATGTCGGCCTTCATCTGCACCGACCGCGTGACCGCGTGGGTCACGGCGGCGCGGTCGTGGGACAGGACGGCGGCCCCGTTGGCCTCGAGCCACGAAAAGAAGGCGGCGTCGCCGAGGAGGCCGTATTTCACCACCTCGCCATAGCCCGCGCGCATGTCGCGCGGGGTGAGCGTGGCGAGCAGGTCGGTGTCGGCGAGCACGAGCGAGGGCTGGTGGAAGGCCCCGACGAGGTTCTTGCCGAAGGCGGAGTTGATGCCGGTCTTGCCGCCGACCGAACTGTCGACCTGCGCCAGAAGGGTGGTCGGGACCTGCACGAAGCGCACGCCGCGGCGCAGGACCGCGGCGGCGAAGCCCGCGAGGTCGCCCACCACCCCGCCGCCCAGCGCCACCACCAGGTCGCGGCGTTCGATGCGCTGTTCCAGGAGCCAGTCGGTGACGCGGGCGAGCTGCGCCCAGGATTTCGCGCCCTCGCCCGGGGGCACCGACACCGCGGTCATGGCGATGCCCGCGGCCGCGAGTGCCTCGGACAGGGCCAGCAGGTGCAGGGCCGCGACCGCGTCGTCGGTCACCACGGCCACGCGGGGCCGGGCGAGAAGCGGCGCGATCTCGGCCCCCGCGCGGGCGAGCAGCCCTGCGGCGATGCGCACCTCGTAGCTGCGCGGGCCGAGCGGGACGGCGACGGCGGGCATCACGACCGCATCACGTCGGGGCTGGCGGCCAGCCGTTCGGCCACCCGGGCGGCCATCTGGTCGACCGACAGGTCGGCCCCGGCGTCGACCACGATGTCGGCCTGCGCGTAATGCGGCGCGCGCGCGGCGTAAAGCTCGGCGAGCGTCTGGCGCGGGTTCGGCGTCTGCAACAGGGGCCGCGTCGTCTTGTGCCGCACCCGCTGCCAGAGAAGGTCGAGGTCGGCGCGCAGCCAGACCGACACGCCGTGGCAGGCCACCAGCGCGCGGTTGCGGTCCGACAGGAAGGCCCCGCCGCCGGTGGAGAGGACCGCGGGGCTGTCGCGCAGGAGCCGCGCCAGCACCTCGGATTCGCGCGCGCGGAAGAAGGGCTCGCCGTCGCGGGCGAAGATCTCGGCGATGGGCATCTGGGCGGCGCGGACGATCTCGTCGTCCGAATCGCGGAAGGGCACGTCGAGCCGGCGCGCGAGCGCCTGGCCCACGGCGGTCTTGCCCGCGCCCATCATGCCGACCATGACGACCGATCGCAGAAGCCGCATCCGTCCCCTCCCGCGGACCTTCTCTTGGCGGAAGGCTGCATCGGGAGGCCATAACCGATTGCAAGGCGGCGGGGCAATCCGTATGTCCCGGCCCCAGGGCAAGGGGCGTTGGGCGCGATGGGCCGGCTGATCAGGCTGCTGCTTCTTCTGGTGATCCTGGGGCTGGCCGCGCTGGTGGGCTATGCCTACCTCGGCGATTTCGCCCCGGTGCCTGCGACCGTCACGCAGCCGGTGACGCTGGATGCGGACTGACGCCTGCCTGCTGGCGCTGCTGCTCGCCGCCGCCCCCGCCGCGGCCGAGGAGCCGTTGTCGGCCATCGACTGGCTGTCGGAGTCGGTCGCCGCCCCGCCGCCGCCCGCGCCGCCGCCGGTGGCCGCCAGCGCCGTGCCCGACCCGGTTGCGGTGACCGCGCTCGACGGGCCGAACGTCGATGCGATCGGGCTGATGCCGCCGGCCATGACCGGCCTGCCCGCCGACCTGTGGGGCCTGGGCCGGACCGAGGACATCGCCCGCGCGCTGTCGGTCGACCGCGAGGGCAGCCTGCCCGCGCTGCGGCAGTTGCAGATCACGCTGCTGCTGGCGACCGCGCGACCGCCGGCCGACAGCGCGGGGACGGGCCTGCTGTTCCGCACGCGGATCGACCGGCTGCTCGCGCTCGGCGCGCTGGACCAGGCGGCCGCGATGCTCGACGCGGCCGACGGGACCGATGCCGAGCTGTTCCGGCGGCGGTTCGACGTGGCGCTCTTGCGCGGGACCGAGGCGCGCGCCTGCGCGCAGATGCTCGACCAGGCGGCGCTGGCCCCGACCTTTCCCGCGCGGATCTTCTGCCTTGCCCGGTCCGGCGACTGGGCCGCCGCCGCGCTGTCGCTGCGCACGGGCCTGGCGCTGGGGCAGGTCACGCCCGAGGCCGAGGCCCTGCTCGCGCGGTTCCTCGACCCGGACCTGTTCGAGGGCGAGCCCGCGCCGATGCCGCAGCGCCCCGTCACGCCGCTCGACTGGCGGCTGTTCGAGGCGATCGGCGAGCCCCTGCCCACCGCCGGCCTGCCGCTCGCCTTCGCCTACGCCGACCTGTCCGACCGCGCCGGCTGGAAGGCGCAGGTCGAAGCGGCCGAGCGGCTGGTGCGGGCGGGCGTGATCGCGCCGAACCTGTGGCACGGGCTGTTCAGCCGCCGCGACCCGTCGGCCTCGGGCGGGGTCTGGGACCGGATCGCGCGGCTGCAGGCCTTCGAGGCGGCGCTGGCGAGCGGCGAGGCGGCGCGGATCGGGGCGGCGCTGACGGCCGTCTGGCCCGGGCTGGAGGCGGCCGAGCTGGAAGTTCCCTTCGCCACGCTCTACGGCGACCGGCTGGCGGGGCTGGCGCTCGACGGCGAGGCCGGGGGGCTGGCGCGCAGGGTGGTGTTCCTGTCGCCCGCCGCCGCGCGGCTGCCGCCGGCCGCAGGCGACGCCTTCCTGCGCGGGCTCGCCGCGGGCGACGTGCGCGACATCCCGGCCCCGGGCAATCTCGGCCGCGCGATCGCCCCGGCCTTCGCGGCAGGCGCCGTGCCCGGCCCGCAGATGCAGGCGCTGCTGGCCGACCGGCGGCTGGGCGAGGCGCTGCTGGCCGCCATGGCGATGATCGACCGGGGCGTCAGCGGCGACCTGCGCGACGTGACCGAGGGCCTGGTGCTGCTGCGCAGCGTGGGGCTCGAGGACGTGGCGCGCCGGACCGCGCTGCAGCTGATGATCCTGGAACGGCGGGGATGACGGTGCATCCCGACGGCCGGCTGATCGCGGCCTTCCTCGACGCGCAGGCGGCGACCGCCGATGCCGCGCGCAACACGCGGCTTGCCTACGGCCGCGACCTGCAGGACTTCGCCGCCTGGTGCCCGCGCCCCGTGGCCGAGGCCGGGCGCGACGACATCGTGGCCTACATCGTGCGCTGCGAGGCCGCGGGCCTGTCGGCGGCGACCCGCGCGCGGCGGCTGTCGGCGCTGCGGCAGTTCTTCCGGTTCCTCGTCGACGACGGCCACAGGGGGGACAACCCGGCGCTGCGCCTGCCCGGCCCGGCGCGGGTGAAGGCCCTGCCCGGCACGCTGACGCTGGCCGAGGTCGAGCGGCTGATCGCCGCCGCGCGCGACCTTGGCCGCAGCATCGCCGCCCGGGCGCGGCACGCGGCGCTGCTCGAACTGCTCTACGCCACCGGGCTGCGGGTCAGCGAGCTCGCCGCGCTGCCGGTGGCCGCGGTGCGCGGCGACCCGGCGATGGTGCTGGTGCGCGGCAAGGGCGGGCGCGAGCGGATGGTGCCGCTGTCGCGCCCCGCGCGCACCGCCGTCGCCGCCTGGCTGACCCACCGCGACGCCGCGGAGGAGCTCGCCCGCCGCGAGCGCGGTGCCGCCCCGTCGCGGTTCCTGTTCCCGGGCGCGGGCGCGGCGGGCCACCTGACGCGCCAGCACCTGCACGGCCTGCTGAAGGACATGGCCGTCGCCGCGGGCATCGCGCCGTCGCGCGTGACCCCGCACGTCCTGCGCCATGCCTTCGCCACGCACCTCTTGCAGGGCGGGGCGGACCTGCGGGTGATCCAGACGCTGCTCGGCCACGCCGACATCGCCACGACCGAGATCTACACCCACGTCGCGGGGGACCACCTGCGCGACCTAGTGCTGACGAAACACCCGCTGGCGGGTGACTGAGCCGCGGGGCGAGGTCCCGGCCTGCGGCCCGGGACGCGGAGGGATTTCCCGCGCGAATGGCCGCAGGGGCGTGGGCCGCGGGCGTGGTAGGCTTGCCGCCATGCGCCGATTCCCGTTGCCCGCCCTGCTCGCGCTTCTGCCCGCCATGGCGCAGGCGCAGGCGCAGGCGCAGGGCTGCACCTCGTTCGTCGCCTCGGTCTGCGCGGACCCCGGGGCCGGGGCCGGGGTGTCGCCGCGGGTCATCCGCATCGCCCCCCGGGTGCCGCCCTTCGCGGTCGGCGACACCTTCCCGCTGGCCGGAGCCAGCCCGCTGATGGACCCCGCACGCTACGCGCTGCCGCCGGCCGCCGACGGCTGGCGCTACTATCGCCTGCGCCCCTGGGTCTTCCGCGTCGACACGGCGACCGGCCGGGTGCTCGAGGTGGTGACCGGCGGCAACCGCGGGATGCTGCGCTAGGGTCGCCGAATCTGTTGACAGGCGCGTCACGGTTATGTGAGCAATAGCCCACGACGGGGGTAATTGCTCATCCCCGCGAGGGAGGATGACCGATGAAGACACCGCTGCGCGCCCTGCTGGGCGCGACGGCCCTGTGCGCCCTGTCCGGGGTGGCCATGGCCCAGACCACCATCACCGTCGCCACCGTGAACAACGGCGACATGATCCGCATGCAGGGGCTGATGAGCGAGTTCAACGCGCTCTACCCCGACATCACCGTCGAATGGGTGACGCTGGAAGAGAACGTCCTGCGCGAGCGCGTCACGACCGACATCGCCACCAAGGGCGGCCAGTTCGACGTGCTGACGATCGGCACCTACGAGGTTCCGATCTGGGGCCGCCAGGGCTGGCTCGTGTCGCTGAACGACCTGCCGGCGGAATGGGACGCGGCCGACCTCTTGCCCGCCATCGCGGGCGGCCTGACGGTCGACGGCAACCTCTATGCCGCGCCGTTCTACGGCGAAAGCTCGATGGTGATGTATCGCACCGACCTGATGCAGAAGGCCGGGCTGACCATGCCCGACGCGCCGACCTGGGCCGACATCAAGACCGCCGCCGCCGCGATGACCGACAAGGAGGCGGGCATCTACGGCATCTGCCTGCGCGGCAAGGCGGGCTGGGGCGAGAACATGGCCTTCCTGACCGCGATGTCGAACAGCTTCGGCGCGCGCTGGTTCGACATGGACTGGAAGCCCCAGTTCGACCAGCCGCAGTGGCGCGAGACGCTGACGACCTACCTCGACCTGATGAACAGCTACGGGCCTCCGGGGGCGAGCAACAACGGGTTCAACGAGAACCTTGCGCTGTTCCAGCAGGGCAAGTGCGGGATGTGGATCGACGCCACGGTGGCCGCGTCCTTCGTGACGGGCAAGGATTCGACCGTGGCCGACAGCGTGGGCTTCGCGCTCGCGCCCGACAACGGGCTGGGCAAGCGGTCGAACTGGCTCTGGGCCTGGTCGCTGGCGATCCCGGCGGGATCGGATTCGGTCGACGCGGCGAAGACCTTCGTGGCCTGGGCCACGTCGAAGGAATACACCGCGCTCGTGGCCTCGAAGGAGGGCTGGGCGAACGTGCCCCCGGGCACCCGGTCGTCGCTCTATGCGAACCCGGAGTATGCGAAGGTGCCCTTCGCCAAGATGACGCTCGACAGCATCAACTCCGCCGACCCGAACAACCCGACGGTCGAGCCCGTGCCCTACACGGGCGTGCAGTTCGTGGCGATCCCCGAGTTCCAGGGCCTCGGCACCGCGGTGGGCCAGCAGTTCAGCGCGGTCCTGGCCGGGACCACGACGCTCGATGACGCGCTGACCGCGAGCCAGCAGCTCGTCACCGACGAGATGACGCGGGCCGGCTACATCAAGTGAGGCAAGGCGCGGCCCCCGGCGGGGGCCGCGCGACCGCCGGCCGCAGGCCGGCCCCACGGGAAAGGCACGCCCCCATGGCCACCGCGCATTCGCGCGCCCTGTCGCGCTTCATGGTCGCACCGTCGGTCATCCTGCTGTTTCTGTGGATGATCGTGCCGCTGGCGATGACGCTGTATTTCTCGACGCTGCGCTACAACCTGCTCAATCCGATGGTGGGCGGCTTCGTCGGCTTCGACAACTACGCCTACTTCATCGGCAACCCGGCCTTCTGGACGAGCATCTGGAACACGCTGGTGCTGGTGGGGGGCGTGCTGGTCATCACCATCTTCGGGGGCATCCTGCTCGCGCTGCTGCTCGACCAGCCGTTCTGGGGCCAGGGGATCGTGCGGATCATGGTGATCGCGCCGTTCTTCGTGATGCCGACGGTGAGCGCGCTGGTCTGGCAGAACATGTTCATGGACCCGGTGAACGGCTTCTTCGCCCACCTCGCGCGCGGGCTGGGGATGGCGCCCTACGACTGGCTTTCGCGCAGCCCGATGCTCTCGATCATCATCATCGTGGCCTGGCAGTGGCTGCCGTTCTCGACGCTGATCCTGCTGACGGCGCTGCAGAGCCTTGACCGCGAGCAGATGGAGGCGGCCGAGATGGACGGCGCGCCGCCCTTGAGCCGGTTCTGGCACCTGACGCTGCCGCACCTGACGCGGGCGATCACGGTGGTGCTCTTGATCCAGACGATCTTCCTTCTGTCGGTCTATGCCGAGATCCTGGTGACCACGAACGGCGGCCCGGGGACGGCGACGACGACGATCACTTACCTGGTCTATGTCCAGAGCCTTCTGAACTTCGACGTGGGGGCCGGGGCGGCGGGCGGGATCATCGCGGTGATCCTGGCCAACATCGTCGCGATCTTCCTGATGCGGATGATCGGGAAGAACCTCGATGCGTGATCACGGGACACCCGCCCCGGGCCTGACCCGGGGCCTCCCCCTCCGCCGCCGCGCCGTGGGTCGGGTGGAGGTCCCGGATCGGGTCCGGGACGCGGGAACGCTTGCGGACCCGTCGCGCATCCACCTCACCGGCAGGAGCTGAGCCCCATGGCCCGCACCGCATCCCCCGCCGCCAAGGCCGCGACCACGGTCGCCGCCTGGACGGTCGGCTTCGTGATCTTCTTCCCGATCCTGTGGATCACGATCCTCGCCTTCCGGGTGGAGGGCGACGCGATCCGCCCGCCGCTGGAGGTGCTGACGGCGCCCTGGACGCTCGCCACCTTCGCCGAGGTGCAGGAGCGGTCGAACTACCTGCGGTTCTTCTGGAACTCGGTCTTCCTGTCGATCGGGTCCACGCTGCTCGCGCTGTTGATCGCCATACCGGCGGCCTGGGCGATGGCCTTCCAGCCGGGCAGGCGGACCAAGGACCTGCTGATGTGGATGCTGTCGACCAAGATGATGCCCGCGGTCGGCGTGCTGATCCCGATGTATCTGCTGTTCAACCGCTTCGGCCTTCTGGACAACCGCTGGGCGCTGCTGGTCGTGCTGACGATGGTGAACCTGCCGATCGTGGTCTGGATGCTGTATACGTATTTCAAGGAGATTCCGGCGGAGATCCTCGAGGCGGCGCGGATGGACGGGGCGGGGCTCTGGGCCGAGGTCGCGCATGTGCTGACGCCGATGGCGGTGCCCGGCATCGCCTCGACCCTGCTTCTGAACATCATCCTGGCCTGGAACGAGGCCTTCTGGACGCTGCGGCTGACCACCATCGCCGCGGCCCCGCTGACCGCCTTCATCGCGAGCTACTCCAGCCCCGAGGGGCTGTTCTACGCGAAGCTTTCCGCCGCGTCGGTCATGGCCATCGCGCCGATCGTCATCCTTGGCTGGTTCAGCCAGAAGCAACTCGTCCGCGGCCTGACCTTCGGTGCAGTGAAGTGACCGGGGCGGCGCGGTAAAGTGAGGACATGATGGGTCAAATCTCTCTCAGCCAGGTCACAAAGTCCTTCGGCGAGGTCACGGTCATCCCGCCCCTGGACCTGTCGATCACCGACGGGGAGTTCGTGGTCTTCGTCGGCCCCTCGGGCTGCGGCAAGTCCACGCTGCTGCGGCTGATCGCGGGGCTGGAGGATACGTCGAGCGGCACGATCAGCATCGACGGGCGCGAGGCGACCGACCTGCCCCCGGCGAAGCGGGGGCTGGCGATGGTGTTCCAGTCCTACGCGCTCTACCCGCACATGAGCGTGCGGAAGAACATCGCCTTCCCGTTGAAGATGGCGGGCCTGACCGAGGCGCAGCAGAACGCCAAGGTGGACGCGGCGGCGAAGGTGCTGAACCTGTCGGCCTATCTCGACCGCCGGCCGGGGCAGCTGTCGGGCGGCCAGCGGCAGCGGGTCGCGATCGGGCGGGCGATCGTGCGGGAGCCCGCGGCCTTCCTGTTCGACGAGCCGCTGTCGAACCTGGATGCCGCGCTGCGGGTGACGATGCGGCAGGAGATTTCCGAGCTGCACCAGACGCTGAAGACGACGATGATCTACGTCACCCACGACCAGGTCGAGGCGATGACCATGGCCGACAAGATCGTGGTGCTGAACGCCGGGCGGATCGAGCAGGTGGGCAGCCCGCTCGACCTTTACAACCGCCCGGCGAACCTGTTCGTCGCGGGCTTCATCGGCAGCCCGAAGATGAACCTGATCGAGGGTGCGGCGGCGCAGGCGCAGGGGGCCGCGACCATCGGCGTGCGGCCCGAGCATATCGCGGTGGGGTCGGGCGACTGGCAAGGCACCGTCGGGCTGACCGAGCACCTGGGGTCGGACACCTTCCTGAAGGTCGCGGTCGACGGGGTGGGCACGCTGACCGTGCGGACGCCCGGCGACGTGGCGACCAACCCGGGCGACCGCGTGCGGCTGGCCCCGGTGCCGGGCAAGGTCCACCGCTTCGACCGCGAGGGGCGCGCGCTGTGAGGCTGCAGGGCAGGACCGCGCTCGTCACCGGGGCGGCGCGCGGCATCGGGCTCGCCTTCGCGCGGGCCTACATCGCCGAGGGCGCGACGGTGGTGCTGGGCGACATCAACGAAGCCGCCGTGCGGGCCGCCGCGCAGGGCCTGGGGCCGAAGGCCATTCCGATCGTGCTGGACGTCACCTCCCCGTCCAGCATCGAGGCCACCGTGGCCGCGAGTGTCGCGGCCACGGGTGCGCTCGACATCCTGGTGAACAACGCGGCGCTGTTCGACGCGGCCCCCATCGTCGAGATCACGCGCGAGAGCTATGACCGGCTGTTCGCGGTGAACGTGGCGGGGTGCCTGTTCATGATGCAGGCGGCGGCGCGGCAGATGATCGCGCAGAACCTTCAGTCTCCCGGCCGGGGCGGCAAGATCATCAACATGGCCTCGCAGGCGGGGCGGCGCGGGGAGAGCCTGGTGGCCGTCTACTGTGCGACGAAGGCCGCCGTCATCAGCCTGACGCAGAGCGCGGGGCTGAACCTGATTTCCCACGGGATCAATGTCAACGCCATCGCGCCCGGCGTGGTCGACGGCGCGCACTGGGACCATGTGGACAGCCTGTTCGCGCGCTACGAGGGCAAGGCACCCGGCCAGAAGAAGCGCGAGGTGGGCGCGGCGGTGCCCGCGGGCCGGATGGGCACGGCGGAGGACCTGCTGGGGATGGCCGTGTTCCTGGCCAGCAAGGACAGCGACTATTGCGTGGCGCAGACCTACGGCGTCGACGGCGGGAACTGGATGGCATGAGCTACCTGCCGCGCTTCCGGCTGGACGGCGAGGTGGCGCTGGTCACCGGCGCGGGCCGGGGCATCGGGCTTTCCTGCGCCGCGGCGCTGGCCGAGGCGGGGGCGCGGGTCTGGCTGATGGAGCCGGACCTGGACGTCGCGCGCGCGGCTGCGGGGACGCTGGACGGCGATGTCCGTGCGGTCGCGGGCGACGTGACCGACAGCGCGGCGATGGAGGCGCTGGCCGGGCGGCTGGAGGTCAGCGTGCTGGTCAACAACGCGGCGATCGGCCAGTCGGGGATCGGGGCCGAGGACGTGGCCGACGCCGACTGGGCGCGGATGCTGCGGGTGAACCTCGACGGGCTGTTCTTCGCCAGCCGCGCCTTCGGGCGGGGGATGCTGGCGCGGGGGCGGGGGGCGGTGGTGAACCTCGGCTCGATGTCGGGCACGATCGTCAACCGCCACCAGCCGCAGGCGGCCTACAACACCTCGAAGGCCGCGGTGCATCACCTGACGCGGTCGCTCGCCGCCGAATGGGCGGGGCGGGGGGTGCGGGTCAACGCGGTGGCGCCGACCTACATCGAGACGGCGATGACGATGGCGGTGCCGGAGAACCTGCCGCGCATCCCGCAGTGGATCCGCGACACGCCGATGGGCCGGATGGGCCGGCCCGACGAGGTCGCGGCGGCCGTCCTGTTCCTGTCTTCGCCCGCCGCCAGCCTGATCACCGGCGCGATCCTGCCGGTCGACGGCGGCTTCACCTGCTGGTAGACCCCGGAAGATCCCATGCCCGACGCCACCCTGCCCCAGTACGACCGCAGCCGCCTGACCCCGGGCATCGTGCACATCGGCCTCGGCAACTTCCACCGCGCGCATATGGCCGTCTACATGGACGACCTGTTCGCGCGGGGCGAGGGGCACGACTGGGCGATCCTGGGCGCGGGGGTGCGGCCGGCGGATGCGCGGATGCGCGACGCGCTGGTCGCGCAGGACTGCCTGTCGACGGTGATCGCGCTGGACCCGAAAGGGAAATCGGCGCGGCGGGTGGGCGCGATGACGGGGTTCGTGGAGGTGGCCGAGGGGAACGGGCCGCTGATCGCCGCGATGGCGGACCCGGCGATCCGCATCGTCAGCCTGACGGTGACGGAGGGGGGGTATTTCGTGGATTCGGCGGGGCATTTCGACCCTGCGGCCCCCGACATCGCGCATGATGCCGCGCAGCCCGACGCGCCGCGCACCGCCTTTGGTGCGATCCTGGCCGCGCTGCGGCGGCGGCGGGCGGCGGGGGTGCCGCCCTTCACCGTCATGTCCTGCGACAACCTGCCGGGGAACGGGCATGTGACGCGAGGGACCGTGACGGGCCTCGCGCGGTTGCAGGACGCGGGCTTCGCCGCCTGGGTCGCGGCGAACGTGGCCTTCCCGAACGGCATGGTGGACCGCATAACCCCGGCCACCGGCGACCGCGAGCGGGCGCTCGCGCGCGACTTCGGGCTGGACGATCCGGTGCCGGTGACCTGCGAGCCGTTCCGGCAATGGGTGCTCGAGGACGACTTCCCGCAGGGCCGCCCGGCCTGGGAGAAGGTGGGCGTCACCTTCACGGATCAGGTCCATGCCTTCGAGGCGATGAAGCTGCGCATCCTGAACGGCGGGCACGCGATCATCGCCTATCCGGGCGGGCTCTTGGACGTGGAGCTGGTGGCCGACGCGATGGCGCATCCGCTGATCCGGGCGTTCCTCTTGAAGGTGGAGCGCGAGGACATCCTGCCCCATGTCGGGGCCGTGCCGGGGACGTCGATCCCCGCCTACCTCGACCTGATCGTGGAGCGGTTCTCGAACCCCGAGGTCGCCGACACGATCCGCCGGCTGTGCCTCGACGGGTCGAACCGGCAGCCGAAGTTCATCGTGCCGAGCCTGCGCGACACCCTGGCGGCGGGCCGGGTGCCCGAGGGGCTGATCCTGCTGTCGGCGCTGTGGTGCCGCTATTGCGCCGGGGTGACCGACGGCGGCGCGGCGATCGCGCCGAACGACCCCGACTGGGACGCGCTGCAGGCCCGCGCGAAGGCCGCCGAGGACGATCCGGCGCAGTGGCTGGCGAACGCGGCGGTCTACGGCGAGACGGGCCGCGACCCCCGCGTGATCGCCGCCTTCGCGCGCCACCTGCGCGCCTTGCAGGCGGACGGCACGGCGGCGGTGCTGCGGGCCTTCACGCGCTGAAGGGGCAAGGGGCGGTCCCGCGACGGCGCCCGCGGGCCGGGTTCCGGTCCCGACGGTTGCCCCTTGCGCGGGTCGGGCGGGCGGGGTTCATTCCCCACCCGAAGGAGCCGCCGATGACCGACCTGCGCGACCGCATGATCGCCGCCTGCCGCGCGATGAACGCGAAAGGCTTGAACCAGGGCACCAGCGGCAACCTGTCGGCGCGGCTGGGGCGGGGGTTCCTGATCACGCCGTCGTCGCTGCCCTATGACGGGATGGTGCCCGACGACCTGGTGGCGATGGATTTCGACGGGCACCACGAAGGCCGGCGGCCGTCGTCGGAGTGGCGGTTCCACCGCGACATCCTGGCCGCCCGGCCCGAGGTGGGTGCGGTGCTGCACACCCATTCGGTCCATGCCACCGCGGTGGCCTGCCACCACCGCGGCATCCCGGCCTTCCACTACATGGTCGCGGTGGCGGGCGGGCGCGACATCCGCTGCACGCCCTATGCGACCTTCGGCACCGCCGCGCTGTCGGAGGCCGCGGTCGCGGCGCTCGAGGGGCGGATGGCCTGCCTTCTGGGCCAGCACGGCATGATCGCGCTGGGCGAGACGCCCGAGGCGGCGCTGGCGCTGGCGGTGGAGGTCGAGACGCTGGCGCGGCTCTACATCCACGCCCGCGCCTGGGGCGAGCCGCCGGTGCTGCCCGACGACGAGATGGACCGGGTGCTGGCGCAGTTCGCGCGGATGCGCTACGGGCTACCGGCAACGGGCTAGGCGACCGCGGGCACGGCCGGCGGCAGCACCCGCGTTCACCGCCGGTGCAGACCCTTTCGGGTCTGCATGACCGTCAGCAGGACAGCGCCAGCAGACGGTGCTGCACGAGCGTCGGGGCCGCGCTGCGGTTCGCCACCTCCTTCATGATGCGCCGCAGACGCTTGCGGCCGAATTGCGCGACCTCGTGGCGCGGATCGGTGTGGCGGTCGGCGTAGGCGACGGCCAGCGGCAGGTCGGGGTCGAAACTCAGCGCCAGCCTGTGCGATTCGCCGACATCGTCCACCTGGAGAAGTGCCGCGTCGCGCCACTCGCAGTAGTAGGCCCAGCGGTCGCGGGTCTCGACGGCCGTCGGGACGAGGACGGGCTCGCCCGCGAACTGGGCGTGCAGACCGACCTCGCCGCCCGCCAGCCCCGCAGCAGAGATCAGACGGGCCACGTCGCGCACGTCGTGCAGCCCGATCGGGGCATTGCGCGGACCCTTCGCCTCGACCGCACGTCCATCCTGCGAGGTCACCACGGCGAGAAGCCGGGGGCCGTCCCTCAGCGCCCACACCTTCTTGACCCCGCGTGCGATGGCGATCACATCGACGTCATCGGCAAGACAGTTGCGGGCTTCATGCCCCAGCCGCCGAACCTCGGCGACGGAAGCGCAGCGATGGGCCGTAAGGCTGCCGAGTGCAATGTCGAGGGGCGGATGGATCGGCGCGGCGGGGTCGGCGAGAAGCTCGTCCCCTTCGATGTCCCGCAGCAGGTCCCGCGTCGCGGCGGCGAGCCGCCCCTCCTTCCGGTGCGGCAGACTTCGCAGGAACGGGACTGCCCTGCGCGTCGCCGACCCGCCGCGGGCTGCGGCCGTTGCCACCTCGGCAAGGAGGCCGACAGTCTCGCGCAGCTCCTTGGCGAGCGCGTCGCCCCAGACCTCGTCAAAGCGGTGCAGCGGCCTGCGGGCCTCGAACTTGGCCTGCGCCCAGGGCGGGTCCGCCCTGCGCCGCCGGGCGCGCGTGACCGTAAAGTGGGCCTCGGCTTCGCGTCGGAGGCACGTTCGGATCCCGGCGCAGAATGGCCTCAGTGCCTTGGGGGCCGCCGCCACCGCCTGCTCGACCATCTCGGCCAGCGCGGGCGCATTGATGATGTCCTTGGACATGACGTTCCTTTCACGGTCAGGTGGTCGACGCGGTCAGAGCCGCATGCGGAGTTCGTGGCGCTGGTCGGTGGGCAGGAGGTCGGCCACCGCAAGCACGAGGTCGAGAAGACGGCGGTCTGTCCCTGCCTCCGGCTGCGGCCGGTGTTCGGGACGCAGGACCATCAGGCGGACGCCCTGCCGCGGCGTCTTTCCGAAGGTGGCAAGCCAGTCCGTCAGGCGCTGGTGCTGGATCCGGTAGTGCGGGGATCCCTGCCGCAACTCCTCGAAAAAGGGGTCGAGCGCCTTTTCGGTGTTGAGCCCATCGAGCGCCTTGTAGTCCCTCAGGTAGGTCGCCGCGTCGAGCCCCTTGTAGCCGATGTATTTGGAGAAGCCGAAGAAGGAGCGTCCCTCGTCGATCTCGTCGATGTAGAAGGCATGGACGAGTCCGAGCCTTTGCGCGAGTTCGGGCGAGCGCCCGAGTTGGTTCTGCAGGTCGTGGATGGCCGCGATGGCCTCCGCGGCGGTGGTTACCAGGATCATTTGCGAATCTCTCTCCTCTTCCGAAAAGGGAAATTAGCGCGATTCGCATTCTACCGCAACTACATTTTTTGTAGTCTATCTTGATTGTTATTCTACGCCAGGTTGCCGTCGCCGTCTACGCCCGCCCGACACAGCGCCCCTCCCCGCTTACGCCCGCCCGGCGCACCTGCTATGGGCGCTGACGAGCGGTGAGTGACACGATGGACAGACCCGACAGACTTGCCCTGGTGACAGGCGCATCGCGCGGCCTCGGCTTCGCGCTGGCGAAGGCGCTGGCCTTCCGCGGCTGGCATGTGGTGGCGGTGGCGCGGACCGTCGGGGGCCTCGAGGAACTGGACGACGCGGTGCGCGCGGCGGGGCTGCCGGGGGCGGGGGCGCTGACGCTCGCGCCGATGGACGTGACGAACGACGACGCGATGCGGCACCTCTGCCGGTCGGTGCACGACCGCTGGGGCGGGGCCGGGCTGTGGGTGCATGCGGCGATCCACGCGGGGCCCCTGACCCCCGCGCCGATGATCGCGGCGAAGGACTGGGCGAAGTCGCTGGCGGTCAACGTGCAGGCGACGCAGTCGCTGATCGCGATGGTCGAGCCGCTGCTGCGCGCGCACGGGGGCCGTGCGCTGTTCTTCGACGACCCGGTGGTCGGCAAGGCGTTCCACGGCATCTACGGGGCGACCAAGGCGGCGCAGGTGGCGCTGGCGCGCGCCTGGGCGGCCGAGACGGCCAACACCGGCCCGCGCGTGGTGATCGCCACGCCCGCCCCCATGCCCACCGCCGTGCGCGCCCGGTTCTATCCGGGCGAGAGCCGCGACCGGCTCGCGCGGCCCGAGGACGAGGCGGAGCGGATCATCTCGGCGCTGTAGTCGACGCCGTTTCCGAAGAGGGGGCGCCGCCCTCGAAGCGGTTGCCGTGGCGGTAGTCGCAGGGGGCCTCCTGCATCTCGAGGTGCAGGCGGTCGCCGGTGTAGGGGTGGGCGCGGGCGAGGTCCTCGTCGAAGTCGATGCCGAGGCCGGGGCGGTCGGGGGGCAGGATGTGGCCGTCTTCCCAGGTGATCGCGTTGCGGATCAGGCGCTGGTGGAAGGCACCGCCGGTTTCGATCGTCTCGGCGATCAGCAGGTTCGGGATCGAGGCGGCGAGGTGGATGTTGGCGGCCCATTCGACCGGCCCGGCGTAGAGGTGCGGGGCGAGCTGGGCGTTGAAGACCTCGGCCATGGCGGCGATCTTCTTGGCCTCCCAGATGCCCCCGACCCGGCCGAGCGCGGGTTGCAGGATCTTGACCCCGCCGGCGCGGAGGAGGGTGCCGAACTCGGCCTTGGTGGTCAGCCGTTCGCCGGTGGCGAGCGGGACGCGGACCCGGGCCGCGACCTCGGCGAACTCCATGAGGTTGTCGGGGGGGATCGGCTCTTCGTACCAGAGCGGGGTGAAGGGTTCGAGGGCGTGCCCGAGGCGGATCGCGCCGGGGGTGGAGAACTGGCCGTGGGTGCCGAAGAGGAGGTCGGCGCGGTCGCCGATGGCGGCGCGGATGGCGCGGCAGAAGGCGACGGAGCGGGTGATGTCGGTCATCGCCGGTTCGTGCCCGCCGCGGATCGTGTAGGGGCCGGCGGGGTCGAACTTGACCGCGGTGAAGCCCAGGTCGACGAAGCGCAGCGCCGCTTGCGCGGCGGCGTCGGGGTCGACCCAGAAGTCGGCGCTTTCCTGGCCCGGTTCGGGGTAGAGGTAGGTGTAGCTGCGCACCCGGTCCCAGACCTTGCCGCCGAGCAGCGCCCAGACGGGGCGGTTTCGCGCCTTGCCGAGGATGTCCCAGCAGGCGATCTCGAGCCCCGAGAAGGCGCCCATGACGGTCGGGTCGGGGCGCTGGGTGAAGCCCGACGAGTAGGCGCGGCGGAACATGAGCTCGATGTTTTCCGGGGACGCGCCGGCCATGTGGCGGGCGAAGACGTCCTCGATCACCGCCGCCATGGCCTTCGGCCCGACGGTCGAGGCGTAGCATTCGCCGTAGCCCGCGAGGCCGTCGTCGGTGGTGAGCTTCGGGAAGATCCAGTAGCGCCCGCCCCAGCCCGGATGCGGCGGGGCGACGGTGAAGATCTCGAGGTCTTTCAGTTTCATGGTCGGGTCCTTGCGGGCCGCGCGGGGGCCGGCCCCCGCACCCCCGGGATATTTTCAGGAAGATGAAGGGGCGGGCGCGGCCAGCGGACGCCTGCGCCCGGCGTGCAGCGCGAGGCAGAGGACCAAGAGCGCCGCCGCGAGCAGGAAGGGCGCGCCGGGCGAGACGAGGGCGAAGGCGCCGGTCATGACCGGGGGGGCGGCGATCACGGCGACCGAGGTCAGCGCCGCCATGACGCCCTGCAGCGCGCCCTGCGCGTCGGGGGGCGTCTCGCGGCTGGCGATGGCCTGGAGCGCGGGCGTGACGACGCCGCCGAGCGCGGTGACGGGGGTGATGAGGAGCGCGCCCCAGCCCGCGGTGACGAGGCCCATGGCGGTCAGTGTCAGAAGGTCCACCCCCATGCCGAAGGTGGCCGCGCGGTGTTCGCCGAAGCGGCGGATCAGCGGCCCGACGAGGGCCGCCTGGCCGACCGCGAAGGTGACTCCGTAAAGGGCGAGCGACAGGCTGACCATGGGCGTGGACCAGCCGAAGCGGGCGTGGCCGAAGAAGGCCCAGACGGCGGGGTAGACGTTCATCGCGATGGACAGAAGGACGAAGGTCGCGAGCGTGCGGCGGATCGCGGGCAGGCGCGCCGCCGCGGCGAGCGCCGCGAAGGGGTTCAGCGCGGCGGGCCGGATGGCGCGGCGCAGGCCGGGGGGCAGGCTTTCGGGCAGCACCCGCCAGCCGAGCGCGAGGTTCACCCCGCAGAGGCCCGCCGCCGCCCAGAAGGGCGCGCGCGGGGCGATGCCGGCCAGAAGCCCGCCGAGCAGCGGCCCCAGCACGAACCCCACCCCGAAGGCCGCGCCGATCAGGCCGAAGGCCTGGCCGCGGCGGTCGGGCGGGGTGATGTCGGCGATGTAGGCCGTGGCCGTCGCCTGCGTCGCCGCCGCCATGCCCGACAGCGCGCGGGCGACGAGCAGGACCCAGATCGACGGCGTCACCGCCATGACGACGTAGTTCGCCCCCATCGCCGCGACCGAGGCCAGCAGCACCGGCCGCCGCCCGAACCTGTCGCCCAGCGCGCCCAGCGCCGGGCCGGACAGGAACTGCATGACCGCAAACGTCATCGTCAGCGCGCCGCCCCAGAGCGCCGCGTCCCGGTCGCCGAGGCCGGTCAGCGACCGGATCAGGTCGGGCAGGATCGGGAACATCAGGCCGATCCCGATCGCGTCGAGCGCCACGGTCAGGACGATGAATGTCAGGGGCAGACGACGCCGCATCCTGTCAGGTTATCCCGACAGGTCGCGGGTTCCTAGAGGCAGGTTTCGATGGACAAAAAGCAATCCCGCCGTGGGGATATCCACCGTCTTGTCCACGGCAGGAAAGCACCGTCCGGCCACCCCGCACCGGTGACGGGGCCTGCGATCACGGATCGCCCGGAGGGGCAGATGGCGGGCTGTCGTCGCGTTCCCGGGCGGATGCCCGCGGCGGCAGGAGCAGACCTCTGCCTACACCCGGTCGACGGCTCCCCGCAAGCCCCCGGGACGGGCTAGAGCCGGGCGACCCAGGCGCGGAGGGCGGCGAGGCTTTCGGGCTCGTCGAGGAAGGGGACGTGGCCGCGGCCCGGCACCTCGGCGAAGATCATGTCGGGGCGGCGGCGCTGCATCTCGGCGGCGGTGGCGGGGGACAAAAGGTTGGAGTTCGCGCCGCGGATCAGCGCGAGCGGCAGGCCCGCCATCGCGTCGAACAGCGGCCAGAGGTCGGCGGCGGGCGCGGCGCGGGCGGCGGCGAAGGCCGCGCGCAGGGCGGGGTCGTAGGTGATGCGCAGGCCCCCGGGCGTGGCGCGGTACAGGCGTGCGGCCTCGGCCCGCCAGCGGTCGGGGGGCACGTCGGCGAAGCCCGGCCAGAGCGCGGGCATCGCCGCGGCGAGGTCGGCGTGGGTGCGGTAGGGCGGGTCGCGGCCGATGTAGCCCGCGATGGCGTCGAGCCCTGCGGGGTCGATCACCGGGCCGATGTCGTTGAGGCAGACCCCGAGCAGCCGGTCCTTCGCGGTGGCCGCCAGCGCCATGGCGATGAGGCCGCCGCGCGAGGTGCCGAGGATCGCGACCTTGTCCAGCCCCAGGTGGCGGATCAGGGCGAGCGCGTCCGCGGCCTCCTGCGCGACGGTATAGGTGGCGGGGCCGGACCAGCCGCTGCCGCCGCGCCCGCGCGCGTCCATGCGGATGGTCCGCACCCCGCCCAGATGGGGCAGCACCGCCTCGAAATCGGCCATCGTCCGCGTCAGGCCGGCCAGGCACAGGATGGGCGCGCCTTCGCCCGCGTCGGCATAGGCGAGGCGCGTGCCGTCGGCGGCGGCGAGGTGCAGCAACGGGGAAGCGGGCATCATAGCCGTCAGGGTGCCACTGCGGCGGGCCGGTGGAAAGGTGCGACGGCGCAAGGCTTGAAGCGGCCCCGCGCCGCCGATACATGCCCGCCATGGCCGATGTGCAGACCGGGGACCGGGCGACTTCGAGGCGGGTGACCGCGCTGACGGGCCTGTGGCCGTTCGTGCGGCCCTATCGCGGCCTGCTCGCGCTGGCGCTGCTGGCGCTGGTGCTGACGGCGGCGGTCAGCCTGGTGCTGCCGCTGGCGGTGCGGCGGGTGATCGACGGGTTCGACGCGGGCGACATGGCGCTTCTCGACCAGTATTTCGCCGCCGCGCTGGGGATCGCCGCGCTGCTCGCGGTGGGGACGGGGCTGCGCTACTACCTGGTGACGCGGCTCGGCGAGCGGGTCGTGGCCGACATCCGCACCGCGCTGTTCGACCGGGTGATCGGCCTCAGCCCCGCCTTCTTCGAGCGGCTGATGACGGGCGAGGTGCTGAGCCGGCTGACCACCGACACGACGCTGATCCTGTCGGTGATCGGCTCATCGGTCAGCGTGGCCCTGCGCAACGTGCTGATCCTGCTCGGCGGCCTCGTCATGCTGGGGCTGACCTCGGCCAAGCTGACCGCGCTGGTGCTGCTGATCGTGCCGGCGGTGATCGTGCCGATCGTGGTGCTGGGCCGCCGCCTGCGCCGGCTGAGCCGCGAGAACCAGGACTGGATCGCGGCCTCCTCCGGTCAGGCCGGGGAGGCGCTGGGCGCCGTGCAGACGGTGCAGGCCTTCACGCACGAAGGCCCGACCCGCGCGGCCTTCGCCGGGGCGACCGAGAGGTCGTTCGACAGCGCGAAGGCGCGGATCGGGACGCGGGCCTGGATGACGGTGATCGTCATCTTCCTGACCTTCACCGGCATCGTCGGCGTCCTGTGGATTGGCGCGCGTGACGTGCGCGGCGGGGTGATGTCGGCGGGCGAGCTGGTGCAGTTCGTCATCTATGCCGTGATGGTCGCGGGCGCGGTCGGCGCCTTGTCCGAGATCTGGGGCGAGCTGCAGCGCGCCGCCGGGGCGACCGAGCGGTTGGTGGAGCTGCTGGCGACGACCGACACGGTGCAGGACGCCGCCCGGCCCGTCCCCCTGCCCCGTCCGGTGCGCGGCGAGATCGCCTTCCGCGGCGTGACCTTCCGCTATCCCAGCCGCGAGACATCGGCGCTCGACGGCGTGGACCTGGCGGTCGCACCCGGCCAGACGGTCGCGCTGGTCGGGCCGTCGGGGTCGGGCAAGACCACGATCCTGGCGCTGCTCCAGCGGTTCTACGACCCGCAGGCGGGGCGGATCACCATCGACGGGGTGGACATCGCCAGCATGGCGCGCGCCGATTTCCGCCAGTCCATCGCGGTGGTGCCGCAGGACCCGGTGATCTTCGCCGCATCCGCGCGCGACAACATCCGCTTCGGCCGCCCCGGTGCCACGGACGCCGAGGTCGAGGCGGCGGCGGTGGCGGCGGCGGCGCACGGCTTCATCACCGGGCTGCCGGAGGGCTATGACAGCCAGCTCGGCGAGCGGGGGGTGATGCTGTCGGGCGGGCAGAAGCAGCGCATCGCCATCGCGCGCGCGATCCTGCGCGACGCGCCCGTGCTGCTGCTGGACGAGGCGACGAGCGCGCTCGACGCCGAGAGCGAGGCCGCGGTGCAGCAGGCGGTGGAGCGGCTGAGCCGCGGGCGCACCACCATCGTGGTCGCGCACCGGCTCGCCACGGTCAAGCGCGCCGACCGGATCGTCGTGCTGGACCAGGGGCGCGTGGTGGCGGACGGCGCGCATGACGCGCTCGTGGCCGAGGGCGGGCTTTACGCGCGGCTCGCGCGGTTGCAGTTCACCGAACGCGCCGCCTGACGCGGCGTTTCCGCTTGCCTGCCTCGGCCAGACGGCCATTCTGGGGCCGGGCGTCCCGGGGAGGGGGCGGGGGAGGACGAGATGGCTTTTGTCACGCAAGGTGACGTGCGCGCGATCGAGGCCGAGGGGCCCTATGCCGCGCGCGGGATGCCGCGCACGATGCACCGCTTCCTGGCCCGCACCGCCGCCGCCCACGGCAGCCGCCCCGCCGTCAGCTTCCAGCTGACGAGCGGCCCCGCCGACCGGGCCGAGACGCTGACCTGGGCGCGGCTCCTGGACCGCGTGACGCAAGCGGCGAACCTGTTCCGGTCGCTGGGCGTGGGGCCGGGCGACGTGGTGGCCTATGTCATGCCGAACTGCGTCGAGACCGCCGTGGCGCTGCTGGGCGGCGCGGTGGCGGGGATCGTGCAGCCGGTCAACCCGCTGCTCGAGCCCGGGCAGATCGCGGCCATCCTGCGCGAGACGAAGGCCAGGGTGGTCGTGACGCTCGACGCCTTCGTCAGGACCGACCTGCCGCAGAAGGTGGCCCGCGCGCTGGAGGAGGCGCCGGGGGTCGAGACGGTGCTGACCGTCGACCTCGCGCGCTACCTGCCCTGGCACAAGCGGCAGATCGTGAAGCTGTTCCTGCGCCCGAAGCTGACCCCGCGGCACGGCAAGCGGACGCTCGACTTCACCGCCGCGCTGGATGCCCAGCCCAGGCGGCTGGCGTTCGACGACCCCGAGGAGGACCGCACGGCGGCCTACTTCCACACCGGCGGCACGACGGGGATGCCCAAGGTCGCGCAGCACCGCGTGTCGGGGATGGTCTACAACGGCTGGGTCGGCAGCACGCTCCTGTTCCGCGAGACCGACGTGGTGATCTGCCCCTTGCCGCTGTTCCACGTCTTCGCCGCCTACCCGATCATGATGAGCATGATCGCGTCGGGCGCGCATGTCGTGTTCCCGACGCCTGCGGGCTATCGCGGCGAGGGGGTGTTCGACAACTTCTGGAAGCTGATCGAGCGCTGGGGCGTGACCTACATGATCGGCGTGCCGACCGCGCTGTCGGCCTTGATGCAGCGGCAGGTCAATGCGCGGATCGGGTCGCTGCGGGGGGCGTTCTCCGGCTCGGCGCCGCTGCCGGTCGAACTTTACGAACGGTTCCGCAAGGCCACGGGG
Organism: uncultured Exiguobacterium sp.; assembly: GCA_964575185.1. Taxonomy (GTDB): domain Bacteria; phylum Pseudomonadota; class Alphaproteobacteria; order Rhodobacterales; family Rhodobacteraceae; genus CAZNPW01. The sequence goes on from CAZNPW010000002.1 coordinate 42,464, forward strand.
GTCGAGGTGGTCGAGGGCTACGGGCTGACCGAGGCCACCTGCCTCGTGTCCTGCAACCCGCCGGAGGGCGCGCGCAAGATCGGCTCGGTCGGGCTGCCCTTTCCCTACACGGAGGTGCGCATCCTGCTGAGCCGCGCCGACGGGCACTGGGTCGACTGCGGCACCGACGAGGTGGGAGAGATCTGCATCTCGAACCCCGGCGTCTGGCCGGGGGCGACCTACACGGAAGCCGACAAGAACCGCGACCTCTTCGCCGACGGGCGCTGGCTGCGGACGGGCGACCTGGGGCGCGTGGACGCGGACGGGTATCTGTGGATCACCGGACGGGCCAAGGACCTGATCATCCGCGGCGGGCACAACATCGACCCCGCGCTGATCGAGGAGGCGATGATGGCCCACCCGGCGGTCGCCTTCGCCGGCGCCGTCGGCCAGCCCGACGCGCATGCGGGCGAGGTGCCCGCGGTCTATGTGGAGCTGGTGAAGGGCCAGACGGTCACGGTGGAGGAGCTGCGCGACTTCGCCGGCCGCAGGATCACCGAACGCGCGGCGGTGCCGAAGCACGTGGAGATCCTGGCCGAGCTGCCGAAGACGGCGGTGGGCAAGGTCTTCAAGCCCGACCTGCGGCGGCTGGCGATCACGCGGGTCTACGACGCCGACCTGAAGGCCGCGGGCGTCGCGGCCGAGGTCGCCGAGGTGGTCGAGGACAAGAAGCGCGGGTTGGTCGCCCGCCTGCGCCGGACGGGCGTGGCGGGGGACGAGGCGGTGCAGGCGGCGATCGGCGGGCATGTGCGGCCGTGGGAGTGGGCGGGGTGAGCGACCGACGACGCCAGGATCATGCGTCCGAATGATCCCGGCGGGCGGGCCGCGGATGTCCGCACCGACGTCATGCCTGCCCGGTCAAGACCCGCCCCCTGCACGTTTCCGGCCCCTCAACCCGGCCCCGCCGCCATCACGCAGAGAAGCTCGAACAGCACGTTCGCCCCGAGGTAGGCCGTGATCCCGCCCGCGTCGAAGGGCGGCGACACCTCGACCACATCCGCCCCGGCGATCCGCAGCCCGGCCAGCCCCCGCACGCATTCCAGCGCCACCCAGGAGGTCGGCCCGCCGACTTCGGGCGTGCCCGTCCCGGGTGCGAAGGCCGGGTCGACGAAGTCGATGTCGAAGCTGACGTAGGTCTCCCCCTGCCCCGCCCGCGCCCGCGCCTCGGCCATCACGTCGTCCGGCCCGCGCGCGTGCAGCTCTTCCACCGCGATCACCCGGATGCCCGCGGCATCGGCGAAATCGCGGTCCTCGCGGTCGTAGGTGGTGCCGCGGATGCCCACCAGCGTCATCCGCGCCGGATCGAGCAGCCCCTCCTCCACCGCGCGGCGGAAGGGCGTGCCGTGGGTGTACATCCGGCCGCCGAAATAGCTGTGGAACAGGTCGGTGTGGCTGTCGAACTGGATCAGCCCCAGCGGGCGATCGCGGGCCAGCGCCCGCAGCACCGGCAGCGCGGTCAGGTGGTCGCCGCCCGCGGTCAGCGGCCGGATGCCCGCCGCCCGCAGCGCGTCGTAGAACGCGGTGATCCGCGCCAGCGTGTCCAGCAGATCCGCCGGGTTCGGCACCACGTCGCCCAGGTCGGCACACCGCGCGGCCTCGAAGGGGCGCACGCCCGTCCGCCCGTTCTCGGCCCGCATCATCGTGCTCGCGTCGCGCAGGGCCCGCGGGCCGTGCCGCGCGCCGGGCCGGTTGGTCGTGCCGCCGTCCCAGGGCAGCCCCACCAGCCCGATCTCCACCTGCCCCCGCCGCGGATGCCCCGCCTCCACCAGCGGCAGCCGCATGAAGGTCGCCACCCCCGCATAGCGCGGGCTGTCGAGCCCGCTCACCGGTCGAAAGAAGTCGTCCATCCTGCCCCGTGACCCTCCTGCACCCATCCGCCGCGCTGTCGTCCCTGCGGCACCGCCAAGGCTTGACCCCGGCCCGCGCCTTGGGGTTTATCGCTCCCCATATCCGACGGGGGGCCCAGATGTTCAACAAGACCGACACGACCGCCGCGCCGCCCGCCCCCGCGGTGCCCGCGCGCGGCACGAACGGCAAGGCCTCGGTCCTCGCCTCCGACCTGAAGATCTCGGGCGACATCACCTCCTCGGGCAGCCTCGAGGTGCTGGGCGAGGTCGACGGCACCATCACCGCCCGCGCCCTGACCGTCGGGGCCGAAGGCCGCGTGACCGGCATCGTCACCGCCGACGCGGTCGACGTGAAGGGCCGGCTCGACGGCAAGGTCACCTCGGACAGCTTCGCCATGCGGTCCACCGCCGTGGTGACGGCCGACGTGACCTACCAGTCGCTCGCCATCGACTCGGGCGCCCAGATCGAGGGCCGCTTCACCCGCGCGCGCTGACCGCACCGCAGCGACAATCCGCGAAAACGCGGTCGATTCGCCGCAAAGTGACCGCAATGCCGGGCCAGACCTGCGGTCATGGCCCGCATCTCCGGCACCCGGCGCGACGACGACATCTCCACCGCCCGCTTCATCGCGGACGGCGAGCCCGAACCCGACCGGCCCCTGCCCACCGGCGGCGACGACGACGTCTACGGCGGCCGCGGGCGCGACACGATCGACGCGGGCGGCGGCAGCGACGCGCTGTTCGGGGGCGAGGACGACGACCTGCTGATCGGCGGCGCGGGGGACGCGCTCTACGGCGGCGAGGGTAACGACGAGCTCTTCTCGCGCGGCCCCGGCACGCTCTATGGCGGGCTCGGCGACGACTGGCTGCGCCGGATGGGCGAGGGCACCGGCCCCGTCGCCTTCAGCGGCGGCGCGGGGAACGACCTGATCGAGGCCGGCACCACCGCGGGCGACAGCGTCTTCGGCGGCGAGGGCGACGATACCGTCTCGATTGCGGGGGCGTCCGGCACGCTGATCGACGGCGGCCTGGGGTTCGACATCATCAGCCTCGCACGCGGCGGGGTCGATCTCGTGACGGGCGAGGGCCTGGGCCTTGCCGCCGGCGCGACCTTCCGCAACTTCGAGGGCGCGATCCTGCGCCAGGGCGGGGGAGAGCTGCGCGGCAACGACGGCGCGAACCTGCTGCAGGTCGAAGGCGACGCGGGCGGCACCCGCCTGTCGGGCGAAGGCGGCGACGACACGCTGCGCGGCAACGACGGGGCCGACCTTCTGCAAGGCGGCCTCGGGGCCGACACGCTTTTCGGCCGGGGCGGCGACGACCGGCTCTTCGCCGTCTCCGGCGGCACGTCGCGCGACGTGGTCTATGGCGGCAACGGCGACGACCGCATCTTCACCGCCGCCGCGGGCACCTTCGTCGACGGCGGCGCGGGGACCGACCGGCTTCACGTCGGCACCGCGGCCGGGGTCGCGGTCGACCTGTCCGGCCGCGGCCTCGGCCTCGTGGGCGTCGAGGTGCTGGTCACCGGCAGCGGGGCCGACACCGTGACCGGCGGCCAGTCGGTCGCCCGGATCGAGACCGGCGCGGGCGACGACGCGCTAGCCGGCGGCGCGCGGGCCGAGGCGCTGTTCGGCGGCACGGGGCGCGACACGCTGGCGGGCGGCGCGGACGACAGCCTTTTCGGCGGCGACGGCGACGACGTCGTCACCGGCAGCACCGCCGCCGCGATCCTCGACGGCGGGCAGGGGCGCGACATGCTCGACCTGACGGCGGTGGCGGGCGGGCTGCGCATCGACCTCGCCACCGGCGAAAGCTCCGCAGGTCCCGCGATGGTGGAGTTCGAGGATCTCCGCGCCGGTGCGGGCCGCGACACGATCGCGGGCGGCAGCGGGGCCGACTGGCTGTCGGGCGGCGCGGGGGCCGACCGGCTGGAAGGCGGCAGCGGGGCCGACCGCTTCGTCTTCCGCGACGGCGACGGCGGCCCGACCGCCGCCACCGCCGACCGCATCGCCGACGCGACCGCCGCCGACCGCATCGACCTGACCCGCATCGACGCCCGCGCCGACCTTGCGGGGAACCAGGCCTTCGCCTTCGGCCAGGCGGGCGCGGGCGGGATCACCGCCACGCAGGCGGGCACCGACGTGATCCTGTCGCTGAACACCGACACCGACGGCGAACCGGAAATCATCCTCGTCCTCGCCGACCTCGCCCTGTCGGACCTGACCGCCGCCTGGTTCCTGCTCTGACGGCCGCGCCACGCGCCCCCGGGGGGTGAGGGCACCCGCCCTACAGCCCGTAGAGCGCCGCGAACTTCGCCTCGAGCCCCGCGAGCAGCGGCCCCTCGTCCGGGTCGAAGCCGCAGGCCTGCGCGATCACCGCGCGCGGCGCCATCAGCCCGCCGTGCCGCTGCACCCGGTCGCGCAGCCACCCCGTCGCAAGCGAAAGCTCCCCGCGCGCGAGATCGCGGTCGAGGTCCGGCAGCTCCGCCCGCATCGCCCGGTCCAGGCAGCCGGCATAGAGGTTGCCGAGCGTGTAGGTCGGGAAATACCCGAAGGACCCGCCCGACCAGTGCACGTCCTGCAGCATCCCCAGGCTCGGCCGCGGCACCGCCAGCCCGAAGTCGGCGCGGAAGCGGTCGTTCCACGCCGCCTCGAGGTCGGCCACCGCCAGATCGCCCGAGATCAGCGCGCGCTCGATGTCGAAGCGCAGCAGGATGTGCAGGTTGTAGTGGACCTCGTCCGCCTCGGTGCGGATGAAGCCCGTCTCGACCCGGTTCAGCACCCGCGCGAAATCGCCCTCGGCCACGCCGAAGTCCCCGAACGCATCGCGCATCTGCCCATACAGCCAGCCCGCGAAGGCCGGGCTGCGGCCGAGCTGGTTCTCGTAGATGCGGCTCTGGCTTTCGTGCACCCCCATCGACACGCCCTGCCCCAAGGGCGTCAGCGCGTAGGCCGGGTCGATCGCCTGCTCGTAGGCCGCATGGCCGACCTCGTGGATCGTGGCATAGAGGCAGTTGAACGGATCGGCCTCGTCCACCCGGCAGGTGATGCGCACGTCCGCCCCCGACCCGCTGCTGAACGGATGCACCGCCAGGTCGATCCGTCCCCGGTCCAGGTCGTAGCCGAAGGCCACCGCCAGCTTGCGCGCCAGCGCGAGCTGCGCCGCCTTCGGGAAATGCCCCGCCAGCCGCGGCGGCGCGGGCCGCTCCAGCACCGCCGCCCGCAGCGCCACCAGCCGCGGCCGCAGCCCGTCGAACATCGCCGCAAGGTCGGCCGCCGTCAGCCCCGGCTCGAAATCGTCGATCAGCGTGTCGTAGAGGTCCGCGCCATCCGCGATCGCCGCCGCCTCCTCGCGCTTCAGCGCGATGATCCGGTCCAGCACGGGCAGGAAGGCCCCCGCGTCGTCCGCGGCGCGCGCCCGCGCCCAGGTCCCCTGCGCGACCGAGGTGACACGCGCGATCTCCTGCGCCAGCCGCGCGGGCACCCGCACCGACCGCCGCCAGGCGCGCCCGATCAGCCGCAGCGCCGCACGGCCCGCGTCATCCGCAGGCTCCGCCGCCGCGAGCCAGTCGCCCACCCGCGGGTCGCTGCGGCGGGCGTGCAGCACGCCCTCGATCGCCGCCATCTCCTCGCCCCGCTGGTCCGCGGCACCGCGCGGCATCACCGTCTCCTGGTCCCAGCCCAGCCGCTCGGCCACCGCCGCCAGCGCCTGCGTCTCGCGCTGGAAGGCCATCAGGTCGGCGAATGCGCTCACGCCGTCCCCGCGCGGATGCTGCCTGCCACCGGATAGCCCGCCAGGTGGCGCGCCCGGAGGATCAGCACCCACAGGATCACCGCGCCGATCTGGTGGGTGATCGCGACGTAGGGATGCGCCACCGTCAGCACGGTCGCCACGCCCAGCGCCATCTGCGCCACCAGCATCGCCAGCACCGCGCCGAACGCCGCCCGCGTCGCGGCATGGGGCGACTGCCGCCCGCGCAGCCAGACCACCACGCCGTAGGCGAACAACAGATACCCGGTCATCCGGTGGATGAACTGCACCAGCCCCGCGTTCTCGAAGAACGCGGCCCACGCCGGCCGCCCCGGCACGTAGAAGGCATCGGCGGGAAAGAACTGCCCGTTCATCAAGGGCCAGGTCGGAAAGGCCCGCCCCGCGTCGATCCCCGCGACCAGCGCGCCGAGCACGACCTGCAGGAAGGCGACATGCATCAGCCCCGTGGTCATCCCGAACAGCCGCGCCTCGCGCACCCGCCGCGCCTGCATCAGGCCCGCCTCGCTGCGGCCCAGAAGGAAGACGTACCACGCGATCAGCCCCAGGATCGTGAAGGCAAGCCCCAGATGCACCGCAAGCCGGTAGCTTGCCACGTCGAGCATCGTGCCCGTCAGCCCCGAGGACACCATCCACCAGCCGACCGCCCCCTGCAGCCCGATCAGCGCGCCGATGCCCGCAAGCCGCAGGGTCCACCCCGCCGGCACCTGCCGCCGCACCAGGAACCACAGGAAGCCCAGGCCCCAGACAAGCCCGACCAGCCGGGCGAGCATCCGGTGCCCCCATTCCCACCAGTAGATGACCTGGAACTCCGCCAGCGTCATGCCGCGGTTCTGGATCCGGTATTCGGGGATCTGGCGGTAAAGGTCGAACTCGGCCTGCCAGTCGGCGGCGGAGAGGGGAGGGATGATGCCGGCGATCGGACGCCATTCGGTGATCGACAGCCCGCTGTCGGTCAGCCGGGTCATCCCGCCCACCGCGATGATGACGGCGACGAGCAGGAACAGCACGACCAGCCAGACACGCACCGCCCCCCGCGCGCCGGTGTCACGCGCAGCGATCATGCCGCCCTGCGGCACGGCCCGGCCGCCCTCGCCCACCTCCGCGAAAATGCTGCGTTTTCCGGCCATCCCTGCCCCTTTGCGTCCAGCCGCCGCCAGATTAGGCCCCGCCCCGGCCCGCCGCAAGGCAGGGGCGGCATGACGCCACAGGCCCGGGCCGCGCGCGTCAGCCCCGCCGCGACCGGGCCGGCCGGACGCCGTGCAGCCCGTGCCCGCGGCCCCGCCGCCGCCGCCGCCGCCGCGGCGTCCTGCTGCCCATCATCCGCGACGCAGGCGATCTGCCCGTCATCCGCCAGGCCCGCGCGCGCCCCGCCAAGGCCTTCGTCCCTTCAGGCCAGCGTCACGCTGACGCGGCGGTTCTCGCGGCCCTTCTTCTCGATGCGGTCGATGACCACGCGGCCGATCTCGCCCGTGCGGGCGACATGGGTGCCGCCGCAGGGCTGCAGGTCCACCTGCCCCGCCCCCTGCCCGATCCGCACCAGCCGCACCCGGCCCTGGCCGACCGGCGGCGCGACGCGCAGGGTCTTCACGAGGCCGGGGTTGGCGGCGAGCGCGGCGTCGGTGATCCAGTCCTCGGTCACCGCGAGGTCGCGGTCGATCAGCGCGTTGAGCTGCGCCTCCAGGCCCGGCACGTCGGCGGGCGGGTCGGGCATGTCGAAGTCGAGCCGCCCGCGGGCCTGGGCCACGGCCCCGCCGGTCACCGGCCGCGGGATCACCACCGACAGGAGGTGCAGCGCGGTGTGCACCCGCATGTGGGCGAAGCGGCGGTCCCAGTCGAGCACCTGCGTCACGACCGCCCCGACCGGCGGCAGCGACGCGGGCTCCGCCGGCACCAGCGCGACATGGCCCTCGGCCTTGACCGCGGTGGCGATGGCGATGCGCCCGCCGGGGGCGTCGATCCAGCCGCTGTCGCCGGGCTGGCCCCCGCCCGTCGGGTAGAACACGGTCCGGTCGAGGATCAGCCCGCCCTCGGGCGTATGGGCGACGACGCGGCCCTCGGCGTGGTCGAGGTAGGGGTCGGCACGGAACAGAAGCTCGGTCATCCGGGCGCCTCGGGTTCGGGGGGGAGGGGCGGCGGCGGCGGGGCCTCCTCGGCGGCGATCCGCAGCCGCAGGTCGCGGGCCTGCGGGCTCATGTCGATGCCCTCGGCGGCGAAGCGCGCCGCGATCTGGTGGTTGATCTCGGTCCTGACCTGGATCGAGAAGTTCACGTCGCGCAGGATCACCCGGATCTCGAAGCTGATCGCTTCGGCCGAAAACCCCATCAGCGCGACGATCGGGGCGGGGGTCAGGATGGCCAGCGGCTGCGCCTCGGCGATCTCGCGCAGGATGCGCTCCACCGCGCGCGTGTCGGTGCCGGGCGTGACGTTGACCGGCACGATCAGCCGCCCGGCCAGGTTGAACCGCGTCCAGTTCGTCACCCGGCCCGACACGAAGTCGGCGTTCGGCACGATCACGTCGGACCGGTCGAAGGTCTGGATGCGGGTCGACCGGACCGAGATCGCCTTGACGATCCCGCTGACCGTGCCGACCTCGACCCAGTCGCCTTCGCTGATCGGCCGCTCGATCAAGAGGATGATGCCCGAGACGAAGTTCGACACGATGTTCTGCAGGCCGAAGCCGATCCCGACCGACAGGGCCCCGGCGACGATCGCCAGGCCCGACAGGTCCAGCCCCGCCGAGTTGATCCCGACCAGCGCGGCGAGGAAGATCCCCAGATACCCGACCCCCGCCGCGATGGCGTTCTGCGCGCCCTGGTCGAGCCGCGTCTTGGGCAGGATGGTCGACTTCAGGCTGCCCTGGAACAGCTTCGTCAGCATGTAGCCGACCGCGAAGATCAGCGCGAAGACGAGGAAGTTGCTGGGCGAAATCCGCGTCTGGCCGATCTGGAAGCCTTCCTGCACCCGCGTCCAGACCTCGGTCAGGTCCGACCAGCGCGCGCCCCAGATCAGCAGGAAGGCAGGCAGGCTCGCCAGCGTCAGCGCGAAGCTGACCAGCGTGGGGATCAGCGCCGCCTGTGCCGCCTCGTCGCTGCGCACCACGGCGGCGTAGATGTCGCCGATGACCTCGTGCGCGATCAGCAGCGCCGCGATCAGCCCCAGCGACAGGATCGCCGGGTAGATCAGCGCCCCCGCGGCCGAGATGTAGCCGACGGCGGCAAGCCCCGCCCCCGCCACGCCGATCACCGTCGCGCCCTGCCCGATCAGCCGCATCAGCCCGGTCTGGAACGACTGCGCCGTGTCCGCCGCGGCCTGCCTGCGGATCAGCCGGCCGGTGCGCATCAGCACGAGCCCGCCCGCGACGAGGATCGGCAGCGCCAGCACGGCGACCGCGGCCTCGGAGCTCGCGAGCCGGGTCAGCGCGGTGTAGCGGAAGGTCTCCACCACCAGCACGACGCCCAGGCTCGCGGCGAGGAACCGGCCCTGCGGCCGCAGCGGCTCGGGCACGTCGAGCGGGCCGTCGTCCTGGCCGAAGGGGAAGATGCGGTGGCCGAGCCAGATGGCGGCGAACAGCGTCACCCCCATGACCGGCAGTTCGGCCACGAGGTCCCGGCCGAGCCGGCCGAGCATCCCCGACAGCTCCAGCGCCTGCGCCAGCGCGACCACGCCCACCGTCGGCACGAGGATCTGGCCCAAGGAGGCGACGAAGGCCCAGAGCCGTTCGGTGCGCCGGCCGGTCTGCGACTGCAGCCGCAGCACCAGCGCGTCGATCCAGCCCCGCCCGCGCCACAGCAGCACGATCGCGGCGAGGAGGTAGGCCAGGATCAGCGGCAGGTTGTTGACCAGCGCGACGCGGTTCGACGGCCAGCGCAGCGCGGCCTGCGTCTCGGCATAGAGCGTGACCGCGACGTCGCGCAGCGCGCCGAGGCCGTCGTCCCAGTTCTGCGGGTTGAGCGGCATCGGCCACAGCTTCAGAAGCTCGCTCGCCGCCTGCGCGCGCAAGCCGCGGTCGATCTCGGCCACCAGCCCGTCGGCCCGCCGCCAGGCCTCTTCGGCGGCGAGGCCGGGGGCCTGCAGCCGCGTCAGGTCCGCCGTCAGCCGCGCGCGGCGGTCGGCGATGTCCTGCGCCTCGGCCGGGTCGGCGGGGCCGAGCGCGGTGATCTGGTCGCGCACGGTGGCGATGCGGGGCGCGTTGGTCGCCTGCGCGGCGAGGAAGCGCTCGCGCCAGTCCACCACCTCGGCCCGGACCGCCTCGAGCTGGCCGCGCGGGACGTCGGGCAAAAGCGTCAGCGATTCCGCGCGGTTGGCCACCGTCTCCCACTGGCTGTAGTCGAGCGCGGGGGTCTTGACGAAGGTGATCGTGCGGTTCGCGGCGGCGGGCGCGGCCTGCGCCGGGCCGCTGCCCGCGGCGCGTGGGGCGAGCGGCGGCAGCGCCGACGGCGGGGGTGCCGGGGCGGTTTCGGGCGCGGGGGTCGCCGGGGCCTCGGGGGCGGGCGTCCCCGGCACCTCCTGCGCCGCCGCCGGGGCCAGCGCGGCGAGGCAGGCGAGGACCGCGAGAAAGCGCCGCAGCGCCGTCATGCGTCCTCGAACACCGTCGGGATCGCGCGGGGCGCGCGGTCGAGCCATTCCGGCACCGGCAACCCTTTTTCCTTCAGGAACGCGGGGTTGTAGAGCTTGGACTGGTAGCGGCTGCCGTAGTCGCACAGGATGGTGACGATGGTCTTGCCCCGCCCCATGTCGCGCGCCATCCGCATCGCGCCCGCCACGTTCACGCCGGTCGATCCGCCCATGCAGATGCCTTCCTCGGCCAGCAGGTCGAAGACGACGGGCAGCGCCTCGGCGTCGGGGATGCGGTAGCTGTAGTCGGGCGTAAACCCTTGCAGGTTCGCGGTAATCCGGCCCTGGCCGATGCCTTCGGTGATCGACGACCCCGGGCTGTCGAGCGTGCCGGTGGTATAGAAGCTGTGCAGGGCCGCCCCTTCGGGGTCGGCGAGGCCGATCTTCACGCCCCGGGGCTGCAGCGCCATCGCGACCCCTGCGACCGTCCCCCCGGTCCCCACGGCGCAGATGAAGCCGTCGACCCTGCCGCCCGTCTGGTCCCAGATTTCCGGGCCCGTGCCCTCGATGTGGGCCTGGCGGTTGGCCACGTTGTCGAACTGGTTGGCCCAGATCGCCCCGTTCGGCTCGGTCCTGTCCAGCGTCCGGGCCAGCCGTTCGGAGTAGCGGACGTAGTTGTTGGGGTTGCGGTAGGGCACCGCGGGGACCTGCACGAGCTCCGCGCCCGCCAGCCGCAGCATGTCCTTCTTTTCCTGGCTTTGCGTTTCGGGGATGACGATAACCGTGCGGAATCCGAGGCTTGCGCCGACGAGGGCGAGGCCGATGCCGGTGTTGCCCGCCGTCCCCTCGACGATCGTCCCGCCCGGCCGCAGCACCCCGCGCGCCACCGCGTCGCGGATGATGTAGAGCGCGGCGCGGTCCTTGACCGACTGGCCGGGGTTCAGGAACTCGGCCTTGCCCCAGATCTCGCAGCCCGTGGCCTCCGACGCCTTGCGCAGGCGGATCAGGGGGGTGTTGCCGATGGAGGCGGCAAGGTCGGCATAGGCGCGCATCGCGGGACCTGCTGTTTTGCCCCTGTCTAGGCCGGGGGGCGGGGGGATTCAACCGCTCCGCGCCCGGCCCCGCGGCCCGTTGCGCGCCGGACCCTGCGGCGCGGCCGGAGGGGGGGCGGCGGGCGCAACGGGGCGTGCGAGCGTCGGTCGGCAAGGCCTTGCGAACGCGGCGTTCATCAGGCTCCGCGACGGTCTGCCGGACGTCTTCCGCGCGTCTTCCTTGCGTCTTCCTTCCGTCTTCCGCCGCAGGGGTCGCAGGGGGCGTCAACCACGCGCGGCGAATCGGCGGCCCTCAGGCCGCGACGGGTTCTGCGGCGACGAACATCCCGTCGGCGCGCAGCCCCCGATACGCCTCGTCGAGCGAGGTCCGCGCGCGGGCGATCAGCACGTCGATCTCGGCCGGCGTGATCGGCAGGGGGGGCGCGATGATCATCCGGTCGCCGACGTGGCGCATCACCAGGTTGTTGGCGAAGCAGCGCTCGCGCACGCGGTAGCCGACCTTGCCCGCCTCGGAGGCGAACTTCGCCCGGCGCGCCTTGTCCGGGGTCAGCGCCAGGCTGCCCATCAGGCCCACGAGCTTCGTCTCGCCGACCATCGGGTGATCGGAAAGCGCGTGCCAGCGTTCGGCGAGGTAGGGATGCGCCACCTCGCGGCAGTGGTCGACCAGCCCTTCCTCGGCGATGATCCGCAGGTTCTCCAGCGCCACCGCCGCCGCCACGGGGTGGCCCGAATAGGTGTAGCCGTGGTTGAAGTCGCCCCCTGCGGCGAGCGTGGCCGCGACCTCGTCGCAGACGACGGACGCCCCGATCGGGACGTAGCCCGAGGACAGGCCCTTGGCGACGGTCATGATGTGCGGCCGGATGCCGAAGGTCTGCGACCCGAACCACTGCCCGGTGCGGCCGAAGCCGGTGATGACCTCGTCGGCGATGAGCAGGATGCCGTAGGCGTCGACGATCCGCTGGATTTCCGGCCAGTAGGTCGCGGGTGGCACGATCACGCCGCCCGCGCCCTGGATCGGCTCGGCGATGAAGGCCCCGACCCGCTCCGGCCCGATCTCGAGGATCGCCGCCTCCAGTTGCCGCGCGCGGGCGAGGCCGAAGGCCTCGGGCGTCAGGTCGCCGCCTTCGGACCACCAGTCGGGCTGGTCGATGTGGTGGATGCCGGGGATCAGGCCGCCCTGCTTGTGGATGTATGTCATGCCCCCCAGCGACCCGCCGCCCATGGTCGAGCCGTGGTAGCCGTTCTTGCGGCTGATGATGACCTGCCGGTCGGGCTGGTCCTTCAGCGCCCAGTAGTGGCGCACGAGGCGGATGTTGGTGTCGTTCGCCTCGGAGCCGGAGCCGGCGAAGAAGACGTGGTTCAGGTCGCCGGGGGCGAGCTCGGCGATCCTGGCGGCGAGCGCGATGGCCGGGACGTGGGTGGTCTGGAAGAAGGTGTTGTAGTAGCAGAGCTCGCGGATCTGCCGCGCGGCGGTGTCGGCGAGTTCGTCGCGGCCGTAGCCGATGTTGACGCACCACAGGCCCGACATGCCGTCGATGATCCGCTGGCCGTTCGAATCGGTCAGCCAGACGCCTTTCGCCCCGGTGATGACCCGCGCCCCCTTGGCCGCGAGCGCGCCCGCGTCGGTGAAGGGGTGCATGTGATGCGCGGCGTCCAGCGCCTGGAGCTCGGCCGTGGGCAGGTGGTTCGAGATCATGTTCATGGGCCGCACTCCTTCGGGGTGCGCCCCTTCTACACCGGCCCCCGGGGCGGACGCAATAATTTGATCAAATCATTTCAGCGCGGCCCGGACGCCCGCCACGCCGTCGGCGATGTCGCGGCGCATCGCCTGTTCCAGCGCGTCCGCATCGCCCGCGCGCAGGGCGGCGATGGCCTCCTTGTGGCGGTCGGCCTTGAGGTTCGCGTGGCTCGCCGCGAGCACCTCGCGCAGGGACGGGCCGAAGCGCAGCCAGAGGCCTGCGGCCATCTCGACCAGCACGGCCGCGCCGCTCGCGGCGTAGAGCGTGAAGTGGAAGGCGTGGTTGGCCTCGAGGTAGGCCGGGATGCGCCCCGCCGCGATGGCCGCGTCGACGCCTTCGTCGATCGCCGCGAGCCGGTCGGCGAGCCGGCCGCCGCCCGCGACCGCGAGCCCCGCCAGGTGCGGCTCGATCGCCGCGCGCGCGAAGGCGAGCTGGTCCAGATGCGCGACCGTCAGCACCGGCACGCCGACGCGGCGGTTGTCCTGCGCCACCAGCGCGCCCTCGGCCGACAGCCGCCGGATCGCCTCGCGCACCGGGGTCATGCCCGCGTCGAGATCGGCGCAGAGGCCCTGGATCGTCACCGGCTGCCCCGGCGCGAGGCGGCCGAACAGCACCATGTCGCGCAGGCGGCCGTAGACCACCTCGTGCGTCGGCACCTTTCGCGCGCTTGCGTCCATGCCCTCCCCGTCCTCTTTCCGGCGCAAATACTCCACGGGGGGTGCGGGGGGCGTGAAGCCCCCCGCCGACGCCGGGGCCGGGCGGAACGCCGGGGGTGTATCCCGAACCTGCTGCGCGTCAAGTCATCAGCGCGCGCGCGGCCTCGGGCGGCAAAGGGTCGGGGCGGGTGCAGGTGGTGGTGAGGGTGACGAACTGCCCGGTTGCGCCCGATTCCAGCGCCGCCGTCATCACCTCCACCGCGTGGAGGCTGCGCGACAGCGCGCAGCGCGGCTCGCGGCCCGCCTCCAGCGCGGCAAGCATCTCGGCCACCCCGGCCATGCGGTAGTTGGCGAGCATCCGGCCGCCGTGGTCCTGGTTCTCTACCCCGAACGGGTGGTCCCAGGGGGTAACCGCCTGCACGGGGCCGTCGCGCCGCGCGAGCTCCACCGTGCCGCCGAAGAAGTTCGGGTCGGGGATGAAGAGCGAGCCTTCGGTTCCGTAGATTTCCAGGTTGGCGCGGCGGTGCGCCCAGACGTCCCAGCTGGTCGAGAGGTTGACGGTGGCGCCCGACGCGAACTCCAGCAGCGCGTGGATGTTCGTGGGGGTGTTGACCGCGACGGTGCGGCCCTTGTGGCCCTTGTCGGCGGTCACGACGCGCTCGCGTTCGGCCGCGCTGGCGAGCGCGGCCACGCGGCGGACCGGGCCGAGGAGGTTGACGAGCGCGGCGAGGTAGTAGGGGCCCATGTCGAGCATCGGGCCGCCGCCGGGCTGGTAGAAGAAGTGCGGCCAGGGGTGCCAGTGCTCCATCCCGTGGTTCATGAAGGCGGCGGAGCCCGCGGTCACGCGGCCGATCGCGCCCTCGTCGACCAGCGCGCGGACCTGCTGGTGCGCGCCGCCGAGGAAGGTGTCGGGGGCCGAGCCGACCGCGAGGCCCCGCGCGGCGGCGGCGTCGCGCAGGCGCGTGCCCTGGGCCATCGTCAGGACCACGGGCTTTTCGGAATAGACGTGCTTGCCGGCGGCGAGGGCCGCCATCGAGACGTCGAAATGCGCGTCGGGGATCGTCAGGTTGATGACAAGCCGGACCTCGGGGTTCACGAGCAGCGCGTCGACGGACTGCGCCGCGACGCCGAACTCCGTTCCGCGCGCCGCCGCGACCTCCATGTTCGCGTCGGCCACCGCGACCACGCGGGTCCCGCGGAACATGGGCGCGAGCGAAAGGTAGGTGGTGGAGATGTGGCCGCAGCCGATGATGCCGATGGTCATGCGCGCCACCCCTTCGCGTTGCCGATCGACACGCGGGCGAAGCGGGCGTCGTCGCTGGGCCTGTCGTGTTCCATGATGAAATGCGCGCAGGGCGTCGCCTTCAGCGCCCGATAGATCGCGGGCCAGGCGACCGTGCCGGTGCCGACGTCGGCCCAGCCGTCCTCGTCGGCCTTGGCACCTTCGGGAGCGATGTCCTTGACGTGGGCGGTCAGGATGCGGGCGCCGTCGCGGGCGATGTAGTGCAGCGGGTCGGCCCCGCCGCGGACGATCCAGGCCACGTCGATCTCCCAGCCGAGGTCGGGGGCGGCGGCCGTCATCAGGTCGTGGGGCACCTCGCCGGACGGGAGCTTGCGGAACTCGAAGTCGTGGTTGTGCCAGGCGAAGGCGAAGCCCTCGGCCCTGAGCGGCGCGCCGGCCTTGGCGAGCCTGCGGCCGAAGGCCGTCCAGCCCGCGGCGTCGGCGGGGCGCAGGTCGGGGGCGATCCAGGGGCAGACGATGGTGGTGATGCCGAGCCTGCGGGCCATGCGGGCGACGCGGGCGGGGTCGGCCTCGATGTCCTCGAGCGCGAAGTGGCCGGTGGGCATGGCAAGCCCGGCGGCCTGGAGCGCGCGCGCGACGGCGTCGGCGGCGGGTTCGTCGGGATACAGCGCGGCGAAGCCTTCGACCCCGGCGTAGCCCGCGTCCCTGAGCATGGCGAGCGTGGCCGCGAGCGGCGGGTGGTTGCGGCTGGAGTAGAGCTGGTAGTTGAAGGGCATGTCAGGCCTCGCAGGTGGCGGAATGAAGGTGGCGCAGGGTGAAGGCGGGGGTGCCTTCGCCTGCCGGGGTGAAGGTGAGCGTGACGGGTGTTCCCGGGACCAGAAGGACGGCGTTGTCGGAGAAGCGGCCGGGCAGGTCGGCCTCGAGGGTGGCGAAGGGAGCGAGCGCGGCGGCGGTCAGGGTGATGCGCCAGCGGGTACCGTCGCGGGCGAGGTCCATCCGCGCCTGCGGGTCGGCCAGCGGCAGCGCCTTCCACGGCACGGGGGTCCAGTGGTCCGACCCGGCGGCGGGCGGGACGGCACCGGCACGCACGTCCCAGTCCCAGAACAGGATCTCGCCCGCGGCCAGGTCGCCTGTGGCCACCGCGCAGAGGTCGGTCGCCGTGGCCCCGACGGTGCCCGCCCCTCGGGCGAGTTCGCGCCGCGTCCCGTCCATCGCCAGCGCGACGGCGGTGACCGACAGCGCGACCGGGGCCGCGGTGTCGTTCACCCCCACCAGCCGCACCCGGCCCGCGTCGGGCAGCGCCACCACGGTGACGGGGGCGTAGAAGTGGCGCGCCATGTGGTGCAGGAGCTTCCAGCCGCCGCCGTGGTCCAGCGACGACCAGGAGCAGCAGGGCCAGGTGTCGTTCAACTGCCAGTAGAGCGTGCCCATGCAATGGGGTTTCAGGCCCCGCCAGGCGGTCACGGCGGTCTTGATGGCGAGGCCTTGCTGGACCTGGGACAGCCAGACGAAATCGGGGAAGGTCGCGGGGAAGCGGAAATAGCGGAACATGGTTTCCGCGATGCGGGCGTTGCCGCCCGCGTTCTTCTGGTGCGCCTCCATCACCGGGCTGGCGATGTTCATCTCGGCGGGGGTCGCGAAGCGGCGGATCACGTCCATCAAGGGGTAGGACTGGAAGCCGAACTCGGAGCAGAAGCGGGGTTTCACGTCGCGGTAGTGGTCGACGTCGCGGCCCTCGTGCCAGACCGACCACATGTGCATGTCGCCGCGGGCGTCGTCGTGCCAGGCGTCGCCGAAGGACAGGGGGCCGGGCGAGGGGCTGGAGGGCCACCAGGTCGCGTCGGGGACCGTGTCCTTGAGCGCCTGCTCGACGGTGCGGTTCAGGCGGTCGTAGCTGACGAGGTAGCGGTCGCGGTCGGCGCGGCTTTCGGGATACCAGGTCAGCGCGCCGATCAGCTCGTTGTCGCCGCACCAGAGCGCGAGACAGGCGTGGTGGTGCAGGCGGAGGGCGGTTTCCTGCACCTCGGCGCGGACTTCCGCCAGGAAGTCGGGGGTGGAGGGGTAGAGGTGGCAGGCGAACATGAAATCCTGCCAGACCATCAGGCCCATCTCGTCGCAAAGGTCGTAGAACCAGTCCGGCTCGTAGCGCCCGCCGCCCCAGACGCGGAGCATGTTCATGTTCGCGGCGGTGGCGGAGGCGAGGAGGTCGCGGACGGACGCTTGCGTGATGCGGCCCGCAAGGGCGTCGGCGGGGATCCAGTTGGCACCCTTGGCGAAGACGGGGCGGCCGTTGACGTGGAGCGCGAAGCTGCGCCCGGCGGCGTCGGGTTCTGACACGAGGCGGATGTCGCGCAGGCCGATGCGGCGGGTTTCGGTGACCGGCCCGGCGGTGATCGTCAGGTCGTGCAGGGTCTGCGCGCCCTGGCCTGCGGGCCACCAGAGGGCGGGGTTTTCGACCGTGAGGGTCAGCCGGGCGATGCCGTTCGTGACTCTGGCGTTTTGCGTTGCTGCGCAGAGGGTTGCGGTGACGTCTTCGGACTCTGCGTGAACTTCGAGATGCACCTTGGCCGATCCCGGCGCGTGCTCTTGCCGCACGACCACCGCGCCGATGCGCGGGCCGGGCGGGTCGAGGCGGAGGTCGCCGTAGAGCCCGAAGGGGGCGAGCGCGATGTTCCAGTCCCAGCCGAAGTCGCATTGCTGTTTCCGCAGCATGTTGCCGTGGGGGATGGGGCAGTTGCCCGCGTGCCAGGGCACCGGGAAGGGCTGCGCGGCGGCGCGGGCGGCGGCCTCGGCGGGGACGGGGCGGAAGGTGAGGGCGATGTGGTTCCGGCCGGGCCGGCAGGTGACGGGGATGCGCCAGCGGCGGAAGGCGTTGGCGAGCGTCGCGACCGTCGCCCCGTTCAGGCGGACCTCGGCGATGCCGTCGACCTCGCCCAGCACCAGCACGGCCTCGCCGCCGGGGTGGTCGAAGCGGCGCGAGACCTCCCAGGTTTCGGCGCAGACCCAGCGGCAGGCCAGTTCGTTCCGGCCGGCGTAGGGGTCGGGCAGCACGCCCGCCGCGACCAGCGCGGTGATCCCGTCGCCGGGCAGCGCCATGGGCACGTCGCGCCCGGCACCGCGCAGGCGCCACTCTCCGGCGAGGTTCATGCGCGCGCGCCCGTGCCTGCGTCGAAGAGGGACGCCTTGGCCATGTCGACGGCGAGCGTGACCTGCGTGCCGGGGGCGATCCGCGCCTCGACCGGCAGGCGGAAGGACAGGGGCTGCCCGCCGACGCTGGCCCAGGTGAGGGTGTCGGCGCCCATGGGCTCGTCGAGGTCGACGGTGGCGGCGATGCCCTGGTCGCCCGGCACCAGGTGTTCGGGGCGCAGGCCGAGGATGGCGTCGGGGCGGTCGATGCGGGCGCCGTCGTAGCCGTCGAGCGGGAGGGAGAGGCCCGGGGCCTCGAACCGGCCCCGGATCACGGACCCTTTCAGCATGTTCATGGCGGGGGAGCCGAGGAAGCCCGCGACGAAGAGGTTGGCGGGGCGGTTGTAGATCTCCTGCGGGGCGGCGAGCTGCTGGATGACCCCGCCCTTCATCACCGCGATGCGGTCGGCGAGCGTCAGCGCCTCGATCTGGTCGTGGGTGACGTAGACCATGGTGTTCTTGAGCCGCGCGTGGAGGCGCTTGATCTCGACCCGAAGTTCGCTCCGCAGCTTGGCGTCGAGGTTCGAGAGCGGTTCGTCGAAGAGGAAGACGTCGACGTCGCGGACGAGCGCCCGACCGATGGCGACGCGCTGGCGCTGGCCGCCGGAGAGCGCGGCGGGCTTGCGGTCGAGCAGCGGGCCGATCTGGAGGATCTCCGCCGCGCGGGCGACCCGGGCGGCGATGTCCGCCGCGGGGACGCGGGCGTTCTTCAGGCCGAAGGAGAGGTTCCCGCGCACGGTCATCTGGGGGTAGAGCGCGTAGGACTGGAAGACCATGCCGATGCCGCGGTCCGACGGCTCGGCCCAGGTGACGTTGCGGCCCTTAATCCAGACCTGGCCGTCGGTGATGTCGATCAGCCCGGCGAGGCAGTTCAGGAGCGTGGACTTGCCGCAGCCGGAGGGGCCGAGCAGGACGATGAACTCGCCCTCGGCGACCTCGAGGTTGAGGTCGCGCAGGACGGAGACCGCGCCAAAGCTGAGCGACAGGTCGCGGACCGAGATCGAGGAGGTCATCCCTTGACCGCCCCCGCGGCGATGCCGCGGACGAAGAGGCGGCCCGACAGGACGTAGACCGTCAGCGGCACGAGGCCGGTCAGCAGCGTCGCGGCCATGTTGACGTTGTATTCCTTCACCCCCTGCACGGCGTTGACGATGTTGTTGAGCTGCACCGTCATCGGGTAGCTTTCGGGGGTGGTGTAGACGACGCCGAAGAGGAAGTCGTTCCAGATGCCCGTGACCTGGATGATCGCGCTCACGACGAAGATCGGCAGCGACATCGGCAGCATGATGCGGAGATAGATGCCCCAGAACCCCGCGCCGTCGACGCGGGCGGCCTTGTGCAGCTCTTCCGGCAGGGCCGCGAAGTAGTTGCGGAAGAGCAGCGTGTTGATCGGCATCCCGAAGACGGCGTGGACCAGCACCAGCCCCCACAGCGAGCCGTAGAGGCCGATCTCGCGCAGGATGATGACGATGGGGTAGAGCATCACCTGGTAGGGGATGAAGGCCCCGATCAGGAGGATGGCGAAGAACGCCTCGGACCCGCGGAAGCGCCAGCGGGCGAGCGCGTAGCCCGAGACCGAGGCGACCGCGATGGACAGGGCGACCGACGGGATCAGGATGCGGACCGAGTTCCAGAAGCCGGGCGACAGGCCCTGGCAGTTGAGGCCCGTGCAGGCGGTCGACCAGGCCTTGACCCAGGGCGCGAAGGTGACCTCCATCGGCGGGGAGAAGATGCGGCCGAGGCGGACCTCGGGCATCCCCTTCAGGGAGGTGACGACCATCACCCAGAGCGGCAGCAGGTAGTAGACCGACACCACGAGAAGCGTGCCGTAGAGCATGATGTTGCGGGGCGAGAGGGCCGACCTGGGCCGGGGTCCGCGGGGCTCACGCATGGCGGCGGCCCCCGAACTCGAGGTAGGCCCAGGGGATCAGGATGATGACCACCGACAGGAGCATCATGGTCGAGGCCGCGAAGCCCTGGCCGAGGTTCTGGCTCGCGAACATCGCGTCCATGACGTATTTCGCGGGCACCTCGGACGCGCCCCCCGGCCCGCCGCCGGTCTGGGCGATCACCAGGTCGTAGACCTTGACGATGCCCGAGGCGATCAGGACCAGCGCGGTCACGAAGGTCGGCCGCAGCATCGGGATGATGACGTGGGTGTAGGTCTTCCAGACCGGGATGCCGTCGACGCGGGCGGCTTTCCAGATTTCCTCGTCCACCCCGCGCAGGCCCGCGAGCATGATGCACATGACGAGGCCGGTGCCCTGCCAGAGCGCGGCGATCAGGAGGCCGTAGATGACGATGTCGCGGTCGTTCAGGGGGTCGAAGGTGAAGCCCGTCCACCCCCAGCCGCGGACGACGTTCTGCAGGCCGAGGTCGGGGTTCAGGATCCATTGCCAGGCGAGCCCGGTGACGACGAAGCTGAGCGCGAAGGGGTAGAGGAAGATCGTGCGGAACACGTCCTCGCCCCGCACCTTGCGGTCGAGGAGGCAGGCGAGGGTGAAGCCGATGACCAGCGTGAGAATCAGGCTCAGCCCGCCGAAGACGGCGAGATTTCCGATACTGGTGAACCACTTCGGCGTGGACCAGAGGCGGTCGTACTGCGCGAGGCCCGCCCAGTCGAGCCGCGGCAGGAGGCGCGAGGTGGTGAAGGAATGCACCACCGTCCAGGCCGTCGCGCCGACGAAGACGACGCAGGCCACGAGGATCATCGGCAGCGACGCGAGCTTGGCCGCGAGGTTGCGGACGGGGGGGCGGCGGGTGGTGGTCATCGGCGCTCCTTTCGGCCAGGCGCGGCGACCCTCTCCCCCGGCAGGGGGAGAGGGTGTGCCGGACGTCCGGCGGCCGGGGCGCAAACCCCGGCCCCGGCAGTTCAGTCGGCGTTGGCGATGATGTCGGCGTAGCGCGCCTGCGCGTCGGCCGGGGGCATTTCGGAGGCCCAGAACTCGGTCATCAGGTCGTTCACCTGCTGCTGGGTGTCGGGCGACAGGAGGATGTCGCCCGAGGGCAGGATGTTGCCGGACTTCAGGATCTCGAGCCCCTGGGTCATGCAGTCGTTCGCCGCGGCGAGGTCCACGTCGCCGCGCACCGGCAGCGAGCCCTTGGCGAGGTTGAAGCTGACCTGCACCTCGGGGCTGAGCATCAGCGCGGCGAGTTCCTTCTGCGCGGCGGTCTTTTCGGGATCGTCCTGCAGCGGGAAGTAGAAGGCATCGCCGCCGGTATCGAGGATCCTGTTCACGCCGAGCCCCGGCAGGCAGGTGTAGTCGGTGCCCGCGACCTTGTCGGCGAGGGCGAACTCGCCCTGGGCCCAGTCGCCCATGATCTGGCCCGCCGCGTCGCCGTTGATGACCATCGCGGTCGCGAGGTTCCAGTCGAGCACGTTCGAGCCGCGCGCGAGCTCGCGGGCGTCGGCCGCGGCCTCGAAGACGCGGGTGTATTCGGGGCCGCGCGCGACCTCGACGTTCCGGTCGCGGTTGACGGCGAGCCAGGCGTCGGTGCCCGCGAGCGCCACGGTCAGCACGCCGAAGGCACCCGAGGCCTGCCAGGGCTGCCCGCCCATCGCGAGCGGCACCTTGCCCGCCGCGCGGACCTTGTCGGCCGAGGCCACGAACTCGTCCCAGGTGGTCGGCACGGGCAGGCCGAGGTCGGCGTAGACCTGGTTGTTCAGCCACATCCACTGCCAGGAGTGGATGTTGATCGGGGCGCAGTAGATCCTGCCCTCGTAGGTGCAGGCATCGAGCAGCGAGGGCGGGTTGACGATCGCCTTCCAGTTGTTCGCCTCGGCCACGTCGGTGATGTCGAGCAGGAGGCCCGCCTGGATCAGCTCTTCGGCCTGGCGGCCGTGGTTGAACTGGAAGGCGTCCATCGGGTCGCCGCCCAAGATGCGGGCGATCATCACCGGGCGGGCCACGTCGCCGCCCCCGGCGATGGCGCCGTCGCGCCAGGTGTTGCCGGTGGCCGTCCAGGCCTCGGCGAGCTTGGAGACCGCGTTGGCCTCGCCGCCCGAGGTCCACCAGTGGGTGACCTCGAGTTCGACGGCGGATGTGGGCAGCGCGGCCGAGGCGATCAGCGCGGCCGCCAGGGACAGGCGTTTCATGGATCCTCCCGGGTTGTCGCCCGCCTCCCCGCGGGCGTCTGTAACGTTATAGGCCAAGGCTATAACGTTGCAGCGCGGGCGGGCAAGCGTTCTTTTTCCTTGCGGGGCAAGGGTCGGCGGCGTTCAATGCGGCGCGAATCATGCCCGTGGACGAACGCCCGACGCTGCGCACCCTGGCCGCCGACACCGGCCTTGCCGTGGCGACCGTGAGCCGCGCGCTGAAGGACGCCCCCGACATCGGCGCGGCGACCAAGGCGCGCGTGCGCGAGGCGGCCCAGCGGCTGGGGTATCGCCCGAACCGCGCGGGGGTGCGGCTGCGGACCGGCAAGACGAACGTCATCGCGCTGGTGATGTCGACCGAGGCCGACGTCATGAACCACACCTCGCGGCTGATAAGTTCGGTCGCGCAGGGGTTGCGCGGGACCGCCTACCACATGGTCGTGATGCCCTATTTCGGCGACGAGGACCCGATGGTGCCGATCCGCTACCTGGTCGAGACGGGCAGCGCCGACGGGATCATCCTGAACCAGACGCGGCACGACGACCCGCGGGTGCGGTATCTGACCGAACGCGGGGTGCCCTTCGCCACCCATGGCCGCACCGGGGTGCTGACGCACCCCTGGGTCGATTTCGACAACACGGCCTTCGCGCGGCTCGCGGCGCGGGGGCTGATCGCGCGCGGGCGGCGGCGGCTGATGCTGATCGCCCCGCCGCGCGACCATGCCTATGCCGGGCACATGATCGCCGGGCTGGCCGAGGCCTGCGCGGCGGGCGGGGCGGAGGGGGTCGTGCTGGAGGGCGTGACCTCGGACGATGCAGGGATCGCGGTGGAGGCGGCGGTGGCCGGGCGCATGGGGCGCGGCGGGCCGCCCGACGGCATCATCGCGGGCAGCCCCACCGCCGCGATGGCCGCGGTGACGGGGGTGGAGGCGGCGGGCCTGACGGTCGGGCGCGAGGTCGACATCGCGGCGAAGGAGGCGATCCGCATCCTGCGCCGGTTCCGCGCCGGGATGCTGGTGGTGCACGAGGACGTGGGGCGGGTGGGCGTGGCGCTGGCGCGGGCGGTGATGGCGGCGATCGACACGCCCGACGCCCCCCCCGTGCAGATCCTTGACCGGCCCGTGGATTTCGATTGGGAATAGGGCAACTCTGGGAGGAGGCACCATGCAGACGATCAAGGGCCCGGCGCTGTTCCTGGCGCAGTTCGCGGGCGATGCGGCGCCGTTCAACAGTTGGGACGCGATCACCAGGTGGGCGGCGGACTGCGGCTATGTCGGCGTGCAGGTGCCGAGCTGGGACGCGCGGCTGTTCGATCTGGAGAAGGCCGCGGCGTCGAAGGACTATTGCGACGACTTCAAGGGCCGGGCGGCGGCGAACGGGATCGCGGTGACCGAGCTGTCGACGCACCTGCAGGGGCAGCTCGTCGCGGTGCATCCGGCCTATGACGCGGCCTTCGACGGCTTTGCCGCGCCTGCCGTGCGCGGCAACCCCACGGCGCGGCAGGAATGGGCGGTGGACCAGGTGAGGAAGGCGCTGACGGCGTCGAAGAACCTGGGGCTGACCGCGCACGCGACCTTTTCGGGGGCGCTCGCCTGGCCCTACGTCTACCCCTGGCCGCAGCGCCCGGCGGGGCTGATCGAGGAGGCCTTCGACGAGCTCGCGCGCCGCTGGGCGCCGATCCTGAACCACGCCGAGGAGTGCGGGGTGGACCTGTGCTACGAGATCCACCCGGGCGAGGACCTGCACGACGGGATCAGCTTCGAGATGTTCCTGTATCGGCTGAAGGAGCACCCGCGCTGCAACATGCTCTACGACCCCAGCCACTACGTGCTGCAGCATCTGGATTACCTGCAGAACATCGACTTCTACCGCGACCGGATCCGGATGTTCCACGTCAAGGATGCGGAGCTGCGGCCGACCGGGTCGCAGGGGGTCTATGGCGGCTATCAGGGCTGGGTCGACCGCGCGGGGCGCTTCCGGTCGCTCGGCGACGGGCAGGTGGACTTCGGGGCGGTGTTCTCGAAGCTGACGCAATACGGGTTCGACGGCTGGGCGGTGGTGGAGTGGGAATGCGCGCTGAAGCACCCCGAGGACGGGGCGCGCGAGGGTGCGGCCTTCGTCCGCGACCACATCATCCGGGTGACGGAGAAGGCCTTCGACGATTTCGCGGGGGGCGGGGCGGACAAGGCCGCGAACCGGAAGATGCTGGGGCTGGCGTGACCGGCAGGACCGGGGGGACTTTGCGTCCCCCCGGCCCCCCCTGCAGGATATTTCGGGGAAGATGAATGAAGATCGGGTTCAATCTGCTTTTGTGGACGACCCACCTGACGCCGGAGCTGCTGCCCACCCTGCGGGCGCTGAAGGCTGCCGGGTATGACGGGGTGGAGGTGCCGGTCTTCCGGGGCGATCCCGCGCATTACGACGGCGTGCGGCGGATGCTCGACGGCGAGGGGCTGCGGTCGACCGTCGTCGCGATCGTGCAGGAGGAGGCGCGGAGCCCCTTGTCGGAGGCGCACGAGGCGGCGGGGGTGGACTACCTGAAGTGGCTGGTGGACTGCGCCGTCGCGCTCGGGGCCGAGGTGCTGGCGGGGCCGTTCTACCAGCCGCTCGGGGTGTTTTCGGGCGCGGCGCTGACCGAGGCGGAGTGGGCGCGGCTGGTACGCACGCAGACGGCGATGGCGGATCATGCGGGGGGCGCGATCCGGCTCGCGGTGGAGCCGCTGAACCGCTTCGAGTGCTATGCGCTGAACACCTGCGAGCGCGCGGCGCGGCTGGTGGAGGCGGTGGGGCGGCCGGGGTATGGCTACCTGTTCGACACGTTCCATTCCAACATCGAGGAGAAGGACGCGGTCGCCGCGCTGGCGGCCACCCTGCCCCGGGTGTCCCACATCCACATTTCCGAGAACGACCGCGGCACGCCGGGCACGGGCCACGCGCCGATCGCGGCGGCGATCCGGGCGGCGCGGGCGGGCGGCTACGACGGCTGGCTGACGGTCGAGGCCTTCGGCCATGCGCTGCCCGACATCGCCGCCGCGACGCGGGTCTGGCGGCCGCTGTTCCCGGACTACGACGAGGTTTACACCCAAGGCATCCGCGTGATCCGCGACGCCCTGACAGGAGACTGACATGCCCATCGACGCCGCCCATGTCGCCCGCGCCCCCCGCATCCGCCTCGGCATGGTGGGCGGGGGCCGGGGCGCCTTCATCGGCGCGGTCCACCGGATCGCCGCGCGGATCGACGACCAGTACGAGCTGGTGGCGGGGGCGTTTTCCTCGACCGCCGAGAAGTCGCAGGCGAGCGGCGCGGACCTCGGGCTCGACCCCGGGCGCTGCTACGGCGACTACGTCGAGATGGCCCGGCGCGAGGCGCGGCGCAAGGACGGGATCGAGGCGGTGGCGATCGTGACGCCGAACCACCTGCACGCGCCGGTCGCGATGGAGTTCCTGAAGCGCGGCATCCACGTCATCTGCGACAAGCCGCTGACGGCGGACCTCGCGGCGGCGAAGAAGCTTGCTCGGGCGGTGGAGGCGTCGGGGGCGGTGTTTGCGCTGACGCACAACTACACGGGTTATCCGATGCTGCGGCATGCGCGGGCGATGGTGCAGGCGGGGAAACTCGGCGACATCCGCGTGGTGCAGGCGGAATATGCGCAGGACTGGCTCGCGACCGACCTGGAAGCCTCGGGGCACAAGCAGGCGGCCTGGCGGACGGACCCGGCGCAGACCGGGGCCGGGGGGAGCACGGGCGACATCGGCACGCATGCCTTCAACGCGCTGTCCTTCGTGACGGGGCTGGAGGTGGAGGCGCTGGCCGCGGACCTGACGGCCTTCGTGCCGGGGCGGCGGGTGGACGACAACGGCAACGTGCTGCTGCGGTTCAGGGGGGGCGCGAAGGGGTCGCTCTGGTGCAGCCAGGTGGCGACCGGGCACGAGAACGACCTGGGCCTGCGGGTCTACGGCACCAAGGCCGGGATCGCCTGGAGCCAGGGCGATCCGAACCAGCTGTGGGTCATGCCGCTGGGCGAGGCGAAGCGGCTGGTGACGCGCAACGGGGCGGGCGCGGGGGCGGCGGCGAACCGCGTCAGCCGCGTGCCACCGGGGCACCCGGAGGGGTATCTGGAGGGGTTCGCCAACATCTACATCGAGGCCGCGCGGGCGATCGTCGCGCGGCGCGACGGGGCGGCGGTGGACCCGGCGGTGACGTTTCCGGGGATCGCGGAGGGCGTCGCGGGCGTGGCCTTCGTCGACGCCTGCGTGCGGTCGTCGAAGAAGAACGCGGCCTGGGTGGGGCTGAACCTGTAGCGCGACGGGGCCGCAAGGCCCCCCGCGTCCCGGCGAAGGCCGGGACCTCTTCCCGGCGTTGCGCCTGCGGAGCGAGGTCCCGGCCTTCGCCGGGACGCGGGGTTCATTCCGGAAAGCGCAGCCGGTCGCGGTTCAGCGCGAGCCAGAAGGCCGTGAGGATCAGCGGGGCGTTGGCGATCTCGCCCGACTGCACCAGCGCCATCAGCGAGTCGAACGGCACGAGGTGGCCACGGATGTCCTCCGCCTCGCCTTCCACGCCGTGGACACCGGCGATGCCGTCGGGCAGGTCGGTGAGCGCGACGTAGCTGTAGAGGTATTCGGACTTGCCCGCGGGCGAGGGGTAGTAGCCCGCGACGCGGTGCATCGGGCCGAGCGTGAGGCCCGCCTCCTCCACCGCCTCGCGCCGGGCGGCCGCCTCCGGCGTCTCGCCGGGGTCGATGCGGCCGGCGATGGCCTCGAGCGACCAGCATTGCGCGTCGCCGCGGGCGAAGGGGCCGGGGCGGAACTGCTCGATCATGAGGACGCGGTCGCGGACGGGGTCGTAGGGCAGGACGGTGACGGCATCGGCGCTGATGAAGACGGTGCGTTCGACCACCGGTGACATGCCGCCGCCGAAGCGGCGGAAGGCGAGGTCGTAACGGTCGACGGCGAAGAACCCGGCCCAGGGCTGGTCGGCGCATGCCACCGCGACGTCGCCGGGGGCCATGGCGCGGCGCACCTCGGTCGGGCCACCCGCCGCCGCGCGCACCCGGCTCGCGCCGCGGGCGAGCATCTGCGGGTAGCGCGCGCGGACGCGCTCCGCGGGCTCCCCCCGCGCCAGGGCGGCCATGACGTCGGCGGCCGTCGCCACCGCCGCGGGACCGAGCCGCGCGGCCCAGGCGGCGAGGTCCCAGGCCCCGCCCGGCTGCCGGCGGCCGGGCGGGGGGACGTAGACCACGGCCTGCGTGCCGCCGACCGGGTGGAGTTCGGCGTCGAAGGCGAAGCTCGCCGCGTAGTCGTCGAGCCGCGCCCGGTCCGCCGCGGACAGCCCGCGCACCAGGACGCCGGGCGCCCGGCCGGCGGGGTCGGCCCGCAACAGGGGGAAGCGCCCGGACGCCTCGGCCAGGACGGAGAAGCCGGGCAGGTAAGCGGGTTCGGCCGGGACCGCGCGGCCCAGCACCGCGGCCAGGAGCGGCGGGTGGCACAGGGTGCCGTAGAAGAAATGGTCGCTCACGCCCGGCGCGTCGCCTGCCGGTGGGTCCATTCGGCGAACATGCCGCCCAGCACCCCGCCGACGATCGCCGTTCCGATGAAGCCGGGCGTCGCGGCGACGGCCAGGTATTCCATCATGATCGTGAAGATGCCCAGCACCGCCTCCATCGGGCCGTCGTAGACCATCTTGGTCGACTGGAGCACCATCTCGTAGGTCGAGAAGCCGAGGACGGAGAAGAACACCTGCGTCGCGACCGTCCGCACGCCCGATCCGGCGGCGAGGCTCATGCCCTGGCCGACCAGCGCGCCCATCACCTTCCAGCCGCAGATGGCCCCCACGGCGGCGCAGATCTCGCGCAGCACGCCCACGTCGGGCCGGTCCTCCATGCTCAGGGCATAGATGTCCGCCAGCACCCAGCCGAGGGCGGCGAAGAACAGGGCCGAGATGAGTTTCGCAGCGGTGGGCATGTCCTAGGGCCGGGTCACGGTGATCTGCGTCACGTCGCAGTTGTTCGACGCGAAGGTGCTCGCACAAGATGTCAGATACATGTTCCACATGCGGCGGAAACGGTCGTCGAAGCCCATCCGCGCGACCTCGTCCCAGCGGGCGTTGAAGGTCTCGTGCCAGCGCCGCAGGGTCTGGCTGTAGCTCGGCCCGAACTCGACGTGGTCCTTCAGCCGCAGGCCCGCGCGTTCGACCTCGCGCAGCAGGGCCTTGGGGCTGGGCAGCATCCCGCCGGGGAAGATGTACTTCTGGATGAAGTCGACCCCGCGGCGGTAGCTTTCCCAGCGCCGGTCGGCGACGGTGATGATCTGGAGCGTGGCGTGGCGGCCGGACTTGAGGCAGGCCTTCAGCGTGTCGAAATAGGCCGGCCAGTAGCGTTCGCCCACCGCCTCGAACATCTCGATGCTGGCGATCCCGTCGTAGAGGCCGCGCTCGTCGCGGTAATCCTGCAGCTTGATCTCGACCCGGTCCGCAAGCCCCGCCCGCGCGATCCGCGCGACGGCGTAGTCGTACTGCGCCCGGCTGATCGTCAGGCCGGTGACGCGCAGCCCCCGCTCGCGGGCGGCGTATTCGGCGAAGCCGCCCCAGCCGCAGCCGATCTCGAGCACGTGGTCGCCCGCCCGCGCGCCCATCCGGTCGACCATGCTGGCGTATTTCGCGGCCTGCGCGCGTTCGAGGCTTTCCTGCCCGGTGCGGAAGAGCGCGGAGGAGTAGGTCATCGTGTCGTCGAGCCACAGCCGGTAGAAGTCGTTGCCGAGGTCGTAGTGGTAGGCGATGTTGCGCTTCGCCTGGCCGCGGCTGTTGGCCTGCCACCAGAAGCGCAGCCGCTCCCAGGCGCGGATCAGGCGGATCCCGGGATAGCCGTCGTAGACCGCGTCGTTGTCGTGGTGGATCAGGTCCATGAAGGCCTGTAGGTCGGGGGTCGACCACCAGCCGTCGATGTAGGCCTCGCAGAAGCCGAGGTCGCCGTCGCGGACCAGGCGCGCGAAGGTGTCGGGGTTGTGGACGGTCAGTTCGGCCACCGGGCCGGGGGCCGGGCCTTCGCAGCGGAAGCGGCGGCCGTCGGGCAGCACGAAGTCGAGCCGCCCGTGCTGCAGCCGGCGCGCCACGGCGAAGGCCGCGGCGAAGTAGCGTGGCAGGCCGGACTGGCCCTTCACCGTGGTCAGGACAGTCATGCGCCCCCCGGTTTTGCGCGACACTCACATGAACGCGACGGGCGGCTCAAGAGTTTCTTGCGCCGTAGGCCTCGAGCGCCCGCGCCCGGCCCTGGGCGAGGTCGATGCGCGGGGCGGGATAGGGGGCCGCGGGATCGAGCCCCCAGGACCGCGGCACGGCGGCGAAGAAGGCCAGCGCCTCCGGCCCCGGCGCGCGCGAGAGTTCCGCCACCCAGCGGCGGCGGTAGGCCCCCTGCGGGTCGAACTTCGCGGCCTGCCCGGCGGGGTTGAAGATGCGGAAGAAGGGCGCGGAATCGGGTCCCGACCCCGCCACCCACTGCCAGCCCATCGCGTTCGCCGCGGGGTCCCAGTCGGTCAGGCAGTCGTCGAACACCGCCATGCCGACGCGCCAGTCGGTCATCAGGTGCTTGCACAGGTAGCTGCCCGCGATCATCCGGGCGCGGTTGTGCATCGTGCCCGTGACCCACATCTGCCGCATCGCGGCGTCGACGAAGGGCTCGCCCGTCAGCCCCCGCGTCCAGGCCTGCGCGTCGGGGCCGTCGCCCGCCCAGGGGAAGGCGTCCCACTCCGCCCGCCAGTTTGCGGTCAGGATCTGCGGCGTGTGGAACATCAGGTGATAGCTGAACTCGCGCCAGACGAGTTCCTTCAGGAAGCTTTCGGCCCCGCCCCGTCCGGCGTCGCGCGCCGCCATCCCCGCCTGCCACAGCCTGCGCGCCCCGATCTCGCCGTAGGTCAGGTTCTGCGACAGGCCGGAGGTGCCGTCCTCGGCCACGAGGTCGCGGGTGACGTGGTAGCGGTCGATGACGCCGTCGAGGAACCAGGCCAGCCGCGCCGCCGCCGCGGCCTCGCCCACACGCTGGAACGGGCGGACCACCGCCGCGCCGCGGTCCATGGCGGCGCCCATCCGCCAGTCCTCCGGCCGCTCCGATGCGGGCCATGCCGCCGGGGGCCGCAGCGCGCGCGGGGCCGGGTCGGGCGCGGCGACGGCGCGGTCGCGCACCGCGCGCCAGAAGGGCGTGTAGACGCGGTAGAACCCGCCGCCCCCCGTCCTTACCGTATGCGGCTCGAACAGGAGGTGGCCGGGGTGGCTCGCGGCCTCCGCCCCTGCCGCCCGCAGCGCGACCTTCACCGCGCTGTCGCGCGCCATGGCCGCAGGGTCGTAAGCCCGGGTCCAGCGGACCCCGGCCGCCCCCGTCTCGGCGACCAGCCGCCGCAGCACCTCCAGCGCCGGGCCGCGGCGGAAGGTGAGGCGGCTGCCCGCCGCCTCCAGCCGAGCGGCGAAATCCCGCAGCGAGAGCGAGAGCCGCCAGCGCGCCGCGGCGCCCTGCGCCTCGGTCTCGGGGTCGAGGATGAAGAGCGGCACCAGCGGCCGCCCGGTGGCCACCGCCGCCGTCAGCATCGGATGGTCGGCCAGCCGCAGGTCGCGGCGGAACCACAGGATCAGCGGTGCGTCGGTCGTCGCGGCGGGCGCGTCCGGCTGCTGCCCTCTTTCCGGTCCAAATACTCCGGGGGTCCGGGGGCCGGCCCCCGGTCCGGCGTCGCCGCCGGTCACAGCACCTGGTCCAGGGCGCCGATCGCCCGCGTCACCTCGTCGGCCTGCGTGTAGTGCACGAGGCTCAGCCGCAGCACGCCCTTCTCCGGGTCGATCCCCATCGCCCGCAGGGGACGGGTGGCGTAGAAGTGGCCGCCGCCGCACATGATCCCCCGCCGCCCCAGCGCTGCCGCCACCGGTGCGGCGGGGCCGGCAAGTTCCACCGCGACGGTCGGCGCGCGGGCCGCGGCGTCGCGCGGGCCGATGAGGCGCAGGTCGTTGCGCGCGCAAAGCCAGTCGAGCAGCGGCCGGCTCACCGCGACCTCGGCCGCCCGCATCAGCCCGTGCACGCCGGCGTTGCGCGCGCGCGCGTCGCCGCCGATCCCGTGGTGGGCGGCCAGCGCGTCGACGTAATCCGCCATCCCGGCGCAGGCCGCGACCTGGGCGTGGTCCGGCCCCGCCGGGGTGAAGCGCTTGTACAGGACCCCGGCATTGAAGAAGTGCCCCTGCGCCGGCAGCTCCATCCCCCAGTCGCGGCGGATGGTCATGATCCCCTGGTGCGGCCCGTAGGTCTTGTAGGCGCTGAAGAGGTAGGTGTCGCAGCCGAGCGCCGCCACGTCCGGCAGGCCGTGGGGGGCGTGCGCGACCCCGTCCACCACCGTCCGCGCGCCCGCCGCGCGGGCCATGGCGCAGATCGCCGCCACGTCGTTGATCGCCGCGACGACGTTGGAGCAGTGCGGGAAGGCCACCACCCGCACCCGTCCGTCGGCCAGCAGGCGCGCCAGGTCGCCCGGGTCGAGGAGGCCGGTCTGCGGGTCGATCCGCCATTCGCGCACCTCCACCCCCGTGGCCGCGAGCCGCCGCCAGACGCCGCTGTTGGCCTCGTGGTCCTGGTCGGTCACGACCACCGCCCCGGTACCGCCCATCCACTGCCCGACCGCCTGCGCCAGCACGTAGGTATTGGCCGAGGTCGAGGGGCCGAAGCTCACCTCGTCGGGGTCGACGCCCATCAGCGCGGCGAGCCGCGACCGCGCCTCGTCCATCTCCTCCCCGCCGGCGACCGAGGCCGGGAAGGGGTGGTAGGGCTGCACCTTGCGGTCGCGCCAGAACCGTTCCAGCCGGTCGAGCACCTGGCGACAGGGAAAGCTGCCGCCCGCGTTCTCGAAATGCGCCTGGCCCGCGAAGGCGGGGCGGGCGAAGGCGGGGAACTGCGCGCGCACGAAATTGAGGTCGAGCATCGGGGCCTCCATCACGGGGGCCTTCGGTGGCCGAACCGGGCGGCAGGGTCAAGCCGTCGCACGCCCGCCGCCCGCCGAGGCGCGGCGCGCCCCGTTGTCCGGCGGCCTGCCGAAGGATCGGGCAGGCGCGCATTTCCGCGGCAAACGGTCGCCCCGGGGTCTTGCCTTCGTCGTTTCGCGCGCACAGGTTGAAGTCGGTCGCGCCCCGGCTTCGCCCGGGGGGCGTTCCGCCAAAGAACCGGCACCCGGCCCACGGGGGCCACCCGACTGGGCGCAGTCCCCCTGCCCCGCCAACAGCCGAGGAGACCACATGAAGAAGACCACGACCTCCCTTCTCGCCGGGGCCGCGATGGCCCTGTCGCTCGCCACCGCCGCCCGCGCGCAGGACCCCGAACTCGTGGTCCTCGAATGGGCGGGCTTCGACTTTCCGGGGCTGATCCAGTCCTACGTCGACAAATACGGCCAGATGCCGACCTACAGCATCTTCGCCGACGAGGACGAGGCCTTCCAGAAGATGCAGTCGGGCTTCCGCGCCGACCTGGGCCACCCGTGCTCGAAGCAGGTCATCAAGTACCGCGACGCGGGGCTGATCGAACCCTGGGACACCAGCCGCATCCCCGAGTTCGCCAACATCAACCCGCGCTACCTGGCCTCGCCCGTCCACAAGGACGCCGAGGGCGTGTGGTACATCCCGACCGATTACGCCTATACCGCGCTCGCCTACAACACCGAACAGGTGCCCGAGGCCGACGCGCAGTCGCTGCAGATCTTCGTCGACCCGAAGTATCAGGGCAAGACCAGCCTGCCGACCAACACCGACGACGCCTGGTCGCTGGCGCTGCTCGCCACGGGCGTGTCGGACTGGTCGAACATCACCGAAGAGCAGTTCGCCGCCGCCGCCGCCTGGCTGCGCGAGGCGCACAAGAACGTCCGCACCTACTGGAACGACCCCTCCGAGCTCGCCTCGCTGATGAAGTCTGGCGAGGTGACGGTGGCCTTCACCTGGAACGACGGCGTCGCCGCGGCCAAGCGCGAAGGCGTGCCGGTCACCTTCAACCGTGCCGCCAAGGAAGGTGCCGCGACCTGGTTCTGCGGCTACGTCAACTTCAAGGACGGCCCGGGCAGCGAGGACCGCGCCTACGACTTCATCAACGCCTTCCTCGAGCCGCGCACCGCGCCGGTGCTGCTGGAGCAGTTCGGCTACGCGATGACGAACGACGCCGCGATGGCCGAGATCCCGGCGGAGGCGCTGAAGGCCGCCTACGTCGACCCGGTGACGACCACGCTGCTCGCCCAGGTGCCGATCGACCCGCAGATGTCGAACCGGATGCTAGAAGAGTTCGAGGCGATCAAGGCCGGGTTCTGATCCCTGCCGGACGACGACGGGGACGCCCGCCGGGATGACCGGCGGGCGTCCCGCGTTCCGGCCCCGCGACGGCACGTTGCACGCGAACGTGCGCGTCCGGGGGGAACTTCCGGGCCCTGCCCCGCGTAGCGTCACGGTCCGTCCCGCACCGCCATCGGCGGGCCGGTGCCGCGCCCGGCCCCCTTGCGATGGACCCCAAGGCCGCCATGCCCGCGCCCGTGATGCTTCTGTCGACCGCGACGGCGGTGCCGCCCCACGTAATCCGGCAGGAGGAGGCCGCGGCGGCCGCGCGGACCGCCTTCGGCGCGCGGCTGCCCGACTTCGACCGGCTGGAGCAGGTGTTCCGCAGCGCGGGCATCCGCACCCGCCACGTCGCGCAGCCGGTGGCGTGGTATCTTGCCCCGCAGGGGTGGGAGGCGCGCAACGCGGCCTACGTCGCGGCGGCCTGCGCGCTGTATGTCGCGGCGGCGCAGGCGGCGCTCGACCGGGCGGGGCTGGAGGGCGGGCAGATCGACACGCTCGTCACCGTGTCCTCCACCGGCATCGCGACGCCGAGCCTCGATGCGCAGGTGGCGGGCACGATGGGGTTCCGCGACGACGTGCTGCGGGTGCCGGTTTTCGGGCTCGGCTGCGCGGGGGGCGTGTCCGGCGTGGCGATCGGCGCGCGGCTGGCGGCGGCGCAGCCGGGGTCGCGCGTGCTGGTCGTGGCGGTGGAGCTGTGTTCGCTGGCCTTCCGGCTCGACAGCCTGACCAAGGCCAACCTCGTTGCGACCGCGCTGTTCGCCGACGGGGCGGCGGCCTGCGTGCTGCGGGCGGGGGAGGACGGGGTGGCGGCGGTGGAGATGGCGGGCAGCCACACCTGGCCCGACACGCGCGACATCATGGGCTGGGCGGTGGACGACACGGGGCTGGGCGTGATCTTCGACCGGGCGATCCCGCCCTTCGCCGAGGCCCACCTGTCGGGCGCGGTCACCGCGATCCTGGGCCGCGCGGGCCTCGCGCCGTCGGACGTGGACCGCTTCGCCTGCCACCCGGGGGGCGCGAAGGTCATCCTCGCGCTGGAACGCGCGCTGGCGCTGGAGCAGGGGTCGCTCGACATCGAACGCGCGGTGCTGGCGGAGCACGGCAACATGTCGGCCCCGACCGCGCTCTTCGTGCTGGAGCGGCTGGCGGCGGCGGGTCTGCCGCGGCGGACGCTGCTGACCGCGATGGGGCCGGGCTTCACCGCCTCCTGCGTGGCGCTGAAGGCGGCATGAGCGGGGCCGTCTGGCTGCTCGCCTTCGTGACGGCCGCGCGGCTGGCAGAGCTGGTCCATGCGCGGCGCAACACGCGCGCCCTGCTGGCCGCGGGCGCGCGGGAGTTCGCGCCGGGGCACTATCCGCTGATCGTGGCGGTCCATGCGGGGTGGCTCGCCGGCCTCTGGGCCTTCGGCACGGGCCAGCCCGTCGCGCCGGCCTGGCTCGCCGTCTTCGCGGCGCTTCAGGTCGGGCGGGTCTGGGTGCTCGCCACGCTGGGCCGGCGGTGGACGACCCGCATCATCGTCACGCCGGGCGAGGATCTGGTCCGGCGGGGACCCTACCGCTTCGTCGCGCATCCGAACTACATCATCGTCGCGGGCGAGATCGCGGTCGTGCCCCTGTGCCTCGGCCTCTGGGGGATCGCCGCGGCGTTCAGCGTCCTGAACGGCATGGTCCTGATGGTCCGCCTGCGTGCCGAGACGGCGGCGCTGGCCCTCGCCGCGCCGCCGGTGGCCGGGATGGGCGGTCAATCCACGATCAGGAAGTCCGACGCGGTCAGGCGCACGGAATCGTCGACCGCTGCGAAGTAGACCCAGGGGCGGATGCCGCTGCCGTCGGGGTCGAAGAAGATCCCGCCGTCCAGCACGATGATCCGGTCGCTCGCGTCGATGGTGCCGGCCTCGCCCAGGTTCTTGAACGCGCTCGCCGCCAGCCGGCCCGCCGCGCCGATGCCCTGGAAGGCATCGTTGTCGAGGACGATCAGGTCGTCGCGGGTCGAGAAGTCCTCGATCCGGTCGAACCCGGCCTGGAAGACCCGCGTGTCGAAGACGAAGCGGTCCGCCCCCGCGCCGCCCGTCAGGTCGTCGTCGCCCGTGCCGCCGGCCAGCGTATCGCGGCCCGCGCCGCCGTCCAGCGCGTCGTCCCCGCCACGGCCCGTCAGCCGGTCCTGCCCCGCATAGGCCGAGACGTCGTCGGCCAGGTTCGTCAGCACCATCCGGTCGTTGCCCGACAGCAGGAACTTCTCCAGCCGCGAGCCGGACAGGTCGGCGAGGTCGCCGAAGGTCGCGGCCGACAGCGCAAGGCCCGTGACGCTGACCGCGTTCACCCCGCCCACGAACAGCGAAAGCTGGTTGATCGTGCCTGCGGCCGGAATGACGTTGCCCGACGGTGCCACCTGCGTCGACAGGCCCGACCCGCGCAGCGACAGGCTCCAGCCTTCGTCACCGAAGGGGCTGCCGGTGCCGGTGTAGGTGATCCGCGAGGGGCTGCCGTTCCCGACGGTCGAATAGAACGTGTCGATGACGTAGATGTTGATGTCGACGGCCAGCCCGTTCGTGTCGGCCCCCCGGTCGACATTGGTCACGCTGTAGGGCTTGAAGGTCCAGACGGGCATCGGTGCGAATCCTTTCGGGTCAGGGAACCGGACCGGGCCGCCGCAGCGGGCCGTCCGGAAAGTCCGACGCTTATTCGCGCCCCGCCGGCACCGCGCAATGAACCAAGGGTGACCCCGCCGGTGCCGCGCGGTCCCTGAACCTTGGTTCAGCGCGCGGACGTCGCGCCCCCCCCTTGCGCGCCCGGTATGCCGGGCCTATCTTGCGCGATGTTCCGGGCGACCGGGACTATGGCGATAAACGCACCCGTAATACGCGGCTCGGACCCGGGGGCGGTACCCGGCGGCTCCACCAGACTTTCCCGGTCATGGCCGGGCGTGTGGGGCCGAAACAGGATCGACGAACGTCTAAAGGGGCCAGCTTTCGCTCGGTGAGCTACCACCGTCATCGGTGCAAACTGCATAGTTGCCAATGACAACCGTGCTCCGGTGGCGCTGGCTGCGTAAGCGGCTCGCAACACCAAACTAAGCCCTTGCGGGTAGCACCGTAAGGCGGGGTCCGCAGGCACCTGGCAACAGAAGCCTGCACTTTCCTTCCCCGTCATGCCCGTGTCACCTTCGCCGGTGACATGGCCGCGATGACCCCCACCCTCCGTGACCTTTCCCGCAGCTTCCTGAAGATCGGCCTTTTGTCCTTCGGCGGCCCGGCCGCGCAGATCGCGATGATGCACCGCGAGGTGGTGGACGAGAAGCGCTGGGTGGAGGAGCGCGACTATCTGGGGGCGCTGTCGTTCTGCATGCTCTTGCCGGGGCCCGAGGCGATGCAGCTTGCGACCTGGATCGGCTGGCGGCTGCACGGGGTCTGGGGCGGGGTCGTCTCGGGCCTGCTGTTCGTGCTGCCCGGCGCGGCGGTGGTGCTGGCGCTGACGGCGGTCTATGCGGCGTTCGGCGACGTGCCGCTGGTCGCGGCGCTGTTCTTCGGGATCAAGAGCGCGGTCGTCGTCGTGGTGATCGAGGCGCTGCTGCGGGTCGCGAGGCGGGCGCTGAAGGGACGCGCGCAGTGGGTGATCGCGGGCGTGGCCTTCGCGGCGCTGTTCCTGTTCGCGGTGCCGTTCCCGGTGGTGATCGGGCTTGCCGGGCTTTACGGGTTTCTGGCCGCGACCCCGGCCCCGGGCCCCCTGCCCCCGGCCCCGCCCGGCGCGGCGCGGCAGGCGCTGGTGGCGGTCGCGGTCTGGGGGGCGGTGTGGCTGATCCCGCTGGGGCTGATCCTGGCGCTCGCCCCCGCCTTGATCGCCGATATCGCGGTGTTCTTCAGCCAGCTTGCCGTCGTGACCTTCGGCGGGGCCTATGCGGTGCTCGCCTGGATGACGCAGGCGGTGGTCGAGGACAAGGGCTGGCTGACCCTGCCGCAGATGATCGCCGGGCTGGGGCTGGCCGAGACGACGCCGGGGCCGCTGATCCTGGTCAACCAGTTCGTCGGCTTCATGGCGGGATGGAACGCGGGGAGCGCGGGCCTGGCGCTGGCGGGGGCGGGGGTCGCGCTGTGGATGACCTTCGCGCCGTGCTTCCTGTGGATCTTCGCGGGCGCGCCCTTCGTCGCGACGATCACCGCGATGCCGCGGCTGGCGGGCGCGCTGGCGGCGATCACCGCGGCGGTGGTGGGCGTCATCGCCAACCTGTCCTTGTGGTTCGCGGCGCATGTCTTCTTCGGGCAGGTCGGGCGGCTCGACTGGGGGCCGGTGCGGACGATCCTGCCCGACGTCACCACCCTGTCGCCGCTGGCCGTGCTGATCGCGGCGGGGGCGGGCTGGCTGCTGCTGGTGCGGCACGCGAACCTGATCGCGGTGCTGGGCCTGTCGGCGCTGGCGGGGCTGGCGGCGCTGCTCATCTGACCTTTCCTTCGCCCCCGAATCCCCTATGGTGACGCCACACCCTGAAAGCGGAGCCTCATGGTGCGGTCCTTCGACTACGGCAACCTGATGCATCGCGCGATGCGCGGGCTGATCCAGACCGTGCTGCAGGACGTGGCCGAACACGGGCTGCCGGGGGCGCACCACTTCTTCATCACCTTCGACACGCGGGCCGAGGGCGTCGAGATGGCCGACTGGCTGCGCGCGCGCTATCCCGACGAGATGACGATCGTGATCCAGCACTGGTTCGACAACCTCCATGTCGACGAGGAGGAGTTCGGGGTGACGCTGAACTTCGGCAACTCGCCCGAGCCGCTGGTCATCCCCTTCGATGCGGTGCGCACCTTCGTCGACCCCTCGGTCGAGTTCGGCCTGCGCTTCGAGACGCACGAGGACGACGAAGAGGAGGCCGAGGCGGAGACGGCGGAGGTGGCCGAGGCCCCGCGCGCCGCGGCCGAGGTCGTGAGCCTCGACAAGTTCCGCAAATAGCCGACGGGGTTGCAGGTGGGCAGCGAGCTTGGTCTTTTTCTGCGCGAGCTGGCGCGCAACCCCCGGCGGGTGTCGGCCGCGGCCCCCTCGTCGCGCCGCCTCGCGGCGGCGATGACGGCGCATCTGGGGCCGGGGACGGGCCGGGTGGCCGAGTTCGGGCCGGGCACGGGCGTGTTCACGCGCGCGATCCTGGGCCGGGGGGTCGCCCCGCGCGACCTGTGGCTGTTCGAGGTGAACCCCGATTTCGCGGCCCACCTGCGGCGGGCCTTTCCCGGCGTGACGGTGGTCAACGACGGCGCGCAGACCCTCGCCGACCATGTGGCGGAGGTGGGCGCGGTGATCTCGGGCCTGCCGCTTCTGTCCTTTCCGGCCGACCTGAACCGCGCGATCATGACGGCCGCCTTCACGGCGCTGCGGTCCGGCGGCACGATGACGCAGTTCACCTACGGCCCGGCATCGCCGCTGCCGGCCGCCATCGCGGCCGAACTGCGCCTGACCGCCACCGGCGGGCCGCGGGTCTGGCGGAACCTGCCGCCCGCCCGCGTCTGGACCTACGCCCGCGCTTGATCTTCCCGGCCGGGGCCGTAAACCGGCGCGCGACGGATGGAGGCCCGAGATGACCGCGACACGCCCCGCGACGCGAACCGAGACCGACAGCTTCGGCCCGCTGGAGGTGCCGGCGGACCGCTACTGGGGCGCGCAGACGCAGCGGTCGATCATCAACTTCCCGATCGGCTGGGAGCGCCAGCCGGTGGCGATCGTCCGCGCGCTCGGCGTCGTCAAGATGGCCTGCGCGCGGGTCAACGTCGCGCAGGGCGACATCGACCCGGCGCTGGGAGAGGTCATCGCGGCGGCGGCGCAGGAGGTGGTCGAGGGGAAGTTCGACGACGACTTCCCGCTGGTCGTCTGGCAGACCGGCAGCGGCACGCAGTCGAACATGAACGCCAACGAGGTGATCGGCAACCGCGCGATCGAGATGCTGGGCGGGGTGATGGGGTCGAAGACGCCGGTGCACCCGAACGACCACGTCAACATGGGCCAGTCGTCGAACGACACCTTCCCGACGGCGATGCACGTGGCGATCGGCATGGTCGCACGCGACGTGCTGCTGCCGGGGCTGCGCAAGCTGCACGCGGCGCTGGACGCCAAGGCGCGGGAGTTCGCGGGCATCATCAAGATCGGCCGGACCCACACCCAGGACGCGACGCCCCTGACGCTGGGGCAGGAGTTCGGCGGCTATGCGCACCAGGTGGCGAAGGGGATCGCACGGGTCGAGATGTGCCTCGGCGACATCTACGAGCTCGCGCAGGGGGGCACGGCGGTGGGCACCGGGCTGAACACGAGGAAGGGCTGGGACCTGCGCGTCGCGGCCGAGATCGCGGCGATCACCGGCCTGCCCTTCGTGACCGCGCCGAACAAGTTCGAGGCGCTGGCGGCGCATGACGCGATGGTGATGTTCAGCGGTGCGCTGAAGGCGGTGGCGGCGGGGCTGTTCAAGATCGCCAACGACATGCGGCTTCTGGGATCGGGCCCCCGGTCGGGCCTGGGCGAGCTGATCCTGCCCGAGAACGAGCCGGGGTCGTCGATCATGCCGGGCAAGGTCAACCCGACCCAGGCCGAGGCGCTGACGATGGTCTGCGCCCATGTGATGGGCAACGACGCGGCGGTGGGGTTTGCCGGCAGCCAGGGGCATTTCGAGCTGAACGTCTACAACCCGATGATGGCCTACAACGTGCTGCAGTCGATGCAGCTTCTGGGCGACGCGGCGGGCAGCTTCGCGGTGAGCATGGTGGCGGGAACGCAGGCAAACGTGGCGCGGATCGAGCGGCTCATGCGGGAAAGCCTGATGCTGGTGACGGCGCTGGCGCCGGTGATCGGCTATGACGCGGCGACCAGGGTGGCCAAGACGGCGCACCGCAACGGCACGACCTTGCGCGAGGCGGCGATGGCGCTGGGCCTGGTGGATGGCGAGACCTTCGACCGCGTCGTGCGGCCCGAGAAGATGATCGGCCCGGAATGAGCGTGGTGAACCTGAACAGGGCGCGGAAGGCCCGCGCGCGCGCGCAGGCCCGGGCGGCCGCCGCTGCGAATGCCGCCAAGTTCGGGCGGACGACGGGCGAGAAGGCGAAGGACCGGGCGGAGGCGGAGGCGGCGGCGCGGAAGCTGGACGGGCAGAGGCTGGACGGGCAGA
Source organism: uncultured Exiguobacterium sp. (assembly GCA_964575185.1). Classification (GTDB taxonomy): domain Bacteria; phylum Pseudomonadota; class Alphaproteobacteria; order Rhodobacterales; family Rhodobacteraceae; genus CAZNPW01. The sequence continues at coordinate 83,113 of CAZNPW010000002.1, forward strand.
GGCGCGATCCGGAGTAACCGGCGGTTAACCTCGCCGCCGTAGCCTGCCGGGAAAAGGGGGAGCGCCATGGCGGGACTGCCGGAGTATCTGTCCGCGGACCACTGGATCGCCCACGTCTTCGCCTCGCAGGCCGCGCGCGACGGGGGCGTCGTCCGTCGCAAGGTGCGCGACGTGGAACGCTTCGTCGGCCGCGACCCCTTTCTGGGCGAGATGCAGCGGCGCGGCTTTCCGGTGGTGGAGAATGCGGGCCAGTTCGTGATCTTCTGCAACAACGAGCCGCTGCGCCGGGTGGTGTGACCGATCGCTTCGAACGAAGCGTGCCGGAGCCTTTGAAGGCTCCGGTCCGGAGTTTTCGAAAACTCCGGTGGCGCCAGGGCGGGCGGCGGCTATGCTTGCGGCGATGTCCCGGCCTGAAAAGCATTCGGTCACCCTGCACGGGCACCGCACCAGCATCTCGCTCGAACCCGAGTTCTGGCGGGCCTTCCGCGCGCTTGCCGCACGGCGCGGGGTGAGCCTCAATGCGCTCGCGGCCGAGGTCGACGCGGGCCGGGGACCGGAGGTGGGGCTCGCCTCGGCGATCCGGGTGCATGTGCTGCAGGCGGTGCGGGCGGGAGAAGGGTGACGACACGGCATGGCCGGGGCCGGACCGTCGGCCGCACCGCGGCGCGGGCGGAGGCGGGCGCGCCGCGACAGCGGGGGGTGCCCGTGCCGCGGGCGGCCCGGGCCGACGGCTGCGGCCTCAGGGCTCGGCCAGGGCAGGCCGGCCGCGGCCTGCGCGTTTGGCGGCGTAGAGCGCCGCGTCGGCGCGCGCGAGGAGCGACGGGCCGGATTCGCCCGGCCGGGCCGTGGCGATGCCGATGCTGCCCGAGACCCGGCATGCCTGGCCCTGGAACGCGATCGGCGCTTCGAGCCGGGAGATCAGGCGCCGGGCGATGGCGATGAGCGTGGCCGGATCGGTCTGGCCCGGCAGGATCATCGCGAACTCGTCCCCGCCGAGGCGCGCCACGACGTCCCCCGCCCGGGTGGCGCGGAGCATCGCCCGGGCCGAGGCCATCAGCACGACGTCGCCCGCCGCGTGGCCCAGGCTGTCGTTGACCTGCTTGAAGAAGTCGAGGTCGACCTGCATGACCGCGAAGGGCTGGCCGACGGCGACGCTGCGCGCGAGCTGCTGCTCGAAGCCGCGGCGGTTCACGAGGCCGGTCAGCATGTCGGTCAGCGCGGCGGTCTCGGCCGCGGACTTCGCCGCGAAGAGCTGGCCGTTCACGCGGCCGAGCTCGTCCATCAGCGTGGCCTTGGCCTCGATCAGGTAGAGCAGGTCGACGGCGAGGTCGGTCGGCGCGAAGTCGGCGACGGTCAGGCCGAGGTCGCGGACCGCGGTGTCGAGGTGGCTGCCGAAGGACAGGTTGACCAGGATGCCGTCGCCGCAGGGAACGGCGATCCCCTGCAGGCGGATGCGCCGGTGGCTGCGGTCCACGAGCGTCAGCCGCTGGCCGAGACAGCGGCCGAGCGCCGCCATGTCGGGCAGCGGCCGCAACCGCCGCACCTCGAACAGGGTGAAGAGATCGCGGCCCCGGGCGTCGGCGACCAGCCGCCGCGCGGTCGGACCCGCCTGCACCACGCAGCCCTGCGCGTCCAGCCGCAGGTGCATCGGCATCAGCGCCGACAGCGCCGCGGCGGACAGCCCGGAGGCGCCCGGGGCGGGCCTGGTCCCGCCGCCGTCCATCACGGCACCGCCGCGACGAGCTGGAAGGCCTTGGCGGCCTGGTGCCCGGCGTCGACGAGGTGGATCGCCACCGCCTCCCCGCCGCCGCCGCCGTCCCCGCCGGCGTCGTCGCGGTGTTCCAGCAGCGCCAGCGCGCCGTAATCGTCGGCCATGGCGCGCAGGAGCCCGGTCAGCACATGGCCCGTTCCCGGCAAGCCGCCGCGGATGCGCAGCAGGAAACGCCCGTCCCCCGTTTCGTCCAGCCGCATTTCGGGCAGGGCGAGCGTCGGCAGCGCCAGGCGGCAGCGGTCGGGCAGGTCTTCGAGCGACATCAGGAAGTCGACGAAGCCGTCGCCGCCGAACCGCAGCAGCCGTCGCAGCGGCCCCACCCCTTCGTGCGAGGCGAGGTAGATGCCGAAATCTTCCAGCACCGCGTCGGCCGGACGGTCGAGCACGCCCGCCGTGGCGGCGACGGCGGCGGCGATCACGCCCGGATCATGCGCCGCGAAGGTTTCGGCGGGCAGGTCCTTCAGCACGGCCGTCACCTCGCCCCAGGCGCGCGGCCCGTAGGCGGCGTGGACGAAGCCGCGGAATGCCTTATGAACCAGCCCGTGCATCGCACCCCCATTCCCGGGCAGTGTCGCAGGCAGGAGTTAACGGATCCCGAACGGGCCTTCAGAAATCGGTCGGCGCGCCGCCTTCCTGTTTCCGCCGGGCGACGAAGCGGTCCAGCGCCTCGCGCGCGGCGTGGTCCATCGGCGGGGGCTCGAACCCGGCCAGGATCTCGCGGTACATCCGGTGCGCGCGTTCGTGCGTCCAGACCGCGCCGTCGAGGTTCCAGGCCTCGTAGTTGCGCCAGTCGCTGACGAAGGGCTGGTAGAAGGCGGTCTGGTAGCGGTCCTGGGTGTGCTGCACGCCGAAGTAGTGCCCGCCCGCGCCGACCTCGCGGATGGCGTCGATGGCGAGGTCGTCGTCGGTGGTGGCCCAGAGCCGGTCGTCGCAATAGCGCTGGAGCATCTGGAGCACCTCGCAGTCCATCACGAACTTCTCGGGGCTGGCGATCAGCCCGCCCTCGAGCCACCCGGCCGCGTGGAAGACGAGGTTGCTGCCCGACTGCATCGCGGCCCAGAGCGAGTTCATCGTCTCCCACATCGCCTGGGCGTCGGGGACGTTGGCCGCACAGGTGCCCGAGGAGCGGATCGGCACGCCGTAGAAGCGGCAGAGCTGGCCCGTCATCTGCGTGGCGCGGATGTATTCGGGCGTGCCGAAGGCGGGCGCGCCCGACTTCATGTCGACGTTCGAGGTGAAGGTGCCGATGGCGACGGGGCAGCCCGGTGCGATCCATTGCAGCAGCGCGATGGCGACCAGCGCCTCGGCCAGCGACAGCGCGACCGCCCCGGCCAGCGTCACGGGGGCCATGGCCCCGGCGAGCGTGAAGGGCGTGACGATCACCGCCTGCCCGCGCCGCGCCATCCGCATCGCCCCGTCGAGCATCGGATAGTCGTGCTTCAGCGGGCTGACCGAGTTGATGTTGGTATACATCCGGGGCGTCGCGTCGAACTCCGACGGCGACAGTCCCCCGGCCAGCCGCACCATCTCCATCGCGTCCTCGACCCGCTCGGCCCCCAGCGAATAGGCGTGGACGGCCTTGTCGGTGACGGTCAGGAGTTCCTGCAGGCAGTCGAGGTGGCGGACGGAGGGGTGGACGTCGACGGGTTCGACCGAATAGCCCCCCGCAAGGTGGATGCAGTTGAAATACTGCGTCAGGCGCACGAACTCCTGGAACGCGGCCCAGTTGCCGGTGCGCTTGCCGCGTTCGAGGTCCCAGACGTTGGGCGGCGAGGCGACCGCGCCGAAGACGATGTGCTGCCCGCCCAGCATGACCGCGCGGTCGGCGTTGCGCGGGGTGATCGGGAAGGTCGCGGGCGCGCGGGCCAGCATCTCCATCACGAAGGCCTCGTCCATGCGGACGTTCTGGCCGTTCACGATGCAGCCCGCGGCCTTCAGGTGTGACAGGGCCTCGGGGTTCAGCATCTCGACCCCGATCTCGGCCAGGATGCGCATCGCGCCCTTGTGGATGCGCTGCACGCCGTCGTCGTCGAGCGGTCCGATCGGGCGGTCGGGGTTGACGGGCAGCCGCCAGGGCATCTGGTCGATGGTCGCCGTGCCGGCGCGGGCCATGTTGCCCGCCCGCCCCCCGGCCCGCCTGCGCGGCCTTGCGTCGTCGTTCATGGGAACCCCCCCGGCTGCGGGCAGCTTGGCGCATCGCCGGGGGCGGCGAAGGTTCGTGCCCGACAGGAGATGTCGCTTTAAGCCGCGTCGAGCCAGGCGGGCAGGTGCGTGATGTCGGGCAGCACCGCGTCGGCGAGGTCGCGCAGGTCCGCGGCCGTGGCGATGCCGGTCAGCACGCCGACCGTCACCATGCGCGCCGCGCGCCCCGCGGCGAGGTCGTGGCGGCTGTCGCCCACCATCGCGACGCGGCCCGCGGGCAGGCCCGCGCGGGCGGCGAAGGCGGTCAGCATCCCCGGCCCGGGCTTGGCCCCGAAGCCCGAATCGCAGCCCGCCACCAGGTCGAAGAGGCCGGTCGCCCCGTGGCGGGCAAGGTGCGCGCGGGCCGGGGCCTCGGTGTCGTTGGTGGCGAGCCCCAGGCGCAGGCCGCGCGCACGCAGGGACGCGAGGAACGGCGCAAGCGCCGTCACCGGCTGCATCTCGGCCGCCATGGCCAAGCGGTTCAGGTGCGCCTCGAGCGCGTCGGCCTGCCATGCGGGCAGGAGCGGCAGCAGCGTCAGCGCGATGTCGCGGGGGGTGCCGGCGATGACCGGGCTGTCGGCCACGAAATCGCCCGTGTGGGGCAGAAAGCCGATCGCGCGCGCCATCGCGGCGTGGTCGGCGTCGGCCGACAGGCTGTGCAGCACGGTTTCCGTCCAGCGGCCCCAGCTCGCGCGGAAGTCGAACAGCGTGCCGTCCTTGTCGAAGACGATTCCGCCGATGTCGCGCATGCCTGCCCCCCGCTGCCGCGGCGGAGCGTGGCCGATCGCGCCCGTCAGGTCCAGAGCGGGGCCTGCCCGCCGGGCAGCGCGGCCCGGACCTGCGCGACGTCTTCGGGCCGGATGCCCACGGCAGCGGCGGCGGCGATGACGCGGGCGTCGTCCTGCAGCACGAAATCGGTCACCGCCGCGAGGAACTCGGGCCGCGCCGCCTGCGCGGCGAGGTCCGCGGGTGCCAGCCCCGCCTCGGCGAGGAAGGCCGCGACCAACGCCTCCTCCCCCGCGAGCCACAGGAACATCCCCGTCGCCAGATCCTCGGCCCGTTGCGCCTTCATTGCCCCGCCTTTGGCACGATTCCGCCGGTTCGGTTGACACCACCCCCCGAAATCTTTTCGGGGAAAGCTTTTCTTAACGACTTTAGCACCAGATGTTCGGACAGCGCACGACGTGCTGAGGTCAAGCCGCTAGAAGGTGACATGTCCGGCCGAATCCTGATCGTCGACGATGTGGCCACCAACCGCATCGTCCTGAAGGTGAAACTCGCCTCGGCGCATTACGTGCCGCTGACGGCGGGGTCGGGGGCCGAATGCCTGCGCGTCGCCCGGCGCGAGGTGCCGGACCTGATCCTGCTCGACCTGATGCTGCCCGACATGGACGGGACCGCCGTGCTTGCCGCCCTACGGGCCGATCCAGTGACCGGCGCGATTCCCGTCGTCGTGCTGTCTTCCTCGCACGAGCCGCGGCTCAGGATGGCCGCGCTCGCGGCGGGGGCGGAGGATTTCCTGGCCAAGCCGGTGGCCGACGAGGTGCTGCTGGCGCGGCTGCGCAACCTTCTGCGGGCGCGCAGCAGCACGATCGACGGGCTGACCTCGCCCCCCGGCGCGCTGCTGATGCAGGGGATGGCCGAGGCGCAGGCGGGCTTCGCCGCGGTGCCCGACCGGATCGCGGTGATCGCGGCCGACCCCGGTGCCGCGATGGGCTGGCGGCAGGCGCTGCGGGCGCACATGACCGCCGACTGGCGGCTGCTGACGCCCGAGGCGGCGCTGGGCGACGGGGTGGAGGAGGCCGACCTCTTCTTCATCGACGCGCGGGGCCTCGACACCCAGGCGGCGCTGCGGATGGTGTCGGACCTGCGCAGCCGCAGCCGCTCGCGCCATGCCGCGATCGTGCTCGCGGCGGCGGGGCTGCCCGCCGACCAGCAGGCGACGGCCTACGACGTGGGTGTCAACGACCTGGTCGACCAGGGCGTGACGGCGACCGAGGTGGCGCTGCGGCTGCGCGGCCTCGTCCAGCGCAAGCGCGGCGCCGACCAGGCCCGCGCGGCGCTGCGCGACCACCTGCGGCTGGCGGTGATCGACCCGCTGACGGGCCTGTTCAACCGCCGCTACGCGCTGCCGCGGCTCGACGACATCGCGGCGGCCGCGGCGCGGGCGGGGTCGGTCTACGCGGTGATGATCGCCGACCTCGACCACTTCAAGGACGTGAACGACCGCCACGGCCACGCTGCGGGCGACGCGGTGCTGGCCGAGGTCTCGGCGCGGCTGTCGGCCAACCTGCGCGGCAGCGACATGATCGCCCGGATCGGCGGGGAGGAGTTCCTGATCGTCCTGCCCGACACCTCGCCGATGGAGGCGCAGGCGGCGGCCGACCGGCTGCGCCGGGTGATCCGCGACCGCCCCGTCACGGTGTCGCGCGAGACGGCGGTGAAGGTCACGCTGTCGATCGGCCTCGCGGTCGTTCCCGCCGCGACGCACGCCGAACCCGCCACGGTCTCGATCGACCGCGCCGACCGGGCCCTTTTGGAAGCCAAGGCCAGCGGCCGCGACCGCGTGATCGTCTGCCGCGCTGCTTGAGGCCGGGCCGCGCGGAGCGGCAGTCGGGTGACGGGCGCAGCCGGACCGGACCGGGGGGCCGCCCGAACCCGCCGGGACTGCACGAGGGCAGATCGCGGGCGCAGCCGGGCCGGACCGAAGGGGGGGACGCCCGAACCCGCCGGGACCGCACGAGGGCAGGTCGCGGGCGCAGCCGGGCCGGAGGGGGGGACCGCCCGAACCCGTCGGGACCGCACAAGGGCAGATCGCGGGCGCAGCCGGGCCGGAGGGGGGGACCGCCCGAAACGCTGCGCCTGGCATCGGGTGCGACAGGCCCGGCGGTCGGCGACCGCCACCGCAGCGGCCGACCGGGTCGCGCCGATCCGGCGTGACATCGTGGCGCAAGGGCGAAATGACCCCTCACGCCGGGACGCGGGACGGCGTATCTGCCCGGGAATGGCCCTGACCGATCATCCCGAGGCGCACGCCGCCGACGACGACCGCCCGCTGCGGGTCGCCCTGCGCCGGGGGTGGCGGCGGCGCTGTCCGGCCTGCGGGGCGGGGCCGATGATGACGGGCTACCTCGCGGTCGCCGACCACTGCACGGTCTGCGGCACCGCGCTGCACCACCAGCGCGCCGACGACGGCCCGGCCTATCTGACGATCCTGATCGTCGGGCACCTGATGGCCCCGCTGCTGCTGTGGGCCTTCGTCACCTGGCGGCCCGACCCGCTGGTCCTGCTGACCGTCTTCTCGGTCGGGACGGTCGGGCTGTCGCTGTATCTGCTGCCGCGGCTGAAGGGGGTGCTCGTCGCGCTGCAATGGTCGCGCCGGATGCACGGCTTCGGGGCCGATCAGGCCTGATCGCGGTTCATCAACGGGTGCGGCACGGGATCCTTCGGCGTCAGGAAGAACCGGCCGATGATCTGCAGGTAGGAGCGGTAGACGTAGCCGTCGTTGCGCCGGATGTAATGCGCGCGGTTGCCGAGATACAGCGCGGGCAGGCGGTACCAGGCGACCTGCGGGTGCATGTGGTGCACCACGTGCAGGTTGTTGTTCAGGAACAGGAGCGCCAGCGGCCCCCGGTCCTCGATGATGACGGTGCGGGCGCGGCTCTGCTCGTGGGCGCGGTGTTCGAGGAAGGTGCGCAGCTTCAGGAGCCCGTGGCCGATCCAGGCGGCGAGGAGATAGGCCCACCACGGCATCGCCGCGACCCAGAGCCAGGCCGCCACCGGCACCAGGCCGGCCAGGTTCAGGGCCCAGGCGCGCCGCGCGCCGGGGATGCCCGCCCGGAGCGCGCGCGCCTCGGAGGTCAGGAACATCGCGTTCCCGATCAGCGGTCCCAGCACCATCCGGCCGAGCAGCGTGTTGTTCAGGCGCAGCGCGGCGCGCGCCGGGGCGGGCAGGCCGGCCCAGACCGCGGGGTCGAGGTAGTTCGACTCCGGGTCGTCGTAGGGGTCGGTCAGGATCGGGTCGTGGTGGTGGGCGAGATGCGTGTCGCGGAAGCGTTCGTAAGGCACGGTCAGGCCGAGCGACGGGAACACGATCGCCGCGTTGGCCCGCGCGCTGCGGAAGGGGTGGCCGTGCAGCGCCTCGTGCTGCAGCGACGAGAACTGCGCGATGGCGATGCCGGCCAGGAGGACGCCCGCGACCGGCGACCAGGCGTAGAGCCCGGCGGTCGCCCAGAGCCAGGCGGCGTAGGTCGCCGCGAGAAGGGCCAGGGTCGGCCATTCGATGTCGTCGGCTGCGCGCCCGGACAATCGTTTCCCCATCATCTTGTTCCCGCGACCCTAGCACTTTCCCGGTCTTGCGAGAACGCGGAACATGCGCAACATTTGCACAACATCGTTGACAAGGTCCAACACATGCCGGATCGCCGCATTCGTGCCGCCCTGTTCCGTGCCCGCCTCGCCGAGGCGATGGCCTGGCGCGCCATGCCGCAGGCGGCGCTCGCCCGCGCGGTGGGGGCGGACCGCTCGACCATCAGCCAGCTTCTGGCGGCGACCGACCGGCTGCCCGGCGCGGGGCTCGCGGCCGACCTGTCCGAGGCGCTGGGGATCAGCACCGACTGGCTTCTGGGCCTGACCGGGCGGCCGGAGCCGCTCGCCGAGCTGATGGCGGCGCAGGCGCAGATGACGGCCGCCGCGCGCGCGCTGATCGACGAGACGATCTTCGCCTGGCACCAGGAGGCGGCGGGCTACAAGATCCGCCACGTGCCCGCGACGCTGCCCGACATGCTGAAGACGCACGAGATGGTCGCCTGGGAATACGCGATGGAGGAAGGCCGGACCGCGGAACAGGCTTTCGGCGCCTTCGCGGACCGGCTCGCCTGGATGAACGCGGCGGGGTCGGATTACGAGATCGCGCTGCCGGTGCACGAGCTTGCGGCCTTCGCCGGGGCGACGGGCTATTACCACGGCCTGCCCGCGGCGGTGCGGCGGGGGGCGATGGCCCACATGATCGCCCTGGCGGAGCGGCTCTATCCGTCGCTGCGGCTTTACGCCTACGACGCGCGGCAAGTGTTTTCCGCCCCGGTCACCGTCTTCGGGCCGCGGCTGGCGGTGATCTACATGGGGTCGGACTACGTGGCCTTCCGCGACACCGTGCGGGTGGGTCGGATCACCGACCACTTCGACAGCCTGGTGCGGGCGGCGCAGGTCAGCGCGCGGGACATGCCGGGCTATCTGCGCGGGCTTCAGAACACCTGAAGCTGGGCGGTGCGGTAGCCGTTGAAGTCGAACACCCGGCGCGCCGCCTCCAGCCGGTCGGGCGGCAGGCGACCCGACCTTTCGAGGATGAAGCCGAACCGGCCGTCGGGCGTGCCGATGGCGAGCGTCCGCAGGTCGGTGTCGGCCCAGATCACCCACCAGTCGGCCCCGGCCCCGGGGCGCAGGCGGCCGGGGCCGGCGAAGGCGAGCCGACCCGCCACGGGCGCGGTGCCGCCGTCGCCGCAGAGCGCGCCGTCGGCGGCAAGGCCGCCCGGCGCGGGCGACAGCCGCAGGCCCTGGGTGCCGCAGGGCGGCGGCGCGGTGGCGAAGGCCGCGACCTGCACCCAGTCGCCCGCGAGATCGGCCATGTCAATCACCGCGTTCGACCAGATCGGCGCATCGGGCGGGCGGAAGGCCGCGGGCGGCGGCGGGGCGGCCGCGCAGGCGGCCAGGACCAGAAGCGCGGTCACTCGATGCATTGCATCATCCTGCGCCCGGTATCGTCGAGGATCTCCTGGCAGCCGAACAGCGGCGTGACCGGCGCGCAGGTCATCGAGCGGGCGAGGCAGTCGCCCGCGCAGTCGGCGCCCGCGTCGCAGCGCCGCCCCGCGTCGCGGGTGCGGCGGACGCAGGCGCGCGCGTCCGACCCGGGGTTGACGCGCAGCCACGACCCGCCGCGCCTTTCGCAGACGAGCTGTTGCGGAGACGGCGGGGGCGCGGACAGCGCAGCGGGCGCAGGGGCTTCGGGCGGGGGAGGTTCGGGCGCGGGGGCTTCGGGCGGAAGGGCTTCGGGCGCAGCTTGCGGCGCGGACGGCTCGACACCGGGCGCGGCGGGGGGCGCGGCGGGGGGAGGTGCGGCGACCGCAGGCGCGGCGGCGGGGGGCGCGGCCGCGGGGGGAAGCGTCGTCGTCGCGATCTCGCCGCCCGTGGCCGACGGCGCGGGGTCGCGCGGCGCGCCGACGCAGGCCGAAAGGGCAAGGGTCAGGGTGAAGGCCAGGGCGCGCCACATGGCGAGGTGTTTCGGCGACGGCGGCGCGGCGGTCAATAGGGCTGCGGAAACCGGCGGTGGACCGCGGCGATGTCGGCCAGCACCTCGGGTGCCAGGTGCAGGCCGGTCGCCGCGATGCCGACCGCAAGCTGCGCCGCGGTGGTGGCACCGAGGATCGGGATCACCGGGAAGGGCCGCGTCCTGACCCAGGCGATCGCCATCTGCGGCAGGCCGAGCCCGTGCTTCGCCGCCACCTGCGCATAGGCCGCGACCGCGTCCTGCGCGGGCTGGCCCCAGCGGCCGCCGAGATCAGGGTTGTTCGCGCGCCGCGATCCGGGGGGCGTGCCGCCGTCGGCATACTTGCCGGTCAGGAGGCCGGTGGCGAGAATCGAGAAGGCGAGCAGCGGCATCCGCTCCATCGCCGCGAACTCGGCCCAGTCGCTGTCGAACTGGCGGCACAGCAGCGAGTATTCGTTCTGCACCGTCATCATCCGCGGCAGGCCGTGGGCGTCGGCCAGCCGCAGCCAGGCGGCGGCACCCCAGGTGCTTTCGTTCGACAGGCCGATGTGGCGGATCTTGCCCTCGGCGATCAGGTCGCGCGCGGTCTCCAGCACCTCGACCATGTGGGATTCAGCAGCGGCGCGGTCCGACGGCGGGCGGTAGGTCCAGATCTGGCGGAAGTGGTAGCTGCCCCGGTTGGGCCAGTGCAGCTGGTAGAGGTCGATGTAGTCCGTCCCCAGCCGCCGCAGCGAGCCCTCGACCGCCGCGCGAATCGCGGCGGGCGTGATCGGCGCGCCGTCGCGCACCGCGCGCTGGCCCGCGCCGGTGATCTTGGTCGCGAGGACCAGCCGGTCGCGGCCCCTGCGCGACGCGAGCCACGAACCGATAAAGGCCTCGGTGCGCCCCACCGTCTCGGCCCGGATCGGGTTGACGGGATACATCTCGGCCGTGTCCCAGAAGGTCAGTCCGTGGGCGACGGCCATGTCGCCTTGGGCGTGCGCGTCGGCCTCGGGCGTCTGGTTGCCCCAGGTCATCGTGCCGAGGCAGAAGGCCGGCACCGTCAGCCCCGTCTGCCCCAGCGTCACCCGATCCATGTCGTCCCCCGTGCTGCGGGGCGGCACCCTAGCCGCGCACGGCGCAAGGGCAATTGAGAACATTGCACGAACATGGCAGGCTTGCGCCCCATGCGCGCTCCGATTCTGCATCGTTCGGGGGCCGAGGGCGACCAGGCCCTGATCGGCCCTCCCGACGCGCCCCTGACCCTGGCGCGGGCCCGGCTGCACGAGTTCTGCGGCCCCGGGCGGCGGGCGCTGGCGGCGATGCTGATGGGCCGCATGGCCGGGCCGGTCGTCTGGGCCTATCCGGCCTGGGATGCCGACCGGCTGCACCCGCCGGGGCTGGCGGCCTTCGTCGACCCCCACCGGCTGATCCTATGCGGCGCGCGGCGGCCCGAGGACATCCCCTGGGTGCTGGAGGAATCGCTGCGCAGCGGGGCGGTGCCGCTGTGCGTCGCCGAATGGGCGGGCCTGCCCGGCCTGACCGCGGTGCGCCGCCTGCACCTGGCGGCCGAGGCCGGGGCGGTGCCCGCCCGCGCGGCGGGGCGGCCCGCGCCGCTGGGCGTGATCCTGACCGAGGGCGAGGGCGGGGCGGCGGGGGTCGAGACGCGCTGGCACATGGCCGCGATCCCGCCTGACGGGCCACCTGCGCCCTGGGGAGGCGAGGCCGCGCCGCACTGGCGGCTGCGCCGCCTGCGGGCGCGCAGCCTGCCCCCGGCCGCATGGACCGTCGCGGGGATCCCGCCCGCGCTGCGCTGACCGCGGAAACAGCCTGTTTCCACGCGGCGGGGCGCATTGCGGCGGAAATGTGGTATCACCGGGGCAGAGGCGCGGCCTCCCGGGGGCGGGACTGCGGCGCGCCGCCGATGGTGCCCCGATGACCCTGCTGCGCGAAGCCCTTGCCGAAGCCCGCATCGCGCTGCGGGTCCACAAGCAGAACCCCCCTGCCCTGCAGGCCGCGCTGAACCGGCTGCTCCTGAGCCACGGCAACGATGTCGAGGCGCTGAGCCTTGCGGGGATGATGGCGCCGCTCGCCGACGATGCCCGCGCCTGGCGGGTGGTGGACCACCGGCTGGCCAACCGCGGCGACCCGGCGCTCGGCTGGATCGCCTGGCACCGGCTGCTCGACAGCCGCCCCCGCGCGCAGGTGGAGCGCGCGTGGTTCCACCTCGTCCGCGCCTCGGCCCGGCGCGGCTACCTGCCCGCGATGCGGATGGTGACCGAGGCCGAGGCCCCCGCGGCGGGGCTGGCGCGGGCGCTGTATCTGGCCCCGTTCCGGCTGTGGTGGGCGGCGCTGACCGAATACTACGCCTGGCACGACCGCCGCGACCTGCGCCTGCCCCCGTCGCGCAGGCGGCAGATGGGCTGATCCCGCGCGGGCGGCAGGCGCCCGCATCCGCCCCTCTGGCCCCCGCCGGACCCCTGCGCTACACCGCCGCAGCGGCGGGCACGGGGGCATCATGGCGCGGGTTCTGGTCACTTCGGCGATCCCCTACATCAACGGGATCAAGCACCTGGGCAACCTGGTCGGCAGCCAGCTTCCGGCCGACCTCTATGCGCGCTATCGCCGGGCGCGCGGCGACGAGGTGATGTTCATCTGCGCCACCGACGAGCACGGCACGCCGGCCGAGCTTGCCGCGGCCAAGGCGGGCATGCCCGTGGCGGAGTTCTGCGCGGCGATGCACAGGGTGCAGGCTGACCTCGCGGCCGGGTTCCGGCTGTCCTTCACCCACTTCGGCCGGTCGTCGAGCGCGCGCAACCACCGCCTGACGCAGCACTTCGCGGGGCGGCTGGCCGATGCGGGCCTGATCGCCGAGGTCGAGGAGCGGCAGGTCTACTCCATCGACGACGGCCGCTTCCTGCCCGACCGCTACATCACCGGCACCTGCCCGAACTGCGGCTACCCCGCCGCGCGCGGCGACCAGTGCGAGAACTGCACCAAGCAGCTCGACCCGACCGACCTGATCGACCCCCGGTCGGCGATCAGCGGGTCCACGAACCTCGAGGTGCGGGCGACGAAGCACCTCTACCTGCGGCAGCGGGCGATGAAGGACCGGCTGGCGGCCTGGATCGACTCGAAGGTGGACTGGCCGGTGCTGACGACCAGCATCGCGAAGAAATGGCTCAACGACGGCGAGGGGCTGCAGGACCGCGGCATCACGCGCGACCTGTTCTGGGGCGTGCCGGTGATGCGGGGGACCGAGCCCTGGCCGGGAATGGAGGGCAAGGTCTTCTACGTCTGGTTCGACGCGCCGATCGAATACATCGCCGCAACGGCAGAGTGGGCCGACGCGACCGGCCAGCCCGACGCGGCCTGGGAACGCTGGTGGCGGACGGACAAGGGGGCGGGGGACGTCACCTACTACCAGTTCATGGGCAAGGACAACGTGCCCTTCCACACGCTGAGCTTTCCCGTGACGATCATGGGGTCGGGCGAGCCGTGGAAGCTCGTCGACTACATCAAGTCGTTCAATTACCTCAACTATGACGGCGGGCAGTTCTCCACCTCGCAGGGGCGGGGGGTGTTCATGGACCAGGCGCTGTCGATCCTGCCTGCGGATTACTGGCGCTGGTGGCTCCTGTCGCACGCGCCCGAAAGCAGCGACAGCGAGTTCACCTGGGAGAACTTCCAGGCGAGCGTGAACAAGGACCTGGCCGACGTGCTCGGCAACCTCGTCAGCCGGGTGACGAAGTTCGCCAGGGCGAAACTCGGCGCGACGATCCCGGCAGGCGGCGTCGCCGGGGACCGCGAGGCCCGGCTGGCGGCCGACCTGACGGCGGGCCTGCGCGCCTACGAGGCCGCGATGGACGCCATCGAGGTGCGGCGCGCGGCCGGGGAGCTGCGGGCGCTGTGGGTGCTCGGGAACGAGTATCTGCAGGCGGCCGCGCCCTGGACGGCGGTGAAGACCGACCCGGCGCAGGCCGCGATGACGGCGCGGCTGGCGCTGAACCTGATCCGCCTCTACGCGATCCTGTCGCGGCCCTTCATCCCCGACGCGGCGGCGGCGATGATGGCGGCGCTGCGGTCGGAAGACTGGACCTGGCCCGCCGACGCGGGCGCAGCGCTGGCCCGCCTGCCCGCCGGCCACGCCTTCGACGTGCCCGACAACCTGTTCCGCAAGATCACCGACGAGGAACGCGCGGACTGGCAGGGCCGCTTCGCGGGGGTGCGGGCCTGACTACACCGGCTCGCCCGCGTCGAGCCGCGCGAGCCAGGCGTCGGCATCGGCGAGCACGCGGGTGCGGTGGGCCTCGTCCATCCTGTCCCAGGTGCGGTACATGTTGGCCATGCGCGGGTTGCCCTCGAACCGCGCGCGGTGGCGGTTCAGGAAGTGCCAGTAGAGCAGGTTGAACGGGCAGGCGTCGGGGCCGGTCCTTTCGCGCACCCTGTAGGCGCAGGTGCGGCAATAGTCGCTCATCCGGTCGATGTAGGCGCCGGAGCTGACGTAGGGCTTGGACCCGACCACGCCGCCGTCGGCGAACTGGCTCATGCCCACGGTGTTCGGCGCCTCGACCCATTCGTAAGCGTCGATGTAGACGGCGAGATACCATGCGTGGACCTGCCGGGGTTCGACGCCGGCGAGGATCGCGAAGTTGCCCGTCACCATCAGGCGCTGGATGTGGTGGGCATAGGCCATGTCGCGTGTCTGGGCGACCGCGGCCTCGATGCAGGCCATCTTCGTCGGGCCGCCCCAGTAGACCTCGGGCAGTGTCCGCGTCGCGCCAAGGGCGTTGCGCGCGGTGTAGTCGGGGCCTTCGAGGAAGTAGATGCCGCGGACGTATTCGCGCCAGCCGAGGATCTGGCGGATGAAGCCTTCGGCCGCATTGATGGGGACGCCACCGGCGCGCCAGGCGGCCTCCGCGGCGCGGCAGACCTCCATCGGGTCGAGCAGGCCGCAGTTCATGTAGGGTGAGAGGAGCGCGTGATAAAGCGTTGGATCGTCACGCAACATCGCGTCCTGGTAGTCGCCGAAGAAGGGCAGGCTTTCGGCGATGAAGTGGTCGAGCGCCTGCAACGCCCCGGCGCGGTCGGTGGCCCAGCCGAAGGGTTCGAGCGTGCCGAAGTAGGGCGGAAAGCTGCGCCTCACGAGGGCGATGACCTCGGCCGTCACCGCATCGGGCGGAAAGCGCGGCGGCTTCGGGCGCAACAGGTCGGGCTTCGCCGGCTTGCGGTTGTCGTGGTCGTAGTTCCACTGCCCGCCCGCCGGTTCGCCGTCGTCCATCATCAGGCCGGTCTTCCGCCGCATCTCGCGGTAGAAGAACTCCATCCGCAGCTGCCTGCGGCCCGCGGCCCAGGCGGCGAAGTCGGCCTTGGAGGCGATGAAGCGGGTGTCGGGCCAGATGCGCGTCTTCAGCGGCAGGTCGCGCAGCAGCGCGTCGAGCCGCCACTCGCCGGGCTCCGTGGCCCAGACCTCGGACATGCCGCGCTCCGCCGCCCGGCGGATCAGCTCGCCGGGGATGGTCTGGGTGTTGTCCGCGTCGTCGAGGCGGGAGTAGGCCACGGTCCAGCCGTCGGCCCGCAGGGCGGCGGCGAACTTGCGCATCGCCGCCAGGATCAGGACGATCTTCTGCGGGTGGTGGGGAACGTAGGTGCCTTCGGCCATCACCTCGGCCATCACGATCACGTCGCGCACCCGGTCGGCCGCCGCCAGCATCGGCGTGCCGGGGGTCAACTGGTCGCCCAGAAGCAGGATCAGCCGTCCTACCATGGGAGGCTCTTGCCCTCCCAGTCGCGGAAGCTGCCGGTATCGGCCGGGGTCATGGCGTCGAGCGCCGCGAGCAGGCCCGTGGCGGCGGCGTCGGGGGCGAGCTTCGCGTAGGCGGGCGTGTAGGCGGCGGTGAAGGGCGTGTCGACGGTGCCGGGGTGCAGCGCGGCCACGACGAGCTGCCGGTGGCTGCGGGCAAGCTCGATCGCCGCGGTGCGCAGCATCTGGTTCAGCCCCGCCTTGGCCGCGCGGTAGGAATACCAGCCGCCGAGCGCGTTGTCGCCGATCGACCCGACGCGGGCCGAGATCGCGGCGAAGCGGGCGGGGGCGTCGCGGGGGATCAGGGGCAGCGCGTGCTTCAGGCAGAGCATCGGGCCGATGCAGTTGACCGCGTATTGCGCGGCCATCGCAGCGGGGTCGAGCGCCTTCAGCGACTTCTCCGGTCCCTGCCCGGCGATGACAAGCGCGCCGGTGGCGACGATGATCGTCTCGAACGGCCCGGTCAGCGTGCCCAGCACGCGGGCGACCGAGGCCTCGTCGGTCACGTCCAGCCCGTCGCGGGACCGCGACAGGCCCGTGACCTCGCCCCGCTGCGCCAGTGCCGCGACCAGCGCCGCGCCGATGCCGCCTGATGCGCCGATGACCAGTGACCGCATGATCCCCCCGCTTACGCCGCGGGGGAAGAAAGCGCGTCCCTTCCGGGGATCAACCCCTGTGCGGCAAGGTCGCGCATGACGGCCAGGCCATAGGCCGCGTTGCCGTGGACGCCGTCCTCGGCGCGCAAGGGTTCGGGCAGCGGGTCGCCCGCCACCCCCATGCCGTCGCGCGGGTCGATGACGCGCATCCCGCCCGCGCGCAGGTGCGCGGTGATGGCGCGGGCCATGGCCATCGCCACCGGGTCGGGCTGCACGACCGGCGGGGCGACCGCGACCACCGGGGCCTTGGCCGCCCCGGCCACCAGCGCGTCGATCAGCCCGCCGCGCAGGGCGCGGGTATAGGCCGACAGGAAGCCGCGGCTGACGAAATGCCCGCCGGTATCCGGATCCGCCCCGTGCCCGGCGATGCCGAAGACCGGCACCATGCGGCCGAGGTGCCAGCCGAAGGAGGCGACGACCGGCAGGCCGGGCGTGAACAGCGACGGGATGCCGGCGTCGATCCGCACTCGGGCGATCGCCATGGCGATCCGGCGCTTGCCCGAGGTCAGCCCGCGCAGCGGGTGGCCGGTGACGAGGCCCGCATGCCAGACGTTGCCCGACAGGTAGAGGTGCCCGACGCTCAGACCCATTTCGCGCGCCCCGGCGACCAGCGCCGCGGTGTGGCTGTCGCCGAGGATCAGAAGGTCAGGTCGCGCCATCGAGCATCGCCTCCTCGCAGACCAGCGCCTCGGCCCGCATGGCGCGGCGGGCGGCGCGCAGCGCGCGGAGCGGGCTCGGGACCGCGCCGTGGCGGGCGGGGGCGGTCAGGCGCAGGCCCTTGAAGAAGTGGCCCATGACGGTCGCCACGCCCTCGGGCCGCACCGACCGCAGGTTGTCCTCGAAGAAGGCCATGCGGGCGGGCGCGCCGGTGATGATCTCGTAGCTGGGGAAGTAGTCGACCCCCGCGTCGTCGGCCGCGAGTTCGGCCGCGACGGTGCGGAGCGTGGCCTTGGACCGGGTGGTGGCGACGAGGACGTGGTCGCCCGAGGCGGTGGCGGTGAGCGGGACGGGGCTGACCGTCAGCAAGAGCTTCACCCCCGGGTTGAGCTGCCGCAACAGTGCGAGCGCGGCGTCGAGGTCGGCCCGGATGGCCGCGCTGCGGGAGTTGACGAAGCCGTGCGTGGCGGGGTCGAAGCTGCCGCCGAGCGTGCCGGGGCACATGGCGTAGGGCTGGCCGGTCCGGGTGCTGATCCACCCCTCGGTCAGGCCCAGGGTGAAGACGAACACGTCCGCCCCTTCGACCGACCGTCGGAAGGCGCGGATCAGGCTCGCGCGCGAGGCCAGCGCCTCGTCGCGCGAGGCGAAGCCGTCGGGCTCGATCGCCGGGCGGAGCGAGTCGCGGAAGGTGCCGCCGTCGTCCCAGACCTCCGGCCGCGAAAGGTCGCTGCCGGTGGCGAGATCGAGAAGCAGCCGCAGCTGCGCCGCGGTGTAGATGTTGGCGGTGCGGGCCGAGAAGACGGAATAGTTGAAGGCCGCCGCCACGCCCTCGGGCGTCCGGGGCGGCGCGGGCTCGGCGTCGATCCAGCCCATGCCGCGCGCCCGCAGCGCCCGGGCGATGTGCTGGGCGAAGCAGGACCCGTAGGTCGCGAAGCGCGCGTCGGCCGGCAGGTCCCAGCGGCTCGCCCACAGGTCGGCCAGCCCCGCGACGCCGGGTTCGGCCACCGCGCGCCGCCAGAAGGCGCGGGGCGGCAGGTCGTCGTAGGGGCTTGCGCTGCGGGCCATGGCGTCATCAATCATCCGGGGTGGGCCGAATTGTGGCACGTCGCGACGGCGTTGACGACCGCCGGGATTTCCGCTTGCGTTCCGCCCGGATGGCCCCGTATCGTTCCGGCCATGCGTCAGGGACCCGCATTCCTTTCCGGCGACCGGCTTCTCCTTAGCCGCCTCTGAGCGTGCCTGACAGGGCGCGACCGCTCGGAGGTGACAGCGCCCGGTCAACCGCACAAGGAAAGCCCCAGATGACCACAGCCGACCAGCCCCAGGTCCTGATCTTCGACACCACGCTGCGCGACGGCGAGCAGTCGCCCGGCGCCACGATGACGCACGAGGAGAAGCTCGACATCGCGCGGATGCTCGACGACATGGGCGTCGACATCATCGAGGCCGGGTTCCCGATCGCCTCGGAAGGCGACTTCGCCGCCGTCACCGCCATCGCCCGGGCCGCCGAGCGGGCGCAGGTCTGCGGCCTCGCCCGTGCCAACTACAAGGACATCGACCGCTGCTGGGAGGCGGTGCGGCATGCGAAGCGACCGCGCATCCACACCTTCATCGGCACCTCGCCGCTGCACCGGGCGATCCCGAACCTCGACATGGACCAGATGGCCGAGCGGATCCACGACACCGTGACCCACGCCCGCAACCTGTGCGACAACGTGCAGTGGTCGCCGATGGACGCGACGCGGACCGAACACGACTATCTGTGCCGCGTGGTGGAGATCGCGATCCGGGCCGGGGCGAGCACGATCAACATCCCCGATACGGTGGGCTACACCTACCCGTTCGAATCCGCGAAGATCATCAGGATGTTGCTGGAGCGGGTGCCGGGAGCGGACGGGATCATCTTCGCCACGCATTGCCACAACGACCTCGGCATGGCGACGGCCAACGCGCTCGCGGCGGTGGAGGCCGGGGCGCGGCAGATCGAGTGCACGATCAACGGGTTGGGCGAGCGGGCGGGGAACACGGCGCTGGAAGAGGTGGTGATGGCGATGAAGGTCAGGAACGACATCCTGCCCTTCCGCACCGGGGTGGACGCGACGAAGATCATGGGGATCAGCCGCAAGGTCGCGACCGTCAGCGGCTTCGCGGTGCAGTTCAACAAGGCCATCGTCGGCAAGAACGCCTTCGCGCACGAGTCCGGCATCCACCAGGACGGCATGCTGAAGAACGCCGAGACCTTCGAGATCATGCGCCCGACCGACATCGGGCTGTCGGAAACCAGCCTCGTGCTGGGCAAGCACTCCGGCCGCGCGGCGCTGCGCGCCAAGCTGCGCGACCTGGGGTTCGACCTGGCCGACAACCAGCTCGCCGACGTGTTCGTGCGGTTCAAGGCGCTCGCCGACCGCAAGAAGGAGGTCTACGACGACGACCTGATCGCCCTGATGCGCGACCAGGAGACCGACCACGTCCACGATACGCTGCAGGTTCGCCGCCTGCGCGTCGTCTGCGGGACGGACGGCCCGCAGGAGGCGGAACTGACGCTGGCCATCGACGGGGTGGACCATTCCACCGACGCGACCGGCAGCGGGCCGGTGGATGCGGCCTTCAACGCGGTCAGGATGCTGTGGAAGCACGGCGCGACGCTGCAGCTCTACCAGGTGAGCGCGGTGACGGAGGGGACGGACGCCCAGGCCACCGTGACCGTGCGGATCGAGGAGGACGGCCGCATCGCCACCGGCCAGTCGGCGGATACCGATACCGTGGTCGCCAGCGTCAAGGCCTATGTCAACGCGCTGAACCGGCTGATCGTGCGCCGCCAGAAGACCGCGCCGGACGCGGACGTGAAGGCGGTGACGTATCACGCGGAGTGAGGGGAGGCAGCGACCAGCCCCGGGGCACCCCGCCGCGGACCCGGTCCGGGCCGGTCGTGTCCTTCCCGGCAAGGCACGGAACCTCCCGCTGCCGCCCGGGTTGGCCTGTCGCCATGGCGCGTGATGTCTTCCCCGCCCTCACCTACGTCTCGGACCGCGACCCCGGCATCCTGCGCCGGCGGGCGGGGCGGGGGTTCTGCTACCGGCAGGACGGGGCAGCCGTGCCGCAGGCGGAGGTGGCGCGCATCCGCGGCCTCGGGATTCCGCCCGCCTGGACCGGCGTGTGGATCTGCCCCGACCCCTCGGGCCATATCCAGGCCACCGGCCTCGATGCGCGGGGACGCAAGCAGTACCGCTATCACCCGCTCTGGTCCGCGCTGCGCGGCGAGACCAAGTTCGCCGGGCTGCCCGCCTTCGGCGCGGCGCTGCCGGGCCTGCGGGCGCGGATCGCGCGCGACCTGGGGGGCGAGGTCGGCGATCTCGCTTTCACCCGCGCGGCGCTGGTGCTGCTGATGGACCAGGCCTTCCTGCGGATCGGCAACGAGGCCTACACGGCGGCCAACCGCACCTTCGGCGCGACGACGCTGCTCGCGCGGCATCTGACGGTGGCCGATGGCGCGGTGCGGCTGCGGTTCCGCGCCAAGGGCGGGCGCGAGGTGCGGCTGTCGCTGAAGGGCCGGCGGCTGGTCCGGGTGTTCGAGGCGATCGGCGACCTGCCGGGGCGCAACCTCTTCACCTGGATCGACGAGGACGGTGCGGTCCGGCGGGTCGGCTCGCAGGACGTGAACGCCTGGCTGGCGGAGGCGACGGGGGCGCCCGCAACGGCCAAGACCTTCCGCACCTGGGGCGGCACGCTCGCGGCCTTCGAGGCGGCGCTGGCGGCGGGCGGGAGGCTGACTGTCAAGGTCATGGCGGTGGCGGCGGCCGAGCGGCTGCACAACACGCCCACGATCGCGCGCAAGTCCTATGTGCATCCGGCGGTCCTGGGGCTGGCCGGGATGGACGCGGGCGAGCGGGCCGAGCGGCTTGCCGCGCTTGACGCCGCACCCGTGGCCGGGCTGAGGGGAGAGGAGCCGCGGTTGTTGGGCTTTCTGAAAACGCCGTCACCCGAAACCCCGTCCCGGGCCTGACCCGGGACCTCTGGCTGCGCGCGGCACCCGGACCCGGATGAGGTCCCGGGTCGGGGCCCGGGACGGGGTCACGCGAGCGCGCCGAAGCGCTCCCTCCGCCCCCCGGTCGCGGCTGTCGCAGACCGGGGCGAAGGCGGCGGACCTGCCGGGGCGGACGCGGGGACGCCGGTCAGGACGGCGGTCACCCCTTCATCTCCACCAGGCTGTTGCCCCCGTCGACCACCAGCATCGCGCCATTGACGTAGCCCGCCCGCACGGTCGCGAGGAACACGACGCAGGCGGCGACCTCGTCCGGGGTGCCGGGGCGGCCGGGGGGCGAGGCCTTGCCGGCGCGGATCTCGCGGGCGGAGGAGCTGGCGGTCTCGATCCACCCCGGCAGGACGGCGTTGCAGGTGATGCCGTGGCGGGCGTTCTCCAGCGCGACCGCGCGGGTCAGGCCGCACATGGCGGCCTTGCCGGCCATGTAGCCGCCGGAGCCCTCGATCCCGACCACCGGCCCTGTGACCGAGGCGACGTTGACGATCCGCCCGTGGTGGCGGGCGATCATGCCCGGCAGGCATGCGCGGGTCGTGTGGAAGGCGGTGGTGGCGTTCATCGCGATGTGGGCCTCCCACGCGGTGTCGGGCATGTCGGCGATGGTCGCGCGCTTCACCTTTCGGCCGGTCCGGACCATGCCGGCGGCGTTCACGAGGATCTCGATCGGCCCCATCCGCTCCTCGACCTCGGCCACCAGGGCTGCGGCAGCGGCGGGGTCGGTCAGGTCGGCGACGATCCCCACCCCGTCCAGCGCCCGCGCGCGGTCGCGGATGCGCGCGGAGGTGGCGGTCACCGCGACCCGCGCCCCCGCGACGCGCAAGGCCTGCGCGCAGGCGAAGCCGATGCCGCCCTCGGCCCCGGCGCCGGTAATCAGTGCCACCCGTCCTGCAACCATGATGCCCCCCTGCCGCCCGCCAAGGGTGACGCGGCAGGCCGCGCCGTCAAGCGGCTCACCACCGTGTCAGGGCCGCCGCCCTTCCCTTCCCGTAACCCTGCCTTTACAGGGAACCCCAGCTTCAGGGGGCACCGGCCCGAGTCGGTGCCCCCGTTCACTTGTGGGGACCCCAACATATGGTCATGGGCCTTTTTTCGTCCGACATGGCGATCGACCTCGGCACGGCCAACACGCTCGTCTACATCCGCGGCAAGGGGATCGTGCTGAACGAGCCGTCCGTCGTGGCCTACCACGTCAAGGACGGCAAGAAGCAGGTCCTCGCGGTGGGCGAGGATGCCAAGCTCATGCTCGGGCGCACGCCGGGCACGATCGAGGCGATCCGGCCGATGCGCGACGGCGTCATCGCCGACTTCGATTCAGCCGAGGAGATGATCAAGCACTTCATCCGCAAGGTGCTGAAGCGCGCGACGTTTTCCAAGCCGAAGATCATCGTCTGCGTGCCGCACGGCGCGACCCCGGTGGAGAAGCGCGCCATCCGCATGTCGGTGCTGAAGGCGGGCGCGCGGCGGGCGGGGCTGATCGCGGAGCCCATCGCGGCGGCCATCGGGGCGGGGATGCCGATCACCGACCCGACCGGCAACATGGTCGTCGACATCGGCGGCGGCACCACCGAGGTCGCGGTCCTGTCGCTCGGCGACATCGTCTATGCCCGCTCGGTCCGCGTCGGCGGCGACCGGATGGACGAGGCGATCATCAACTACCTGCGGCGGCACCAGAACCTTCTGGTGGGCGAATCGACCGCCGAACGGATCAAGACCTCGATCGGCACGGCGCGGATGCCCGACGACGGGCGCGGATCGTCGATGCAGATCCGCGGGCGCGACCTGCTGAACGGCGTGCCGAAGGAGACCGAGATCAACCAGGCGCAGGTGGCCGAGGCGCTCGCCGAACCGGTGCAGCAGATCTGCGACGCGGTGATGCAGGCGCTCGAGGCGACGCCGCCCGACCTCGCCGCCGACATCGTGGACCGCGGCGTGATGCTGACCGGCGGGGGCGCGCTTCTGGGCGACCTCGACCTGTCCCTGCGCGAACAGACCGGCCTGTCGATCAGCGTTGCGAACGAAAGCCTGAACTGCGTCGCGCTCGGCACCGGCAAGGCGCTGGAATACGAAAAGCAGCTGCGGCACGTGATCGACTACGACAGCTGAGGCCGCCCCGCATGGCCAGGATGCGCACCGACCCCGAGGAGTTCCAGCGGCCGCTGCGGCGCCTGCTCGTGGCGCTTCTGGTGCTGGTGATGCTGGCCCTCTTCCTGCTGTGGCGGGTCGATTCCCCCCGGGTCGAACGGTTCCGCGCGGCGGTGGTCGATGCGGTGGTGCCGAACCTCGAATGGGCCATGGTCCCGGTCACCTGGATCGCGGGCGTCGCGGACGACTTCGAGAGCTACACGCGCATCTACGCCCAGAACCAGGAGCTGCGGCGCGAGCTGCAGCAGATGCGCGCCTGGCGCGAGGCCGCGATCCAGCTCGAACAGCAGAACGCGCGGCTTCTCGACCTGAACCAGGTGCGGCTCGACCCCCGGCTCACCCGTGTGACCGGGGTGGTGATGGCCGATTCGGGCAGCCCGTTCCGGCAGTCGGTGCTGATCAACGTCGGCGCGCGCGACGGCATCGTCGAGGGCTGGGCCACGATGGACGGCATCGGCCTGGTCGGCCGCATCGCCGGCGTGGGCGAGCGGACGGCGCGGGTGCTGCTGCTGACCGACACCTCGTCCCGCGTGCCGGTGACGGTGCAGCCCTCGGGCCAGCGGGCGCTCCTGTCGGGCGACAACGGCATGCTGCCGCTTCTGGACTTCCTCGAGGACCCCGGGGCGGTGCGGCCGGGCGACCGGGTCGTCACCTCGGGCGACGGCGCGATGCTGCCCGCCGACCTGCTGGTCGGCGAGGTCGTGATGGGCTCGGACCGGCGGCTCCGCGTCCGGCTCGCCGCGGACTACGGCCGGCTCGAATATCTGCGCGTGCTGCGCAGCCACCAGCTGACCCCCATCACCGACACGGGCGCGCTCGTCGCCCCGCCCACGGCCCCGCCGCCGCCGACCGAGGCGTTCGGCCCGCCCCTGCCGCCGGCGGTCGCACCCGTCGTGGATGCGGGGCCGAGCCGGGGAGACTGACGCCGATGTGGCAGACGTTCCGCGCCGGCCCCTGGTTCTACCGCCTGATCTTCGTCGGCATCGCCGCCCTCACGCTGTTCTGGCGGCTTTTGCCGACCGGCGGCATGGCCAACACCTGGCCGGGGCCGGACCTGCTGCTCGGCCTGACGCTGTGCTGGGTCATCCGGCGGCCCGACCACCTGCCCGCAGGGCTGCTCGCCGCGGTGTTCCTGGTCGAGGACCTGCTCCTCTTCCGCCCGCCCGGCCTGTGGACCGCGATCGTGCTGGCCGCGACCGAGTTCCTGCGATCGCGCGCCGCGCTGACACGTGAGTTGAACTTCGTCTTCGAATGGTTTCTGGTGGCCATCGTGATGGTGGCCATGGCGCTCGCCTATCGTCTGGCCTTCACGGTGACGCTGCTGCCGCAGCCCGCCCTGGGCTTCGCGCTGATCCAGACGCTCTGGTCGGTGCTGTCCTATCCCCTGGTCGTGGCGGCCACCGCCATGACGCTGAACCTGAAGAAACCGAGCCCTGGCGAGGTCGACAGCTACGGACGGCGGCTATGACGCGGGGCACTCGCGCGCGGCAGACTGACACCCGACGGGGCCTTTCCCGATGAGCTTCCTCGAATACCGCGTGAAGACGATCCCGTCGGGCCTGGCCAAGGTCTTCCACGTCAACTGGGCGCTGGTGCTGGCCACCGTCGCGGTCGCCGCGATGGGCTGGGTCATGCTCTATTCCGTGGCCGGCGGCAATTTCGAGCCCTGGGCGCGCGACCAGATGGAGCGCTTCGGCGTGGGGCTGGTGCTGATGTTCGTCGTGGCCTTCGTGCCGATCTGGTTCTGGCGCAACATGGCCGGGGTCGCCTACATCCTGTCGGTGCTGCTGCTGGTCTGGGTCGACCTGTTCGGCGATGTCGGCATGGGCGCGCAGCGCTGGATCGACCTGGGCTTCATCCGCCTGCAGCCGAGCGAGATGGCCAAGTTCACCTTGATCATGATGCTCGCGGCCTACTACGACTGGCTCGACCGCCGCCGCACCTCGCGGCCGCTGTGGGTGCTGATCCCGATCCTGATGATCCTCCTGCCGACCGCGCTGGTGCTGGCGCAGCCGAACCTCGGCACCGCGCTGATGCTGCTGATGGCCGGCGCGGCGGTCTGCTTCGTCGCGGGCGTGTCCTGGTGGTATTTCGCGGGCGTCTTCGGCCTCGCCGGTGCCGCGGTGTGGAGCGTCTTCGCCTTCCGCGGCACGCCCTGGCAGTTCCTGCTCGATTACCAGTATCGCCGGATCGACACCTTCCTCGACCCCGGGGCCGATCCGCTGGGCGCGGGCTACAACATCATCCAGGCGCAGATCGCGCTGGGGTCGGGCGGCTGGGCGGGCAAGGGCTTCATGCAGGGCACGCAATCGCGGCTGAACTTCGTCCCCGAGAAGCAGACCGACTTCATCTTCACCACGCTGGCCGAAGAGTTCGGCTTCATCGGCGCGATCTCGCTCCTGGCGCTCTACGCGCTGATCCTCCTTCTGCTCGTCGTCGCCGCGATGCAGAACCGCGACCGCTTCTCCTCGCTGCTGCTGATCGGGATCGCGGCGAACTTCTTCCTGTACATCGCCGTGAACCTGTCGATGGTCATGGGGCTCGCCCCGGTCGTGGGCATCCCGCTGCCGCTCCTGT
Source organism: uncultured Exiguobacterium sp. (assembly GCA_964575185.1). Classification (GTDB taxonomy): domain Bacteria; phylum Pseudomonadota; class Alphaproteobacteria; order Rhodobacterales; family Rhodobacteraceae; genus CAZNPW01. Next base: position 109,180 of record CAZNPW010000002.1, read on the forward strand.
CCTACGGCGGGTCGGCGCTGCTCGTCATCATGGTGGCCTTCGGGCTGGCGCAGTCGGCGATGATCCATCGGCCCAGATGAGGTCACGCGAGATGCTCACGATCCTCTTCGCCGCCGGCCCCGAAGCCCTGGCCGACTACGCGGCCCCCCTGCGCGCGGCGCTGGCCGAGGCCGACATCGCCGCGACCCTGACCGGAAGCGCCGATCCGGCGACGGTCGACTACATCGTCTACGCGCCCGCCTCTTCCCTGCAGGACTTCACCCCCTTCACCCGCGCGAAGGCCGTCCTGTCGCTCTGGGCGGGGGTGGAGCGGATCGTGGGCAACCCGACCCTGACCATGGCGCTGTGCCGGATGGTCGACCCGTCGCTGACCGAAGGCATGGTCGAATGGGTCGTGGGCCACACGCTGCGGCACCACCTGGGGATGGACGCGCATATCGTGAACCCCGGCCATCGCTGGGACAACACGCCGCCGCCGATCGCGCGCGAGCGGCCCGTCACGGTGCTGGGCCTGGGCGAACTCGGCGCGGCCTGCGCGGGCGCGCTCGCGGCGCTCAACTTCCCCGTCACGGGGTGGAGCCGCACCCCCCGCGACATCCCCGGCCTCGCCTGCCTGTCGGGCGAGGAGGGGCTTTCCCGCGCGCTGTCCACCGCGCGGATCCTGATCCTGCTCCTGCCGCGCACACCTGCGACCGAGAACCTGCTCGACGCCCGCCGCCTGGCCCTGCTGCCGCGCGGCGCGGTCATCCTGAACCCGGGCCGCGGCGTGCTGATCGACGACGCGGCGCTGCTTGCGGCGCTCGATGCCGGGCAGGTCGGCCACGCCACGCTCGATGTCTTCCGCCAGGAACCCCTGCCGCAGGGCCACCCCTTCTGGGCCCACCCGCGCGTCACCGTCACCCCCCACATCGCCGCCGATACCCGCCCCGTCACGGCGAGCCGCGTGATCGCGGAGAACATCCGGCGCGGCGAGGCGGGCGCACCGTTCCTGCACCGGGTGGACCGGGCGCGGGGGTACTGAACCCCACCCCCGGCCGTCCGCGCCCGCGGGACCCGCGGGAGCCTCCGGCGGAGGTATTTTGCGGCAAGATGAAAGCGCGATCCCGTCGCCCGCGGGCCGGGGTCGGGCGAAAGAGGGGGAATCGCGGGGCCGCCCGGGCGCGCGCCGTCGACCTTGCATCGCTGTCGAGGGCCCTGCGCCGCCTCGTCCGGCGCGGTACCCGCCCTTTCATCTTCCCTCAAATATCCCCGCCGGAGGCTCCGGCAGTGCCCCCGGCGCACCCGTGCCGGGCGCAGCGCCGCCCCAGTCGCTTTCCGGCGAGGGCCATGCCCCGGTCCGCGCCATACTGCCCTCCATGCGCTATTCCCAGGGCCTCGCCCTCGTCTTCGTCGCCGGCGTCCTGTGGTCGACCATGGGCCTCGTGCTGCGGCAGATCGAGGGCGCGGGGGTCTGGACGATCCTGTTCTGGCGCTCGGCCGGGACGGTGGTCCTGATCGGGGCCTGGCTCGCATCGACCCATGGCCTTGCCGCCGCGCTGCACCGGGCGGGGTGGCCGGGGATCGCGGGCGGGCTCTGCCTCGTCCCGGCCTTCGCGGGCGCGGTCTATGCCTACCAGACCACGACCATCGCCAACGCCGTCTTCCTGTTCGCCGCGTCCCCCTTCATCGCGGCGCTCCTCGGCTGGGTCGCGCTGCGCGAGCCCGTGCGGCCCGTCACCTTCGCCGCCATGGCGCTGGGTGCCGCGGGCATCTTCCTGATGGTGCGCGACGGGCTGTCGGCCGGGGCCCTGCCCGGCAACCTCGCGGCCCTCGTCAGCGCGCTCGGCTTCGCGGCCTTCTCGGTCTGCCTGCGCTGGGGGCGGGTCGCCGACATGGCCCCGGCGATCCTCTGGGGCAGCGTCTTCTGCATGGCGGCGGGGGCCGCGGGCACGCTCGCCGCCGGCCAGCCGCTGGCGATGTCGGCCGCCGACACCGCCTGGGCCACGGGGCTCGGCGCGGTGGTGGTCGGTGGCGGCCTGTGGCTCTACACCCGCGGCGCACAGGTGCTGACGGCGGCCGAGCTCACGCTGCTGTCGATGGTCGAGGTGATGCTCGCGCCGCTCTGGGCCTTCCTTCTCCTGGGCGAGGCGATGACGCCCACGATGCTCGCAGGCGGCGCCACGCTGCTCGTCGCGGTGCTGTGCAACGGGCTGTCGGGCGCGCGGGCCGGCAGGGGGGTTGCAAGCGCGCCCCGGACGTGAATGATCCGTGACGGTTCCGCCATGCCCCTGCGCCTCATCCGCCCCGACTGCTGGCCGCGCAAAGCCCCTGGTTCGGGGGGGCCGGACGGGCCTGACCGCCCGTCCCGCAAACGATAACAGAAAGGGGCCGCACGATGCCCGGCAACATGACGTTTGACGACCTGAAGGCCGCCGTCCACCGGGGCGAGGTCGACACCGTGCTGGTAGCTGCGCCCGACATGCAGGGCCGCCTGATGGGCAAGCGCTTCCACGCGCAGTTCTTCGTGGACGGCGGGTGGGAGGAAACCCACTGCTGCGACTACCTTTTGACCGTCGACATGGAGATGACGACGGTGCAGGGCTACAAGTCCTCCAGCTGGCAGACGGGCTACGGCGACTACGTGCTGAAGCCCGACCTCGCCACGCTGCGCCCCGTGCCCTGGCTGCCCGGCACCGCGCTCTGCCTTGCGGACCTGCGCGACCACCACACCCACGCCGAGGTCGCGCTGTCGCCCCGCGCGATCCTCAAGCGCCAGGTCGCGCGGGCGAAAGCCATGGGCTTCGACGCGATGATGGCGACCGAGCTCGAGTTCTTCCTGTTCGAGAACAGCTACGAGGGCCTGCGCGACTCGCTCCAGGCCCACGGCCAGGTCCGCGACCTGAAACCCGTCAGCGCCTACAACGAGGATTACCACATCTTCCAGACCACCAAGGAAGAGGAGGTGATGCGCGCCGTCCGCAACGGCCTGTATGCCGCGGGCATCCCGGTCGAGAACTCCAAGGGCGAGGCCGAGGCGGGGCAGGAAGAGATCAACACCCGCTACTCCGACGCGCTCGACACCGCCGACAACCACGTCCTCGTCAAGCAGGCGGTGAAGGAGATCGCCTGGACGAAGGGCCGCTCGGTGACCTTCATGGCCAAATACGACCACCGCCGCGCGGGGTCGTCCAGCCACGTCCACCAGTCGCTGTGGAAGGACGGCGCGAACGCCTTCCACGACGGGGACGCAGCGCACGGCATGTCGGACACGATGAAGGCCTACCTCGCGGGCCAGCTGACCCACGCGCAGGAGATCACCGCCTTCCTCGCGCCCTACGTCAACAGCTACAAGCGCTTCTGCGTCGGCATGTTCGCACCGACCAAGGCGGTCTGGTCGACCGACAATCGCACCGCGGGGTTCCGCGTCTGCGGCGCGGACACGAAAGGTGTCCGCGTCGAATGCCGCATCCCCGGCGCCGACGTGAACCCCTACCTCGCCTGCGCCGCGCTCTTGGCGGCGGGGCTCGCGGGGATCGAGGGCGGCTATGCGCTGGAACCCGAGGCCTCGGGCGACATGTATGCCGCGCGCGCGGTGCGCGAGATCCCCAAGACCCTGCGCGACGCCGCGGCGCTGATGACCGGCTCGAAGATGCTCCGCACGGCCTTCGGCGACGACGTGATCGACCACTACCACCACGCCGCGCAATGGGAGATCTCCGAAACCGACCGCGTGGTCACCGACTTCGAGCTCGCCCGCCTCTTCGAGCGCGCCTGATCCCCACAGGACACCGCGCCCCGGCGAAGGCCGGGGCCTCACCCTTGCCGCCAGAGCGACCATGAACCCCATTCCCCTCATCTCCCCCGTCGACGGCAGCGTCTACGCCGAGCGCACGCCCCTGACCCTTGACGCCGCCGCCGCCGCCGTCGCCACGGCCCGCAAGGCGCAACCCGGCTGGGCCGCCACGCCGCTTCCCGACCGCATCGCGGCCGTCCAGGCCGGGATCGCCGCGCTCAACGCCATGAAGGACGAGATCGTCCCCGAACTCGCCTGGCAGATGGGCCGCCCCACCCGCTACGGCGGTGAGTTCGGCGGGGTGAACGAACGCACCGCCTACATGGCGGGCATCGCCGCGCAGGCGCTCGCGCCCGGCGTGGTGGAGGACAGCGACCGCTTCCTGCGCCAGATCGCGCGCGAGCCGGTGGGCGTGGTCTTCGTGATCGCGCCGTGGAACTACCCCTACCTGACCGCCATCAACACCATCGTCCCCGCGCTGATCGCCGGGAACGCGGTGGTTCTGAAGCACGCGAGCCAGACGCTGCTGTGCGGCGAGCGCCTCGCGCAGGCGTTCCGGAACCTGCCGGAGGGGGTGTTCACGAACGTCGTCCTCGACCACGCCACGACCGAGGCCCTCATCAGGGCGCGCAGCTTCGGCTTCGTGAACTTCACCGGCTCGGTCGCGGGCGGCCAGGCGATCGAGCGGGCGGCGGCGGGGACCTTCACGCCGCTGGGGCTGGAACTCGGCGGCAAGGACCCCGGCATCGTGCTGCCCGACGCCGACCTCGAGGCGGCGGTCGACGGGCTGATGGACGGCGCGATGTACAACGCCGGGCAGTGCTGCTGCGGGATCGAGCGCATCTACGTCCACCGCAGCCTCTACGACGATTTCGTCGGGAAATCCGTGGCCTGGGCGGGCCAGCTGCGCCTCGGCAACCCGCTGGAGGCCGCGACGACGCTCGGCCCCATGGCGCACCGCCGCTTCGCGCAGGTGGTGCGCGACCAGACGGCGGCGGCATTGGCGGCAGGCGCGACGGCCCACCTGACGGCGCAGGCCGCGGATGACGGCGGGGCCTACCTCAGCCCGCAGATCCTGACCGGCGTGACCCACGACATGGCGGTGATGCGCGAGGAATCCTTCGGGCCCGTCGTCGGCATCATGCCGGTCCGATCCGACGCTGAGGCAATCCGCCTCATGAACGACAGCCGCTACGGCTTGACCGCCGGTATTTGGACCCAAGACGCCGAAGCCGCCGAA
>CAZNPW010000003.1:0-59970 GCA_964575185.1 uncultured Exiguobacterium sp.
CGTTCTTGTAGGCCTCGCGGTCGAAGTTGGTGTACTGGATGTCGATCTCGGGGTTGGCGGCCTCGAAATCGGCGATCAGCGCCTCCATCGCGGCCAGCGGAATCGGGTCGTAGTCGCCGTTGTAGGTCACGACGCGCTTTTCCTGCGCAAGGCCGGCGGTGCTGGCGAGCAGCATCGCCACGAGCGCCAGCGCGCCCGCTTTCTTATGGACCATGGTTTCCTCCCTTTGGTTCCATTATGTGAAACTCAGTCTTGAATATTGAAAACTATGAGCGGCTGCGTCTATCCTGTCAACCGGGAAGGGGAGGTCCCGCCGGATGGCCGCGGAGGCGATGACGCAGAGGGCAGGCGACGGAACCGTGGGCAAGGCGCTCGACGTGCTCGACATGGTCGCGGCTGCTGGGCGGCCGGTGCGGTTTTCCGACCTGCTGGCGCGTTCCCCCTACCCCAAGGCCACGCTCTACCGCTTCCTGCAGACGCTGACCCATCAGGGGATGCTGACCTACGACCCCGAGCGGCAGCTTTACGCGTTGGGGGTCAGGCTCGTCCGCCTCGCCCATGCGGCCTGGGCGCAGTCGAGCCTGGCGCCCATCGCAAGGCCATGGATCGAAACGCTTTCCGCGGATGTGGGCGAGACGATCCACCTTGCGCAGATGGACGGCGCGCAGGTGCTGTATGTCGACAAGCGCAACGCCACGCGGCCGGTGGAGATGTATTCGCAGGCGGGCAAGATCGGGCCGGCCTACTGCACCGGCGTCGGCAAGGCGATGCTCGCGCATCTCGCCCCCGACGCGCTGGAGGATGCCATCGCGCGGCAGTCCTTTCACCCCTTCACCCGCCACACCCTGGCGACGCCCGAGGCGCTGCGCGGCGAGCTCCGGGCGATTCGCGCCCGCGGCCACGCCATCGACCGCGAGGAGCACGAGCCGGGGATCATCTGCATCGCGGTTCCGATTCTGACCGCCTCCGGCCGGGTGATCGGCGCGCTGTCGGTCACCTCGACCACTGCGCGCACCTCGGTCGCGGCGATGGAGGGGCTCGCGCCGCAGCTGAAGGACACGGCCCGCCGGATCGCGGCGGAGGCGGAAAGCTGGCGCTTTCCCGACAACAACACCTAGGGGGGACAGGGGATGTCAGGGGTCACGCTGCAGAATGTGGTCAAGCGGTTCGGCGAGGTCAGCGTCATCCACGGCGTCGACCTGAGCGTCGCGGACGGCGAGTTCTGCGTCTTCGTCGGCCCGTCGGGCTGCGGCAAGTCCACGCTTTTGCGCATGGTCGCGGGGCTGGAGGAGACGACCGCCGGCGCGATCCGCATCGGCGGGCGGGACGTCACCCACGTCGACGCCTCCGAACGCGGGGTGGCGATGGTGTTCCAGACCTATGCGCTCTACCCCCACATGACGGTGGCCGAGAACATGGGGTTCGGCCTGAAGATGACCGGCCACCCCCGCGCCGAGATCGACCGCAAGGTCGGCGAGGCGGCGCGGATCCTGAAGCTCGACCCGCTGATGGCCCGCAAGCCGAAGGCGCTGTCGGGCGGCCAGCGGCAGCGCGTGGCGATCGGGCGGGCGATCGTGCGGGGGCCGGAGGTGTTCCTGTTCGACGAACCCCTGTCGAACCTTGACGCCGAGCTGCGGGTGGAGATGCGGGTCGAGATCGCGCGCCTGCACCGCGAGATCGGCGCGACGATGATCTACGTCACGCACGACCAGGTGGAGGCGATGACGCTCGCCGACAAGATCGTCGTCCTGCGGGCCGGACGGGTGGAGCAGGTGGGCCGCCCGCTCGACCTCTATCACGACCCCGACAACCGCTTCGTCGCGGGCTTCATCGGCAGCCCGTCGATGAACTTCGTGGCTGCGACGGTCGAGGGTGCCTCCGCCGCCGCCCCCGGCCTCGCCCGGCCGGTGCCGATGGCCGTGCGCCTGCCCGCTGCGGGCGCGGTCACGCTGGGCCTGCGGCCGCAGCACCTGTCGGTCGCGGCGGGCGCGACCCACAAGGTCGAGCTGACCGAGGCCCTGGGGGGCGTGGCCTACATCCACGTCACCGGCCCGACCGGCGAGAAGCTGGTGATCGAATCGAAGGACGACCCGCGGGTCGGCCCCGGCGACATGGTGGGCATCGGCTTCGACCCCGCGCATGTCTTCGCCTTCGACGCAGAAAGCGGGGCGCGGCTGCGGTAACGCCCGCGGCGGAGTCAGGACCGGGGGTTTCACACCCCCGGACCCCCGTGGAGTATTTGAGCCGGAATGAGGGCAGGGGCTGAGGTGCGGCCCCGGGACGGAGGCCGCGCACGGCGGCGCGGTGCATCGGCCGGTGCCGTGCGCGGAACCGTGCCCCGCCGGCGGCGTCACCGTCATCCTCGGCGCAGGCCGGGCAGGCCAGGCCCGGCTCGCGGTCCGCTGCGGCGGACGGGCACGGGGCGCGCGGCGGCAGGCGCTGCGGGTGAGTGCCGCGGTTCTCCCCGGCCGATCGCCGCCGTCGCCCCCCCGCAAGCGGTTGACCGGACCGCCGCCCTGCGCGATGGAACGGGCATGGCCGACACCGCGCTGATCGTCATCGACGTCCAGAACGACTTCTGCCCCGGCGGCGCGCTGGCGGTGGACGGCGGCGATGCGATCGTCCCGCGCGTCAACGCGCTCATGGCCGACCACCCGGTGCGCGTGCTGACCCAGGACTGGCACCCGGCCGACCACGCGAGCTTTGCCGCGAACCACCCCGGCGCCGCGCCCTTCAGCCTGACGACCATGCCCTACGGCCCCCAGGTCCTCTGGCCGGTGCACTGCGTTCAGGGCACGCCGGGCGCGGCCTTCCATCCCGGCCTGCGCACCGACCCGGCCGACCTGATCCTGCGCAAGGGCTTTCGCGCCGCGATCGACAGCTATTCGGCCTTCTTCGAGAACGACCGCACCACGCCGACCGGGCTTGACGGCTACCTCCGGGCCCGCGGGGTGGCGCGGCTGCTGCTTGTGGGGCTTGCGACCGATTACTGCGTCGCCTTCTCGGCGCTCGATGCGCGGCGGCTGGGATATGCGGTCACGGTCGACCTTTCCGCTTGCCGCGCGATCGACCTGAACGGCAGTCTGGCGCAGGCGATGCGGCAGTTGCGCGAGGCCGAGGTGGCGTTGACGGGCCCTTAAGGACTATCGCCCCAGGGTGGCGCACCGCAGCCGGGGGGCGACCGCTTGCACGAATCGATGACTCCGCGCGACGGGCGGTCGGACCGGCTCCTCGACCTGCAACGGTTCGAAGCGCGCAGCAGCCCGAACGGCCTGCTGCTGCGCTATTGCGCGGCCCGGCCGCGGCACCTGGCCGCGCGGCAGGCCATTGCTGTGGTCGCGGGTCTGACCTTCATGGCGCTGGAAAGCGCATGGGCGGGGGCCGCGATCCTGGTGCTGTGCGTCGGCGGCGACTTCGTCGACAGCGTGTTCTGCGCCCGCATCGCCCGGGCCTGGCGCGACGGCATCCTGCCTCCCCGCATGCGGATCGCCATCCGCCTGTCGGGTGCGCTGCAGGCGCTGACCATCGCGGTCAGCGCCGCGCTCGCCTGGGCGGTGTCCGAAGACGTGCGGGTGGAGTTCTACGTGACCGCCTTCCTCGTCGGCGCGGTCATCAACGCGGGTCTGATCCGCCCCTTCGACCCCAAGACCGGCAACCTGAAGCTCGCGATCCTGGCCGGCACCTGGGCGCTTCTGAACGTGAAGGAGGCCGCGCTGTCGGCCGACCTGGCCGCGTGGTTCGCCTTCCAGGCCTACTACCTCGTCGCCTCGGCGATGCTGGCCTTCGCCAGCTTCACCTTCCTGCGCTTCGTCGACGCGACCTTCGCCAAGCGCAAGGTGATCGAGCGCGACCTGCTGCGCAACCAGCTCGCGCTGCAATCGTCACAAGCCGCGCTGATCGAGCGCGAGGCGCAGGCGCGCAGGCTCGCGGTCGTGGCCGAGCAGGCGAGCGATTCGATCTTCATCTGCGACCGCCGCGGCCGGATCGAATGGGTGAACGACATGTTCACGCGGGTGACCGGCTACACGCGCGACGAGGCGGTGGGGCAGGCCCCCGGCGTGCTGATGGCCACCCCCGACGCCGACCCGGAGGTGGTGGCAGGCCTTCTCGCCGCCCGGGCCGCGGCGCGGCCGCACCGGGCCGAGGTGCTGTGCCGTATCCGCGACGGGCGCGACATCTGGATGGAGGTCGCGCTGACGCCGATCTGGAACCTCGACGGCACGCACGGCGGGACGATCCAGGTCGAACGCGACATGACCGACGCCAAGGCGCGCGAGGCGGCGCTCGCCCGCGCCAACGCCGAGGCGCGCGCGGCGGCCGAGGCGAAAAGCCGCTTCCTGGCCACCATGAGCCACGAGATCCGCACGCCGATGAACGGCGTGATCGGCATGGCGGATCTTCTGTCGCGGACCAGCCTGACCGGCGAACAGCGCGGCTACCTCGACGCCATCGTCGAATCGGGCGAGGCGCTTTTGGCGCTGATCAACGACATCCTCGACCTGACCAAGCTGCAGTCGGGCAAGGTCGAGATCGCGGCCGAGCCCTTCGATCTCGCCGCCACGGTCACCGGGGTGACGACGCTGCTCGGGCCGATCGCCGCGCGCAAGGAGATCGCGCTCCAGGCCGACACCGGGCCGCCGCTGTGGGTCGCGGGTGACGCCGGGCGGGTGCGGCAGATCCTTCTGAATCTTGTGGGCAACGCGGTGAAGTTCACCAGCCGTGGCGGCGTCAGCGTGCGCCTGTCGCGCGACGGCGCGGTGACGCGGATCGCCGTCACCGACACCGGGATCGGCATCGCGCCGGAACGGCTGGGCAGCATCTTCGACGCCTTCACCCAGGCCGACGGCGCGATCACCCGCGCCTTCGGCGGCACGGGCCTCGGCCTCACCATCTCGCGCATGCTGGCGCAGGCGATGGGCGGCGAGGTTTCGGTGACCTCGGCCCCGGGCCAGGGCAGCACCTTCACGCTGAGCCTGCCGCTGCGCGCCGCCGCGCCGCTGGTCGCCAGCGACCCGGAGACCGGGGCCGAATGGCCCCCGCGCAACCCGATCCGCGTGCTGATGGCCGAAGACAACGCGACGAACCGGCTGATCCTCGCCAGGATGATCGGCGGCCCGGGCGTCACGCTCGACGAGGTCGAGAACGGCGCCGACGCGGTGGCGCAGTACTGCGAGACGCGGCCGGACCTCGTCGTCATGGACATGCAGATGCCGGTGATGGACGGGCTGACCGCGCTGCGCCACCTGCGCGAGATCGAACGCACGCGGGGCCTGCCGCGCTGCCCCGTCATCGTGCTGACCGCCAACGCCTTCCGCGAGGACGAACGCGCGAGCTTTGCCGCCGATGCCGACGCCTTCCAGACCAAGCCCGTGAAACGCCGGGTGTTCCTGCAACAGGCCGCGGCCCTGATCGAAGCCCGCCGGGACACCGCGGCTTTCCCCGCCGCCCGAGGCTTGGCATAAGGGCCTCTTGCGCCGGAGCCTGCATCGCAGGACCCGCGCCATCTGGGGCACGCCATGGTCGACATCGCCGCACGGGTCTGGAACCACCGCTGGAAGATCGACCCGATCGTGCGGTCGCTGATCGACACCGATTTCTACAAGCTCCTGATGTGCCAGTCGATCTTCCGCAACCGGCCGGACACGACCGTCACCTTCAGCCTGATCAACCGGTCGGCCGACGTGCCGCTCGCCCGGCTGGTCGACGAGGGCGAGCTGCGCGAGCACCTCGACCACACGCGGAGCCTCACGCTCGCGCGCGGGGAAAGCACCTGGCTGCGCGGCAACACCTTCTACGGCAAGCGCCAGATGTTCCGGCCCGACTTCATGGCCTGGCTCGAAGGCCACCGCCTGCCCGCCTACCACCTGGAACGCCGCGGCGACCAGTATGCGCTGACCTTCGAGGGCCGCTGGCACGAGGTCATGCTGTGGGAGATCCCCGCGCTCGCCATCCTGATGGAGCTGCGCTCGCGCGCCGTGCTCGGCACCATGGCGCGGTTCGAGCTGCAGATCCTCTATGCCCGCGCGATGACCCGCATCTGGGAGAAGGTGCAGCGCCTGCGCCAGACCCCGGGCCTGCGGATCGCCGACTTCGGCACCCGGCGGCGGCACAGCTTCCTGTGGCAGGACTGGTGCGTGCAGGCGATGCAGGAGGGGCTGGGGGACGCCTTCACCGGCACCTCGAACTGCCTGATCGCGCAGCGCCGCGACATCGAGGCGATCGGCACCAACGCGCACGAGCTGCCGATGGTCTATGCGGCGCTCGCGCGCAGCGACGCCGAGCTTGCGGCGGCCCCCTACAAGGTGCTCGCCGACTGGCACGAGGAACACGACGGCAACCTGCGGATCATCCTGCCCGACACCTTCGGCACCGCGGGCTTCCTGAAGAACGCGCCCGACTGGCTGGCCGGCTGGACCGGCATCCGCATCGACTCAGGCGACCCGGCCGCCGCGACCGAAACCGCGATCCGCTGGTGGCAGGACCGCGGCGAGGACCCGCGGACGAAGCTCGTCATCTTCTCCGACGGGCTCGACGTGGCCGAGATCGAACGCCTGCACGCCCGCTTCGCCGGGCGGGTCAAGGTCGGCTTCGGCTGGGGCACGATGCTGACGAACGACTTCCGCGGCCTCGCGCCGGACGACGCGCTGGCCCCGTTCAGCCTGGTCTGCAAGGCGGTCGGTGCCGACGGCCGCCCGACCGTCAAGCTGTCCGACAACCCGAACAAGGCGCTCGGCCCGGCGGCCGAGGTCGCGCGCTACAAGCGCGTCTTCGGCGTCGGCGCGCAGGTCCCGGTCCCGGTGCAGGTCTGACGGCGGGCCCGGGCCCTATCCCAGCACCGCCCGCGTCCACATCACGGCGCGCGCGATGTGGCTGCGGTGGATCGGGTCGCCCGGGGCCAGCCGCGGCGCGGTCCAGCCGACCGAGGCGCAGACGCGGGCGAGCGTGAAGAGGTCGACCTCCGCCGCCGTCACGCCGCCGCCGTAGCCGTCCAGCAGCGCCCCGCGCAGGTCGTCGCGCGCGGGTTCGGCCAGGTTCTGCGACATGACCGTGCCGAGGTCGAAGCCGCGGAACCCGAAGCCGCTGTCGTCGAAGTCGATCAGCGCCAGCCGGTCGCCCCCCGCCTGCGCGGCGTCGCACAGCACGTTCTCGCGCAGCACGTCGGCGTGAATCAGCCCCGCCGCCGCGCCGCGGCCCGCAAGCCAGCCGGACAGCGCATCGCGCGCCGCGCGCAGGACCGACGCTTCGGCCGAGGCCAGCGCCGGGTGCTCCCAGAACCGCCCCCAGAGGGGCGCGTCCCCCACCAGCCCGTCGCGATCCCAGCGGGGGCGCGCGAACCAGGCCGGCCGCACCAGTGCGTCGCTCGCGGCATGGACCTGCGCCAGCAGTCGGCCCAGCGCGGCATGGCGGCGCAGGTGAAGCTCCACCGGTTCGGACAGAGGCACTCCCGCCGCACCCATCGGCGCGCCGTCGATCCAGGCCACGGCCGAGGCCGCGCGGCCGTCACCGGCCCACAGCAGATCACCCGCGCGCGTCGGCACCGGCGCGGGCACCGGCAGCCCGGCGGTGGCGAGCGCCCCGGTCCACCACAGCTCGGACCGGATCGCGGCGTGGTCCTGATACCCCGCGCGGTGCAGGCGCAGCGCGGCGCGGCGGCCGTCGGGCAGCGCCATCTCGTAGACCGCATTCTCGCGCTGCGCGATCAGCCGCAGGACGCGCCCGCCCCAGGCCGAAGCGGCATCGGTCACGCGAGTTCCGCCGCCAGCGCGTCGGCGAGCATGTCGGCGTGGTCGGGGCCGAAGGGCAACGGTGGACGGATCTTCAAGGTCGCGCCGCCCGGGCCGATGCGGTTGAGGAGGAAACCGCGCGCGACCATGCGCTCCACCAGGTCGGCGACGAACGGGCCGTCCGTGAACTCCACCGCGTAGAACTGGCCGACCCCGCGGACCCCGCGCAGGCCCGGGTGCTGCAACCCGCGCAGGCGGCGCATGAGGTGCGCGTGCGTCGAAGCGGCGCGCGCGACCAGCCCCTCGGCCTCGATCACGTCGAGCACGGCCATGGCGGCGGCGGCCGAGACGGGGTTGCCGCCGAAGGTGTTGAAGTACCCGAAGGCCCCGCGGAAGGCCGCCATGATGTCGGGCCGCGCCACCACGGCGGCCACCGGGTGGCCGTTGCCCATCGGCTTGCCCATCGTCACGATGTCGGGCGCAAATCCCAGCCAGTCGTGGCCCCAGAAGTGCGGCGCGACCCGGCCGAAGCCCGGCTGGACCTCGTCGGCGATCACCAGCCCGCCCTGCCCGCGCACCACCGCGACGGCGGCGTCAAGGTAGCCCGGCGCGACCCCCGGCAGGCCCTCGTTGGCAAAGACCGGACAGACCATCAGGCTCGCGGGGCCGAAGCCCTTCGCGGCCAGGTCGGCGCAGGCGGCGGCGACGCCCGCCGCGAAATCCACCCCCGGCGCGGGGGCGGGCACCAGCCGGACGTGCGGCGCATAGCCCCCGATCGGCGGGCGGCGGGTGGAAAGCTGGCTGACCGCGGCGGTGTTGCCGTGATAGGTGGCATCGGTCGCGATGATCCCGAGGCCCCCGTTCGCCGCCTGCGCCATGCGCAGGGCGATGTCGTTCGCCTCGGAGCCGGTGCAGACCATGATCGCCTGGCTCAGCCCGTGGCCGAGCGTCGCCGTCAGCCGTTCGACGTAGTCCAGGACCAGCCCGTGCAGATAGCGCGTGTGGGTGTTCAGCGTCGCGGCCTGGCGCGCGATGGCCTCCACCACATGCGGGTGGCAGTGGCCGACATGCGCCACGTTGTTGTAGCAGTCGAGATACCGTCGCCCGTCGGCGTCCCAGAGCCACACGCCCTCGCCCCGCACGATGTGCACGGGCCTGCGGTAGAAGGTCGGCACGTTGGGGCCGAGAAGGCGTTCGCGGCGCGCGAGAAGGTCACTCATCCTCGGCCACCCTGCCCCGCCCGGCCTTCACCTCGCCGCGCACCGCCTTGGCGGCAAGCCTGCGGCGATGGCTGCCGAGCGTGGGCTTCGTCGCGACCCGCCGCTTGGGGGCCACCAGCGCCAGGCGGATCAGGTCCACGAGCCGCGCGCGGGCGATCTCGCGGTTGCGGGCCTGGCTGCGGGTGTCGTCGACCTGCAGGACGATCGCGCCCTCCAGCGTCCAGCGCCGCCCCGCCAGACGCCTCAGCCGCGTCTTGACCGGCCCGGGCAGGTGCGGCGACCGCTCCGCCTCGAAGCGCAGTTCCACCGCGGTCGAGACCTTGTTGACGTTCTGCCCGCCCGGCCCGCTGGCGCGGATGAACGTCTCCGACAGCTCCCAGTCGGCGATGGCCAGCGTGTCGGTGACGTGCAGCATGGGCGGACCGTAACGCGGCCCCCGCGCAAGAGAAAGGGTCGCCCCTGCAAGGCGACCCTTTCCGAGATCCAAGGAGATGAGCCAGTTAGGACCGTGGCCCAATCGGCGAGGTCATTGGCCAGGGGGCTGCCCCTAGCAAGCACCTTTCCCGACTGTCCCGACACCTCTCTCCAATATCACTCTCGACACTGGATCACCTCCTTTCAATGGGTTGCAGATGAGGCTAGGGTGGCACAGATTTTGTGTCTGTCAAACCTTTTCACGCAACCTTTGCGGCCCACCGCGCGATCATCAGGCGGAACGGCAACAGGGCGATGATCGCGACGGCAAGTTTCACGCCCCAGTCGGCCAGCGCGAGCGACATCCACAGGGGTGCCACCGGCCCCGTTCCCAGGATCGGCGTCGCGGCATTGGCCCAGGACACGTCGTTGCCGGGCTCGAGCCAGGCCAGCCCGGCCGAGAAGGCGATGGTGAAGAACAGCGCGGTGTCGAGCGTCGATCCGGCCAGCGTGCTGACCAGCGGCGCGCGCCACCATTCGCGCCGCCGCAGCCGGTCGAAGACGGTCACGTCGAGGAGTTGCGCCAGCAGGAAGGCGCAGGCCGACCCCAGCGCCACCCGCAGCGTCACGAGCGGCCCGAACGCGCCCATGATCTGCGTGCCCACAAGCGAGCAGGCGAGGCCCGTCGCGAACCCCGCCAGAACGACCCGCCGCGCCGCCGCAGGCCCGTGCAGGCGGTTGGTGATGTCGGTGACGAGGAATGCGAAGGGGTAGGTGAAGGCCCCCCAGGTCAGCCACGGCCCGGCAAGGACCTGCACCAGGATGTTCGACGCCACGACGATCGCGGCCATCGCAAGGATCGCGGGCAGAAGGCGCATCACGGGGTCCGCTTCGGCAAGGTGGCCGCGCATACGCCCCGCCGGTCAGTCGGGCAAGCGGTATTCGACGATCTCGGTCCGCTGGAAAAAGCGGAAGTTGTCGTCGCTGACCATCGTGGCGACAAGCCCCTCCGCGTCGCGCCGGACCGACAGCCCTTCGAGGTTGTCGTGCTGCCCGGTGGCCGAGGTCAGCAGCACCTCCTGCGGGCCGAGCCCGTCGGCGACATCGAAGCGCGACAGGCGCGACTGAAAGCCGAAGATGCCATGGAAGGCGCGTTCCAGCACGTAGAGCCGACCGTCCGGGCCGATCGCGGCGTCCGACACCAGGAACCCGCCCGCGCGCGGCACGGTACCGATCACCCGCCAGCCGCCGTCGTCGCGCCGCCAGACCGGAAAGTCCGACACCCGGTCCGGCGCATCCTCGGGAATGGCGTAGAGCCTGCCCTGCCCGTCGACCGCGACGCTTTCCAGCGAGGCGTTGCGGTTGAAGGCGGTGAAGGCGTCGGGCACGTCGATCAGCACGCCGCCTGCCGCGGGCGAGCGGAAGCGGGCGATCTGCGCGGGGTCCTCGAGCGACAGCCACAGCCGCCCGTCGGGGTCCCGCGCCAGCCCCTCGGTGTCGAGCGCGCGCCCGCGCAGCCGCCGGCCGCCGCGGCCGGTCACTGGCGTGACCGTCACGTCCGCGACACCGGCGATCCTGCCGTCCGCGTCACGCACGAACCGCCCCGCGAAGAAGTTGCTGCGGTCCGACAGGGCGGTGAACCCGCGCCCGTCGGCATCGACCACGATCCCCGACAGCCCGCCGAAGCGGGGATCGTCCATCGCCCAGACGAAGCTGCCGAGCAGCCCGTCGGATCCGGGCGCGCCGGCGCTCGACGGCAGCCCCATGGCCAGGGCGGCGGCGATCAGCGCAAGTCGGGAACGTCGGAGCATCGTGCGGTCGGGTCGGCCATGGTGCCGTCGCGCGCGCGGTCGCGCGCGCGGCCGCGCGGGCGACGGCGGGGCGCTGCATCGGCGTCGGGGTCGGTCATGCCGCGGCCCGCGCGCCATCCGGCCTGACCCACGAAAGCAGGATCAGGCCGATCGTGAACATGACGATCAGCGGCAGGATGCCCAGGCGCTGGCTGTCGGTCAGGTCGGTCACGACGGCGATCGACAGCGGCGCGATGAACGAGGTCGCCTTGCCGGTCAGCGCGTAGAGGCCGAAGCTTTCGGCCATCCGGTCCTCGGGCGACTGGCGCACCATCATCGTCCGGCTGGCCGACTGGAGCGTGCCCGCCCCGGCCCCGATCAGCGCGCCGAGGATGTAGAACCCCGCGTCGGGCAGCCGCGACTCCGCACCGACCTCGACCCCGAAGACCGATGTCCGCGTCAGCCCCACCACACCCACCGCGACCAGCGCCAGCAGCACGACCGACGCCACGATCACCGGCTTCGGCCCGAACCGGCTGTCGGCGCGGCCGCCGAGCCACGCCGCGACGGCCCCCGTCAGCGCGGCGAGGATGCCGAAGACGCCCACGTCCATCGTCGTCCAGCCGAGCATCCCCGCGGCATAGATGCCGCCGAAGGTGAACATCCCGTTCAGCGCGTCGCGGTAGAACATCGAGGACACGAGGTAGCTCGTGAAGCTGATCCGCCCCGGCAGCGATGCCAGCGTCGCGCGCAACTGCGGCCAGGCCTCGCGCGCCGCCTGCGCGACGGGCACCGCGCCGGGCACCGGCACCTCGCGCACCCACAGGAAGAAGGGGATCATGAACAGCGCATACCAGATCGCCGTCAGCGGCCCGACCGCCCGCGTCCCCTCGCGCGCCGCGGCGTCGAGGCCGAGGATCGGCGGGGTCCCGATCAGCGTCGTGCCGCCGCTGTCGTCGAAGAAGACCAGCATGATGACGAGCGACACCACTCCGCCGACGTAGCCGAGCGCCCAGCCGGTGCCCGACACCCGCCCCAGATCCTCCCGGGCGCAGAGGTCGGGCATCATCGAATTGGTGAAGTTGGTCGCGAACTCCATGCCCACCAGCCCGACGGCAAAGCACAGCATCACCCACCAGACGTCGAAGCTGTCGGGCACCGACCACCACAGGCCCCAGGCGCCCGCGACATACATCAGCGAGAACAGCCAGATGAACCGCATCCGCCCGCCCGCCCGGTCGGCGATGGCCCCGAGCAGCGGCGAGGCGACGGCGATCACGAACCCCGCCGCCGCGATCCCGTAGCCCCAGACCGCCTGCGCCGCCGTGCCGTCGTCCAGCACGTCGGCGACATAGGGCCCGAAGATGAAGGTCAGAAGCAGCGTGTTGTAGGGCTGGCTCGCCCAGTCGAACGACCACCAGCCCCAGATGCGCTTCTGCCCGACCGTCGCCATGCCCGTCCCCGTTTCGCGCCACCGTGGCGTGACGCCGGTTTCAGCGCAAGGGCGGCCAGGGTCGCAGCGCCTCGGCCGCGATCCAGGCGGCGATCCAGTCCGGCAGCGCCGGGCTGTCCGCCGCCTGCCCCAGCGCCGCCAGCACCTGCGTCGGCGGCACGATCCCGCCCCCGTGCGCCACCGCGTTGCGGATCAGGACCTGCGAGGTGCAGGCACCGTCGACCCACAGGCTCTGGTCGATGTAGAAGAAGCGCGCGTCCCAGCCGGCCACCCGGCTGACCATGGTCGCCCGCCGGAACACCGTCACCCGGCGGCGGTAGCGGACGCTCGCCCCGGCCACGGTGATGTACCAGCCCTCCGCCCGCAGCACACGCTCCAGCCCCATCCGCCGCGCCATCGGCAGCCGGCCCAGGTCGTAAAGCGTCAGCGTGCGGCCGTTGTTCAGCTCCGCCCAGGGGTCGAGGTCCCAGGGCCAGATCCGGTGGCGCGAGACATGCGGCTGATCCAGCCGCAGCGGCGGCGCGTCGCGGAAACGCCAGAGCTGCCAGGCCATGCGGGCGAAGGGATACATGGACCCAGGGTGTGGCGACGCCGCATCGCGGCGTCAACGTCGCGGGCGCGTGCCGCCCGGACAAGCGCAGGTTCTCGCCGCACGGCACCCGGTGGACCCACCGCGCGCAGCCGATGCCCTACGGCAGCGCCGCGATCACCGCCGCCAGCGTCACGATGCTTGCCGCGGTCGAGATCAGGATGGCCGACGACACCCGCTGCGGCGCGATGCCGAAATGGGCCGCCAGGATGTAGACGTTCCCCGCCACCGGCAGCGCCGCCGCCGCCACCATCACGCGCGCCTGCCCGGGGTCCACCGGGAACAGCCAGAAGGCCGCCACCGCCACCGCCACCGGGTGCAGCACGAGCTTGGCGAAGGCCAGCCACCCGGCCACCGCCACCCGCTCGGCCTGCCGCCCCGCAAGCGAGGCCCCGATGGCGAAGAGGGCACAGGGCGTCGCCGCCGACCCGAGCACCGTCAGGAACCGCTGCACCGGCTCGGGCAGCACCCAGCCGGTCGCGCCCCAGGCCAGGCCCAGCACGATCGACACGATCATCGGGTTCCGCGCCAGCCCTGCCGCCAGCGTCACCGCGACCGGCGGCCCGCCCGCCGCCTTGCGCCCGGCCGACACGATGACCGTCAGCAGCGACGAAAAGACGATCAGATCGACGGCCAGCACCATCAGCACCGGCCCCGCCGCCGCCGGGCCCAGCAGCAGCACCAGCATCGGCACGCCCAGGAAGCCCACGTTGCCGATGATGCAGGCATGCGCCTCCATCGCCGCCGCCTCCAGCGAGGTGCCCCGCGCCCGGGCGACCGCGAAGCCCAGGCCATAGACCAGGACCGACGCCGAAAGATAGGCGGCCACGAAGGGCAGGCTCGCGATCTCGCCAAGCGACAGGTTCGCGGCAAAGCCGAACAGCATCGCCGACAGCGCGAACCAGAAGACGAACTTCGTCAGGTATCCCGTCGCCTCGGCGCTGAAGAACCCCGTCCGGCCCGCGCCGTAGCCAAGGCCGATCAGCGCGAAGAAGGGCAGCGTCTGCAGCAGGATGGCGACCATGCGCCAGCCTTGGGCCAGCGCGC
This sequence comes from uncultured Exiguobacterium sp., assembly GCA_964575185.1. Lineage (GTDB taxonomy): Bacteria > Pseudomonadota > Alphaproteobacteria > Rhodobacterales > Rhodobacteraceae > CAZNPW01. Next base: position 14,238 of record CAZNPW010000003.1, read on the forward strand.
GCCCGGGGGCAAGGTCAGAAGCCGGGAGGCGCCGCCACCACCGTTGCCACCGTCACCCCGCCCGACGCCGAAAGCGCCTGCCGCCAGACCGCCGCCCCGCGCGTGCGCGCAAGGGCCGGTGCGTCGGCCACCGCCTGCACGCGCGCTGTCGCAGGGGCATCGCGGCCTGGACCGACATCGCCGACATCCCCGAGGCCTGAGCCCTTCCCCCGCAGGCCCCGTCGGCCTAGGCTTCGGCCCATGCCGAAACGCTTCCGCCTGACCCGCCGCTTCCCCGTGGCCATGACCGAGGACGGCTACCGCCGCCTGCGCCGCTTCGCCGAGGAGGCGGGGCTGGACGAGGGCACCGCGCTGTCCTTCCTGTTCGAACACCTCGACAGCGTGATCGACGAAGGCACGCTGACCCACCGCCTGCGCCTGTTCCAGGCCGGGAAGGCCCGGAAGCCGTGACCGCAATGTCCGATTAAGGTTAACGCCCCGCGCCCTCTTTCCGGCCACAAATACTCCACGGGGGGTCCGGGGGGCGTGAAGCCCCCCGGTTCTGCTCCCACCGCAAGGACCCCGATGCCCGTCACGCTCCACTGCTTCGGCGAATCCGGCAATGCCTACAAATGCGCGCTCGCGCTGGAACTGACCGGCACGCCCTGGACCCCCGCCTTCGTCGACTTCTTCCACGGCGCGACGCGCACCCCGGCCTTCCGCGCGCTGAACCCGATGGGCGAGGTGCCGGTGCTGCAGGACGGCGACCTCGTCCTGTCGCAGTCGGGCGCGATCCTGCTGCACATCGCCCGCGCCACCGGCCGCCTCGGCGACCCGGAGGACCCCGAGATCCTGCGCTGGATCCTGTGGGACAACCACAAGCTCTCCGGCCAGGCGGGCGCGCTGCGGTTCCTGATGAACTTCGCGCCGCCCGACCGCCGCGACCCGGCCGTGATCGCCTTCCTGCAAGGGCGCCTGAAGTCGGCCTATGCCGTGCTGGACGGCACCCTCGCCGGCCGCGCCTGGCTTGCCGGACGCGACGTCACGGTCGCGGACCTGTCCTGTTGCGGCTACCTCTTCTACCCGGAGCCCTTCGGTTTCGCCCGCGCCGACTTGCCCCATGTCGACCGCTGGCTGGCCCGGATCGAAGGCCTCCCCGGCTGGCGACACCCGTACGACCTGATGCCGGGCAACCCGAAGGACCGCGCCCGATGACCGACGCCTTCATCTTCGACGCCATCCGCTCCCCCCGCGGCAAGGGCCGCGCCGACGGGGCGCTGCACGAGGTGACGGCGCTGCGGCTGTCGGCGCAGATGCTCGACACGCTCGCCGCGCGCAACGGGCTGACCGGCCACGCGGTCGAGGACGTGATCTGGGGCAACGTCACCCAGGTCGGCGAGCAGGGCGGCTGCCTCGCCCGGTCGGCGGTGCTGGCGAGCACGCTCGACGAGGCGATCCCCGGCCTGTCGGTCAACCGCTTCTGCGCCAGCGGGCTCGAGGCGGTGAACCTTGCCGCGAACCAGGTGCGGGCGGGCGCGGGCGGCGGCTACATCGCCGGCGGGGTGGAGATGATGGGGCGGGTGCCGATGGGGTCCGACGGCGCGGCCATCGCGGTCGACCCGAGCCTGGCGATGAAGACCTACTTCGTGCCGCAAGGGATTTCGGCCGACATCATCGCCACGCAATACGGCTTCACCCGCGACGACGCCGATGCGCTCGCGGTCGAAAGCCAGCGCCGGGCCAAGGCCGCCTGGGACTCGGGCCGCTTCGCCCGGTCGGTCGTGCCGGTGACCGACGTGAACGGGATCACCATCCTGGCCGCTGACGAATACATGCGCCCCGGCACCGACATGCAGGCGCTGGGCGCGCTGAAGCCCGCCTTCAAGGACATCGGCGAGGGGATGCCGGGCTTCGACAAGGTCGCGCTGATGAAATACCCGCAGCTCGAGCGCATCGCCCACGTCCACCACGCCGGGAACTCCAGCGGGATCGTCGACGGCGCGGCGGCGGTGCTGGTCGGCTCGCGCCAGTGGGGCGAGGCGCGCGGCCTGACCCCCCGCGCGCGCATCCGCGCCACGGCCAAGATCGGCACCGACCCGACGATCATGCTGACCGGCCCCGTCCCGGTGACCGAGAAGGTCCTGCGCGAGGCGGGCCTCGCCATTGGCGACATCGACCTCTTCGAGGTGAACGAGGCCTTCGCCGCCGTCGTCCTGCGCTTCCGCCAGGCCTTCGACCTCGACCCCGCGCGCGTCAACGTCAACGGCGGGGCCATCGCCATGGGGCACCCGCTGGGGGCGACGGGGGCCATGATCCTCGGCACGCTCCTCGACGAGATGGAGCGGTCGGACCGCACGCTCGGCCTCGCCACCCTCTGCGTGGCGAGCGGCATGGGGGCCGCGACGGTGATCGAGCGGGTGTGACCGTGGCTTTTCTGCCGACACAAGCGGCGATCGTGGGAACGCGCGGGCCTTCGCCCTTGAACGGTCAGCACTGCTGCCCCATGTGGCGCGGGTCCCGATCCATCCCAGGTCCCCACGCGCATGGCAACCTCGTTGCAGGCGGTCGCCGATTTCCGGGCGGCCCAGATCTCCGGCGGCCGCTACGACCGCATCACCGACGGCTACACCTACCCGCTGCCGATCTACGTCGGCGACACGCCGACGGTGGCGCAGGACGCGCGCGCGGCCTGGCAGTTCTTCCAGGTCTTTCACGCCGTCCTGCTGGCCGAGGGGCTGCCGCACCTGACGGGCCGGGTGGTCGCGACCGAAATCCCGCGCGACGGGCGGTTCCGCGTCTGGACCGACTGGTTTGCCAGCGCCACGCCCGCCGACCGGCCGGTCGCGGTGGCGCGCACGGTGTGCTATTGCCTGGGCACGGTGGCCGACGCGCGGACCGAGATGGTGGACTGCACCGCGCTGCACCTGCCCGCGCTGCGCGCGGCGCTCGCGGCGTAAGGCGGGGGGCGCGGACCCCGGAAGGGGGATGCATGCCGAAGCTCGACCTGACCGCGGTGCCGGTGAAGACCGGCAGCATCTACCCCGAACCCTACGCCAGCCAGATGGCCGGGCGGTCGTCGCTGCGCCTGGGCCAGGCGGGGGGCCTGACGCAGTTCGGCGTCAACATCGTGATCCTCGCCCCCGGCGCGCGGTCGTCCTTGCGCCACTGGCACCGCGAGGAGGACGAGTTCGTCATGGTGCTGGATGGCACGCTGGTGATGCAGACCGACGCTGGAGAGCAGGAGATGCGCCCGGGCGACTGCGCGGCCTTTCCGGCGAACGACGGCGACGGGCACTGCTTCCTGAATCGCACCGACGCTCCGGCGCGCTTCCTGGTGATAGGCTCCCGCGCGCCGGTCGAGGTCGCGACCTACAGCGATGTCGACATGGTCGTGACGGTGGACCACGGCACCGCAACCTTCACCCACAAGGACGGCACGCCCTGGCGCGAGCCGCGATGATGCGACCCGGCAGGAAAGGCCCGACATGCCCGACTTCACCCTGACGACCGATGCCGACGGCGTGGCGACGATCACCTGGGACGTTCCCGGCCGGTCGATGAACGTGATGACCGAGGCCGCGTTCCGCGAGCTCGACGCAGCGGTCGACCGCGTGCTGGCCGACCCGGCGATCCGGGGGGCGATCATCACCAGCGCCAAGAAGGACTTCGCGGGCGGGATGGACCTGAACGTGCTCGCCGGGATGAAGGCCATGGGGGCGGAGGGGACCTTCGGCGCGGTGATGGCGATCCACGGCATCCTGCGCAAGATCGAGCGGGCGGGGATGGACCCCAAGACGCAGGCGGGCGGCAAGCCGATCGTGGCGGCCCTGCCCGGCGCCGCACTCGGCATCGGGCTCGAGGTGCCGCTCGCGTGCCACCGGATCATCGCGGCCGACACCCCGAAGGCGAAGATCGGCCTGCCCGAGATCATGGTCGGCATCTTCCCCGGCGCGGGCGGCACCACGCGGCTGATGCGCAAGCTGGGGCCGATGATGGCCGCGCCCTTCCTGCTGGAGGGCAAACTGAGCGACCCCAAGGCAGCAAAGGCGGCCGGGCTGATCGACGAGGTCGTGCCGCCCGAGGAGCTTCTGGCCCGCGCGAAGGCATGGGTGCTGGCCGCGACCCCCGCCGACCTGGTGAAGCCCTGGGACCAGAAGGGCTGGAAGTTCCCCGGCGGCGCGCCCTACCACCCGGCGGGGTTCATGACCTTCGTGGGCGCCTCCGCCATGGTGCTGGGCAAGACGCAGGGCGTCTACCCGGCGGCCAGGGCGCTCTTGTCGGCGGCCTACGAGGGCGCGCTCGTGCCCTTCGATACGGCGCTGCGGGTCGAGGCGCGGTGGTTCACGTCGGTGCTGATGAACCCGTCCTCGACCGCGATGATCCGCAGCCTGTTCATCGGCAAGGAGGCGCTGGAGAAGGGGGCAAGACGCCCCGCCCTGCCCGAGGCACCCGTGCGGCATCTGGGCGTCATCGGCGCGGGGATGATGGGTGCGGGCATCGCCCATGTCGCGGCGCAGGCGGGCATCCGCGTGACGCTGATCGACAGTGCGCAGGAGGCCGCGGAGAAGGGCCGCGCGCACAGCGCGGCGCTGCTCGACAAGGCCATCGCGCGCCGGAAGGTGACCGAGGCGCAGAAGGCCGAGGTGCTGGGGCGGATCACGGCGACCACCGACTACGCCGGACTGGCCGACTGCGACCTGGTCGTGGAAGCGGTGTTCGAGGATCCGGCCGTGAAGGCCGAGGTCACGCGGAAGGTGGAGGCCGCGATCCCGCAGGGCTGCGTCCTTGCCACCAACACCTCCACCCTGCCGATCGGCGACCTGGCGCGCGCCAGCCTGCGGCCGGAGAACTTCCTCGGCATCCACTTCTTCTCGCCGGTCGACCGGATGGCGCTGGTCGAGGTGATCCGGGGGAAGCAGACCGGCGACGCGGCGGTGGCCAGGGCGCTCGATTTCGTCCGGCAGCTGAAGAAGACCCCGATCGTGGTGAACGACGCGCGGTTCTTCTACGCCAACCGCTGCATCATCCCCTACCTGAACGAGGGGCTGCGGATGGTCGGCGGGGGGGTGGAACCCGCGCTGATCGAGAACGCCGCCCGGCTGGTCGGCATGCCGCTGGGGCCCCTGCAGCTGGTGGACGAGACCTCGATCGACCTCGGGCTGCGGATCGCCAGGGCCACGAAGGCGGCGATGGGCGATGCCTACCCCGACGCGGCGGTCGACGCGGTGCTGTCCGCGATGGCCGACCGGGGCCGCATGGGCCGCAAGGCGGGGGCGGGGTTCTACGCCTACGCGGGCGGCGAGCGGACGGGGCTGTGGGAGGGGCTTGCGGACCTGTTCCCCGCGGTCGACATGCAGCCCGACGTGACCCGCGTGCAGCACCGCCTGCTGCTGGCGCAGGTGCTGGAGGCGGTGCGGGCGCTGGAGGCCGGGGTGCTGGCCGACATCCGCGAGGGCGACGTGGGCGCGATCCTCGGCTGGGGCTTCGCGCCCTGGTCGGGCGGGCCCTTCGGCTGGATCGACATCATGGGCGCGGGCCGGGTGGCGGAGATCGCCGACGCGCTGGCCGAAGCGCACGGGCCGCGCTTCGCCGCGCCCGCGATGCTGCGCGACATGGCGGCGCGGGGCGCGACGTTCTACGACGGCACGAAGGTCGCGGCCTGAAGGTCCACCCGTCCCGGCGAAGGCCGGGACCTCACCCGTAATGCCCGCAAGAGGTCCCGGCCTGCGCCGGGACGCGGATCCCTGCGCGGTCACCCCTCGAATCCATACCCGAACCGCGCCACGTCCTCGGCACAGAGATCCGCCACAAGGGCCGCGTCGGCCGGGGAGTAGGCGCGGCGCCAGTCGCCGTCCCAGCCGCTGTCGTTGGCGCGGGGGATCGGCCGCAGGCGAAACCCGAGGTGCGCCTCGAACGGGGCGAGGTCGGCGGGTTCCTCGATCCGGGCGAAGAGGGTCGCGCGCTCGACGCCGTGGCGGTCGCGCAGGTAGCTGGCGTAGGGCTGCGCGGCGATCGTGGTGCGGGTGTGCGCGTGGTTCAGGAAGCCGCTGAAGTCATGCGACTTGGCAAGCCCGACGGCCGGATGCGCGAAGTGCTGCGCGCGAAGCCAGTGCCAGTAGCTGACCATCCGCGCCCAGGGGTTGCGCACCAGCGTGACGGTGAAGAACCGCGCGACCTCGTCGTCGCTGACCAGCCCCGCGATGTCGGCGAGCGTCGAATGCTTCCACAGCCGTCCGGCCGTCTGCACCCCCCGCAGCCGGCCCTTGCGCGCGCGCGCCTTGGGCGTGTCGCCGATCAGGATGTCGTCCGCCGCCGCGTGCCGTTCCAGCGCCAGCGCCAGCGCCGTGCCCCCGGTCTTCGGGATATGGACGAAGATGAACCGGCGGCGGCGCGAGACGATCATACGCGGTTCGGCGGGGGCCTGCCGTCGAAGAAGGCCACCAGGTTCTCGACCGCCATCATCCCCATCGCCTCGCGCACCTCGAGCGCGGCGGTGCCGAGGTGGGGGAGGAGGGTGACGTTCTCCATGCCGATCAGCGCGGGCGGGACCTGCGGCTCGAACTCGTAGACGTCGAGGCCCGCCCCGGCGATGCGCCCGGCGGCCAGGTGCGCGACCAGCGCCGCCTCGTCCACCACGTCGCCGCGGCTGATGTTGACGAAGATCGCGTGGGGTTTCATGTGGTTCAGCGCTGCGGCGTCGATCAGGTGATGCGTCGCGGGGCCGCCGGGAACGGCGACGACGACGATGTCGGCGGCCATGGCTTCGGCCATGCCGACCTGCCGGGCGGGGACCTCGGGGTTATCCACCCGGCTGCGGTTGTGGAAGATAACCTCCATCCCGAAGCCGAAGTGGCAGCGCCGCGCGATCGCCTTGCCGATGCGGCCCATGCCGATGATGCCCACGGTCTTGCCGGTGACGTGCAGGCCGAGCATCTGGGTCGGCCCCCAGCCCTCCCATCGGCCCGCGCGAAGGATGCGCTCTCCCTCGCCGGCGCGGCGGGCAGTCATCAGGATCAGCGTCAGCGCGATGTCGGCGGTGGCGTCGGTGACGGCGCCGGGGGTGTTGGTCACGGCGATGCCGTGGGCGGCGGCGGCGCGGGCGTCGATGTGGTTGTAGCCCACGCCGAAGTTGGCGAGGATCTTCGCGCGGGCCTGCGGGACATCGGCGAAGACATCGGCCTGGAAACGGTCCCCCAGCGTCGGCAGCACCCCGTCGAAGTCCCGCAGCGCGGCGCGGAGCTCGCCCGCGTCCAGCACCTCGGTCCGGTCGCGCAGGGTGACGTCGAACCTGTCGCGCGCGGCGTCGAGCACGCGGTCGGGCAGGCGGCGGGTGATGAGGATCTTCGGGGTCAAAACAGCTTTCCTCCCAGCGGAACTTCCTGGTCAGGCCCGATCAGCACCACCGCGCCCTCGGCATCGGGGACGCCGAGGACCAGCACCTCGGACATTACCGGGCCGATCTGGCGGGGCGGGAAGTTGACGACGGCCAGCACCTGCCGCCCGACCAGGCTTTCCGGCGTGTAGTGGCGCGTCAGCTGGGCCGAGGACCGCTTTTCCCCCAGCGCGCCGAAATCGATCCAGAGCCTGATCGCAGGCTTGCGCGCCTCGGGGAAGGGCTCGGCGCGGGTGATCCGGCCGACGCGGATGTCGACCCTGGCGAAGTCGTCCCACGAGATCATGCGCCGAGCTCCCGTCCCCGTTCTGCCGCGGCGTGGACCGCGCGGGCCATCAGGGGCGGCAGGCCCGCGTCCGTGTCCATCAGCACCGCAAGCGCCGCCGCCGTGGTCCCGCCGGGGGAGGTCACGTTGACCCGCAGCTGCGCCGCCGTCTCGGGCGCGCGGTGGGCGAGTTCGCCCGCGCCGCTGACCGTCGCGCGGGCCAGCCGCATCGCCAGTGCCTCGGGCAGGCCCTCGGCCACGCCGGCGGCGGCAAGCGCCTCGATCAGGTGGAAGACATAGGCCGGGCCACTGCCCGACACCGCCGTCACGGCATCCATCTGGTGCTCGCCGTCCAGCCGCACGACCTCGCCCACCGCCGACATGAGGCTTTCGGCCAGGTCGAGGTCGGCGGGTGTGGCGCGGGCGTTGCCGGTGATGGCGGTGATCCCGCGGCCGACGGCGGCGGGGGTGTTGGGCATTGCACGGACCATGCGGATGCCGCCTAAAGCTGCCTCGTAGGCGGCGATCCGCGTGCCCGCCGCCACCGTCACGAACAGCGCGTCGAGGCCCGCCAGCGCCGGCAGCGCCGCGCCCATCATCTGCGGCTTGACCGCGATGACCGCGACGGCCGGGGCAAGCGGCAGGGGTGCGTTCAGCGCAACCCCCGTGCCGCGCAGCCAGTCCGACGGCTGCGGCTCCACCACGACGGTGCGGGCCGGGTCGAGCCCGCGCGCCAGCCATCCCGCCAGCATCGCGCCGCCCATCCTGCCGCAGCCGACCAGCACCAGCCCGCCGCCGTTCACCGCATCCATCGCCACCCCCATCGCGCGCCGCGACGCTACGGCAACGGCGGCGCAATGGAAACCCGGCCCGGCGGGAACGAACGCGCCCCGCCGCCGTTCGCAGGGTCTCACCCCTGAACCGGAAAGAACGAGCGATGTCCCAGACCGACGCGATGACCGACCGCCCGATGCGCCACTACCAGGTGCGGCAGGTGACGAACTACCAGGCGAGCTGGGTCGAGAGCGGCCCGGGCGAGGACGGAACCTTCACGCTGCAGCTGATCCTCGACAACGGGGTCGAGGAGGCGATCCTGGAGCCGACCGAGGACGACCTGGACGTGATCCTGAAGCTGCTGGGCAAGAGCAAGCACACGACCTTCGACCTCGACCGCAAGGTGCTGATGTTCTCGAACCTTACGGCGTGACGGCGCGCGGGCGGGCTCAGGCCCGCCCGTAGGCCTCGGCGATGGCGACCTGCATGGCGGCGGCGGGACTGTGGTCGGACCATGCGACGAGCTGGAAGGCGGGGTAGAAGCGTTCCGCCGCCGACACCGCCCCGGCGATCATGCGGTCGATCTGCTCGGCCCCCGCCACGGCCTCGCCCGACAGCAGGAGGCCATAGCGCCAGACCATCAGCTTCTGCTCCTCCCAGTACGTGAAGGCGCCGGTCCAGACGAGGTCGTTGGCGCGGTTCAGCACGTCGTAAAGCTCGCCCATGCGGCCCGCGGGCGGCTCCATCTCGAAGGTGCAGATCAGCCGCAGCGTCTCGTCCTGGGAGTTCCAGGCGAGCGTCAGCGCGTAGGTCTTCCACTGCCCCTCCACCGCCATGGCGATCTGGTCGTCGGTGACGCGGTCGAACTCCCAGTCGTGGTGTTCGGCCAGCGTCTCGACCATGTCGATGGGGTGAAGACCGTCCCCGGCCTGCGTGGATTGGGTAAGCGCCATGCCCGGCCTCTTGTCATTGAGCCCCTGGCAGCGTCTGCTACTAGCGGCTGGGTGTCCTGCAAGGATCGGCAGTTGCCCTCTGCCGTCCCTACCAGATGGTGGGGCCACCCCGGCAAGCTGTAAAGCGTTTTCTGCGCGATTCTCCTGTGGACGAATCGATTTCCGGCTCAGTGCGCCGCGTCCGGTGTAGCGGGACAGCAGAGTTGGCACGGCGGGACAGCAGAGTTGGCATCAACGCGATTTCCAGCCCGGCGCGGTTCGACCGGCCGTGAAGGCACCGTCGAACCGCGCCTTTAACGCCGCCTTCAAGCCGGCCCCGGCGGGGTGAAGTTCATGATCAGCAGCTCGCCACGCCGTGCCCCGTTGCCCGCCTTGGCGATCGTGTAGGTCGTCTCCACCTCAACCATGCGGAACCGTCCGAACAGCTCCCGCACCTCGGGCACGTCGTTCAGGCTCAGCAGGAAGCGCCCCTTCAGCCCCGCCAGCAGCTCGGCCATCCGGGCGAAGTCGGCGCGGGCGAAGATCGGGCCATACTCGCCCTCGCTGCCCCAGTAGGGCGGGTCGAGGTAGAACAGCGTGCCGGGCCGATCGTAGCGGGTGATGAACTCCGGCCAGTCCAGGCGCTCGATCACCACGCCCGACAGGCGGCTGTGCAGGTCCTCGAGCATCGGCTCCAGCGTCGTCAGGTTGAACCGCGCCGGCCGCTCGACCGCCACCCCGAAGCTGCGCCCGCTGACCTTCCCGCCGAAGGCCGTGCGCTGCAGGTAGAGGAACCGCGCCGCGCGCTCGAGGTCGGTCAGCGTGTCCGGGTTCGTGGCGACCAGGCGCAGGAACTCGGCCCGGGTGGTGAGCTGGAACCGCAGCACGTCGAGGAACTGCGGGTAGTGGCGCTGCAGGATGCGGAACAGGGTGGCAACGTCCCGGCCGCGGTCGTTGATGACCTCGCAGGGCGGGCGCGCGGACCGGCGCAGGAACACCCCGCCCATGCCGACGAAGGGCTCGGCGCAGGCGGTGCAGGGCGTGGCGTCGAGGATGGCGCAGATGCGCCGGGCGAGGTTGCGCTTGCCGCCCAGCCAGGGTGCGACGGGCGCGGTCGGGGTGACGGGCATCAACGGTTCGTTCATCGCTTGCGGTCCATGATCGCCGCGGGATGCGGCCCTGAACCTTCCCGGGTCGGCGGGGGTGCCTGACGGTGACCCCGAGCCGGGCGGCGCGGGGCTCAAGCGCGCCGCCCGGCCATCCTGCGGTCAGGCGATGCGCATCGCGACGGCTGCTGCCAGAGTTCCAACGAACGTGCCCACCGGGAACGTAGCCGGCAAGGGTCCGACGATGCCACTAGCGATGTAGCACAGGCTCTGCTGAAGCGCTCCAGCGAGGCTGGTGGCACCGACAATCCCGAAGGCTTGGCCGCCGAAGGCCCGCATGTTCGGCTGCGTGACGCCGCCCTGCGCGACGCCCCCAAACCAGTAAAGACCGCGGGGCAGCGTCGTATCGACCACGACCTCCTGGGTCGCCGCCAGCGTGCCGTCGATTGCGCCACCGTCCACCACCAAAGCACCCGGATACCCGTTGCCGTTATCCGCATAGATGCCCAGCCGGAAAAGGCTGCCGGCAGCGCCGGGGGTAATGACCTGCGCGCCGAGGCGGTCGATGCGAGTGGTCTGGCGCAATGGGTACGGGATTAGCCGCATTTCGCCATTCACTGCATTGAACGACGTTCCAACGCCATCCTGCTTGTACCACCGCCCCGGGATCAGGAACCCCGCCGGCACCTCGCCCGCCACCGTGATGTCCTGCGCCGCCATCCGCACCAGCGGCCGTCCGTTGATCGTTGCCTTCATGGCAGGTCCCTTTCCCGCAGCCTGAACACCGTCAGCCGCACCGTCTCGCGCACGCCCGGCGCTTCGACGGCGAGCTGCACCTCGTAGATCCCCGGCGTCCAGCCGGCCATGCTCGCGCGGTGCTGCGTCAGCCCCGCCTGGCTGTCGACGATCGTGCCGACCGTCATCCGCACCACCTCGCCGCAGACCGCGCCGACGGCCGTCGTCACGCCGTTCCACGGCTCCTCGTTGTCGAGGTCGACGATCAGGTCGTCGCCCACGAAGAACTCGAACTCGATCATCCCCGCACCTCCCGGTTCACGAAACTCACCCCGTCCCACAGGTCCTGCGGCGACATCCGCTGGGCCTTCGGGAACCCGAGCGCCCAGGCGATGAGCTCGCTGCAGAACCAGCGGTCGCGGCCCAAGGACAGCGTCAGCCAGGGCGAGGCGACGGCGGCGAGCAGGTCGTAGCGCGCGCCCCCGAACCGCCCGGCGCGCCTCAGCGCATCGGCCGGGGCCCACGGGCCGACGCGGACGATCTCCCAGCGGTCCGGGAACAGCACGATCCGCTTCAGCCGCACCCCGCCGTCGCGCGGGCTGGCGCTGATGCACAGCGCCCCCTCGGCGGTCGTCATCGCCGGATCGAACATCTCGACGTGGCTGTAGCGCGACTGCGTCGCGATGCGGATCAGCCGGTCGGTCCAGGTGCCGGGCGCGGTGTAGAACGCGAGTTCGATCATGGCTTCAAACGCCCCATCGCATCCGCCATCCAGGCCACCGCCGCGTCGGCCTCCTCGGTCGACGCGGCCGCGTCGACCGCGCGGATCGCGGCCATCCGCGCGCCCTCGATCGCGGCCGCGACCTGCCGCCAGACCGCGCCCATCCCGAGCCAGAGCTGCGCGAGCTGCCAGTGCGTCTCGGCCGTCAGCCCGACCTCGGCGGTCATCAGCGGGAAGTCGGCCGGGTCGGGCGTCTCCGCGGCGAGCCAGGCGCGCGCCTCGGCTTCCTTGCCGAGGTAGATCATCTGCTGCCCGGGGATGTCGGTGATGAAGGGTACCCGCGCCAGCCCGGCCAGCCGGTTGATCTCGGCCCGCGCCGCAGCCTGCGCGGCGGCGAAGCGCGCGGCGGCGCGGGCGGCGAGCGTCGCGGGGTTGCGGCGGACGGTGATCATCGCGTCACCCGCGCGGTCAGCGGCAGGAAGGGCGGGGGTGCCGTGACCGTCACCTCGTAGACGCCCGGGTCGGGCAGCGAAAGGTCCAGCCGCCCGTCGCGGTCGGGGCCGACCTCTGCCAGCACCTCGCCCGTCTCGGCGTCCTCGACCGTGACCGTCGCGCCGTCGGGCAGGTCGGCGAGCGCCAAGCCCTCGGCCGTCGCGCCCTGCCGCGCCATCGGCCGCTGCCGCCAGTCGCGGCCGTCGAACCACAGGCCGGGCAGCGCCGCCAGCACCTCGGCCGACACCTCGACCGCGCCCTCGGGGACGGCATCGGGGCGCTCGCCCCAGCGGACGGGCAGGCCGTCCTCGATCCAGGCGAACCGGGTCACACCGCCACCTCCAGCACCGTCAGGTTGATCTCGCGGATGACCTGCGTCGCGGCGTACTGGCCGGGCCCGCCGCCGGACGGGTAGCTGACCGAGGACACCAGGCGGAAGGCGAACTCGTCGAACCCGCCCGAGCGGTCGAAGATGGCCGAATAGGGCGCCCAGGCCGCGACGAGCGTGTTCCAGGTCTCGACCGTCGTCCAGGCCGACCAGGCCCCGCCCAGCCACCGCGACCGGCGCTGGAACTGCAGCGTGATGACGCCCGCGAAGGGCTGCCGCGCCTCGAAGTAGATCAGCCCGGTGAAGAGCTTGTCGGGTGCCCGCGCGCCGAGCGTCACCTCGGCCCGGGTGGCCAGGGCGTCGGCCGTCGCGAAGGGCCCCGGGGCCACGTCGCTGAACTTGTCGCTGACCGCGCCCGCCTGCATCGCGATCCGCGCCACGCTCGCCGGGCCGAGCTTGGAGGCGGTCACCTCGCCGTCGATGATCAGGTTGCGGGCGACGCGCCGCGCCAGCCGCGGTCCGCCGAAGCGGGCGTTCTGCGTGCCCCCGCCCAGCCGGCGGAAGCGGAAGCGGAACAGCTTCTCGTTGGCCGCCGTTTGCACGTTCAGCTCGTGCCGCACGGTCGACAGGCTGTCGGTCCGCGAGCCGATCGTCAGCGACCGCGTCTGGGTGACGACCCCGGTGGCGTCGACGCTGCCAAACTCGACCAGCGCGACCGCGGTGCCGCCGCCCGCCGCGCCCGATGCCATCGCGGCCATCGCGCTCGCCTCGTAGGCCGCGCCGGGCTGGCAGCGGAACCACTGGCTTTCCAGCGCGCCGTTCGCAACCTGCGGCAGAATGCGGACCAGCCGCATCCCGGCGTCGTCGATGTCGGTGGCGGCGAACTGCGCCGGCGCGGCCAGGTTGCTCGCGGCCCAGAGACCGGCGCGCTGCAGGTCGTAGTCGGGGAACAGGTTCGACGGGTCGGGCTCGGCCACGCCGGGCGTCGTCACCGGCAGCCATCCCGTCCAGGCCGTCGCCCGGCGCGCCACCAGCACGGCCCGGACCTCGTAATCGGTCCAGGGCATGATCCCGGCGGCGAGGTGCCGCAGGCCTTCGTCGACCCGCGCGCTGGACCCGCTCAGCGCGACCGTGACCTGCCCGGCCAGCCGCACCTGCCAGGCGATCCCGTCGACCGCGTCGAGGTCGGCCGCGTCCCAGGTCAGGCGCAGCGCAGGCACGCGGCCGTTGCCGTCGGCGTCGGCGATCAGCACGCCCTGCGCGGCGAAGCCCGGCACGCCCTGGGCCGGGGCCAGCACCCGCCGCGGCGCGCCGGCGGCCGAGGGCAGCTCGTCGCCCGGCAGCCAGTCGTAATCGGCCGGATCGGTCTCGCGCAGCGACAGGCCGGGCAGCACGCTCCGCACGGCCTCGCGCACCGACCCGACCTCGAAGCGCTTGGCGGTGTAGCCGTTCGCGGCCGAGGTCCAGCTGACCGTGTCGAGCGGCTCGAGCACGACCGCCTGCGGCGGCAGCGGCAGGACGTGGCGGCGGAAGCGGCGCTCGTCGCGCGCCATCGCCAGCATCAGCCGCTGCACCTGGCGGCGGTAGGGCACGGCGTCGAACTGCACCGCCGCGATCAGCCGCCGGCCGCCGTCCTCGGCCTCCCAGGCGGCGTTGTAGCGCGGCGGGGCCTCGGCGGGCTCCCACAGGCTGCCCGGGTCGGGGAAGGTGCCGGTGACGCCGTTGAAGGTGCGGTCGAAGGTCGGGTGCGGGTCGAACTCCCGGGGCTGCGAGATCAGCGTGTCGGCGTCGTCGAAGACGTAGACCGGCAGGCCCGGCGGGCCGAGCCGCAGCTTCCACGTCCCGCCGAGGTCGGCGATCGCGCCGAGCGCGCCCTTCAGGAGCTCCTCGATCACCGTTGCGGGCTCGTCGCTGGCGCGAACCTCGAAGCCGGTGCGGAAGCGCGCCTCGGTCCCGCCCGACTGCAGCGCGACCTGCTGGTCAGCGACGTTGGCCTGCGCGATCCAGGTGGCCGCGGGCAGGTCCTCGGCGGTCGCGGTGCCGCCCCAGACCTGGCCGGGCGCGATCCGGATGCCGCGCAGGATGTTGTAGACCTGCACCGCGGGGTTCGCCGACGGCTCCCAGGTCGTGCGGTCGGCCCAGCGGTGCGGGCCGCTGCCACCGGCCACGGTGCCGTCCTTGCGGATGTCGTAGAGCGGGATGCCGCCCATCACGAAGCGCAGCTTGGGGAAGGCCGGGAAGACCTCGCGGTCGTAGCGGAAGGTCACGATGGCGTAGCAGATGCCGGCCCCGATCATGTCGGCGAGCCAGGGCCGCTCGGGGTAGCTGCCGTACTTGGCCAGCAGCATCGGGTCGGCGGCGGTCTGCGTGCCGTCGTAGTACCGCACCCACATCCGCCCGTCGAAGCGACCACCGACGACCCGGCCATAATCCGGGTCGACCGCGGCGGTGATCGTGACCGGCTCGCCGTCGCAGATCAGCCCGTCGAGCGTCATGCCGGGCACGTCCGACAGCTCGATGACGTAGGTCAGCCAGGCGTTCGGCGTCTTCCCCGCCTTGCCGTGGCTCATCGCCGGGCAGACCGCGACGCCGTCGGTCGCGTACTGGCCCAGCACGAAGCTCGCGGCCTGCGTCCCGCCGGTCAGCGTCGCGCTGGTGCGGATGCCCGGGGCCTTCGGCTTTGGCGCAAGCGCCCGCTGCAGCGCGCTCAGCGCGACCGACGCGAGCAGCCGGCCGAAGAAGTTCTGCGTCAGGAACGCGCCCACGGCGGTCGCCTGGAACGCGGTGCCGATCGCGGCGATGGCGGCTCCGATCTGCGGCATCAGGGCACCGTCCAGGCGCGGGCCGCGCGCGATAGCGGCACGAGGCCCAGCCCGTCCGGCCCGCGGACGTAGACCAGCTCGCCCTGCACCACGCCCAGGGCATGGCCGGCCTCCGCGGGCACCAGCGCGATGTCCCCGGGCCGCGCGTCTTGCGGCGCGACCGGCGCGAACAGCCCCGTGACCGCAGCCTCGGGCGAGGCGATCCCGGCCCGGCGCAGCGCCCGCCGCCCGGCGGCGAGCGTGGCGTAGCGGCCCCGGAACGCCGCCGCCGGGTCGGTGCCCGTCATCGCCGCCACCGCGCCGGCCGCGAACAGCGCGCAGTCCATCCGGCCGGGCGCAAACGGAACCCGCGCGCCGGTGGCGATGAAGGCGTCGAGCCTGACCTCCCAATCCGGCAGACGAACAGGCAGGCGCGCGGGTGCCGTCATGATCCGCGTTCCTCGCCCCAGCTGCCGCCCGCCCGCGGGGCCGCGGGAGCGCCGTCGCCCATCTTGCCCGAGGCCTCGCCCCAGACCGTCTCGACCTGGCCCGACACCGAGTTGTAGCGCCGGAAGCCGTCGCCCGGCGACCGCGCCCGCAGCGCGGCGTCGGACTTCAGCAGCGGCAGGTTGCGCGTCAGCTCGCGCGCGGCCGAGGCCATCTTGATCGTCAGCGTGGGGATGCCGTTCTTCGCCGCGGTGCGGATCGGCTGCTCCTCGATCCAGCCCTTGAACAGCCGGTGCGGCGGTGCCACCAGCGCGCCGGTCAGCGGCGACAGGAAGGCGCGGTGGATCTCGACCGGGGCCAGCCGCGCGTCGGTGCCGCGGATCAGCTGGTCGACCTCGGGCGTCAGCACCGACAGCCGCGCCGACTGCATCTGCACCGACAGGCCCGTCGCGTAGACCAGGTCGTCGACCGCGATGACGTTGCCCGCGCCGAAGTAGGTGCGCACTTGGCCCTCGACCGTGAAGCTCGCGTGATCCTCGCCGGTCCACAGGCCCATCGCCTCGATCGCCCCGGTCGTGCGGTTCTTCGCCCTGATCCAGATCAGCGCATGCGCCTCGCGGCCGTCGGCCGCGGCGAGGTAGGCGAGCTCGGGTGCGGTGAAGCTGCGCATCAGGCCCTCAAGGTCTGGCGGAAGCGGAAGCCCGCGCCCTCGGCCAGGCCGCGGCGGAAGCTGCCCTTGTCGACCGAGCCGGGCACGATGACGGCGTTGCACCAGGGCCGCCGCAGCTCCACCGTTGTGCCCGCGGTCAGGCCGGGACGGCGCGCGGGGATGATCTCGAAGGGCCCGGTGATCCCGCCCGCGCTGGCCGTCACGGGCTCGACCACGCGGTGCAGCGCCTGCCGCACCGGGTTCGTGGCATAGCCGAAGGCTAGGTAGTCGCCGCGCCGCAGCTGGTAGTTCGCGGGCAGCCCGGTCAGCGCGATCTCGCGCGCGTCGGTCGGCAGCCCGCCGGTAACGACCGTCGCCCCGGCGACCAGCGTGCCCTGCGGGTCGAAGGCCGGGTTCGGGCGGCGCGTGTCATAGCAATGGAACGTCCGCCCGGCCTGCCGCAGAAGGTCGAGCATCGGCTCGACCTGCGCCCACTCGGCCGGTGTCATTCCGCCCAACCGGAACTCGCCCTCCCACAGCCGGGTGCCGAGGTTCGCCATCAGGACCTCGCCGCCCTCGGTCTCTTCGACCTGGACGGCCTCGCCCAGCGTGAACACGACCTCCGACACCTTCAGGATGTCGGCGAAGAAGGCCCGGAACAGCGGGAAGGTGACGGTGCTCATCCGCGCCGCCTCGCGTCGTTCGACACCCGGTTCACGCTCGCGGGCAGGACCGCGGCGTCGTAATCGCCCAGCGCGCGCTCGACGATCTGCACGCTCTGGTTCCCGGCCTCGCGCAGGAGCTGCGCCCGAAGGCCGGGGCCGAGCTCGACCCGCACGACCGTCATGCTGCCGCCCGCCGCCGGCACGGCAGCGCCGCCGTCGCGGCCGACGATCCCGCCCGCGGCGAAGGCCGCGACGGGCAGGCCTGCGTTGATCGCGTGCAGAAGGCCCCGGTGCTTGCGCGCGGCCTCGGCGTTGATGACGTGTTCGCCGTCCGACAAGAGCGCCGGGATGCTGTCCGAGGTGCCGGTGCCCGGGCCGCGGACCTGGCCGGTCCGTTCGAAGACGGCGGTGCCCTGCGCGGCGGCCATCGCGGCCTTGACCGCCCGCGCTTCGGGCGCGGCGGCGGTGAGGCTCCGCCCGACCGCGCCGCCCGCGGCCAGGCCCTTCGCCAGCACCTTGCCCGCGCCACTCTTGCCGCCGCCGAAGTCGAAGAGCCCGCCGCGGATCCCGAGGATGCCCGCGAGCGGCCCCTCGCCCAGGATCAGCGCCTGCTGCGCCGCCTGGATCAGCGTGTCGAGCATCGACCGCAGCACGTCCGACGCGGTGGTACCCTTCTGCCGGATCATGTCGAGCCAGTTCATCGTCGACTGGTTCAGCCAGTCGGTCATCTCCTTGTTCGCGGCGAGCTGGCGCTCCTCCGCGATCCGTGCGGCGATCAGCGCCTCGACCTGCGCGCGCTCGGCGTCGCTGGCGGTGGCGAGCGTCTCGCGCTGGCGGATCAGCTCCTGCCGGACCGGGTCGGTTTCGCGCAGAAGCGCGAGCTCGCGCTGCTGCTCGGCGATCAGCCGGGCGATGGCGTCCGCCTCGGCATCCGCCGCCCCGCCGCCCCCGCCCCCGCCGCCCCCGCCCCCGCCGCCCGCGCCGCCGGTATCGGGCCGACCGTACTCCGACGCCCGGCGGCGCGCGAGCATCAGCGCCTGGTCGGCGCGGAACTGGCCCACGCCGGTGACCGCATCGCGCTGCGCCCCGCGCTCGTCGTCGCCGAGCCGCGCGGTGGCCATCCGGCCCAGCGCATTCAGCGTCTGCTGCGCGCCGACCGCATCCCACAGCCGCGCGACCAGCCCGCCGGCAGCCCCGGCGGCGGCGGCGATCCCGCTGGCGATATCCACCGATGCGACGCCGTTCGCCGCGTCCCAGGCGGCCATGTACTCGGCCTTCATCTCGGCCGTGGCATCGCGCGAGGCGTTGGCGGCCGCGACGATCTCGCGCTCGGCGGCCAGCCGCGCCTGCGCCACGATCGCGCTATCGGCCCCGTAGATGTTGATCAGCTGCCGGATGCGCGCCTGCGCGTTCAGGGCGTCGATCTCGGCCTGCATCGCGGCCTCGGACGACGCGCCGGCACGGCGGCTTTCGCCGTAGACCTGCATCGCGCTGGCAGCGGCGGACAGCGCGGGCGCGAGCCGGTTTGCCGCGTCCCACTCCGCCATCGTCGCATCGCGCTGATCCTGACTTGTCGTCAGCCTCGCGACTTGCTGCGCATAGGCCTCGCGCTCGATGGCCAGCCGCGCCTCGGCCACGACCCGGCTGTCGGCACCATGCTGCAGGATCAGCGCCCGCAGCTGCGCCTCCTGCTGAAGCTCGGCCCGCATGGCGGCGAGTGCCGCCGCATCCTCGGCCGAGGCTTGCCGCCGCCGGGCGTAGATCGCGGCGGTGCGGTCGGCGGTCTGCTGCACGACGACGCCCAGCAGCTCGGACTGCACGATGATCTGCTGCAGCTGGCCGTAGAACGCCCGCTGCTCGGCATTCATGCTCTGCAGCCCGCCGGTGATCCTCTCGAACTGCCCGCTCAGGTCCAGCGCCGCGCGGTACCGCTCTGCGGGGTCGACCGTGCGTTCCAGCGTGTCCAGGTTGGCGCGCCAAGCAGCCTGGGCCGCGCGCGCCTCCTGAAGCGTGCCCTCGAAGACCAGCCCCGGCAGCGCCCCGCGCTGTTGCGACATCTCGTTCAGCGAAGCCCCGATGCCCTGCAGCACCTCGTTGACGCGCAGCCGCTCGATCCCGGCCAGCGTCTGCAGCGCCTCGCGCAGCGCCGGGTTCGCGTCGCCGAACTTTTCGGCCATGTCCGCCGCGGCAAGGTTGGCGTCCGCCTGCGCCGCGCGGAAGTCGCGCACCGCGGCCTCGAGGTCGGCGAACTGCTCCTCGAGCGTGGCCCCGGCGCTGGCGCTGCTCATCAGCCACTGCACCGCCGTGGCACCGAAGGCGATCACGCCGATCGTGACCAGGTTCACCGGGCTGATCAGCGACAGGAAGCCCTGCTTCAAGAGCTGCACCGCGCCCGCCGCGCCCTGGCCCGCGAAGACCTGGCTGATCTGCGTACCCTGCTGCAGGGCGAGCTGCAGCGGGTTCTGCCCGGCGGCGAGCATCACGCCCAAGTCGTTGAAGTTCGCGGCGAGGTTGCCGACGCTTCCGGCGGCAACGGTGTTGGCACTCGCCGCCGCCCGCGTCGCCGCCGCCTGCGCACCCTGCGCGGACGTCATGCTGCGAAGCCCGGCCTCGACCTGGGCGAGGTTGGCGTCATAGCCCGCCATTGCCGTGCCCGCCCGTGCCGCCTCCCGCCCCGCCTCGGTCGTCGCCGTCGCCAGGCCCTGCGTCTCGGCCGCGGCCGCGCGGATGTCCGACCGGGCTTTCGCCCCGTCGAAGGTCATCCGTGCGGCCAGCGTCAGCGACATCTCACACCCCGTTCAAGGCGCGGATCGCGCCCGCCTCGATCAGCTGCAGGTCGCCCCACAGCGCCTTCGTCACCGCGATCTCCGAGGCCTCGAGCGCCGCCCGGACCCCGGCGTAATCGAGCCCCACGGTCCACAGCCGCCCGTCGGGCAGCGCCACCCGCCGCCACTGCGTCGCGCAGGCGAGGAAGGCCTCGACCGCCGGGAGGTTGTCGGGCCAGAGGCCGTCCTCCTCCTCCTCGGGCGGGGCGAGCATCGCCGGGTCGATCCCCCAGTGCGCCGCGTCCTCGGCCAGGCTGTCCGCGACCTGCCCGGGCCGCCCGAACAGCGCGCCCGTCGCCCAGGCGCGCCCGGCCCAGATCAGTTTCCCTGGCGGACCCCGACGATGGCCTCGAAATACGCCTTCAGCAGCGCGAGCCGCACCCAGGGCAGGGCGAAGGCCTGGTCGCGGGTCTCGTCCGACCAGGGCGCCGGATACCCCTCGGCGTCGGTCAGATCGTGCAGCTCGACCACGATGTCGCGCAGGAACGCTTCCTTCAGCGTGTCGGTGGACAGGTCGGCCGCGCTGTCCGCGGCCAGCCGGAAGGTCGCGCGGAACTCCTCGCGGGCGAAGCCGCCGTCGACGGGGACGTGGGCCACGACCTTGTGGGTGAAGCGGGGGCGGGCGGTGATCTTCAGCATTGCGACCTCACGTCAGGACAAGGGACCATTGGTTCGCGCCGGTCGTGCCGAGCGCGACGCCGCGCAGCGGCCACTCGACGACGCCCTGCTGCTTCTCCAGCCCCGCGGGCCGCATCAGCTGCATCGTCGGGATCGACAGCGTGGCGATCCGCCCCGCGCCCACGCCGTGGACCAGGCTGACCGGCACCTGCGTCGTGGCCTCGGCCAGGGCGAAGGGGTTGAGCGTGGTCAGCGGCACGGCCTCGATCGTCATCTCGACCGCGTCCTTGCGGTCGACGATGATGACCTCCTCGAGGTTGACCAGGAACCGCGGCTCCACCTGGTTGCCGACGTCGAGCGCGAAGCTCCGCATCGGCACCGACACGCCGTCCAGCGTGAAGGTGGGCGTGTTCGCCCGGCTGACGACGCGCGGGGTGCGGAAGGCGGTCAGCACGGGCACCAGCGCCGCGGCCTCGGCCGGGGCGGAGTAGAGCCCGGTGAACTCGAACTCCAGGTAGGCGAGCCCCGCGGCGGTGAAGCTCAGCTTGACCGTGCCGCGCGACCCCAAGAGCCGGAACCGCGTCAGGCCGATCTGGAACCACAGCGTCGCGCTGTCGACGGGGATCGGCACCGGCGCGTAGGTGACCGACACGCCCGCCGCGATCGTCTGGCTGATCCCGCAGGCCCGCATGAGCGGCCCCCAGGCCGGGGCCGTGCCGGCGGTGCCCGACGGCTCGAGCTCCACCTTGAAGCTCAGCTTGCGGAACAGCCCGGCGGGGATCGTGGGCTGGCCCGCGAGGTAGGCGAAGTCGAGGTTGCGGTCGACGTCCTCGCCTTCCATCGGCGACAGCGTGAAGTCGGTCGCCAGCACCGCGTCGGTCGCGACGACCGGCGTCGGATCGGTCCCGTAGGTGGCCTCGATGCGGAACAGGACGACCTTGTTGCGTTCGTAGATCGGCATCTCAGGTCTCCTTCATGCCGGGCAGCGGCGCGGGTTTCGTGGGCGGGTCGACGAGCACGAGCCCGCCGTTTGCGTCGATCAGCCAGGCCCCGCCGGTGGTCGGCAGCGGCAGGGCGTCGGGGACATCGGTCTCGGTCGGGCTGACCGGGACGGGTTCGAACGGGACGTCGAGGGGGGCGTCGACGGCGGCTTCGACGGGCTCTTCCACGGGCTCTCTCTTGCGGGTCACGCGATGATCCTCAGCTGGTCGGCCAGGCCGAACTCCACGGTGCAGACGATGAGGCCGGGCTCGGCGCGCAGGACGCCGGCGCGCAACAGGCGGAAGACGCCGACGGTCTCCTCGGTCGGGGCCCAACCGGCCAGCGCATGGGTCACGGCCTCGACCGTCGCGCCCACCAGGTCCTGCGACCGCGCCCCGGCCCGGTCCCCGGGCGCGAGGAAGGTCAGCACCACGCTGACGACGTGGTCGACCTCCTGAACGAAGGCGTTGGCGGCGATCTGCGCCTCGCCGCCGCGCTGGCCGGACGGGATGACGTGCGCGACGACGCCCGCCGCGACCTGCGGCTTCGCGGCCATCAGCGCGGCGAGCTCCACCGCGCCCTCGACCGACCGCAGCGCGGCGACCGTCTCGCGCAGCCGCGCGATGACCGGGGTCACGTCCATCAGACGAAGCCCCGCAGGTTCTCGGCGGTGAAGGGCCGCGCGCGGTCGGTGACCTCGACGCCCCGGCCGTCGCGGCCCTCGGGCAGCAGCCCGGCCAGGTCGGTCAGCACGATCACGCCGGACGCGATGTCGCGCAGCGTGCGCAGCGCGTCCTGATAATCGGCACGCGTCTTCGCCTCGGGCTCGGTGACGTGCAGCTTCCAGGCCGTGATCGCGAGCGCGATGTCGGCGACCATCGCCGGCACCGTCGCGAGGGGCAGCCGGTAGCGCCCGCCGAGGTAGCCGTCGATCACCGCATCCGCATCCGCCTGCGCCCGCGCCAGCACGGCCGCGCCGACCTGCCCCGTCGGGACCTCGCCCCGGTCGGTCAGCATGATCAGGGCCGACAGCCCGATCCGGTCCTGGATGGCCTGGGCGGAGGCGTAGGGCATCAGGGCACCCCGGCCGCGGCGATCTCCATCTCGAGGACGGCCAGATGCGGGTCCGCCTTCAGCGCCTCGAGCTGCCCCTCCGCCAGCTCCGCCAGCGGGAGGATCGCCGGTGCGGGCGTGAAGAACCGCCCGGCGCGCCAGCGGCCCCTGGCGGGGCCGATCACGGTGACGGCGGGGACCGTCGGGACGGGGGCGGCGGTCGTCTCGGCCTTCGGTTCGGCGGGTGTCCTGGCCATCGCGGGCTCCTCGGTGCGGGGGTGGGCGGCGGCGGCCGGAGCCGCCGCTGCGGTCAGGTCAGGCGAGCCACGGCACGACGAGCAGCTCGGCCGTGCCCTTCCACTCGTTGGTGATGCCGCCGGTGCCGTATTCGCTGTTGAGGATCTGCCGGGCCTGGCTTTCGAGCGCGGGCGGCACCACCAGCAGGTTCGGGACCAGGCCGAGCGGCCGTCCGCCGTCGCCCTTCATCCCCTGGATCGCGGCGCGGGCGGTCGCGTATTGCGCCCCCGTCAGCGTCTGGCGGCTGCCCCAGGCCATCTGCGGCAGGCCGTAGCCGACGTTGCAGCGCATGTCGACGCCGTAAAAGAACTGCCGCAGGTCGAACACGTTGTCGTCCGTCAGCTTGTCCTTCGCGACGAACTCGGGGGCCTTCCGCTCCTGGTAGATGATCGGCTTGATCGCGTGCTGGGTGCACAGGAGATACCAGGGCGTCCCGGCGCCGCCGTTCGTGTTCGCGAAGACCGCGTCGTTGCCGTTCTCGTCGAGGATCGGGTGGTCGACGTCGAAGAAGAACTGGCCGTCGAAGCAGTTGGTGGTGAACCCGTCGCGCAAGAGCGACCACACGAGCTGCTCGGGCAGCGCCGCGGCCGTCCGGCCCAGCATCTGGAACCGCACGCTGTACTGGCCCAGGTTGTCGTCCTCGATGTCGTTGCGGTCGACCCCGACGGTGTTCTCGAAGTGCCTGTTCGTGATCGAGTAGGCGTTTTCGGCCATGTTGTTGACGACGCGCTGGCCGAGCCATTCGCGCATCCCGGGCAGCTCCTTCATCCAGCCGTACCGGCTTTCGAACGAGGTGCTGCGCACCGTCATGGCGACCCGGTCGCGCAGCGTGGCCGCCATGCTGTAGCCGGTCTGGAACTCGGTCCGGAAGCCGGTGCGCAGGGCGTCGAGCGAGGCTGCAGATACGATCATGGTTGTCTCCTCAGGTGGCGCGCGTCAGGTGTTCGTCGAAGCGGACCCACACGCCCTGCGCGTCGACCAGCTCGATGATCCCGGCCGGGCTGCGGGTGTTGGTGCCGTTGGTCTTCGCCACCTGGTCGTCGTCGACGATCCAGGCGCGCAGGCCGACGTCGGCCTGGACGATCTGGTCGCCCGCCGTGGAGTTGCGGAACCGCGCCGTGGCGCCGTGGCGGTAGCGCACCAGCGCCGCGCCGTTGGCCCCGGCGGTGTTGTCGACGGGCTGCTCGGCCACGCCGACGCCGAAGCAGTTCAGCGCGGTCGCGCCCTTGACGATGAAGCCCGCCGCGTTGCGCATCAGGAGCGCCCCGGCGAAGATGCGGGTGCCCGCGCCGAGCGGCTGCTCGCGCATCTCGCCGATCCAGGCGGGCGTGTTGCGGTCTGCGATCAGGATGGTCATGCCGCGACCCCTTTCTCGGCGTTGAGCGTTTTCAGGTAGGCCTCGGTCGTCAGGCCCAGCGCCGTCGCCACCGCGAGCTGCTCGGCGTTGAGCGAGACGATCGGGCCGTCGGCGGCGGGCGCGGCCAGCACCGTGCCGCCGCCGAGGACCGGCATCGCGCCGATCTCCTTCTCGACGCGGGCCGGATCGGCCATGTGCATCGTGACGTAGTGGTCGCGCAGCGGCTTCACGCCCGCCCGGCCCGCGCGGATCGCGCCGTCGACGAAGGCCTCGGCCTTGGCCCGCGCGGTCGCGGCGGTGACCGCGTTCAGCTTTTCGGTCAGCGACGTCACCTCGGCCTGCAGCGCCACGATCCCGTCCGCGCCCGACTTCGCGGCCTTCGCTGCAGCCGTGATCGCCGCCGGGTCAGCCGTGGTGCCGAGGATCGTCGCGACCTCGCCCAGCGCCGACTGCAGCGCGGTCGCGCTGTCGGGCACGTGCTTCATCTTGCGGATGGCGGCGAGGATCGCCTCGCCGTCCGCACCTTCGTCCAGGCCGACGGCCTTGGCGATGGCGGCCATGATCTTGTCCATCGGGTCCTCCGAGTTCAGGGTGACTTGGCCCTTCAGGTTGGGCGTGTTGGTCAGGCTCGCGCGCAGGATGCGGTCGATCGTGCCGTCCTTGCGGTGCAGGATGACGGGCGACACGCCGCGGTAGGCCCGGTCGGCCAGCAGCGCGCGGCCCGCACCGGTCCACTCGACCGCGGCCCAGATGCCGTCATCCCGCGCCTGCAGCGCCGTGATCCAGCCTCGCGCGGGGGCGGCGCCGCCCTTGGGCGAGGCAAGGTCCGTCGCGTGGTTCTCGTCGACGACCAGGCGCTCGGGCGTGGCCATCGACGCCGCGATCACCGCGGCCGCGTCGGCCAGCCGGTAGGGGCCGCGGCCGTCCGTCGTCTGCACCGCGCCGCCCTGGGCGGGCAGGAGGTGCACCCAGTCGGGCACCTCGGCCGAGGCCGGCAGGGGCATGGCGGCGCAGAGCGCGGGGGAGGCGGCTGTCGTCATGCCGCGACTTTGCGGCGCAGTGCCCTTGCGAAACATCCGCAACGGCTTGCGGGGCCGGGCAGTTGACGACCGGGGCCAGCCTGCGCCCGCCCCGCCCGCCGGTCAAGCCGCGTCCGTGGCCGGCGTCAGCTGCCCGCGAAGGCCGCGGCGATCTCCGCGCCGATCAGCCGGACGATGTTCTGCTCGTCCTCCTCGGAAAATCCCAGGAACGGCCGCGCCGGGATGTCGCCCCACAGGTGCGGGAACTGCGCCTTCGTCCCGCCGAACTGCATCATCGCGGCATAGCCGCGGTCCGAGGCCACCTCGGCGAAGCCCGGCCCGCTGCCGGGGAAGATCTGCGCGTTCAGCATCTTCGACGGACCGAACAGCGGCCGCGCGTCCGCCTTGCCGCCCTGTCGCGCCAGCGTGACCGGCGACTTCGCCGCCCAGGGCGCGCCCGACGGCGCCTTGCCGGTCGGGAACCGCCGCTTGGTCGAGACGACCAGGTACTCCGCGATCTCCGCCATCACCGGCGCGGTGTCGGCCAGCACCGCCGCCGCGCGCTCGAGCGCCGGGGTGACGGCGTCGGACTTGAGTTCGATGGTGATCATGGCTATCTCCTCGGACAGGGTGCGGCATGGAAACACTGCCTCATACGCAGCACGGTTCGGCCGTTAGTACCGGGGCACCCTACCTCCCGACCCACATCGTCTTCAGCGCGATCATCCGGCGCCGGGCGAATACGGCGAAAACCGCAGTGATCAGCTGCCCGTCGATGACCTTTGCAAAGACCAGGTCGCCCCGGTCCACGCGGACGTCGTCCGGGTTGGCGACGACCTGCAGAAGCAGGCGATAGTCGGCGGGCGAGACCGCCCGCTGTCCCCGCGCCCGCTCCACGGCGTCGTTGCCATGATGGCTCCGGACGTGGATCACCGCATCCCGGGTCAGCGCGAAATCGAAACCCGACACATCCCGCGCGATCAGGCCGCTCAGCCGTGCGGCGTCGGCGGATGTCAGCAATCCCAGGGTAGCGTAGGGCGCAACGCCGGGCAGTTCGGTCGCCGCCCGGGTTCCGGCTTCGGCCATGGCCCGCACCGCATACCGCTCGATGGCATCTCCTGTCGTCGGCAGTTCACGGTAAGAAACCGCGAAACGATCGCGAAGCCCTTCCGGCAGTCCGGCCATGTAGGCCTTCGCGATCTCGTACTCCCACTGAACCGTCCGCGAGGCCATGTGGGCGATCGTCCGCGCCACGCTCGCCCCCGGCGCGTAGGCCCAGCCGCGGTCGATGCCCTTCGGCGCGCCGGTGCGCGGGTCGAGCGCCTGCCAGCCGTCGGGCAGCTCCTTGCCCGGATCGCCGCCCAGGATGCGCGCCGCCTCCCGCGACCGGGCGCCTGCGACATAGCAGCTGCAGCCCCAGCCGTTCGGCGGGGCGTGGGTGGCCCAGAACGGGTGGTCCGCGGGCAGGACCAGCCCGTCCCAGGCCAGGTGCTGCAGCCTGGGCTCGCGGCTGTTGCCGTGGAAGTAGATGATGAAGGGGAAGCCGCCCTGCGTGATCTGCGCCCAGCGTCCGGCAGCGTAGCTGGTCGCGAGATTGGTCTGGTAGATGACCCGCGTCCGCCAGGCCTCGCCCTTCTTCGTCCCCTCGCCGGCCCAGCCGTGCCAGCCGTTCTTCTCGACCAGCGCGCGGAAGTCGGCGCGGAACTGCGCGAGCGTCCCGCCACCGGCGATCGCCTTGTCCACGGCCGCGGCAAGGTCCGCAAGCAGCTCGGCCTTCATCGCGCCCGCGACCATGAAGGCCCGGTCGTGCTCGGCCTGCCAGAGATCGTCCCACTTCGACGTGCCCCGCAGGTCGCGCAGCCGCAGCCGGTAGGCCACGACCTGCGCCGCGAAGGGCTTGCCGAAGCTCGCGGTGACGGTCACCGCTTTCCGCCTTCGGCCTTCAGCGCGACGATCTCGCGGACCAGCTGTTCGATCGTGCGCGCGCCGCGCTCGAGCGACTGGACCACCGGGTCGGGCATCTGGCCTTTGAGATACCGCCGCTCGAGCGCCCTCGCCTGCGCCCGCAGATCGTTGGCGACTTGCAGCGGGCTCGCCATCACCCCGCGTCCTCTTCGGCCGCGATCCGCCCGCCCGCATGCGCGGCGACCAGGCCCATGCCGATGACCGCCGCCAGATCGTCGGCCGGCAGGTCGGGAAAGCCCTGCAGCAGCATCGCGCGGAACTCCTCCAGCGTCGCGGCAGTCGCCATCATCGCCTCGATCTTCTCCAGGATCGCGCCGACCGCGGGCGCGGCCTCGACCGCCATCCGGTCGGCCAGCCGGTCCTCGGGCGAAACAGCGCGTGGGGGCGCCGCTGAGGGGCCTTCGGCCTGGAGGGCCACCTCACCCCCTTCCGGGGCGGGACCCCGTTTAATTTCGCCGCTTTGCCGTTTAATTTTCGAAGCGGGAGGCTCGGGCGGGGTTGCCGGGGCGGCGGGACCCGCCGGACGCAGCAACTTGCCCCCCGGCTTCGCCTCCGGCAGCCCGAACTTCGCCAGGATCGCGTCGGCGCTGACCTCGAGCCCGCGGTCGATCAGCGGCCCCAGCGCGTCCGCCAGCGCCTTCAGGTCCTCCTGCTCGGGCTCCTCGATCCGCAGCCGCGGGTAGACCGCCTGCGGCCCGCGCTCGAGCTGGACCCAGGGCACGATCAGGTCGCGGTTCAGCACCGCGGCGAGCGCCCGCGCATCCGCCCGCTTGATGTCGCGCCGCACGTCGCCGTGCTCCTCGCCCGAGCCCAGGCCCCCGGTCACCGCGTCGGTCGTCGCGGTCTGGCCCAGCACCGCCTTCGACACCTGCCGGTCGAGCCAGTCGGCCCGCTCGAGGTACAGCCGGTGCGCCGCGCCGACGTTCGCGGCCTCGACGAACTCGATCAGCATGCCCTCGGGCACGATCGCCGCCATGTCGCCCGCGATGTTGGCGACGGCGCGCATCAGCGTGGCCTTGTCCTTGTCGCTCGCCCCCGGCTGGTACTTCCCCAGCCGCAGCGGGTGCCCGTAGGTCTGCGTGAAGATCGCCCAGTCGCGCTCGGTGAACTTCTTGAACAGGTAGGACCAGGCCGCGACGCGGGCGAGGCCCGCGCGCAGCGGCAGGCCCGACTTCGCGGGGATCGTCGCCCAGATGAACTTGAATGCGGGAAGCGGCAGCTGCTGCCCGCCGTCGCCCAGATACAGGGGCGTCCGCAGGTCGGCGCGGTCGAACCGGAAATGCCGGGGGTCGCGCAGCTCGAGCCGCGCCGGACGCCACTGGCCCGCGCTCGTGTCCCAGACGATCTCGGTGGCCGAGTAGCCCTTGCCCAGGCAGTCGAGCATCTGGAACAGCTCGTCCTGCAGCTCGTCGCGCTTCAGCCAGTCGCGCACCATCTGCGCGATCTTCTCGTCGGCCGGGTCCTCCGACCCCGCCTCGACCGTGATCTCGATCTGCGACACCGCCCGGCGGCGGGTGCCGAGAACGCCGAGGTAGTGCGGGTCGCGCTCCTCGATCGCCTCGGCGAGTTCCATGTAGGCGACCGGGTCGCCCTGGTCCGCGGCCTTCATGATGCCGCCCAGCCCCTGCGGCGTCAGCCCGTCGGCCGGGTAGCCGGTGACCGGGCTGCGGACGCCGCTCAGCGTCGATCCTGCGATCTCTTCGGTCAGGACGCGGCGCTCGATCGGCCGGCCACGGTGGTCGAACAGCTGCGCCATCAGATGGATCCTCGCAAGGCCGCGCCCAGCGGCGGGCGGTAGGGGTCGCGGTCGTCGCCCAGGTCGTCATCGGGGCCATCGGGCCGGTCGCGGAACCCGCGTTGGGCCTCGCGCGGCAGCGGGGTATAGCCGTACTCCACCCACCGCATCCGGCTCGCGTAATGCGCCAGCGCCAGCGCGATCGCATAGTCGCCGTGCCGCTTGCGCCCCGTCTCGCCGTCGCGGATCTGCGGCACCCGGGCGATGCCGCGCACCAGCTTCACGTTGCGCAGATCGCCCAGGTGCTCGGCGTCGCGGATGATCGCCAGCTGGTCATCCTCGAACGCGGCTTTCAGCGGCGGCATTTCCAACCGGTACCACTCCTCGGTGAACTTCAGCGCCATCACGATCCCCGCCCCCTGCGGGTCCTCGCGCAGCCCGAAGCGCCGCCCCATGTCCTCGGCGACGGTCCAGCCCATGCCCGTCGCGTCGAAGGCGGCACCGACCAGACGCTCGCGCACCCGCTCCAGGATCGCGCCGACGACCAGCTTCTGCTCGGCCCCCGGCACGTTGCGCATCTCGACCGACAGCGCCTCGCGGCGTTTCAAGGTGGCTTCAACGGCCAGCAAAGACACCGTCGAAAGGTCGCTCACCCGCCCGAAGTCGAACCCGAAGGCGAAGCGCGGGCTTGGGTCGATCCCCGCCAGCGCCTGCTTCAGCGCGGCCAGGAACGGCGCCATCAGCACCGCCTGGTCGAGGCGGCTCCGGTGCATGTAGTCGGGCGGCAGCTCGAGGCGCAGCACCGGCCCCGGTTCGGTCATCCGCGCCTCGATCAGCGGCGCGGGCAGCCAGGCCCCCGACGACATCGACGGGACGCAGTAGAGCTCCTCGTCGATGTTGTCTCGGTAGAAGTCGCGGACGTCCTGCCGCCACGCCGCCTCGCCCTCCGGCGTCCAGGCCTCGCCCTTGACCAGGCAGATGCGGCGGAACAGGCCGTCCTCCAGCGCCTGGTCGAGGTCGACGCGCATGTGGGCGTAGCGCGACCGCCCGGCCAGGATGTCCTGGATTTCCGCGTTGAAGGTGTTCTCGACCCCGAGGTGCGTGGAGCAGACGACGACCTGCCCGCCCCAGATCAGGAAGGCCATGGCGGATTTCAGGAGGGCCGCGAGGTCATCCACGAACGCCGCCTCGTCGATGATCACGGCCCCCTGCTTGCCGCGCAGGCCCCGCGGCGCGGACGACAGCGCCATGATCTCGAAGCCGCTGGCGAACCGGATGCGGAAGGCGTTGATCGCCTTGTCGTCGCGCCCCTGGTCGAACAGCATCTCCTCGGCCGCGGCCGCCGCGCTGTCGAAGGCGCGCGCCCACATCGCGGCGGCGTCGATGAACTCCCGCGTCATCTCGCGGCTGTACGAGATGTACATCACGTCCATCCCGCCCGCCGGCCTCTGCCGCCCCGCCCGCAACACGGCATAGGCGGCCAGCGCCCAGGTCATCCCGATCCGCCGCGACTTCTCGACGAACAGCACCTTCGTGCCGGCGTCGAGCATCGCGACGGCGCGCTGCTGGTAGGGCATCAGGACGGCGGGCAGTCCCTGCGCCTGGACGATGCCGGGGATCGTGTCGATCGCCGCGCGCCGCGCCTCCGCCCAGGCGGCCTCGGTCAGGCCGACCGTCACGGCTGCATCCCCAGGATTTCCGCCTTGATCGCGGCGACCGTGTCGGCCGTCATGCCCTTGACCTTCGCCACCGCCTCGACCGCCGCGTCGACGCGGCGGGCGAGCTTCGCCTCCTCCTTCGTCCGGCGTTCCGACGACATGTTCTGCGCGACCTGCGCCCCGCGGAAGGCGTCCGCCAGCGCCTTCAGCTCCTTCGGCGCGACCCCGTCCGCCCCGTCGCCCAGCATGTGCAGGACCAGGCTCTTGATCATCTCGCCGGTGATGACGGTCAGGTCGTCGCTCGCCTTCGCGTCGTGCCGCTCGGCCAGGACCTTGACGATGTCCCGCGTGTCGTCCAGCCGCTTCGACAGCCGGGCCTGGCGGATCGAGTAGCGGTTGAAGCTCGAGAAGGCGGGGATGCGGAACGCGAGCTCGCCCCGGTGCTCGCGCATCAGCGCCTCGCAGCGCGTCACGAACTCGGCGTAGATGTCGGTCTGCGTCTTCTCGCGGTCGGACAGCTCGTGCGCCGCCCAGGCGACGATGTCGTCGGCCTCGGGCGGCAGCAGGTCGAACGACGACAGACGCCCGCGGCCAAGGCCCATGTCAGTCCTCCGCGCGGCCCGGCCGCTTGATCCCCTCGATCGCGATCTTCCGGTCCAGATGCGCCGCACCCCGCTCCGCCAGGACGGCGACGACGACCGACCCCACGCGCCTGACCGTGATCGCCCCCATCTCGGCCAGCCAGTCGAGCTCGGCGTGGACCCACTCGCGCGTCTTGCGGATGCCGAACTGCTCGAGCGCGGGCACCAGCAGGTCGCTGTGCAGCCGCTCGTCGACCTGCGCGCGCAGGGCCTTCAGGACGATCAGCCGGGCGTCCTCGCGGATCAGCTGCTGCATGTCCATCACTTGCCGCCCCGTTCGATCAGCACTTCCTGCATGCGCTCGGCGATGGCCGCGACCGGCTTCAGCCGCTCTTCCATGCGCCCGAGCTGGCCCTCGATCTGCACCAGCGTGATCTGCAGGTTGTGCAGGTCCTGCCGCTGCGGCATGTCGCGCAGGGTATGGTCGATCAGGTCGATGCGGTTGCTGTGCCGGTCCAGACGCTCGGCATGCTCCTTGAAGCGCGCCTCGATGTTCCGGTCGCGGGTCCGCCACCAGGTGAAGGCCAGGGCCACGATGCTCAGGATGAAGGGCAGCGTGACCTTGAAGTCGAGCTCGAACAGCGCGCCCACGTCAGCCTTTCCCGGGCCGCGCTGCCGGCGTTCGCCCGTTCCACGGCCACATCAGCCGGTAGCGCGGCGCGCGCCGCTCGAAGTAGGCCCAGACGCCCAGCGCATAGGGCACGACCATCTGCCAGGCTGCGACCACCTGTCCGCCCGTCGCCTGGACCGCGGCCGCATCGCAGCCGAGGCCGAGGTCGCAGGTGACGCGGTACAGGTCGACGCCGACCATGTTCAGGATCAGCGCGGCCGCGGCAAGGAGCTGCAGCCAGAAGGACCGCGCCTTCCATGCCGCCAGCTGCGGCAGCGCGAGGTTGTCGGGGGGCAGGATACGGGGCAGCGCATGGCGCATCGGCGTCTCTCCTCACGTGATGTCTTCGGCGTAGCGCCCGACGATCCAGCCCTCGCGGCCGGCGAAGATGACCTTGACCCACTGCCGGCCGCCGAAGGTGCCCGACAGCAGGACGGGGACCTCGGTCCCGTTCGGGATCGTCGCGATGACGTTGGGGTTGAAGGACGGCCAGCGCCGCATGTTGAGGCTCGCCCCGGGCGCGGCGATGCGGACGTACTTCTTGCCGTCGCCGACCTCCTGCGCCTGCGCATCCGCCTCCTCGTCCGACGGATCGTCGCGGCCGAGGATGCGCGCGCGCAGCGGCTCCATCGGGAACAGCGGGTTCGGGTCCACCTTCCGGCCCGGGCTGACGTACCAGTGGCCCCGGATGTCCGTCAGCGTCTTGACGGATGCGAACAGCGCCAGCAGCAGCTGCTCGACCGCGTCGACCTGCACCTCGGGGTAGGCCGCCCACGACCCGGCCCCATGCTCGGGCGTGGTGATCTCGGTCACGCCGTAGAAGGTCTTGCCGAACCACGCCTGCCCGACGCCCTCCGCGATGGGCACGAGCCGTCCGGGGTTCTCGATCTCGATCCCGATGCTGAACGCATTCACGTCCGCACGGCCATGGTAGCTCGACTTCCCCGCATGACCGGCGCGTCGGTTCGTGGGCACGAGCTGCGTGATGAACCCGTCGATCGCCACCACGAAATGCGCGCTGGCCCCGGTCGATGCCGCCAGCCACGCGACCGACGACCCGTTCCCTAAGCGTCCCGCCGTATCGTGCAGGATCACGACCTCGGGCACGATCACGCCCCCGGTCAGCTTCGCCGCGACAAAGGGCGCACCTTCCAGCCTGTGCCTGGTGATCTTCATCGACAGCGCCCCGGTTGATCGGGGCCAGAATGGCGGACACGCGCCTCCGCATACATCCGCAAGGGCCTGCGGGGGGGGGGGGCTACAGCAGCGACGGCTGGCGCGGGTCGGACTTCGCGTCGGCCAGGTATCCCCGTACCGTCACGTCCGACGTGTGCAGTCTGCGGGCAATCTCGGCTTTCGACAATCCCTGCGCGTGCAGCACCCGCGCGATCCACGGCTTGCCCGTCGGCACCCGCGCCGGCAGGCCCCGCAGCGCGGCCCGCTCGCCCAGCCGCCGCGCGCCTTCCAGCCCCACGACCTCGACCAGCCGCGACCGGCCCTTCGGGTCGCGGGCAAGGTACAGCTCGGCCCCCCCGAACGCGAGGAGGAAGGCCACCGCGACCTCGACCCCCAGCTCCTCGACATACGGGGCCAGATGCGCCGGCGGGGGGATGTCGGACGTGCGCGCGATCACGCCTCCCGGCCCCGCCGCGCAGGACCGGCATGGTCGCGCGGCCGCACATAGGCCCGGTCGGGCTCCTTCGGGACGACCGACACGACCGTCGGCCCGGTGCCCGCGTCGCTGCGGATCAGGTAGACGTGGTCCTCGACCACCACCGCCTGCGCGCCACCCGCCGCCGCAGCTTCCAGCCGCCGCGCGATCTGCCGCCGCAAGCCCTCGATGTCGAAGCCGCCGACGCGCTCGAGGTGCCGCAGCACGGCGTGGTCGCTCACGCGCAGGCGAGGCGTCTTCATGGCCTAGGCCTTGTCACGGGGATCCCCGCGCGCCGGCACATCGCCTTCAGCGCCTCGGTCACGTCCCGGATGCGCTCGAAGTCGGCCAGCGTGTCGATGTCGATCGGCACCGCCCCCCAATGCGCCGCGAACCGCTCGCGGATGAAGGCGTTCAGCCCCGCCGCACCCCCGACCTTCACCGCGCCCGCATCGTGCAGCAGCCGCCACAGGACATGGCAGAACCGCACGTCGGGCCGCGCCGCAGGCTTGCGCTGGCCCTTCGAGGCCACCTTGAACCCCGCCTTCTTCAGGGCATCCACGACCTTCTGCTGCTCGGCCGCGCTCATGTCGGTCAGGCTCGCCTTGCCCGTGACGCGCTGCTGCAGCGCCCGCCGCGCGTCCTGGTCGAGCCCGAGCGCGCGGCACCCCACATGGATCGTGCGGATCAGCTGCGCGCTCATGGCTCGGGGTCCTCCTCGTCCTCGACCTGCCACGCTTCGCGCTCGCGCTTCATGATGTCCCGCGCGATCGCCGCCAGCGCGCCCTCGATCAGGGCGGGCAGGTCGACCGCATAGGACAGCCCGCCATTAACCCGCACATGCAGCTGCTCGCAGGTCAGGCTGACCGTGTGCGGGATGCCCGCGAACTCGCCCTCGCCCTCGGCCAGGACCTGTCCCTTCGGCGCGGTGGCGGTGCGTTTCAGGCGGGGGGTCATGCGGGCCTCCCGGGGAAGGCCCGCAGACTGCGCTCAGCCCCTGGACGGCGCGCCGTCGCGCGGGACGTAGTTCTGAAGGCGGTCCGCCGCAGGTTCGACAAGGTCGTCGATAAGGCCCACCAGCGCCGCGAGGTTCTGCGCGGGCACGTCGGCATTCGGCGGCAGCTCGTTGAGGACCAGGCGCAGGCCCCGGAGGGCACTCGCCCCGATCCCCACCATGTCGCGCGGGTCCTGGGAACAGCGGTTGCACATGTCAGTGCGTCCCGAACAGCGACGGCTGGTCCAGGAGGCGCTGCTGCGCGGGCGGCAGCGGGATCAGGCCGAGCCTGCGGCAGTGCCGCTGCAGGTTGCGCATCGCGTAGACCGAGGTCTGGACCAGCGGCGCGATCCGGCTGGCGGCAAGGCCGACCGACATGAACCGCACCGCCGCGAAGGACGGCGCGTCCGCCAGCACCTTGGCCCGCGCGGCCCGCACCGCCTCCGGCTCCATCTGCGACACCGCCAAGGGCGGCATGGGCAGCCGCTCGAAGTCCTCGGCTTCCTTCATGCCCGGCAAGCCGAACATCTGACCGAGCTGCCGTTCCAAGGCGTCGTAGAGGCCGCGCTTCATCGAAACGACGAAGGGTCGCCGCTCCACCTGCACTCGGTCCGTCTGGATCATCATGATCCAGGCCGCGAAATGACCCATCCTGAGGGTCAAGGTTTCCTGCGCCCCGCCCGCCGAAGGTATGGTCATCATGACCATACCTTCCGCCAGTTCGGTGTCTTGGATTTTGCGATATTGGCTCTTCCAGCTGAGCCCGATGTGGTCGCTCAACTGCTTCGGGGCAACGTGCCAGTGCCCGTGCTGCCGGTAGGCGTGGCCATGCCAGCCATCGTAGAAGACCGGGAAGGTCTGCATCCGTTTCTCCTTCGGTTACGCGGGGGCCGATGCCCCCGGGTGTTGCAAAGACCGCCGAAGGACAGTCCCCATGCGCCTTTGGGCTTTCGCCTTGGACATGCGCGCATGGCACCCGGAGTTCGATCGCTTCGAGGGAAGCGCCGTCAAGGGGCGTAACCGCCTTCGGTAGTCTCGCCGGAGCGCTTTGCACGGCGCTGGCCGACTGGTCGAAGATGTTGCGGTTCGCCGGAATTGTCAAATCCCCATCACCCGGCCGGGGAGCGTCCATCAAAGGGGTGTGCGTGACGCACACCCCTTCCGCGCTCGACCCGGCCCGGGTGAAGGGTTGGTTCACGATGTCAAAGAGCGCGGGGCGAACCTTCCGCCCCGCGCTCGACATTACCGGCCCGCCCTGCGCCTGGGCAGGGGGGCGGGTAAAGATCGCGGGACAGCAGGGTTGGCAAACGGCGCGTTTCGCGAAGCCGCGCGCGGGGCTCATGCCGCCACCCCCATTGCCTCGAGGGGTGCCGCCCATTCGATCAGGACCCCCTCGAACCGCGCGAGCGCCCGATGCTTCTCGCGCCAGAACCGCGCCATGTCGTCCGCGTCCCGGAACCCGTCGCGCAGCGCGAAGTCGTCGAGGTCCAGCACCCGGCAGCCGCCCGCCCAGACCCGGCCGATCTCCCCGCCGGGGCCGAAGCGCATGTCGAGCTCCAGCACGTCCGTGCAGCGCACGTCCCGGACGATCTTCGCGGCCTCGGGCCCGCGCAGCCCGACATACAGCTGGATCAGCTCCCCCCGCCGCGCATGCCGCCCGGGCAGCGCCCGCGGTGCGCGGATCGTCTGGCGCTTGTACCCCTGCCGGATCGGCTCCACGAACCGCGGGTCGAAGGTGTAGGCGACCATCACACCACTCCCGCCTTGCGCGTAGCCGTGATCCAGTTCCTGACCGCGCCGGCCAGCCCATCGTTCGCCGACGCCCGCCGCCCGCAGATGCGGACCCAGGCGGGCTCCGAGGTGTGGCCGAACGCCCCGCCCTCGCGGCGGATCGCCTCGATCATCGCGAGCACCTCGCGCGCGTGGATCGCTGCATCGACATGCCGCGGCGTCCGGCACTGGCCGAGCTGCGCCTCCAGCCGGTCCGCCACGGCGAGGGCGTGCGTGTCGGGAGTAGGGCCGGTCATTGCGCCCTCCCCAGTCGCATGACGACGGCGTCGTGCATGCCGTCGAGCATCCGGATCACTTGCGACTGGCCGTCGGGGTGCAGATTGTCGACGACCGCGGCGAAGGACAGCATCCAGCCGTGCCAGGCGTCCTCGTCGTCCAAAAGCCCGTCGAGCGCCCACAGCGTTTCAACCAGGTGCGCGGCGTCGTCGTTGAAGGCCTCGGCAAGTTCGTCGGTGCCCACGGAAGCAAGGATGTCCATTCCCGCCCCCTCACGCCTTCGCCGAGGCCGAGGTCATCTCGGCCGGCTCGATCACGAAGTCCTCGCCCTCGCTCGCGATGGTCACGCCCGCGATGGCGCCCGCCCGCTCCGGGTCGGCCAGCATCGCCTCCTTGTTCGGCTCCTCGCGGACGCGGACGAAGTCGGTGGCCCCGACCGCCTTGCAGGCCGCGATCACCGCCTCGACCCCGCGCAGCGTCACGCGCGGCGGCCGCGACCGCCACAGGACGCGCCCCGTCCCGAACTCGTGGAACTTGACCCGGCCCGTCAGCGTCCCGCGGTTCGCCTCGCACCAGACCTGGACGCCGCGCTCGGTCTCGGCGAGCTCGGCCGCGGCCTGCGCCGTCGCCCGCTCGAAGTCCTCCCCCGCCTGCTGGATCACCGCGTCGGCCTCGGCCTTCTTGCCCGCGATGAAGCGGCGCAGCTCGCCCACCCGCGCGACGCCGGCCGCGGCCTCTTCGCGCGACTGCGGCACCGCCAGCAGGGCGGCGGATTTCGGTTTACGGCTGGCCATCGGGGCCTCCTGTCTGGGTGGGGAACAGCGTCAGCCGGGCGGGCACCGTCTCGCCCGGCAGGGTCACGATCAGGCCGAGCGCGACCAGCGCGCCCGCCATCGCGGCGATCTCGTCGACCGACAACCCGGTCAGCGCGCGCATGTCGTCGCGCACCACCTTGCCGACGGCCCGGCTGGCGACGGCCAGCATCTCGTCCTGCGCCCAAGGGCGCACCAGGTCGATGGCTGCGATCGGGCGGATCATGCCGCAGCCTCCCCGCCCGTCTCGCGGTCCATCAGCGCCCGCAGGCCCGACAGCCGCGTCTCGTCGCCCAGGCCCGGCGCGCGCAGCAGCGCGTCGACCGAGACGAGTGTCGCGACCAGCCCCTCGAACTCCGCCACCGTGGGCTGGCCGCGCGCGCTCGCCTGCCGCACCAGCCGCATCGCGCCGCGCGGGTGCAGGTCGCGCAATCGCCGCTCGACCCGCAGCCGCCAGTCCTCGATCTCGCGGGCCGTATGCTGCAGAACCGCCGCCTCGCCGCGCAGCAGGGCGACCGCCTCGCTGATCGTGCTGGCATCCCGCCCGCCGAACCGCGCACCCATCTGGCCGTGGGTCGCAGGCGTCATGTCGCGGATCAGCAGCCACAGCACCTTGCGCTGTCGCCGCAGGGCCGAATTGCCGTAGTGACCGGTCAGGTCGCCGGCCGTCCACTGCGACACCTCGGCAAAGGCCGCGATGATCGCCTCCATCTGCGCGCTCATGCCTGCACCTCCCCCGTCGGCGGGGTGAACCGCACGCACCGCCGGCAGGCGCGGTACATCTGCACCCGCTGGCCGTTCGTGTTCCCGAAGCTCCGCGCCTTCTCGCGCCACCCACGACAGGTCGCCGGGCTGATGCCCCCCAGCGCCGGGCAGTCGATCGAAAGCCCTTCGAAAGCCCCCTCGAAGACCTCCTGCACGGCCGGATAGCTGCCCTGATAGACGCGGTTCAGGACCTGGCTGATCACGGTCGGCGAATAGTCCATGCGCTTGGCCACCTGCGCCTGGCTCGCGTCGGCGCAGGCCCGCGCCATCTCCGCGACCCACCGCGGCAGGTCCGCGCCCCAGGCCGTCCGGGCCTTGTCGAGCGCGGTCATCTGCGGGGCGTTCATGCGACACCCCCGATCTCGACGTTCGTCCCGATGTTCGGGTCGTGCAGCATCTGCACCCGACGTGCCCGCGGCGCGAAGGGGCCGGTGTTCTTCAGCAGCCGGTAGATCGCCTCCACCCCGCGCGCGGGATCGGCCTTCCGCGCCACCCGCAGGTAGCCCGCCTTCACCAGCACCTGGCAGTAGGCCCGCGCCTCCTCGACCGTCACGCGGGTGACGCCGGTATCGGCCAGCGCGGCCAGCTCGACCGGCGACACCGACCCGTGACTGCGCAGCGCCAGCCACATGTTGTCCTCGGCGGCGCGGTGCCGCGGCGCGGGCGGCGGCACATAGGCCGGGTCGACCGACCACAGCTTCCGCATCGACCCGCCGCCTTCACGCACGACCACCAGCGCGCCGGCCTTTGCCCAACCCCGCAGGATCGACGTCGCGCGGTCATGACGGATCTTCAGCGCCACGGCGATCTCGCCATAGCCGAAGGGCTGGCCCTCCTTCGTCATCCGCTGCGCGACGGCCCAGGCGGCGCGCTTGGCATCGGCATAGCCGACACAGTGAGAGTACTGCTTGGTCATGCCGCGGCCCGCCGCGCTTCCGGGGCAAGCCCCGTCGGAAACACGGTACCGCCCCAGGCCGCGCGGGTGACCGTGGCGATCCCCTCGCGGGCGGCGAACTCGCGCACGAGGTCGAGGTTCACGACCACCCGCCGGATCGACCCGTGCGCGTGCTTCAAGAGCAGGTCCTTCAGCGCATCGTCGATCGTCAGGCCGCGGCAGTACAGGCCCGCCAGCTGGTCCACGTCCTTCCGGGTCGCCGGCTGCGCGGCGATCCAGTCGAGCATCCGCCCGTGCACCCGCTCCCACCGCTGCAGCGTCTGCGGCAAGAGCTCCTCGCCGATCAGGATCACCGGCACCTGGCAGCTCTCGTAGATGTCGCGCACATGCTCGATCATCCCGTGCTTCGCCAAATGGTCGGCTTCGTCGATGATCAGGGGCGTCTCGGTCACGCCCAGCCGCTCGCTGATCGTGTCGATCATGTCGGCGATGGACCCGCGGGGTTTCACGCCCAGCTCGATCAGGATCGCCTCGCACAGCTTGCGGCTGGTCCAGGCGCTCTTCACCTGCACCAGCTTCGCGTCGTAGCGGTTGGCGCACCAGGTGCTCGCCATGCTTTTGCCGTAGCCCGAGGGGCCATAGAAGCAGGCCATCCCCGGCAGCCCGTAGGACCTGTTCTTCACCCGCTCGATCAGCAGCCCCAGCGCGGTCACGTTGCGCAACACCGCGAAGTTGTTGCCCCCAGCCCTGTTGTCCGGCGTCGTCTCGTCTGGCATCCTTGTCTCCTCTGCCCCACCCGACCGCCGGTGGCCCTGCCAGGCCCCGGCGGCATTCCCTTCACCCGAACAGCGCGTCCCCGACCTCGTCCCAGGCCATCTTCTCGGCGCGGTATTCGTTGCTCGTCTGGTAGATCGACAGCCACCGCTGCTGGTCCGCCGTCACCGCCTCGCCGCGCTCCAGCGCCCGGGACAGCTCCAGCGCGCGGCGGAACCGGTCGCGGCTGTCCTCGGCCGCGGGCGCGGCGCGCCGGCTGTCGAGGTCGGTGATCATCGCCTGCTGCACCGCGGCCTCGCGCGGCGTCATCGGCGCGGCCTCGGGCGCGCGCCCGGGCTTGCCGAACATCGCCCGCACGACCTTCGCCTCCGGGGCAGCGGCGGGCGCGGCAGGCGCGAGGGCGTCGAGCGCAACCCCCAGCTCGCGCGCCGACAGCTTGCGATGCGCCGCCAGCGCCGCCTTCTCGCGCGCCATGAACTCGCGCCGGGCACGGGCCAGCAGCCGCGCCTCCTCGCTGTCCGCGAACCCCGCCTTCACCTGGCAGGGGGCCTCGCCGAGGTACCGGCCATCGGCGGCGTAGACGTGCAGCCCGGCCCACAGGTCCGCCGGATCGAACCGCACGATCAGCCGCTCGCCCGCAACCCGGTGCATCCAGTCGGCCCAGTAGGCGTTGCCCTGGAACATGACCCGGCCGGTCTTGCGCTCGGCGGTGATCCCCTCGGCCCCGAGCAGCCACAG
Source organism: uncultured Exiguobacterium sp. (assembly GCA_964575185.1). GTDB lineage: Bacteria > Pseudomonadota > Alphaproteobacteria > Rhodobacterales > Rhodobacteraceae > CAZNPW01. The sequence goes on from CAZNPW010000003.1 coordinate 54,920, forward strand.
CCGCCGCTGCGCCTCGGTCGCCCGCGTCACGCCCGCGGTCGGGTAGGCCTCGTCGAACACCGCGGCGAAGGACCGCCCGCAGGCCACCTCCGACCGCCGCCCGACCCGCGTGTTGTGCTCCTCGATCCCCTCGCCCAGCACCCGCAGGAAGTCCGCCAGCGGCACCGCGCGGCTGCCGTAATCCTCGGGCTTCGCATCTGGCCGGTTGCCCGTGTAGGCCCCGTCGAACCGCGGGTCCTTGGCGATGCCGTCGCACATGTCGCGGAACGCCCGCTCGATGGGCTTGCTCTGCCCGCTGTACGGCGTCGCCCAGTGGATCCGGCAGCCGAGCTCGACGAACAGCCCCGGCACGTCGTCCTCGCGCACCTTGAAGCGGTACCGCGTCGGCGCGCCGCCCGTCAGCGCCTTCGCCGCGAACTCGCGGCCGTTGTCCAGCAGCACCGCCTGCGGAATGCCCCAGGTCTCGATCATGTCCCCGGCGGCGAGCTTCACGCAGACCGCGTTGGGGGTCTGGTCCACGCGCCAGGCGAGGATGCGGCCCGAGAACACATCCTGGAACGCCACCATCTGCGGACGGCCGACGAAAGGCCCGCCCGCGTCGCCCCGCTCGACCGGCCACTGCACGAAGACGTCGAACTTGTGGAAGTCCGCGTTGACGATCTCGAGCGGCCGGAGCGCCGTCTTGTCGCGCTGCTGCGGCGGGAACTTCGCCTTCAGCGCATCGACCCCGCGCCGCGCCAGCGTGACCGTGGTCCCCGACACCTCGCGGTCGAACGCCCGCCGGGCCGTTTTCGCGTCGAGCACGGCCCATCCCTGCGCCGCCGCCGTCCGCATCGCGCGGCGATGGACGCTCGCGAAGGAAGGACCCGCGGGGCGCAGATAGTCCGACTTGATCCAGTCCATGAACTCGGGCGCGACCTTCCGCGCCCGTTCCTGCGGCACCGCCCGGTTGCGCGGCGCGAGGTAGGGCAGGCGGTCGCAGGCCGGGATGCCCTCGATCATCGCGAGCCACGACCAGATCGTGCGGGCGCCCGTGCGCTCCGGCCCGGCCACCAGCTGCACGGACAGGAACTTGCCGTGAAGCGGCTCCAGGCCCTCGACCATCTGAACGATGCGCAACCGCTCGCGGGCCCGCTCTTTTACGGCCTCCGGCAGACCTTCGAACCACGCCCAGGCCTCGTCTCGCCCCATCGTGGGCGCGAGGGCCGTGGGCAGCGACGCGCTCTTCAGCAGCGCCGCCTGCGCGCGGCTTGGCAGCAGCGTCCAGTGATACTCCCATCCGCCTCCCCGGCCGGACCGGCGACGGGCCAGGCTGGTGTCGCGCCAGCCCTGGCGGGCGATCACCTTCTCGACCGACCGCTGAACGGAAGGAACGTCCGGCAGCGCGGCCGCCGCGATCTCGGCCGATGTCCACCACTCCTGCGCGGGGGCCGGGCCGGTCATTCCGCGCCCTCCCCGCCGTCGACGTCGCCGATCAGGTCCAGAAGCGCATCCCGCCGGGCCGCGACGAACGCGCGCCGCGCCCTCTGCGGCACCCGCGCCCACAGCTTCTGCAAGGCCTGGAACCCCGCTTCCACGTCGTCTTGAACCGACGTTTCCGTCGGTCCGCTCTCTGCCTTAAGCGCTGCGCGGATCGTCGGTGCCTCGTTAGCGACGAAGCGGGCGATGGCCTTGGCCCGCCGTGCGACATCGCCCACTTTGGCGACGGCGATCACGTCCTGCAGCGTCACCTTCTGCCCGCAGAGGCGCATCTGCATCGCCTCGTCGTGGCTGATCATCCGCCCCGCTCGCGCGATCTTCTGAACCTGCCGGGGGGAAACAGCGCGCTTCTCGGCGACGATCTCTGCAAACGAACTCGAGTTCGCTTGCACCCCCTTCTTCGCCAGCGCCCCGGCCATGCCGCGCGCAGTCTCGGGGTGCATCTTCAGGTAGGCGTCGCTGTAGGCGGCGAGGAACAGCGCGTCGTCGAGCGGCGACATCGCCGCCCCGGCGAGGTTCTGGCTCGCCTCCATCGCCTGCGCCTCGGCGTCGGTGCAGGTCACCACCACCACCGGGATCGTGGCCGACCCCCGCCGCGTTTCGGCCGTCAGCCGGTGCAGCCCGTCGACCAGGACGTCGCCCTTCTTCGTCCGCCGGACAAGGATCGGCACGGTGAAGCCATGGTCGCCGATCACCCGGATCAGCGCCTCGACGGCGGGCTCGAAGAGCGGCCGCAGGCGGGTGCCGACGCGGATGTCGGCGACCGGCAGCGCGGTCACGGTCGTCAGGATGTCGGTGGTCATAGGTCGTCTGGCGCCTTCTCGGTCGGGGGTTTCGTCATCTGGTAGAACCAGACCCTCCCCCGCCCCCGCGGGTTGGGTTCCTGGACGCAACTGATCTCTGCGCCGTGGTGGCGCAGCTCGGTCATGATCGCGTTCACCGCGATCACATGGGCCTGCCGCACGATGGACCGCGTCGACCGCCGCCGGCCGTCCGCCATCAGCTGCAGCACCCGCTGCAGCCGGGGCGACGACAGCCGCGCCGCGTGGATATGGCCCATCGCCCGCGCCATCAGGCCATCCCGAGCGCGGACTTGTAGAGCTCGAGGATCGCGTCCTGCTCGGCGATGTCGTCGGGCTTGCGCCGACGCAGGGCGATGATCTTCCGCATGACCTGGGTGTCGTAGCCGCGGCCCTTCGCCTCGGCGAACAGCTCCTTGACCTGCTCGCCCAGGTCGCGCTTCTCGGCCTCCAGCTGCTCGGCCCGTTCGACGAACTGGCGCAGCTCGTCTGCGGAAACCACGTTGGGGTCGATGTCCGGCATTGGAGCCTCCTTGCCTCTCATGGGGTGAAACGGATGCGCCATCACGCCCGCCGCGACAGGCCGGTGCTGACGCCCCGGCTGTAGGGATTGGCCTGCACGTCCTCCTTCGCGCGGCACCGGCACGTCCCGCACATGCGGTTGTGCGCGCCCTCGCTCGCGAAGGGGGTCCCGCAGGTGATGCAGGGCCGCTGCGGCTTCGCCGCCTCGGCGTCGGCCTTGTTCAGCATGCCCGCGAGCGACCGCGCCTGGCCGTACTCCAGCCGGTCGCTGATCCGCCGCGGGCCGATCCAGACCGCATACTCGCCGCGCCACGCCGCGACCCGGTGCCGTCCGCGGTCGGCCCAGGGCATGTCGCTGGTCGGCGTGGGAAGTACCCCCTTCACCTCGTCAGCCGGGCACCCTTCCGCGATCTTCTTCCTGCGGTACCAGGTGGTCGAACTCGGTGCCGGAGCCGTGACCTGCGCATCGCCGCGGAAGACGGCGAAGCCGTTCTTGACCGGTTGGACCGTGAGGCGCTCACCCACGGCCACTGCCGCGACCGCGTCCTCGACGCGCTCCGCTGCCGCGAGGTCTGCCTTGTCCGCCAGCGCGGCCCTGCGGTTCCGCGCCGTTGCCATGTCCCGTGCGGACGTGCCGCACATCACTGAACTGACCCGCTTCCCCTGATCGAAGACGGCGTAGCCATGCCCATATCGGCCTGCCACAAAGCGCGCCTCACCCATGGCGCACCGCCGCGACCGCGTCCTCGACGCGCTCTTCCGCCGCGATGTCCACCGCCGCGACCAGGACGTCGAAGGCCGTCTCGCCCGCCAGCTGGCCGAACAGCGGGGCGCGCTCGAGCAGGATCATCGTATGCGCGATCGCCTCGGCATGCCGATGGAACGCCACCCGCGCCGCGTCGCGCTCGGCGCGCGTGGCATCCGCAGCCTCGATCCGCGCCAGGCACCCGCCCGCCTTGCGGATCTGCAGCCGCAGCCCGGCGAGGTGCCGCTGCGCCTGCGCCGGCTCCATCCCCGCGATGCGCCGGGGCTGCGCCGCCTGACCGGCGGCGCTCATTCCCGCCCCCCGGCCAACACGGCCCACAGCACGACGCAGGCGGCGACAGCGCCCAGGAGCGCGATCAGGACCCAGAGGCTCATTCCAGCCCCCAGCCGATCAGCAGCAGCACGCCCAGCCAGGCGAACAGCGCCATCGCGCCGAACGCGTCGCCCACCAGGCTCTCCTCCAGCCGCCGCCACGCGGCGCGGACCCTCGTCATCGCGTCACCTCTCGTCAGGGGATGTGTGTGAAGGATCGAAGCCCCGGCGCGGAGGCCGACAGGGAGCGCGGCTTTCCCCGCGCCGGGGCGACCCCTACCATCGGAGGCGCCAGCAACCGAGTGGAGGGATGGGATGGACGACGAAATCGAAGACCGCTTCGCACAGATCGAGGAGCGGCTTGACCAGGTCGAAGCACAGGCGAACGCCGTGCAGCTGCTGCTGCTCTCACACATCGTGGCGACCGCGCATGAGAGCGACCACGTGGCGGAAAGCACGTTTCAAATGGCCGAGCGCCAGGCGGAACTGGACAAACTTCGCGCCATTGACGGGTCGAACGACTACCTTGCCGGCATGATCGCGAGCCTCCGCAAGGTGCTTGCGCCGGGCTGACGACGTCCGGCGGGCCTCTTCGACGTCGATAAACCCGGCGGTGTAACGGTAACGCCGCGTGGCGTTGCTTGGCCGCAGCCATTTGTCATCGGAGTTCTGGCCCGCCATCACGCGGCCTCCTTCTTCGGAGCGGGGCGGGGAATGTCGCTCGGCCAGGCGAGGTCGGCGGGCCAGTGGTCGGAGAACGCCTGAAGGAAGATCAGAAAGGTCTTTGGGCGAACGCTGCGAGGCCGCTTGCAAAGCGCAACCCAGTCGTTCTTTAGGATCAGTGCATCGCGGTATCCTGGCAGCTCGGGCGGGCTTCCAACTCCGCCCTTCCGCTTCTCGAACCCAAGGGCCAGCAGGAGGTTGGCCTTGCCGGTGGCCGCCAGCAAGATTGTGCCAAGGCGCACGATCTTCTCGTGCTCGCCGCAGCCTGAATGGTCGTACGGCTGCGGAACAGGGGTGTTGGCCCACTCCGGAAAGATCGCGAAAGCCAGGCGGCGGCGGAATGACCGAAGCATCAGGCCACCGCCTTCCGCGCCGCCGGTCGGGGAATGTCGGAAGGCCAGGCGAGGTCATGCGGCCAGTTGTCGGAGAACCACTGGAAAAGCGTCTCTG
>CAZNPW010000003.1:60070-110364 GCA_964575185.1 uncultured Exiguobacterium sp.
GGCCAGGCGAGGTCATGCGGCCAGTTGTCGGAGAACCACTGGAAAAGCGTCTCTGCCGTTCGGGTTCGGCAGTCCCATCCGAACTCGATCATCTTCTTGAAGAAGTCGCCCTTGCCGAGGGCGCGCATTGAAATCGCGAAGTGCGACACGCCGAGGTGTGCCGCCATGGTCGTTGCGAGGTGAATGAGCTGCTGCCGCTGGTCCATGCCACAATCTAGCCACTACTGGCCCGCATGGTCAAGCCACTAAGAGCTATCAATTGTCAATCTGGCCGGTTCTGGCTAAAGGGGCGTGTGGACGACGTGATCGAAGTCATCAACGCCGCGTTGAAGCGGAAAGGACTGTCGGACGCAGCGGCGTCGAAGCTGGCGGTTGGGCACCCATCGTTGTTGAAAAACCTGCGGATGCAGCGCACGGGGGAGAAGCGCTACAACCTGCCTGCGCTTAAGAAGCTCGCAGAAGCTCTTGACCTCGAGCTCTACTTCGGCCCTCGCCGCGCAGGCAGCAGCACCGGCGAGCTCGTGGTGGACGATCCTGAACGGCCCCACTTCCGCGACGAGGACTTCGCGCTCGTCCCGCGCCTCGACATCGACGTCTCCGCCGGCGGTGGCCTGGTGCCGCCAGGCGGGCCGGACGCGCCCGTCGAGTACATGGCCTTCGCCCGCGGCTGGCTGTCCCGGTCCGGGATCAACCCGGCCCAGACCGCCGTCGTCCGCGTCCGCGGCGACAGCATGGTCCCGACGATCCCCGACGGCGCCCTCGTCCTCGTCGACCGCAACGAGGCCGCGGTGCGGCGCGAGGGCATCTTCGCCTTCTCGCGCGACGGCGCGGCCTACGTGAAGCGCATCCTGCCCGTCGCCCGCACCCGCCGCGACGATCTCAGCAGCCTCGTCATCGTGTCCGACAACCCCCTCGTCCCGACCGAGGTCCTCCAGGGGGCGGAGCTCGACGACATCCACCTCGTCGGCCGCGTCCGGTGCGTGCTATGGACCCTCTGACCGCCGCCCCGATCGCCCTCACCAAATCCGAAAGGACCGCCATGCACTTTCGATCCGCTGCCGCTTTGATAGCCGCCACTGCCTTGGCGGGCTGCGTCGGCACTGCCGCATCTGAACCGATCGTGACGGCCTACAACGGGTCGAGCGTCGAGATCGCTCAGGTGAACCTGCTCGGCGAAGGTGCCCGCGGCGCTGTCACTGACGCCGCCGCGACCGCAATCTGCACCCGCGGGGGGGCCTCGGGCGCGACCTACGCGTCCAGCCGCTACGATGCAGGACGGCTTCACCATCTCTACCTCTGCATGTGACGCGTCCTTATCCCTGAAAGGACCGCCATGCGCCTCGCTGCCCTCGTCCTGATCGCCACCGCCGCCGTCGCCCAGGCCTTGCGCGGCCGCGACCTCCGCGATTGCCGCACCCGTCGGCGTGCCCTCGGCGATTAGCGCCGCGACCTCGGCCAGAACCTGCGCCTTCAGGTCGGCGCGCTCGCGGTGCGGCTGCGGCAGGGCGCGGTAGTAGGCCCGCTTCGCCGCCAGCTCGCCCTGGTCGCCGCCGGCGCTGTAGGCTCCGTCGCGCCGCAGCGCGGGCAGGACTTCGGAGGTGACCCATTTCCGGAAGCGCTTCGCGGCAGGCAGCTTGCTGATGAAGCAGAGGGCATAAAGCCCGCTTTCGGACACCACGTTCAGCTCTTGCGGGCCACCAAGGGTGTAACCGGTGGTTACACCCTTTTCGTCGTCGTCGAGCGCCTGCAGCGACCGGCGGATGTTGCTGTGGCCGAGCAGGCGCCCGACATCGGCCGCGACCCACCATGGCTCGCCGTCGATCAGGACGGCACGCACGGCATGGCTCTCGAAGTCGAGCGAGATGATCGACGCACCGGTCATGCCGACTTCCGCCCGACCACGTCCGCGTGGTGCTGGTCCAGGCGCCGACGGTACGCTTCGCGGATGAAATCACGGCCCGCAGCGTCGATGATCGCTTCGAGGTTCTTCCGACCGATCGGTCCGCGCGAATGGCCGAAGGTGGCGTTCCGCGCATTTGCTGGCGTGATGCCGGCCTTCTCGCACCAGCCTTCCAGGGACCATCCCTGCGCCTTGAACGCTCCGATGATCACCTCGTGAAGGATCGAGCCGGGATAGAATTCGCGCCGTTCTTGTGTCATGCAGCCTCTCATCGCAGGCGCTCGCTCTGCTTTACGTAGCAACTACGCTTTGTTTTACAGAGCAGTCAAGGGGTTTTCGCATTCGATGAGCGACAGTCCGGGCAAAAGGCTGGCGTCGTTTCGAGAGGGCCTACAACTGACCCAGCGCGCATTCGCTGCGGAGCTGGGCTTCAGTGGTGGGCGAATCGCTTCGATCGAGACTGACGTCGCTGCGCCCTCGCGCGCTTTCCTTGAGCGGATCGCCGAGCGCTATCGGATCAGTGCCGACTGGCTGCTGCACGGCCAGGGCGAGATGCTGATGGAGTGGGCCGGTCCGGGCTTTTCGGCACCGCGTGGCGAGCGCGTCGAGCCCGCGGATCAGTCGCGCCCGCTGGCGGGTGATCTCACCGTCACCTGGAAGCAGGACGGCCGCGAGCTCTCCCAGGAGTTCGCTTTCGTGCGGCGCTACGACCTCAGCGTCTCGGCTGGCACCGGCCTGGAAGCTGTCGAAGGGGCCGAGACCGAGATGCTGGCCTTCTCGACCGCTTGGCTGCGTAGCGTCGGTGCCTCGGCGGACCTGTCGGTCCTTGTCCGCGTCCGCGGCGACAGCATGGTACCTACAGTCCCTGATGGAGCCCTAGTGCTGATCCATGTGGCCGATCAGGACACGGCCCGGCCCGGGATATTCGCCATCGTCCGCGAGGGGCAAGCCTTCGTAAAGCGTATCACGCCCCTCGCACGATCACCCTCGGGTCGCCCGACATCGGTCGCGATCCTGTCGGACAACCCCGGCTACCCACCTGACGTGGTCGAAGGCTCGGACATGAACAACCTGCGCATCGTCGGCCGCGTCCGCTGCGTGCTATGGACCCTATGAACGCCGCCCGATTGCCTCGCACCTGGTCGCAAAGGACCGCCATGCGCCTCGCTGCCCTCGTCCTGATCGCCACCACCGCCGCCGCCCAGGCCGAGCCGTTCCAGCCTGCGCCGGATGACATGGCGCTGATCGAGGCTGGCGTCGCCGGCCAGCTGCTCGACCCCGGAAGCGCGATCCTGTCGGAGGTGATCGCCGGCCCGGCCGAGGGGGGCGAGCTGACCTATGTCTGCGGCAACGTGCGGGGCAAGAACACCTTCGGCGGATACGCCCAGCCAACGCCTTTCATGGGCGCGATCATCCAGGAAACGACCGGCCGTCGCAGCTTCATGCTGATGCGCATCGCCGAGCCCGACCCGGCCATCCAGGCCGACCTGGCGACCCTCTGCCTCGAGAGCCTGAAACCGGCCTCCTGACCCGCCTCGAACCCCGTTAGAACGCCCCTTCGAGCCGAAATCAGGGCCAAGTTCGCGGCCCGAAAACGCCACCGGTTCTGGCACCTGTTATCCATGTGGATCAACAGGTTACAGCGAACTTGGCCCTCAGCGCCCGAACATGGCCCTCAAGGGCCATGTTCGGCACTATTCGCGCCCCCGGCACCTGCAGCAAGCGCTTGTTTTTCCACGGTTCCCGCATCTCGGGCCTCACGCCACGACCCTGCCGTTGGCCCGTCGGGATCCCACCGCCACCCTCGCACCCGCGCCTGCGCGGAAATCCCCGATCACCGCGTAACCCCTCGTCCAAGCGACGTTTTCCGCCTTTTCCCACCTCTTCTCGCCTGATCCCGCTTCAGTGCAGGATCTGATGTCCACGCACATCCGGGCACAGGCGCGCCTGTCGTCGGGCGACGGCCTTGCCGCAAGCACGGCACCTTGGCACACTGGCACGATGCCCGATGCCCCGCGCCCCGATGTCACGGCCTTCTTTGATGCGGCGAGCCACACGATCAGCTACGTGGTGCGCGACCCGACCTCCCCGGCCTGCGCGATCATCGACAGCGTGCTCGACTTCGATTACGCCGCCGGGCGGATCGGCCATGTTGCGGCGGACCGGATCGTGGCGCATGTCCGCGCGCAGGGGCTGACGCCTGCGTGGATCATCGAAACCCACGTCCATGCCGACCACCTGTCGGCGGCCCCCTACATCCAGGAACAGGTCGGCGGGCGGATCGGCATCGGGGCGGGGATCCTGACCGTGCAGGAGACCTTCGGCAAGATCTTCAACGAAGGCACGGCGTTCCAGCGCGACGGCAGCCAGTTCGACGCCCTCTTCGCCGACGGCGAGGTCTACCGGATCGGTGCGCTCGAGGGCCGGGCGCTGCTGACGCCGGGGCATACCCCCGCCTGCATGACGCACGTGATCGGCGACGCGGCCTTCGTGGGCGACACGCTGTTCATGCCCGACGGCGGCACGGCACGGGCCGACTTTCCGGGCGGCGATGCCGGAAGGCTCTACGACAGCATCCAGCGCATCCTCGCCCTGCCGCCCGCGACGCGGCTGTTCATGTGCCACGACTACGGCCCGAACGGCCGCGCCATCGCCTGGGAGACGACGGTGGCGGACGAGGCCCGCGACAACATCCACGTCCGCAACGGCACCACGCGCGAGGCCTTCGTGGCGCTGCGCCGGGCGCGCGACGCGACGCTGGGGGTGCCGCAGCTGATCCTGCCGTCGATCCAGTCGAACATGCGGGCCGGGCATCTGCCGACCGACGGCGACGGCAACCCGGTGCTGAAGGTGCCGGTCAACCGGCTGTAGCCGCGCAGGTCCGCCACCAGGATCCATGACGCGCCGACCGTCCGTCCCGCAGGCGGCGCAAATAGATGACAAAAACAATCAACTTTATGTTGACACCGCGGGGCTGCGGATGACAAAGTAAAACAGTCAGGTAAAGGAGCGCGGGCGATGGCGAACGACAATCCGGGTCATCGGGTGCGGGCAACCCGGCCAAGGCTGTGGCGCACGCTGGCGCTGGCCGGGCTGGCCTCGGGCATCGGCAGCGGGCTGGCGACCGCGCAGCCCGACGGCGCGCAACCTGCGGCACGCCTCTGGCTGGCGCAGGCCGACGGAGGGGAGGCCGGTGAGGCCGGCGCCGCGCCAAGCGGCGTCGCGGCAGTCGATCTTCTGGTCGGCCTCGGACAGGCAGAAGGGCACCTGCGCTCGGGGATGCAGATGTTCAAGGAAGGCGGCATGGAGATGGCGGCCACCCACATGGGCCATCCGAAGGCGGAACTCTACGACGCGATCGGCACCGCGCTGGATGCGGCCGGGATCGCCGGGTTCGGTGACGAGCTCGACGCGGTCACCTCCGCCCTGGCGGCGGGAAAGCCGGCCGCCGACGTCGAGGCGGCCTATGCCGCCGCGCTGGCGCGGATCGACGCGGCGCGCGGCGCGCTTGAGGCAACGCCCAAGACCCGGCTGACGGCACTGGCGCTGATGCTGCGCACCGCGGGCGAGGAATACGGCGTCGGCGTGAAGGACGGCGCGATCGTGCAACTGGCCGAATATCAGGACGCCTGGGGCTTCGTCGCGGCGGCGAAGGCCGAGGTTGGGCGGCTGGCGGAGGATGGCGATCCGGCCGTGGCTGCCGCCGCGGGAAAGGTGCGCACGGTGCTCGACGGCCTCGCGCCGGCCTTCCCGGCGCTGATGCCGACCGCGCCGATCGCGGGCGACGCGCAGATGGTGCTGGCCGCAGCGGCGAGCACCGAACTTGCGGCCTATGCGCTGAAGTGACCGATGCTGCTGGCGTTGGAGAAGCTTCTGAGCAGCGCCGAGGCGGCGGCCGTCCGGTCCGTGGCGGCAACGCTCGACTTCGCGGACGGCGCCGCGACGGCGGGCCGTCACGCCCGGGCGGTGAAGGCCAACGCGCAGGCGGTGGCCTCGCCGGGCCTCGACGCCATTCGCACCAAGGCTGCGGCGGCGCTCGAGGCCAGCGCGCTGTTCCGTGCGGCGGCGCGGCCGCGCCAGATCACGCCGCTGATCCTGTCGCGCTACCGGGAAGGCCAGACCTACGGCACCCATGTCGACGACGCGATGATGGGGGCGCTGCGCACCGACATCTCCTTCACCCTCTTTCTCAGCGAGCCCGACAGCTATGACGGCGGCGCGCTGGTGATCGAGGACACGTTCGAGCCGCGCGCGGTGCGACTCAACGCGGGCGATCTGTTCCTCTACCCGTCGACGACGCTGCACCGGGTGGAGCCGGTGACGCGCGGCGAGCGGCTGGCGCTGGTCGGCTGGGTGCAGAGCCTGATCCGCGACCCGGGCCAGCGGGAAATCCTGTTCGACCTCGACCGCAGCGTCGCAGCCGTCCATGCGGCCGAGGGCGGGTCGGACCTGTTCCACACGCTTGCCAAAACCCGCTCGAACCTCCTGCGCCTGTGGGCTTCCGCCTAGGTGCCAGGCCCCTGCCTCGTCCGGGGGCGGGCGCGGCTGTCGCGCGGCGCGGCCGTGACCCGGTGCCGCAAGACGTGCCGGTCGCCTAGTAGGCACCGCGGCCCTGCGCCACGACCGACAGGGTGCGCAGCAGCAGGCCCAGGTCGCGCAGGACGCCGTGGTTGCGGACGTAGTCCACGTCCAGCGCGATCATCCGGTCGAAGCCGACATCGGCGCGGCCCGAAACCTGCCACAGACCGGTCAGGCCGGGGGGCACCGCCAGCCGTTCGCGCGCGGGGGCGGGGTAGGCCGCGACCTCCTCCGGCAGGGCGGGGCGGGGGCCGACAAGGCTCATCTCGCCCACCAGCACGTTCCAGAGCTGCGGGAGCTCGTCCAGCGAGCTGCGGCGCAGGATCCGGCCGACGCGGGTCACGCGGGGGTCGGCCTTGGCCTTGAAGCACAGCCCCGCGCGGTCCGACGCGGCCAGGACGGCGGCCCGCCGCGCCTCGGCGTCGGGGACCATCGAGCGGAACTTCCACATGCGGAACGGGCGGCCGTGGCGGCCGATGCGCGTCTGGCGGAACAGCACCGGGCCGGGACCTTCCGCCCGGATCGCCAGCGCGATGACGAGGAGAACCGGACAGACCGCGACAAGGCCCATGACGACCAGCGCGACATCGAACAGGCGCTTTCCCGACGGCATCCGCGGTGACAAGGCGGACGCGCGCGGCGCGGTGAGAAGAAGCGGGGAGGCCATGGCGGCGGACGTCCGGCAGCAATCGACAGCGGACCATCCGCAGCAGCCGCGCAGCTACCCTTCGGCAGGCGGCGTGACAAACGGGAAACGGTCGCCTTCGTTCCCCGGACGCTGCGTCACTTCGCCTCAAGCGCGGAAAGTCGCGCAGCCAGCAGCGCGTTCTCGTCGCGCGCCTTCAGGGCCATCTCGCGCACCGCCTCGAACTCCTCGCGGGTGACGAGGTCGCGGTCGGCTATCCAACGGTCGACCAGCGACCGGATCGCCGTCTCGGCCTCGGTCCGGGCACCTTGTGCCACGCCCATGGCATTGGTCATGAGCTGGGAGATGTCGTCGAACAGCTTGCCGCGCGTGTCCATGGGAAACTCCTGGTTCGTCCGTCGCAGATATGTGGTTGCCCGCGCGGGCCGACAAGATTGACATCCCTGCCGCGCCCATGGACAACACAGGCCCGCCGCACAGGTGCCGCCCTTGAATCCGATCCCCTTCCCGCCGATCGACCCGGTGATCTTCCAGGTCGAGCTTTTCGGGCGCACCTTCGCGCTGCACTGGTATGCGGTGGCCTACATCGCGGGGCTGCTGGTCGGGCTGTGGCTCATCAAGCGGGCCTGCGCCACGGCGCGGCTCTGGCCGGGGTCGGCACCGATGACGGCCGACCAGGTGGACCGCCTGCTGACCTGGGTGATCGTCGGCGTGATCGTCGGCGGGCGGCTGGGTTACGTTCTGTTCTACCGTCCGGGCTACTATCTGCAGAACCCCTGGGAGATCCCCGCCATCTGGGAGGGCGGGATGAGCTTCCACGGCGGCTTCGCCGGGGTCGCCGTGGCGGGCATCTGGTTCGCCCGGCGCGAGGGCGTGCCGATGCTCACGCTGGGCGACCTGATGGCGATGGTGGCCCCGGTCGGCATCTTCTTCGGGCGGATCGCCAATTTCGTCAACGCCGAGCTCTGGGGGCGGCCGACCAACCTGCCCTGGGCGGTGGCCTTCCCGGGCGACGCCGCGCAGAACTGCCCGGGCGTCGTCGGCCTGTGCGGACGACACCCGAGCCAGCTCTACGAGGCGGCGCTCGAGGGGCTGCTTCTGGGCGCGGTGCTGCTGTGGCTGGTCTGGCGGCGGGGGTGGCTCCGGTTTCCCGGCAAGGTGATGGGGGTGTTCCTGCTGGGCTATGGGGCCGCGCGCTTCGCGGTGGAGTTCGTCCGCCAGCCCGACGCGCAGTTCGTGTCGCCGGGCAACCCGCTGGGCCTCGCGCTGCAGGTCGGCGGCTACGGGCTGACGATGGGGCAGATCCTCTCCCTGCCGATGATCGCGGCGGGACTGTGGTTCTTGCTCCGGGCGCGGCGGCGGTGGGCCTGAAGGCGCTGATCGCCGACCAGATCGCCGGGACGGGGCCGATGCGGCTGTCGGACTACATGGCGCTGTGCCTGCTGCACCCCGCGCACGGCTACTACACCACGCGCGAGGCGTTCGGGGCGGCGGGCGACTTCGTCACCGCGCCCGAGATCAGCCAGATGTTCGGCGAATGCCTGGGCCTGTGGCTGGCGCAATGCTGGCTGGACCAGGGGAGCCCCTCGCCCTTCACGCTGGCCGAACTCGGCCCCGGGCGCGGCACGCTGATGGCCGACGCGCTGCGGGCGACGCGCGGGGTGGCGGGGTTCCACGCGGGCCTGCGGCTGCACCTGGTGGAGGCCTCGCCCCGCCTGCGGGCCGAACAGGCGGCGCGGCTCGCGGGCTTCACGCCGGTGTTCCTCGACGACGTGGCGGGGCTGCCCGAGGGCCCGCTCTTCGTCCTCGCCAACGAGTTCTTCGATGCCCTGCCGATCCGCCAGTTCCGCCGCGACGGCGGCCTCTGGCGCGAGACGGTGGTGGGGCTGCGCGCCGGGCGGCTGGCGCTGGGTCTCGGGCCGCCGGTCGACCCGCCCGATGCGCCCGCTGTGGATGTCTTCGAGACCTGCCCGGCGGCCGAGCCGGTCATCGCGCGGCTCGGCGGACTGGTCGCGCGGCATGGCGGGGCGGGGCTGGTCGTCGACTACGGCGGGTGGGGCTCGCGGGGCGACACCTTTCAGGCGCTGCGCGGCCATGCCTTCGCCGACCCGCTGGAAGCCCCGGGCAAGGCCGACCTGACCGCGCATGTCGATTTCCGCGCGCTCGCGGCGGCGGCCGGCTGCGGCACGCATTTCACCACGCAGGGCGCGTTCCTGGATGCGGTCGGCCTGCACGGGCGGGCCGGGCGGCTGGCGCAGGGGTTGGCCGGGGACGCGCTGGCGCAGCACCGCGACGCGACCGACCGCTTGACGAACCCGGCGCGGATGGGCGACCTGTTCAAGGTGCTGGCCCTGTATCCCCCGGGCCTGACGCCGCCCGGATGGCCCGATGCTGCTACCCATCACTTCTGACTGGATCGACACACAGCACGGGTTCTTCACCCGCAAGGGCGGCGCGTCCTCGGGCATCTTCGCCGGGCTGAACTGCGGGCCGGGGTCGACCGACCAGGCCGCCGCGGTGGCGGTCAACCGCGCGCGCGTCGCGGCAGCGCTGGGAGTGTCGGCCGACCACCTCGTCAGCCTGCACCAGGTGCACTCGGCCGATGTCGTCACCGTCACCGCGCCCTGGGCCGACCGCCCGGTCGCCGACGCGATGGTGACGGCCACGCCCGGTCTGGCGCTGGGCGTGCTGACGGCGGACTGCCAGCCGGTCCTGTTCCACGACCCGCAGGCGCGCGTGGTGGGCGCGGCGCATGCCGGGTGGAAGGGCGCGCTGTCCGGCGTGCTCGAGGCGACGGTCGTAGCGATGGAACGCCTCGGCGCGCGGCGGCAGGCGGTCCGCGCGGTGATCGGCCCCACGATCAGCCAGCGCGCCTACGAGGTCGGGCCGGAGTTCCTGCAGGCCTTCCTCGACGCCGACCCCGATGCCGCCCGCTTCTTCGCGGAAGGCAAGGAGGACCGGGCGATGTTCGACCTGCCCTCCTACGGCCTGCACCGGCTGCGCGCGGCGGGGGTGGGCGAGGCCGCCTGGACGGGCCACTGCACCTATTCGGACCCCGAGCTGTTCTTCAGCTATCGCCGCACCGTCCACGCGGGCGAGGCCGACTACGGTCGCCTGATCTCGGCCATCGCGCTGTGACGCGCCACGGGATCGCCGTTAACGATCATTAACTCTGCCCGAAGTCGCCGCAGGACCGCCGCATTCCGGGGCGATCCCTTGGTTAACGAACGGAGGCCCGAGATGAAGACCCGACGCCGCTGGCTGCAAGCCGCCCTGACCGCCGCGACCGAGGCCTCGCAGGTGGCGCTGCCCTTCCAGCGCGGCACCAAGGCCCGCCCGGGCGCGCTGGTGCTGAAGACGGTCGCGGTCGCGGCCCGCTAGCCTGCGGCCCGCACGACCGCGGGGCTCGCGCGCCACATGAGCAGGCTGCGCGCCCCGTTCAGCACCATCAGTAGCGCCCAGAGGCCGTGGTTGCCGAACATGGGCGGCAGCAGCACCACCGCCACCGCATAGGCCGCGACCGCCGCGACCATGGCGCGCAGCATCAGCCCGGTCAGCGTGGCCCCGATGAAGATCCCGTCGTACATCCAGGCCGCGGCCCCGATCAGGGGTGCGGCGACCAGCCAGGGCAGGTAGTCCCGCGCGGCCGCCCGCACGTCGGGGGCCGTGGTCATCAGGTCGATGATCGCGGGCCCGCCGAGCCAGAACAGCGCCGCCAGCGCCCCCGCCCCGATCCAGCCCCAGTGGAGCGCCAGGCGCGCGGCGCGTCGCACCTCCGCGACCGCGCGGCGCCCGACGGACTGACCCACCAGCGCCTCGGCCGCGAAGGCGAAGCCGTCGAGCGCATAGGCCACCAGCGACAGGAACTGCACCAGCACCTGGTTTGCGGCCAGGGTGGTGTCGCCGTAGCGCGCGCCGAGGAACATGAAGACCGGAAAGCACAGGATCAGCAGCGCGGACCGCAGCAGGATGTCGCGGTTGACGGTGAACATTCGCCACACCGCCGCCCGGTCGCGCACCCGCGCCAGCGCCGGGCGCAAGCCCGCGCCGAAGGCGTCGCGGCAGAGCCAGAGGCCGAAGCCGAGGCCCGCCCATTCGGCGATCAGCGTGGCCGAGGCGACGCCCGCGACCCCCCAGCCGAGGCCGAGCACGAACCAGACGTCGAGGCCGAGGTTCAGCCCGTTCTGCCACAGTTGCAGCACCAGCAGGCCGCGGGTGCGCTCCTGCCCGATCAGCCAGCCCGCGACGGCGTAGAGCGCGATGGTCGCGGGCGTGCCCCAGATGCGGATCGCGAGATACTGCTGCATCAGCCCGTCGACCTCGGCGCTGGCCGTGGCGGCGGCATGGGCGGCGGCGATGACCAGGCCCTGCGCGGCCACCAGGGCCACCCCGAAGGCCGCCGCGACGGCCAGCGCGCGCAAAAGGATCGCGCCGCGCTCGGCCACGTCCCCCGCCCCCACCGCCTGCGCGACGAGGCCGGATGTGCCCATCCGCAGGAAGCCGAAGATCCAGTAGGCCGTCGTCAGGACGATCGCCCCGAGGCCCACCGCGCCGATCGGGGCCGCCTGCCCCATCTGGCCGACGACGGCGGTGTCGACGAGGCCTAGCAGCGGCACCGTCGCGTTGGCGAGGATGATCGGAAAGGCGATGCGCAGGACGCGGCCGTGGTTCAGCGGCGCAGTCACTCCGTCGCTTGCATCAGGAAGTGCCCGGTCGCCATCGCCATCGGCCGGGCGCGGTTGTCCTGCCAGGCCTCGACATGGACCGAGGCGAAGCGCCGCCCGCTGCGGTTGACGCGCGCGCGGGCATAGACGTCGCGCGGCAGGCCGGAGCGCAAGTAGTCCACCGTGACGTCGATGGTCTTGGGCAGCCGCGGCAGCGCGGCCTCGCCCCTGGACTCCATCGCCTCCCACATCAGCGACCACGCGAGTTCGACCACCGCCGTCGTCTCGAGGAAGGCCGCGGTCGCGCCGCCGTGGAGGGCGGGCAGGACCGGGTTGCCGATCAGGTGGTCGGCGAAGGGCAGGTGCGCGGTCAGCTCGTCGCCGCGCCGGTCGAAGCGGATACCGAGGACGGCGGCATAGGGGATCTGCGCGACCAGTGCCGCGAGCGCGGTGTCGCGGCGCGACTTGACGGCCGCGACGGGCTCGGGCGGGGTCATGCGCCGACCGTGAAGGCGGCCGTGGCGGTGGCGACGGGGCGGGCGGTGTCGTTGTCGCGCGCAGTGGCGCGGACGAAGGCCACGCTGCGGGTCATGTGGTAGACCTGCGCCTCGGCCGTGATGGCCTGGCCGGGGGTCGCGGGGCGCATGTAGTCGATGCGCAGGTCGAGCGTGGCGGTGACGGGCGTCCGCACCGGGTGGGTCAGCACCGCCGCCCCGCAGGCGGTGTCCATGAGCGCCGAGACCGCCCCGCCGTGCACGACGCCGGTCGCGCTGTCGCCGACCAGCCGCGGGTCCCAGGGCATCGCGATCACCGCGCGCCCCGGTCCCACGTCGACCGCCCGCATCGCCAGCGCGCGGGCGTGCGGCATCGCCCGCAGGAAGCGGTCGGCGATGGCTATCAGGTCGGGCGTGTCGTCCATGGCGTGCAGGCTTGCCGCGAAGCCCCGCCGCCCGCAACCCCGCCCGTTGCGTCACCGGAGGGGCTGTCTATATCCCTGTCGGAAAGGGGGCCCGCGATGACCGACACGCGCCTGTCCTTCAAGGAGATGTGCGACCGGTTCGGGGTCACCCCCCGCACCCTGCGCTACTACGAATACATCGAGCTTCTGCAGCCCGAACGCGAAGGCCGCACGCGGTGGTATGGCGCGCGCGAGGTGGCGCGGATGACGCTGATCCTGCGCGGCCGCCGCTTCGGCTTTTCGCTGGAGGAGATCCGGCAGTGGCTGCTGATCTACCAGACGCGCGGCACGGCGGCGCAGATGCAGGCGATGGTCGCGCTCGCCGACCGCCAGCTCGCGGTGCTCGAGGCGCAGAAGGCCCAGACCGAGGCCGCCATCCGCGACCTGAAGGCGCTGCGCGCCGAGGCCGCGCAGGCGGTGTGACCCGGCGCCGGAACCGCTCCCCGCGCGCGCCGCGTCAAGACCGCGCCGCTTTGCAGGCCGCGCGACACGGCGTCCCGTCACCCTGCGCGTGACGCAACGTCCCGCTTACCTTTGCGTCCTGGGGCTTGGTAGCCTGCCTGTCGCTGCGGCATGTGGCGGGCCTTCCAGCAATGCGAGACATCATGACCCCCGACACGATGACGATCCGCCAGATGTGCGACGCTTTCGACGTGACACCCCGCACCCTGCGCTTCTACGAGGCGAAGGGGCTGCTGCACCCCGTCCGCGTCGGCACGCGGCGGCTGTTCACGAAGCGATGCCGCGCGCGCCTGACGCTGGTCCTGCGCGGCAAGGCCTTCGGCTTCGGCCTGAAGGACATCCGCCAGGTGCTCGACCTCTACGACCCTGCGACCGGCAACGCGGCGCAGATCGCCCGCGTGCGCGACCTGGCGCAGGCCCGGCTGGCCGCGATGCAGGCCGAACGCGCCGCGCTCGACGCCGCCATCGCCGACCTGACGGCCGAGATCGCCCGCCTGGCCGCGCCGGCCCCGTCGACCCGATCCGCCGCCTGACAGGAGCGCCCGATGCCGAGCTACACCCCCCCGGTCCGCGACATGCAGTTCCTGCTGCACGACGTGATGGGGGTCGCGGGCTGCGGCATCGCGGGCTACGACGCGCTCGACCGCGCCTTCACCGAAGCCGTGCTGACCGAGGCGGGCAAGCTCGCCCGCGACGTGCTGGCACCCCTGAACGCGGTCGGCGACCGGCAGGGCTGCCGGCTGGAGAACGGCGTCGTGCGCACGCCCGACGGCTTCCGCGCGGCCTTCGACGCCCTGCGCGAGGGCGGCTGGCCCGCGCTCGACTGCGCGCCGGAGTTCGGCGGACAGGGTCTGCCCTACCTGATGAACACCGCGGTGGGCGAGATGTTCGTGGCCGCGAACATGGCCTTCAACATGTTCCAGGGCCTGACCCACGGGGCCTATTCGGCCATCGCCGCGCACGGGTCCGCCGCGCAGAAGGCGACCTACCTGCCGCATCTGGCCAGCTGCCGCTGGACCGGCACGATGAACCTGACCGAACCGCATTGCGGCACCGACCTCGGCCTGATGCGGACCCGGGCCGTGCCCAACGCCGACGGGTCCTGGGCGATCACCGGGCAGAAGATCTTCATCTCGGCGGGCGACCACGACCTGGCCGAGAACATCATCCACCTGGTGCTCGCCAAGGCCCCGGGCGGGGGCGAGGGGACGCGGGGGATCAGCATGTTCCTGGTGCCCAAGGTGCTGGTCCGCGAGGACGGCTCGCTCGGCGCGCGCAACGCGGTGGCGGCGGGCAAGCTGGAGCACAAGATGGGCATCCACGGCAGCCCGACCTGCGTGATGACCTACGACGGGGCCACCGGCTGGCTGGTGGGCGAGCTGCACAAGGGCATGCGCGCGATGTTCACGATGATGAACGAGGCGCGGATCGGCGTCGGCGTGCAGGGCGTGGCGCAGGCCGAAGCCGCCTACCAGGCCGCCGCCGCCTATGCCCGCGACCGCCTGCAGGGCCGCGCGGTCACCGGTCCCACCAACCCCGACGGCCCCGCCGACCCGCTGATCGTCCACCCCGACATCCGCCGCCTGCTGATGGACCAGAAGTCCTTCGTCGAGGCCGGGCGGGCGCTGACGCTCTGGGGCTCGCAGCTGATCGACCGCGCGCACCACGGCGACGCGGCGGCCGAGGGGCTGATCTCGCTGCTGACCCCCGTCATCAAGGGCTTCCTGACCGACCGGGGCTTCGACAGCACGGTCGCGGCGCAGCAGGTGTTCGGCGGGCACGGCTACATCGAGGAATGGGGCGTCAGCCAGTTCGTCCGCGACGCGCGGATCGCGATGATCTACGAAGGTGCCAACGGCGTGCAGGCGCTGGACCTGGTCGGGCGGAAACTCCCGGCCGACGGCGGGCGGCACGTCATGGCCTTCCTCGGGATGGTCGAGACCGAATGCCAGGCCGCCGACGCGCGGCTCGCGGGGATCGCGGGGCCGCTGGGCGGGGCGTCGCGGCAGTTGCAGCAGGCGGCGATGTATCTCGCGGGGCAGATCAGGACGCCCGACGCGGCGCTTGCCGGGTCGACCGACTTTCTCCACCTGACGGGCCACGTCTGCCTGGGGCTGATGTGGCTGCGGATGGCCGCGGCGGCGCAGCGGCTGCTCGACGCAGGCGAGGGCGAGGCGGATTTCCTGCACGCCAAGCTCGCGACCGCGCGCTATTACGCGGCGCGGCAGCTTCCCGCCTGCGCGATGCACCTGGCACGGATCGAGACCGGCGGGCTGCCGGTGATGACGCTTCCGGCCGCGGCCTTCTAGCTACCTGTATTCGATCAGCGCCGCCCGGCGGCGGCGCAGGCGGCCCCAGGCGAAGCGGGCGATGCCGCGTGTTTCGGCGAACTTCGTCAGCACGGACAGGCCCGCCCCCGCCCAGGCCAGCCTCCCGCCGCCGTCGCGCAAGGCCAGCCGGGCCACCTGCGCGGGGTAGGCCAGCGCCAGCAGCCCCAGCGCCGGGTGCCACAGGGCCAGCGCGACGGTCGCGACGGGCAGCCCCGCACCCCAGACCAGCGCCCGGGCCGTCTCGCGCCACCAGTGGCGGGCGCGGGCGTGGCGCACCGCGCCTTCGGCATAGGCGTGGCCCGCGCGTTCGGCGCGCCGCCACCATTGCGACAGGCGCGTGATGGCGGCGTCGTGCAGCGTCATCGGGGCGTCGATCCGCCAGACCTGAAAGCCCGCCGCGATCAGCCGCAGGCAGAGGTCGGGCTCCTCGCCCGCGATCAGCGTCGCGTCGAAGCCGCCGACCGCCCGCACCGCCGCGACCCGCACCAGCGCATCGCCGCCGCAGGCGCGGGCCGGGCCGACGGGCGTGTCCCACTCGCGGTCGATCAGCGCGGTGTAGACCGAGGCCTCCGGGTGCCACTCGCGCCGCCGCCCACAGACCACCGCGGCGGCCGGGTGGGCGGCGAAGGCCGCAAGCGCGGCGGCGGGGAACCCCGGGTCCAGCACGCAGTCGCCGTCGACCAGCAGCGCGAACTCCGGCGCGCCGTCCAGCGCGGCCAGCCCTGCGTTCCGGGCCCGGGCGGCGGTGAAGGGGCAGCCTCTGTCCAGCTCCACGACCCGCGCCCCCGCCGCGCGGGCCAGGGCAGGCGAGCCGTCGGTCGACCCGC
Organism: uncultured Exiguobacterium sp.; assembly: GCA_964575185.1. GTDB lineage: Bacteria > Pseudomonadota > Alphaproteobacteria > Rhodobacterales > Rhodobacteraceae > CAZNPW01. Next base: position 76,436 of record CAZNPW010000003.1, read on the forward strand.
TGTCGACGTAGACGACCTGTCCCAGCCCTGCCGCCTCCAGCGAGGCCAGGCAATCGGCCAGTCGCCGCCCTTCGTTGCGGCCGATCACGACCGCGGAGATGGGGGCGGCGATGGCGCGGGTGTCCATGGTGCCGCAGCCTTGCCGCCCCCGGCGCGGCTTTGCAACGGGCACGGGATCGTCTAGCTTTCATGGCCTCGGGCGGGGGCCCTTGCGATTCTGCGGGGACGGTCCGGTGCGGCCGACCGATGGCAAGGGATCACCGCCGCAGCGATGCGGCTTTCGGACCGTGCGGCCGGCGTGGCCCTGCGGTGGTCAGGGGTCGCGATGCGCGTGGGTGCACACCATATCCTGATGCAGGCACCGGATGGTGCCGCAGGATATGCCGGTTCCGGGGAGCTTGCCTTGCCACAGCGATCGCCCGACGACGGTGCGGCCGGCCTGCGCCCCGGCGTTTCGGTGTTCCGTCCCGGCCAACCCCTGCCGCGCGGCACCGTCACGGTCGCGGACGCACCGCCGCGCGCGCCGATGCTGCCGCAGCTCGTCTTCGCCGCCCCCTCGCCCGCCCGGGTGTGGGAGCAACTGGTGCCGCTGAGCCCCGATGCCGCGCTTCTTTCGCGCAACAACCTGTTTCCGCAACGTGGCGAGGCGACGGCGGCCTTCGACCTGCTGCGCACGCGGCTTCTGCCCGCGATGGCGGGCAAGGGCTGGCAGACGCTGGGCATCGCCGGGCCGCGCGCGGGGGCGGGAGCGAGCTTCACCGCGATGAACCTCGCGCTCGCGCTCGCGCGGCTGGAACAGACGCGGACGGTGCTGGTCGACCTCGACCTCGGCGCGCCGCAGCACCAGGCGCGGCTCGGGGCCGCCGAGGTGCCGCCCCTCGCCGACGTGCTGGCCGGCAGCCAGCCCTTCGAGGCCCAGTTCCGCCGCCTGGGCGCGAACCTCGCGCTCGGCCTGAACGGGGCGGCGGTGGCCGACCCCGCGGCGGTGCTGCTGGCCGCCGCGACGGCCGAGGCGCTGGCCGCCGTCACGGCGGGCCTCGCCCCCGACATCGTGCTCTGCGACCTGCCCCCCGCGCTCGACGGCGACGGCTTCGCCGCGGCACTGCCCCTGATCGACGCGCTGCTTATGGTGATCGACGGCAGCCGCACCACGGCGGCCGAGGTCCGCGCGGTCGAGGCGCTCGTCGCGGGCCGCGTGCCGGTCATGGGCACCGTGCTGAACCGTGCGCAGGGCTGACCGATGGGACCGATCCAGAGCCTCGACGAGCTTTTCGCGCTGATCCTGCGCCGCCGCTGGCTGATCCTGGCCGTCACGCTCGCGGGCGTGGCGCTGTCGGTCGCCTATGCCACGTCGCGGCCCAAGGCTTACGAGGCGGTGTCGGTCATCCAGATCGAGGCCGCGCAGGTCAACGAGGCCAGCGACCCGAACGAACAGACCGCCGCCAGCGCCGGCACCTTCCAGGCCATCGAGCAGCGCCTGATGACGCGCGAGAACCTGATCGCCGTGATGGACCGCCACGGCGTCTTCGCCGGCCTGCCGCTGAGCCTGGACCAGAAGGTCAACCTCTTGCGGTCCTCGATCCGGTTCGAGCAGGTGGCCTCCGCCGCGAACCAGAGCTTCGGCGCGCCCGCGCAGCTGTCGGCGATCCTGATGTTCGTGCGGCTCGACGACCCGCAGGTCGCGGCGCGGGTGGCCAATGACATCGCCCAGTCGGTGCTCGACGCGAGCACCGCCGATGCCATCGCCCGCGCCGGGGCGACGCGCGACTTCTTCGCGGCCGAGGAGGCGCGGCTGTCGGCCGAGGTCGTGGCGCTCGACGACCGCATCGCCGCCTACCGCAACGCCCAGGCCGACATGCTGCCGACGATGGAGAACGCACGGCGGGACGAACTCGTCGGCATCGAAACCGACCTGCGCGAGGTGGCGCAGACGCTGGTGGGCCTGCGCGCCGATGCGGGCACCCGGCAGGCGCAGGACCGCCTGCGCGAGACCGACCGCCGCGCGCTTGACGACCTGAACGCCCAGATCGCCCGCGCCGAGGCGCGCGAGGCCGCGCTGCAGACCCGCCGGGGCGAACTGACCGAGGCGATCCGCGGCAGCCCCGAGGTCGAGCGCCAGCTTGGCGCCTACGACCGGCAGATGCAGCAGCTGCAGGACCAGTATCGCGTCGTCAGCCAGCGCCTGGCCGCGGCCGACACCGACCTGCGCCTGGCCGAGAACCGGCAGGAGGCGCGGCTGTCGCTGCTGGAGCGCGCGGTGGTGCCCGAGTTCCCGGTCAGCGGCAGCGCCCGGCGGCTGGCCGCGGCGGGGTCGGTCGCCAGCCTGCTCGCCGGGCTCGCGCTCGCGTTCCTGCTCGACCTGCGCCGCCCCGTCCTGCGCAGCGCGGCGCAGGTGACGCGCGAGACGGGGCTGGTGCCGGTGGTGACGATCCCCGTCCTGACGCCCGCGCCGGACGCCTGGCGCGGCTACGGCTTTGCCGCCTTCCTCGTGGGGCTGTTCCTGGTCACGCTCGCGCTGGTGGTGACGTAAGGACCGGGCCTAGCAGCCCGTCCCCCGCGCCACCACCGACAGCGTTCGCCACAGCAGCCGCAGGTCGGTCTGCAGGCTGAGCGCCGCCTCGTAATCGGCATCGAACTCGGCCCGCGCGGCAAAGCTCGTGCGGTGCCGCCCGGCGGTCTGCCAGAAGCCGGTGATCCCCGGCCGCATCCGGTAGTAGGAGGCACCGGGATACATCCCGCGCTGCGCCGGCATCATCGGGCGGGGACCGACGAGGCTCATGTCCCCGGTCAGCACGTTCCACAGCTGCGGCAGTTCGTCGAGCGAGGACCGGCGCAGCAGGCGGCCGGTCGCGGTGACCCGCGGGTCGTGGCGCAGCTTCTGGGTGCGGTCCCATTCGGCGCGGGCCACGGGGTCGGCGGCCAGGTGGCCGTGGAGCCGCAGGTCGGCGTCGCGGACCATGCTGCGCAGCTTCCACATGCGGAAGACGCGGCCGTCGCGGCCGATCCGCTCCTGCGCGTAGAAGGGTGCCCCGCCGTCGACCGCCACGACGGCGGCCAGCACCGCCACGACGGGCACCACCGCGGGCATCGCGGCCACCACCAGCGTCAGGTCGAGCGCGCGCTTGAACCAGCGGGCGTAGGGTCCGGGCCGATGGCCCGGGGCGTCGGGGCGCGCGACGGGATGCGCTTCGGGAAAGCGCGGAAAGCTCACCGTCATTGTTCACGGCCCGCGGAAGATTGCACGCGCCGGCGCCGCCCGGTTCGGAACAAACTCCTCTGATCGACCCCGCAGGGCCGTTCGGAAATCACCACGCTCACGCACATCTTCAGCACCCGGCACAGGTGCCCCCACCCCTGCATTCTAATCGAATGCGTGGCGTCCGACAGACGGCTCCGCCGCGTCTTTGCCTTGATTTCGCCCGATTAATCGGGATTTCCAAGCACGCTTCAACCACGGGTTGATCGCGGCCCTGCAAGCACCTGCCGCAGGTGCTTGTCCGCGCGCCGCAATGCGCGGGTCCCGGGCCGTGATTCGCCAAAAGCGTCCGCGCCGACCCGCCGGAAGCGGCGCGCTTGCGGCGGGATCCTAGCGCGGGTCCCCGGGCGGGTCTGTTTCCGGCCCGTCAACGTGCAGCAGTCGCCACGCCGCGAGCCCGACCAGCGCCGTCGATCCCGCGGCCGAATAGGCCCCCAGCGCCAGCAGCACGCCGCCACCCGCCATGATCGTCGCGAGCGCGGCAAGCGCCCCGGTCAGGATCACGGTCACGAGCAGCCAGGCGTTCACGGCGCACCTCATCCGGTGCGATGCAATCTAGAGTTGTGGCGAGAAATGAAAACCCGATTCGCACGCAAGGTCTGCCCGACGGCGGACCTGCGGCGGCATCGCGGCCGATTCCGGCAAAATCCCGCCGTCAGTCGTCGAGCAGGCCCAGCAGATACCGACCGTAATCGTTCTTCGCGAACAGCCGCGCGCGTGCCGCCAGCGCGTCGGCGTCGATCCAGCCGGCGCGGAAGGCGATCTCCTCGGGGCAGCCGACCTGCAGGCCCTGCCGGGCTTCCAGCGTGCGGACGAAGTTGCCCGCGTCGAGCAGGCTGCCATGCGTGCCGGTGTCGAGCCAGGCGAAGCCGCGCCCCATCAGCTCCACCCGCAGCGCGCCCTCGGACCGGTAGCTTTCCAGCACGTCGACGATCTCGAGCTCCCCGCGCTCGCTGGGCTTGACCTGCGCCGCACGGTCGGGCGCGGTGCCGTCGAGGACGTAGAGGCCGGTGACGGCGTAGTTCGACGGCGGGATGGCGGGCTTCTCCACGATCTCGCGCACCCGGCCCTGGGGGTCGAAGTCCACGACGCCATAGCGCTCGGGGTCCGACACGCGGTAGCCGAAGACCGTGCCGCCGCCCCGCGCGTCCGCCGCCGCCAGCAGGTCGGGCAGGCCGTGGCCGAAGAAGATGTTGTCGCCCAGCACCAGCGTCGAGGGCGCGCCCGCCAGGAAGTCGCGCGCCAAGAGGTAGGCCTGCGCGAGGCCATCGGGGCTGGGCTGCACGATCCAGGTCAGATTCAGGCCCCACTGCGACCCGTCGCCCATCAGCCGCCGGAACTGCGGCTGGTCGTCGGGCGTGGTGATGATCGCGATGTCGCGGAGGCCGCCCAGCATCAGGACCGACAGCGGGTAGAAGACCATCGGCTTGTCGTGGATCGGCAGCAGCTGCTTCGACACGCCCATGGTGATCGGCCACAGCCGCGTGCCGGACCCGCCGGCGAGGATGATGCCCTTGCGCTTCATGCGCGCAGCTCCCTGATGAGGCCCGGCAGCGCCGCCTGCCAGTCGGGCCGGGCGATGCCGAACGAACGGGTGAGCGACGTGCAGTCGAGGCGCGAGTTCGGCGGGCGGCGGGCCGGGGTTGGGTAGTCGGCGGTCGCGATGTCCTCGATCCGGCAGGGCAGGCCGGCGGCCTCCATGACCGCGCGGGCAAAGCCCGCCCAGGTGGTGTCGGGGCTGCCCGACAGGTGCCAGGTGCCCGAGGGGGCACCGTCCCTCAGCGCAGCGGCCATGACGAACAGCGCATCGGCGATGGCCGCGGCGGGGGTCGGCGCGCCGTGCTGGTCGGCCACCACCCGCAGCGTCTCGCGGCCCGCGCCGAGCCGCAGCATCGTGCCGACGAAGTTCTTGCCGTGGCCGGCCACCACCCAGGACGTCCGCAGGATCGCATGCGGCCCCCCCGCCGCCCGCACCCCGCGTTCTCCGGCGAGCTTCGTGCGCCCGTAGGCCGACAGCGGGCCGGTCGGGTCGTCGGGGGTGAAGGGCGTCTCGCCCTGCCCGTCGAAGACGTAGTCGGTCGAGATCTGCAGGAACGGAATCCGCCGCGCCGCCGCCGCCCGCGCCATGGCCGTCGGGGCCGCGCCGTTGACCGCCATCGCCTCCGCCTCTGCGCTTTCCGCGGCATCCACCGCCGTCCAGGCGGCAGCGTTGATGATGACGTCGGCCTCGGCCCCGTGGATCAGGTGGGCGGCCCCGGCGGGATCGGACAGGTCGAGCACGTCGCGGCCCCAGGCCTCGACCATCACCCCGGCGGGGACCCGCCGCTGCAGTTCCCGCGCGACCTGCCCGGTGCGGCCGATGACCAGGACCTTCATGCGCGCGTCCCCAGCCGCTGCCCGACCCCGGCCCGCGCCAGCAAGGGCCGCCACCAGGCTTCGTTGTCGAGATACCAGCGCACGGTGCGCCGCAACCCTTCCTCCAGCGTGACCGAGGGCCGCCAGCCGAGTTCCCCGCGGATGCGGGTCGGGTCGATCGCATAGCGCAGGTCGTGGCCGGGGCGGTCGGCGACGAAGGTGATGAGGCGGTCGTGGGGAGCACCCGCGGGGTGCATCCCGTCCATCAGGGCGCAGATGGTGCGGACGATGTGCAGGTTCGTGGCCTCGTTCTCGCCGCCGATGTTGTAGCTGCGGCCGAGTGTTCCGCGCTCCAGCACGGTCAGCAAAGCGTCGGCATGATCCTCGACATAGAGCCAGTCGCGCACGTTCTCGCCGCGACCGTAGACCGGAATGGGCCGGCCATGCAGCGCATTCAGGATGACGACGGGGATCAGCTTTTCGGGGAAGTGATACGGACCGTAGTTGTTGGAGCAGTTGGTCAGCACCACCGGCAGGGCGTAGGTCTCGTGCCAGGCGCGCACCAGGTGGTCGGACGCGGCCTTGGTCGCCGAATAGGGGCTGCGCGGGTCATAAGGCGTGTCTTCGGTGAACTGCCCCGTGGCACCGAGCGAGCCGAAGACCTCGTCGGTCGAGACGTGGTGGAAGCGGAAGCCGTCCGGCTTGTCGTAGGCCCGCGCGGCCTCGAGCAGGGTGAAGGTGCCGACTACGTTCGTCGTCACGAAGTCGCCGGGGCCGTCGATGCTGCGGTCGACGTGGCTTTCCGCGGCCAGGTGCATGATCGCGTCGGGACGGTGGTCCGCCAGCGCCGCGTCCACCGCCGCGCGGTCGCGGATGTCGCCCTGCACCAGGCTGTGCAGGTTCGACCGCAGCGCCGGGCCGAGGTTCGTCGCGCTCGCCGCATAGGTCATGGCGTCGAAGGTCACGACCTCGTGCCCCCGCGCGATGGCCAGCCGCACCACGGCCGAGCCGATGAACCCGCAGCCGCCGGTGACGAGGATCTTCATGGATCGAACCCGAAGGGCCGGGGCGCGTCGCGCAGCAGGGGGGCGGCCTTGTCCTTATCGGACAAGATGGGTTCCGCCACGCCCCAGTCGATGCCGATGTCGGGATCGTCCCACCGCACCGCGCCGTCGCAGTCCGGCGCGTAGACGTCGGTGCACTTGTATTGCACCTCGGTGTCCGGCACGCGGGTGACGAAGCCGTGCAGGAACCCCTTCGGCACCAGAAGCTGCCGCCCGTTCTCCGCCGTCAGGTCGACGCCGACCCAGCGCCCGAAGGTCGGGCTTCCGTTGCGGAAATCCACCGCCACGTCCAGGATCGCGCCCCGCGTGCAACGCACGAGCTTGTCCTGCGCATGGGGTGGCCGCTGGTAGTGCAGCCCGCGCAGGGTGCCCGCCTGCGCCGAAAACGAATGGTTGTCCTGCACGAAATCGAGCGCCACCCCGGCGGCGGCAAGGCGCGGACCGTTCCAAGTCTCGGAAAACCAGCCGCGGGCGTCACCGAAGCGGGCCGGGGTCAGGATCAGGACGCCGGGAAGAGCCGTGGATTCGATCTGCATCCCGCCCTCTTACCGCGTGAAAGGCAAATGGAAAGCCGTATCAGACATGCAGGTCGCGCAGCGCCGGCCCGTGCAGCAGGAATGCCGTCGCGATGATCGCCAGCACCGCAGCCCCGGCGAACAGGTCGTGCCGCGGGTCCCAGGCGCGGTGCTTCCGCGCGAGCCAGACGATCGCTCCGTGCGCGACGGCCAGCGCCAGGCCCAGGCCCAGCAGGGCCCCGCCGAGGCCCCCCCACCAGACCCCGGCCAGGAACCCCGCCGTCTGCAGCCCCGCCCGGACGGCCATCACCAGGAAATAGCTGCGCGAATCGTTCGCGGCCAGCGCCGACTGGTCGTAGGTCATCCCCACCACCGCCACCCCTTGCGTGCAGGCCAGCGCCACGACGATCGCTCCGGCGGCGGAGTAGCGCGGGTCGTAGAGGAGTTCCACGATCGCCGGGCCCGTCACCGCCAGCCCCGCCAGCATCGCCAGCAGACCCGCCGACAGCCCCGCGCGCAGCCGCCGGTGGCGGCGGCGGTCGGCGTCCGACCGCGCCGGCGGGTGGTCGCGGTAGAGCGGGATCAGGATGCGCGCCGTCACCGCACCGCCGAGCAGCACGGGGAAGGACGCGAGGAAGAAGGCGATGTTGTAGATCCCCATCTCCCCCAGGCTCAGCCAGGCCCCGAGGATCGCCTTGTCGCCCTGGCTCAGCAGGAAGCCGCAGGCGGTGGACAGGAAGATCCACTTGCCGAAGTGGATCAGCTCGCGCGCCGCCGCAGGCTCCCAGTGCAGGCGGTTGGGCGGGCCGGGCAGCAGGGTCCACATCAGCGCCAGCCGGATCAGCGCGCCGAGGACGACGCCCACCACAAGCGCCCAGACCGACTGCATGGCCCAGGCGAGCGCGATGGTCGCGACCATCCCCGCGCCCTGCGCCACGAGGTCCAGCACCGTGAGCCGCCCCAGCAGCAGGTGCCGGTTTGCGGTGTCGACCCGCGTCGGCGAAAAGCCCGCGACCATGAGCGACAGCCCTGCGACCGGCAGGAGCCAGGCAAGTTCCGGCACGCCGTAGAACCGCGCCGCCGGGACGGACAGCGCGGCGGACATCCCCCACAGGATCACCCCGCGCGCGACGTTGATCGTCCAGGCGGTGTTCAGGAAGCGCGGGTCGTCGCCGCGCGCGCTGCGGCTGATCGCGGGCGACAGGCCGAGGTCGGAAAACATCTGGAAGCCGACCAGGAACACCATCACCAGCGCCAGCGTCCCGAAGGCCTCGGGGAACAGAAGCCGCGTCAGCACCAGGTTGGTCGCGAGCCGCATCACCTGCGTCGCCGCATAGACGCCGGCGGTCAGGGCGCCGCCCGTGAGGGCGCGGCGGAACAGGGGGGCGGTCGTCATCCTGGGCCGGAACCCTAGGGCCTGCGGGCGGCAGTTGGAACGGCTTTCCGCCGGTGGTCGCGGCGGGCCCGGCGACAGACTGTCGCCGCCCCGGGCCCCGCCGCCCCCGCTTTCCCGATCCGCCCGCGCGGCCTAGAAGGGGGCCATGAAGGTCGGCTACCTCGTCAACACCTACCCGCGCCCGTCGCACAGCTTCATCCGGCGCGAGATCCAGGCGCTGGAGCGGCAGGGCTGGACCGTTCACCGCATGGCGATGCGGTCGGACCGCGCCGCGCTCGTCGACCCCGCCGACATCGCCGAGGATGCGCGGACCGAACACGTGCTGGACGCAGGCCCGATCCGCGTCGCGGGCTCGGCGGCGGGCTGGATGGCGCGACGCCCGCTGCGCGCGCTGGGGGCGCTGCGGCTGGCGCTCGCCTGCGGCGGGCGGGCGAACGCGCGGGCGCGGCACCTCGTCTACTGGATCGAAGCCGCGCATGTCGCCCGGCGCGCGCGCGACCTGCGCCTGCCGCACCTGCACGCGCATTTCGCCACCAACTCCGCCACCGTCGCGATGCTGGCGCAGGCGATGGGCGGGCCGTCGTTCAGCTTCACCGCCCACGGGCCGGAAGAGTTCGACGCCCCCGCAGCGCTGTCCCTGCCGGAAAAAACCGCCCGCGCGGCCTTCGCCGTGGGCATCTCGAGCTTCGGCCGCAGCCAGCTCTGCCGCTGGGCCGACCCCGCCGACTGGGACCGCCTGCACGTCGTGCCCTGCGGGATCGAGCCCTGGCGCTTCGCCGACCCCGCCCCGCTGCCCGGCGGCGGGCCGCATCTGGTGGCGGTCGGCCGGCTCGCGCCGCAGAAGGGCCTGGCGCTCCTGGTCGAGGCGCTGGCGCTGGCCGCCCCCGACCTGCCGGGCCTGCGGCTGGTCATCCTGGGCGACGGGCCGCTCGGCACCGTCCTCAGGGCGCAGGTCGCCCGCGCGGGCCTGTCCGACCGCATCACCTTCGCGGGCTGGCAGGACGAGGCCGGGGTGCGCGCGGCGCTGGCCGCGGCGCAGGCGCTGGTCCTGCCCTCCTCCGCCGAGGGCCTGCCGGTCGTGGCGATGGAGGCGATGGCGGCGGGCCGCCCGGTGATCGGGACATGGATTGCCGGGGTGCCGGAGCTTGTGACGCCCGACACGGGCTGGCTCGTCCCCGCGGGGGACCCCGACGCGCTCGCCGCGGCGATCCGCGCGATGGCGGCGGCCCCGGACCTGCCCGCCATGGGCCAGGCGGCCCGCGCCCGCGTCCTCGCCCGCCACGACATCGACCGCGCCGCCGCGCGGCTTGCGCTCCTCTTCGCGGGAAAGGGGCGGGCATGAGGATCGCGGTCGCCTGCGCCAGCCACGACCCGGCAATCCTGGCGGCCAACCTCGCGCGCTCGCCCCTGCTCGCGACCGTCCCGCTGCATGTCGAAACCGCCGCGCCCTCCGCCGCCGTCGCCTGCAACCGCGCCATCGCGGCGACCGACGCCGAGGTGGTCGTCTTCGCCCACCACGACGTCTACCTGCCCCGCGGCTGGGACCGCCTGCTCGCCGCCCGCATCGCCGAAGTCGCGGCGGTGGACCCCGGCTGGGCGCTGATCGGCGCCTTCGGGGTCGGGCTGGACGGGGCGCACTGGGGGCCGGTCTGGTCATCCTCGCTCGGCCGGATCGTGGGCGCGGTGCCGCTCGCGCCCGTGCCGGTGCAGGCCTTCGACGAGATGCTGATCGTCTGGCACCGCGCCGCCGCCCCCGCCTTCGACGCGGCGCTGCCGGGCTGGCACATGTACGGCACCGACATCGTCCAGGCCGCCCGCGCGGCGGGCCGCAGCGCCTGGGCGGTGGGCCTGCCCTGCATCCACAACGACCGCTTCCACGCAGCGCTCGGCCCGGAGTTCGACGCGGCCTACCGCTTCATGCAGGCCAAGTGGCGCGCCGCCCTGCCGCTCCGCACCCCCATCGTCAAGATCAGCCGCTCCGGCCTGCACCTCTGGCGCGACCGCTGGCGCAACCGCCGCAGCCTCGGCCACCGCGCGGCCATGGCCGCGGGCACCGACCACGCGCCCGAGAGCCTCGCCGCCCGCTGCGGCTGGTCCGAGGTGGGCTGATGCCCCTCTTCCCGGACCCAAATACTCCCGCCGGAGGCACGCGGGAGGCGGGACCTGCGCAGCCAGGCCCGCGACATGAAGCAGCGCGCCGCAGGCGCTCGATTCAGCAGCCTCCCGGCGCTCACACCGCCAGGTCGAAGCTCGCGAAGACCGGCACGTGGTCGGACGGCTGCTCCCACCCCCGCGCGTCGCGCAGGATGCGGCTGCCGTGCGCGGCCCCGGCGATGTCGGGGGTGGCCCAGATGTGGTCGAGCCGACGGCCCCTGTCCGCCGCGTTCCAGTCCGCCGCGCGATAGCTCCACCAGGAGTAAAGCCGCCCCGAGGGGATATGCGCGCGCGTCACGTCGACCCAGCTCCCCGCCTCCTGCGCGTCTGTGAGGTGCGCGACCTCGACCGGCGTGTGGCTGACGATCTTCAGAAGCGCCCTGTGGTCCCAGACGTCATCCTCGCGCGGGGCGATGTTCAGGTCGCCCGCCAGGATCGACGCCCGCGGCCGCTCGGCCCGGAAGGCATCGCGCAGGTGCGTCAGGAAATCGAGCTTCTGGCCGAACTTCGCGTTCACCGTCCGGTCGGGCACGTCACCCCCCGCGGGGACATAGCAGTTGTGGATCGTGACCCCGTTCTCCAGCCGCGCCGCGACGTGGCGCGCATGGCCAAGGCCCGCGTAGTCGACGCTGCCCGCATCGGCAAGCGCCAGCCGCGACAGGATCGCCACGCCGTTGTAGCCCCGCTGCCCCCGCGCCACCATGAAGCGGTAGCCCAGCGCCGCGAAGAGGTCCGCCGGGATCAGCTCCACCGGGCTCTTGCATTCCTGCAGGCACAGGATGTCGGGCGCGTCCTGCCGCAGCAGGCGCTCCACCAGCGCGGCCCGCAGGCGGACGGAGTTGATGTTCCAGGTGGCCAGCGTGAACATGCCGCCTCGCTAGCCACCCCGCCCGATCAGCGCAAGCTCAGTTCAGCGTGAAGCCTTCGGTCGCGCAGATGTCCGTCTCGCCGTCGACCTCCGACCCGTCGTCGAACACGGCGCGGACCGAATAGACGCACTCCGCCGACCCGTCCGCGATCGTCAGCTCCCCGGTCTCGCCGGTGGCGAGCGTCTGCCCCTGCATCAGGTCGTCGCCCCAGGTGTCGCTGTTGGCGGGGCTGGTGTAGAGTTCCACCAGGGTGGCCGCGTTGTTGTTGATGACCGTCAGCACCCGTTCCTGCGCGGCGGCAGCGCCGGCGGACAGAAGCATGACGGCGGCGATGGTCGGCGGAAGTCGGGTCATCGAAAAACTCCATCTCGTGCGCCACACAGAGGCGACCTTCGCGTCAGATAGGCAATAGCAGCCCGCACGGAAGCCCGCGGCGCGGGGAAAATCCGGCGCGATGCAGCCGCGACACGGGCGGTTCAGACGGAAAAAAGGCCGGGCAAGGATGCCCGGCCAGGTCCAACAGGGAGGATGCCGCAACATGACCCCGTTGCGGCCAGGGGATACCATCGAACGCCGTCACCCTTCACAGGTTCCACACTGTTCCCGAATAGTAAACGAATCAGGCAACAATAGGGCGTCCGAAGCAGAATCTTCACGCCACCAGCCGATAGCCCCCGCTCTCGGTCACCAGAAGCCGCGCGTTCGACGGATCCGGCTCGATCTTCTGCCGCAGCCGGTAGATGTGGGTTTCCAGCGTGTGCGTCGTGACCCCGGCATTGTAGCCCCAGACCTCGTGCAGCAGCACGTCGCGCGCCACCACCCCGGCCTGTGCACGATACAGGAACTTCAGGATGTTCGTCTCCTTCTCGGTCAGCCGGATCTTCCGCTCGCGGTCGTCCAGCAGCATCTTCTGCGCCGGCCGGAAGGTATAGGGGCCCAGCTGGAAGATCGCGTCCTCGGACTGTTCGTGCTGGCGCAGCTGCGCCCGGATGCGCGCCAGCAGGACCGGAAACTTGAACGGCTTCGTCACATAGTCGTTCGCGCCCGAATCGAGCCCCAGGATCGTGTCGCTGTCGCTGTCGTGGCCGGTCAGCATCATCACCGGGCACTTAACGCCGGCCTTGCGCATCCGCTTGCACAGTTCGCGCCCGTCGGTGTCGGGCAGGCCGACGTCGAGGATGACCAGGTCATAAAGCCCGGCCTTGGCCTTCTCCATCCCCTCGGCCCCCGTCCCGGCCTCGAACACGTCGAAGTCCTCGGTCTGGACGAGCTGCTCGCTCAGCGCCTCGCGCAGGTCGTCGTCGTCGTCGACGAGCAGGATCTTCCGCAACTGGGCCATCGTGCACCTCACGCCTTTCGCGGCAGATCGTGAACGCCCCGCGCGGCCACAAGATTTGCGACATGGCGGTCACGCGGACGTGTCGCGCCGGGGCGGATTGTTTCAATTTCCTGGGAATGCGCCTAAGCCGAGGCGCATGACCCTCCTGCCCACGACGCCCGAGCTCCTGGCCCGCGCCCGCGGCGACCTGCGCCTGGGCCTCCCGGTGGTGCTGGCCGACGGACCCGCGCGGGCGCTGGTCATCGCGGTCGAGGTGATGACCGAGGCGCGGCTCGCCGCGCTGCGGGCGGCGGGGACGCCGGTGCTCGCCCTGACCGCCTGGCGGGCGCGGACGCTGCGCGCGCGGGTCTACGACGGCGACATCGCCCGCATCGCGGTGCCGCCGGGCGAAACCCTCGGCTGGCTGCGCGCGCTGGCCGACCCGGAGGGCGACCTGCGCCACCCGATGAAGGGCCCGCTCGCCACCCTGCGCGACGGCCGCGCCGATCTCGCGCGCGCGGCGGTGCGGCTGGCCAAGTCGGCGCACCTGCTGCCCGCCGCGCTGGTGGTCGAGGGTGTCGCCGACACCCCCGGCCTGACGGCGGTGCCTTTGGCCGCGGTGGCCGACGACCCGTCTTCCCTGCACCCCGTCATCGCCGCCCGCCTGCCGATGCAGGCCGCGGGCGCGGGCCGGGTCCACGTCTTCCGCCCCGCGGACGGCGGCGACGAGCACTATGCCATCGAGGTCGGCCGCCCCGACCGCACAGGCCCGGTGCTGGTGCGCCTGCATTCGGCCTGCTTCACCGGCGACGTGCTCGGCAGCCTGAAGTGCGACTGCGGTCCGCAGCTGCACGCCGCCCTCGCCCGCATGGGCGCGGAGGGCGCGGGCATCCTTCTCTACCTCAACCAGGAGGGGCGCGGCATCGGGCTGGCCAACAAGATGCGCGCCTACGCCCTGCAGGACCAGGGCTTCGACACGGTCGAGGCCAACCATCGCCTCGGGTTCGAGGATGACGAACGCGACTTCCGCACCGGGGCGGCGCTCCTGCGGCAGATGGGCGTCGCGCAGGTGCGGCTGATGACGAACAACCCGCGCAAGATCGGCGTGATGGAAGGCTGCGGCATCGCCGTCACCGAACGCGTCCCCCTCCACGCGGGCGAGACGCCCGAGAACCGCGCCTACCTCGCCACAAAGATCGCGAAGTCCGGGCACCTCGCCTGACGCCCCGCCCTCATCTTCCGCCAAATATCCCCGCCGGAGGCAGCGCGGAGCGGGACCTGCGCAGCCAGGCCGCGACAGGAAGGCTTGCGCCGCAGGCGCTCGATTGGCAAACCGCCCCGCTTGCCCGGAGGCCCGGGCTGGGGCACACCCGCGCCATGACCCGCGATGATCTCGTCGTCACGCCCATGGGGCTGCGCTTCCGGGGCCGGACCTTCCCCTGCACCGTCGGGCGCGGCGGCGTGACGCGCGACAAACGCGAAGGCGACGGCGCGACCCCCGCGGGCACCCACCGGCTGGTCGGGATGCTCTACCGCCCCGACCGCATGGCGCGGCCCGCGCCCTGGGCCGTGCCGATCCGGCCCCGCGACGGCTGGTCCGACGACCCGCGCGACGAAGACTACAACCTGATGGTCCGCCGCCCGCACCCCTTCTCGCACGAACGGCTGATGCGCGCCGACCCGATGTACGACCTGATCCTGCTGACCGGCTGGAACTGGCCCCGCGCGGTGCGCGGCGCGGGGTCGGCGATCTTCGTCCATGCCTGGCGCAGGCCCGCCCACCCGACGGCGGGCTGCGTTGCGCTCGACCCGCGCGACCTCGCCTGGATCGCACCGCGCATCCGCCACCGCAGCCGCCTGATCGTGGCCGGCTGACCCCTTCCCAAAGCGGTTTGGCCCCCGTAACCTCCCCGCGCACGAGGGGAGAGTGTCCATGCCAAGATCGCCCGCCCTGGCGGAAGACGACCTGTTCGACCTGCGCCTCGCCCGGTCGGCCCGCGACCTCTGGCCGATGCTCGACGCGCTCTACGGCCACCTGCCCGACCACGCGGCCTTCCGCGACCGCCTGACCGCCGCCCTGCGCCGGGCCGCGAAGGACCGCCCGGCCGACCTCAAGCGGCTCGACCTCGTGCGCGACCTCGAACCCGACTGGTTCCAGCGCCCCGGCATGGCGGGCTACGTCTTCTACATCGACCGCTTCGCAGGCGACCTGAAGGGCGTGCTCGACCGGATCGACGACCTGACGGAGCTCGGCATCACCTACGTCCACCTCATGCCCTGCCTGAGGCCGCGGCCCGGTGACAGCGACGGCGGCTACTCGGTGATGGACTACCGCGCGATCGACCCCGCCTACGGCACCATGGCCGACTTCGAGGCGGTCACGGCCGCCCTCCGCGTCCGCGGGATCAGCGTCTGCATCGACCTGGTGCTGAACCACACCGCGCGCGAACACGCCTGGGCCGTCCAAGCCCGCCGGGGCGACCCCGCCTTCCAGGCCTACTACCTGATGTTCGACGGCCGCGCGCTGCCCGACGTCTACGAACGCACGCTGGTCGAGGTCTTCCCGGACACCGCGCCGGGCAACTTCACCCATGATTCGGACACCGGCAAGTGGGTCTGGACCACCTTCAACGCCCACCAGTGGGACCTGAACTGGGCCAACCCGCAGGTCTTCCTCGAGATCGTCGAGGTCATGCTCTACCTCGCCAACCGCGGGGTGGACGTGCTGCGGCTCGACGCGGTCGCCTTCATGTGGAAGCGGATGGGCACCCGCTGCCAGTCCGAACCCGAGGTCCACATGCTCTTGCAGGCCCTGCGCGCCTGCTCGCGCATCGCGACCCCGGCGGTGATCCACCTCGAGGAGGCGATCGTGGCGCCCGCCGAGATGCTGCCCTACCTCGGCCGCGGCAGGCACGACGGCAAGGAGGGCAACCTCGCCTACCACAACAGCCTGATGGTCCAGTTCTGGGGCGCGCTCGCCACCCGCGACACCCGGCTCATGACGCATGTGCTGGCCACCCACTTCCCGGACCGGCTGACCAACGCGACCTACGCCACCTACATCCGCTGCCACGACGACATCGGCTGGGCGGTCACCGACGAGGACGCCGCGGCCCTGGGCCTGAGCGGCCCGGCGCACCGGGCCTACCTGTCGGACTTCTACGACGGCACCTTCCCCGGCAGCTTCGCCCGCGGCGCGCTGTTTCAGGAAAACCCCGCCACCGGCGACAAGCGCATCAGCGGCAGCCTCGCCTCGCTCGCGGGGCTGGAGCTCGCGGTGGCCCGGGGCGACCGGCCGGGGATCGCGCTCGCCGTGCAGCGCATCCTGATGGGCCACGCGCTGATCGCGGCCTGGGGCGGCATCCCGCTGATCTACATGGGCGACGAGATCGCCATGCTGAACGACTACAGCTACCGCGACGTGCCCGAACACCGCCACGACAGCCGCTGGATCCACCGGCCGCGGATGGACTGGACGCCGCCGCCCGCGGGGTCGCCGCAGGCGCAGGTGCGGGCAGGCGTCCGCCACATCCTCGCCCGCCGCGCCGCGACCGAGGCGCTGCACGGGGCCGTGCCCACGCGGGTCGTGCGCCACGACGTGCCGGGCCTCTTCGCCTTCGTCCGCGCGGCCCCGACGGGCAACGTCCTGTGCCTGTTCAACTTCACCGAAGGCTGGATCGACCTGCCCGACTGGTGGCTGCGCGATCACGGGGTCACGCGGTTCCACGACCTTCTGTCGGACGCGCAGATAGGCCTGCACGCGGGCCTGGTGGTGCTGCCCCCCTATGCCCGCGCCTGGATCGCCTGACCGTCAGACGAACACGATCTCGACCGCCTGCAGCGTCGCGCGGCTGGTATTCTCCAGCAGCAGCGTGTTGCCGCCGCCGAAGTCGATCAGCAGGCTGTCGCCCCCGTCGACCGTGCGGGCGACCGCCAGCAGTTCGGCCCGGGTATCGACGGCGCTGTTCACGCCGATCCGCAGGATGTCGTCCTGGCCCAGGATGTCGATCGCGTCGCGGCCGGCGGTGAAGACGAAGGTATCCGCCCCCGCCCCGCCCGTCATCTCGTCGTTGCCCGCGCCACCCGACAGCCAGTCGTTGCCCGCACCGCCATAGACCTGGTCCGCGCCCTGGCCGCCGAACACGGCGTCATTTCCGCGGCCGCCCTCAAGGTCGTCGTTGCCGCCTTCGCCGAGGATGCGGTCGTTGCCGTCGCCGCCATAGATCTCGTCGTTGCCGCCCCGGCCCGACAGCAGGTCGTTCCCCCCGAAGCCGTAGATCTGGTCGGCTGCGGCCCCGCCCGTCAGGGTATCGGGGCCGCCGGTGCCAGTGATCTCGCGCAGCGAGATGACGTCGAACGCGGCGGCGTCGACTAGGATCGAGGGTTTGGGGGCAAGGGCAGACATGCGGATGCTCCTTCGTTTCCGGTCCGGGCGATGTAGGGGGCGCGACATTGCGCCGCAACCCTGCCCCGCGGTCACGAAACCGTCAGCGGCGGGCACGCGCCGATCCGCCCTTCCCCTTCACCCGGCCCGCCGCCATATAGGCGGCAAATGCCAGCCTTTGGGGACACGCGATGCTTGGATTGAACGACACCCCGGCCCCCGCCGCCGACCTCATCAAGGACGGGACCGAGGCCACCTTCATGAAGGACGTGATCGAGGCGAGCCGCGAGGTGCCCGTCATCGTCGACTTCTGGGCCACCTGGTGCGGCCCCTGCAAGCAACTGACCCCGGCGCTCGAGGCCGCCGTGACCGGCGCGAAGGGCAAGGTCCGGCTGGTCAAGGTCGACGTCGACCGCAACCAGCAGATCGCGGCGCAGCTGCGCATCCAGTCGATCCCCACCGTCTACGCCTTCTGGCAGGGGCAGCCGGTCGATGCCTTCCAGGGCGCTCTGCCTGCGTCCGAGGTGAAGAAGTTCGTCGACAAGCTCACGGGCCTCGCGGGCGACGGCGGCCTCGGCGCGGCGCTCGAGGCGGCGGACCAGATGCTCGCCGAAGGCGCCGCGGTGGACGCGGCCGAAACCTTCGCGGCGATCCTGGCGGAGGAGCCGGAGAACGCCGCGGCCTTCGGCGGCCTCGCCCGCGCGCATCTCGCGCTCGGCAACCTCGACCAGGCCGAGGCGCTTCTGAACAACGCGCCGGCCAAGATCGCCAGGGCCAAGGAGGTCGAGGCGGCGCGGGCGCAGCTCGAACTCGCGCGCCAGGCGGCCAGCGCCGGCCCCGTCGCCGACCTTCGCCGCGCGGTGGAGCGCAACCCCGACGACCTGCAGGCGCGCTTCGACCTGGGCGTCGCGCTGCACGCGCAAGGGGACGTGGAGGCGGCGGTGGACGAACTCCTCGACCTCTTCCGCCGCGACCGCGAATGGAACGGGGGTGCCGCCAAGGCGCAGCTCTTCACCATCTTCGACGCGCTGAAGCCGCAGGACCCGATCGTGCTGAAGGGCCGCAGGCGGCTGTCCTCGATGATATTTGCCTGACCGGGGCCGCGCCCTAGGTGACGGTCATGCCCCGCTTCGACCTGCCCGACACGATCCCCGTCTTCCCGCTGCCCGGCGCGCTGCTGCTGCCGCGCGCGCGGCTGCCGCTCCACCTGTTCGAGCCGCGCTACCTGCAGATGCTCGACGACTGCATGAAGACCAAGGCCCGGCTGATCGGCATGATCCAGCCGCGCGAGGTTCCGGGGTCCGAGGAGAAACGGCTGCACGCCATCGGCTGCGCCGGTCGGCTGACCGGGTTTTCCGAAACCGAGGACGGTCGCTACATGGTCACGCTGTCGGGCGTGTCGCGCTTCCGCGTGAAGGAGGAGGTGACGGGCTTCACCCCCTACCGCCGCTGCACCGTGGACTGGTCGCCCTTCGGCCGCGACCTCGGGCCGGAGGAGGCCGACAAGGCCTTCGACCGCGCGGCCTTCCTCGACGTGCTCGGCCGCTACTTCCAGGCCAACAACCTGTCGACCGACTGGTCGAGCCTGAAGGAGGCCGAGCCGGAGCTGCTGATCAACTCGCTGTCGATGCTCTGCCCCTTCACGCCAGAGGACAAGCAGGCCCTGCTCGAGGCGCCGTCGCTGTCGACCCGCCGCGAGACGCTGGTGACGCTGATCGAGTTCGCCCTTCGCTCGGGCGAGGGCGAAGAGGTCATGCAGTGACGGGCACCGCCATCGACCGCCGCATGCTCGAGGCGCTGGTCTGCCCGCTGACGCAAGGACCGCTGGTCTGGGACGCCGAGCGCCAGGAGCTGGTGTCCAGGGCCGCGAAGCTCGCCTTCCCGGTCCGCGACGGCATCCCGATCATGCTGCCGGGAGAGGCGCGGGCGCTGGAGTGAAGCGCCCTTTGCCGACCGACGGCGGTCAGGCGCGGACCAGGAACACGTAGCGTTGCAGCGCGATGCACGCTTTGGATCGGCCGTCAACGCAGCGAGCCCCCCCGGGACCCTGGTCACGTCAGGAACACGAACCCGTTCGGCCCCAGCGTCAGGTCGCTGCCGGTGTGGCCGGCCGCTTGCGACGGGCCGACGGGCAGGCCCGCGACGGGCACCGTCACGGTGCCGGCGGACAGGTTGAAGACGCAGGTGACGGGGCTGTCGCCGAGGCGGCGGAACATCAGGATCGGGTCGGGCGCGTCGCGCCATTCGGTCGCGCCGTCCTGCAGCGCGGGCGCGCTGCGGCGGAAGGCGAGCAGCGCCCGGGTCATCTCCAGCACCGATCCGGCCACGCCCTCCTGCCCTGCCACGTTGCGGGCGAGCTGCGGCGGCTTGACCGGCAGCCAGGGCGTGCCGGTGGTGAAGCCGCCCTGCGGGCTGTCGTCCCAGACCATCGGCGTGCGGGTCGGGTCGCGCCCCACGGGGGCGGGCCAGAAGGCGATGCCCTGCGGGTCGGTCAGCTCGGCCAGCGACAGCTCGGTGTCGGTCTGGCCAAGCTCGTCGCCCTGCCACAGGCAGACCGACCCCTGCAGCGACAGCAGCAGCGCCGTCGCCTGCCGCGCCACGTCGCCGTCGGCCCCGAACCGCGCCCAGCGGCTCGCCTGCCGCGACACGTCGTGGTTGCCGAAGGCCCACATCGGCCAGCCCTTCGGCGCGCCGTCGAAGAAGGCGCGCACCCGGTCGCGGAAGAAGGCGGGGGTGAATCCGTAGCCCATCAGCTCGAAGCTGTAGGTCTGGTGCAGCCGCCCGGGCTGGGTATAGGCCCCCATCATCTGGATCGCGTGGTGGCTTTCGCCGATCTCGCCCACGCTCGCCGCCCCATACTGGTCCAGAAGGCCGCGCACCCGCTCCAGCCAGCCCAGGTTCTCGGGCTGGTTCTTGTCGAACAGGTGATACTGCATGTCGTAGGGGTTGGCGGCGGGCTGCGGCTTGACCACGAAATCGGCCGGGTTGTCGCGCAGCAGGCGGTCGTGGAAGAAGTAGTTCACAGTGTCGAGGCGGAAGCCGTCGACCCCCCGGTCCAGCCAGAAGCGCATGTTGGCCAGGTGCCAGTCCTGCACCGCGGGCGTGTGGAAGTTCAGCGTCGGCTGGCTCGCCAGGAAGTTGTGGAAGTAATACTGCCGCCGCCGCCCGTCCCAGGTCCAGGCGCTGCCGCCGAAGACCGACAGCCAGTTGTTCGGCGGGCTGCCGTCGTGCTTCGGATCGGCCCAGACATACCAGTCGGCCTTGGCCCCGTTGCGGTCGGCGCGGCTTTCGGCGAAGGCCGGGTGCGCCGCGGCGGTATGCGACAGGACCTGGTCGATGATGACCTTCAGCCCCAGCGCATGCGCCCGCGCGACCAGCGCGTCGAAATCGGCCAGCGTGCCGAAGTTCGGGTCCACGTCGGTATAGTCCGCGACGTCGTAGCCCATGTCGGCCATGGGCGAGCGGAAGAACGGCGACAGCCAGACCGCGTCGACGCCCAGGGCCGCGATGTAGTCGAGCCTGCGCGTGATGCCCGGCAGGTCGCCCACGCCGTCGCCGTTCGTGTCCTGAAAACTGCGGGGATAGACCTGGTAGGTCACCGCCCCGCGCCACCATTCCCGCATGATCCGCCCCGTTGCCCGCTTTGCCCGCCAGTGGTGCCGTCGCCGTGCCGGTGTCAAGCCGGGTCTGGCGGGGCTGGACGGACGCCGCGTCCGGGTTAGCTCGCCGGGGATGGAGACGCCGTCGGCAACGCCGCCCGGGGGCCGGTCGGCCCCGCACGACCCGCAGCACCGGGCGGCGGGACCTTGCTGAGGCTGACGGTGATCGTCGGCGCGCTGCGCGCCGGGTCGACCAACCGGCTTCTCGCGGCCGAGGCGGTCGCGGCCTTCGGCCCGGCCGAGGTCGCCTGGGGCGACCTGCGCCTGCCGCTGTTCGACGAGGACGTCGAGACCGCCGAGGGCATCCCGGCCGCGGTGCACCGGTTGGCCGCGCAGGTCGCGCAGGCCGACGCGGTGCTGATCGCCGTGCCCGAATACAACAAGGCGCTGCCCGGCGTGCTGAAGAACGCGCTCGACTGGATCAGCCGGGTGGAAGGCGCGCCGTTCCGCGACCGGCCCGTCGCGATCATGTCGGCGGCGGATGGCCGCGCGGGCGGCGAGCGGGCGCAGTTCAGCCTGCGGCTGGCGCTGAACGCCTTCCGCCCGCGCCTGCTGACCGGGCCCGAGGTGATGGTACCCCACTGCCGCCAGGCCTTCGACGGCGCGGGGCGGCTGACCGATGACCGCACGCGGAAACAGGTGGCCGCGCTGATGGCCGCGCTGCGCGCCGAGGCGGCACGGTAGAGGGGGGCCAGCCCCCCTCGCCCCTGCGGGGCTCACCCCCCGGGATATTTCGGGGAAGATGATGGCAGGAAGGCACCCGGAATGTCCGCCCGGCCGGTCAGCGCGAGGTCCGCGATCACCCGCGCCACGCCGGGGGCCAGGCCGAAGCCGATCTTGAAGGCCCCGTTGGCCAGGATATGCCCCGGCCGCCCCGGCCAGGGGCCGAGCACCGGCTGGCGCGTGTCGGCCCGCGGCCGCAGCGCGGCCCAGCGGGCGACGACCGGCGCGCCGGCAAGCTCCGGCACCAGCGCCACCGCCCGCGCGCGCAGCGCGTCGAGCTGCGCGTCGGTGGCGGTCGGGTCGTCCCAGGCGATCTCGGAGGTCGAGCCCACCGCCGTCGTCCCGTCGGCGTGGGGCACGATATGCAGGCCGTCGGCAAAGACCTGCGGCCGGTCGGGCGCGGCATGCGCCAGAAGCAGCGCCTGCCCCTTCACCCCCCGCCCCAGCCCCGCCGCCTCGAGCCCCGTCACGCCCGTGGCGTGGATCACCGTCCCGGCACCGGAACCCTCCGGAGCCACCTTCACGCCCGCCCCGCGCAGTGCGGCGGTCAGGGCGGCGAGCGTCTCCCGGGGGTTCAGCCGGGCGGCCAGCGTGTCGTGCACCACCGGGCCGCCCGGCGCGAGCCAGTCCGGCGACGCCGTCACCGCCCACGCCGCATGCGGGGCCCAGTGCCGCGCCGCAGCCTCCCCTTGCGCCAGGGCGCGGGGCAGGTCGGTGACGGGCACCAGCCGCCCGGTGCGCGCATAGCCCGTGGACAGGCCCGACGCCGCCTCCACCCCCGCCCAGAAGCCCGCCGCCGCGAGCAGGCTGTCGCGCTGGAACGCCTTGACCGCGTTCCAGCCCGCGGGCGCGTAAGGCGACAGCGCGCCGACGAGCCCCGCGCTCGCCCCGCTGCCCGGGGCGGGGTCCACGACCTGCACCCGCGCGCCCCGCTGCGCCAGCTCCCAGGCGATCGCGAGGCCCCAGACGCCCGCCCCCCGCACGGTGATGTCGGCCCTTGTCATTCGCCCCTGCCCGTGGCCATGGTCCGGCATAGACCGAACGCCCCCCGTGATGAACCCCCCCGACCTCGACTGGCGCGACGGCGCCGTCCCCGTGGCGCGCGCCTACGGCGACCCCTACTTCAGCCGCGACGGCGGGCTGCGGGAGGCGCGGCACGTCTTCCTGGCCGGCAACGGCCTGCCCGCCCGCTTCCGCGACGGCTTCCGCATCGCCGAGACGGGGTTCGGCACCGGGCTGAACCTGCTGGCCACGCTGCAGGCCTGGCGCGCGGCGGGGGTGGCGGGGCGGTTCGGCTTCACCTCGTTCGAGGCGCATCCGCTGCCCCGCGCCGACGCCGCCCGGGCGCTGTCCGCCTTCCCCGAGGTCGCCACGCTCGCGGCCGAGGTGCTGGCGCGGTGGGGACCGGCCATCGACCTGCCCGACGCGACCGTCCGCGTCATCGCGGGCGACGTGCGCGACAGCCTGCCCGCCTGGGACGGGGTGGCCGACGCCTGGTTCCTCGACGGCTTCGCCCCGGCGCGGAACCCTGCGATGTGGGAGCCCGCCGTGCTGCAGGCCGTGGCCCGCCGCACCGCGCCCGGCGGCAGCTTCGCGACCTACACCGCCGCGGGCCATGTCCGCGCCGCGCTGGCCGGGGCGGGGTTCGCGGTCGAACGCCGCCCCGGCTTCGGCCGCAAGCGGCACATGACGGCGGGGACGCTGGCGTGAAGCGCGACACCCGGACGGGCATCTGGCTGATGATCCTGGCCGTGACCCTGTTCGCCCTGCAGGACGGGTTCTCGCGCTATCTGGCCGACACCTACAACGTGCTGATGATCGTCATGCTGCGCTACTGGCTGTTCGCGGCCTTCGTGCTGGCGGTGGCGGTGCGGCGGCCCGGCGGGCTGCGGTCGGTCGCGACATCCCGGCCGCTCCTGCACGCCGCGCGCGGCTGCCTGCTGATCGCCGAGGTCTGCATCATCATCTGGGGCTACACGCTGATCGGCCTGATCGAAAGCCACGCGGTCTTCGCCGTGACCCCGCTGCTGGTCGCCGCGCTGTCGGGGCCGATCCTGGGGGAGCGGCTGGGCTGGCGCGGCTGGGCCGCGATCCTCGCCGGGATGGTCGGGGTGCTCGTCATCCTGCAACCCGGCTCCGGGGTCTTCACCCCCGCGGCGCTCCTGCCCTTCGCCGCCGCGCTGATGTTCGCGCTCTACTCGGTGCTGACGCGCATGGCCGCCGCCACCGACGCGCCCTTCACCTCGCTGTTCTGGTCGGGCACCATCGGCTGCGCCGTCATCACCATCCTGGGCCTGCCGGCGTGGGAGCCGATGACGGCCCCCGACTGGGGCCTGACGGCGCTCTACGCGACGCTCGCGCTCGCCGCGAACTACGTCCTCATCAAGTGCTACGAGACCGCCGAGGCGAGCGTGGTGCAGCCCTTCGCCTACCTGCAGATCGTGCTGGTCAGCATCATCGGCGTCGCCGTCTACGACGAGGTGCTGGAATTGCACGTCGTGGCGGGTGCCGCCATCGTCATCGCGGCGGGGCTGGTCACGCTGTGGACGACGCGCGCGGCTGCCACCGTCGAGGAGCCGCGCTGATCCTGCGCAAGCCGCTGAGGCGCTTGGCGAAAATCCTGGATACTCCTGCCCGCCCCGATCCCCGGCTATGCCGGGCGGACTGCGGAGAATCACCATGAAGATCGTCCTCTACATCCTCGCCGCCCCCCTTCTGCTGGCCGCCCTGACCTTCGCCGCGGGCTGGCTTTTGCCCGCCACGCGCGAGGGGCAGGCCGCGACGGTCATCGCCGCCCCGCCCGCCGCCGTGCTGGCCGTGATCCGCGACGTGGCGGCGCAGCCAGGGTGGCGGGCGGGAATCACCCGCGTCACCCCGACCCCCGACGGCTGGGTCGAGGAGACACCGCGCGAGCGCATCACCTTCACCACGGACGCGATGACCGAGACCGGGATACGCCTGCGCTTCGCCTCCGATGCCGGATACACCGGCACCTGGCAGGCCACGCTGGCCCCCGTTGCCGGCGGCACGCGGATCACCGCGACCGAACGCGCGACCGTCCCCTCGCCGCTTGGCCGCATCCTGTCGCGCCTGCTGTTTGACCCGGGCGACGTCGCCGCCACCTATCTTGCGGCGCTGAAGGCGCGGGTGGAGGGGTAGATGGCGAAACCGACCGACTGGCGCAAACGCTTCGCCACCGCGAAACCGCCGCATGTGGTGATGCTGCACGCCGACTTCGCCGGCGTGAAGGCGGGCAGTACGATGCTCATCTCCTCCCCCGGCGACATCGCGGCCTACCTCGCCAAGATCCCGCGCGGCGAGACGCGCACCGTCGACCGGCTGCGCAACGAGCTTGCCCGCAAGGCCGGGGCGCAGGCGATGTGCCCGGTGACGACCGCCATCTACCTGCGCACCGTGGCCGAGGTCGCCCTGCGCGACCTGGACGCGGGCAAGACGATGGACGACGTCGTCCCCTTCTGGCGCGTGATCGCCCCCGGCAGCAGGATCGCGGCCAAGCTGTCCTGCCCGCCCGAACGGCTCGCCGGCCTGGTCGCGCTGGACGGCGGGGGGTGAGTTGCCTTCCCCCGCGCCCGCGCGCATATGGGACGGGTACCGCGGAGGCCAGCCGATGATCTACCTCGACTTCGAGAAGCCCCTGGCCGAGATCGAGGGCAAGGCCGAGGAACTGCGCGCGATGGGCCGCGCGAACACCGCGCTCGACGTCACGCGCGAGGCCGAGGCGCTCGACCGCAAGGCCGACCAGATGCTGCGCGACCTCTACAAGGCGCTGACGCCCTGGCAGAAATGCCTGGTCGCCCGGCACGCCGACCGGCCGCATTGCCGCGACTACATCGACCAGCTCTTCGCCGAATACACGCCGCTCGCCGGCGACCGCAACTTCGCCGAGGATCACGCGGTGATGGGCGGGCTCGCGCGGTTCCAGGACCAGCCGGTGGTGGTGATCGGCCACGAGAAGGGCCACGACACCAAAAGCCGGATCGAGCGCAACTTCGGCATGGCCCGGCCCGAGGGTTACCGCAAGGCGATCCGCCTGATGGACCTCGCCCACCGCTTCCGCCTGCCCGTCATCACCCTGATCGACACCCCCGGCGCCTACCCCGGCAAGGGGGCCGAGGAGCGCGGCCAGGCCGAGGCCATCGCGCGGTCCACCGCCAAGTGCCTCGACATCGCGGTGCCGCTCGTCAGCGTGGTGATCGGCGAAGGCGGCTCGGGCGGGGCCGTCGCCTTCGCCACCGCGAACCGCGTGGCGATGCTGGAACACGCGATCTACTCGGTCATCTCGCCCGAAGGCTGCGCCTCGATCCTCTGGAAGGACGCCGAGAAGATGCGCGAGGCCGCCGAGGCGCTGCGCCTGACCGCGCAGGACCTGCAACGCCTGGGCGTGATCGACCGCATCATCAAGGAACCGACCGGCGGCGCCCAGCGCGGCCGGGCCGAGACGATCGACGCGGTGGGCAAGGCGATCGAGACCATGCTGAAGGAGCTGTCCGGCAAGAAGCCCGAGGCGCTGGTCCGCGACCGGCGGCAGAAGTTCCTCGACATGGGGGGCAAGGGGCTGGCGGCATGAACCCCTGGCTCCTGCTCGGCGCGGCCGGGCTTCTGGAAACCGCCTGGGCCATCGGTCTGAAGTATACCGAAGGGTTCACGCAGCTGGTGCCGTCGGTGCTGACGGTCGGGGGTGCGCTCCTGTCGTTCTACCTCCTGTCGCTCGCCATGAAGCAGATCCCCGTCGGCACCGCCTACGCCGTCTGGGTCGGCATCGGCGCGACCGGCACGGCGATCCTCGCCGTCATCCTGTTCGGCGAGACGGTCAACGCGATGCGCATCCTCGGCATCGCGCTGATCGTCGCGGGCATCGCGGCCTTGAAGTTCGCCTGAGCCTCAGGCCCGCCCCGCCTTCCGCCCCGGGTCCGGCCAGCGCGCCTCGATGTCGGCCGCCGCCGCCGCCATGCGCTTGTCGAGCCGCGCCTGCACCCGGCGGCGGGCGAGCTTCAGCGATTGCAGGATCAGCCGCGCGGCGAGCGTCCGGGGCTTGACCTCGGACACCATCGTCATCCGCGTCCGCTTCGCGCCCAGCGAGATCAGCTCCACCGCCCCCCAGCCGTCGAACAGCTGGCCCACCCAGGAATAGCCCAGCCGGTCATGCGGGCTGACGTCGCCGACACGCAGGGTGATCTTGCGCTCCTTGCCGCGGAAGGTGAAGCGGATCAGCCAGACCGGATCGGTCCCCGGCTTGCCGCCCAGCCGCGGGCGTTCGGTCCGCACGACCTCGGCCCCCCGGCGCATCGCGGCGCGTTCCCAGTGGTCGAAATCCGCCAGGATGCGGAACACCGCGTCCGCCGGGGCTTCGATGTCGGTGCGCGAGGCAAATCTCATGCCGACCTTCCAACGGGCAAAGGTGGTGCAGTCAGGGCAGGATGTGGACCGCGGGCAGGCGATCGGCAAGCCAGCTTTCGATCAGATGCGCCGCGATCGCGCCGGGGCGCGGCGCGCGGATGTCGGGGTGGGTGCCTGCCACCACCCGCGCCATCTCCTCGCGCCCGATCCAGCGCGCATCCTCGATCTCGGACGGGTCGGCGGTGATCGCCTCGGTCGTCGCCCGCGCCACCATCCCGACCATCAGGCTGGCCGGAAAGGGCCAGGGCTGGCTCGCCACGTAGGCGACCGGGCCGACCTCCACCCCGGCCTCCTCCCGCACCTCGCGGCGCACCGCGGCCTCGAGCGTCTCGCCGGGCTCCACGAACCCGGCCAGGCAGGAATACATCCCGGCAGGCCAGGCCGCGCTGCGGCCGATCAGCGTGCGGTTGCCCGACAGGACCAGCATGATGACCACCGGGTCGGTGCGCGGAAAGTGGTGCGCCCCGCAGGCCGGACAGTCGCGCTGCCAGCCGCCCTGCGCCGGCACCGTCGCCGCCCCGCAGGCGGCGCAGTGGCCGTGGGTCGCGTGCCAGCCGGTCAGCGCGCGGGCGGTCGCGGCGAGCATCGCCTCGGTCGCGCCCAGCGCCCCCATCGCGCCGCGCAGCTCGGCGAAGGCGGTGCCGTCGGGCAGATCCCGGTGGACCTGCCGCGTCGGGTCGGCAAAGCCGGGCTGCGGTGCCTCCGCCGCGTCCCAGCCGCGCAGGTCGACGGCAAAGCGCGCCGCCCCGGGCGCGCGAGGCCCGTCGAACCCCAGGAACACCGGGTCCGCCGTCCCGCCCGGCAGCGCGTCCGCGCCGACCCAGGCGAGCGCGTCCCCCCGCATCAGCGGCTTGCCGCGCCAGATCACCAGCACCCGGCCCCCCGCCAGAAAGGCCCCCGGATCCCTGCCGCGCAGGTCCGCCGCGCGGTCGAACGGACCACCCGGCCCCGCAAAACTGAACATCGCCGCCTCCCGCCGCCGCGCCGTTCGTGACACGGCGGCCAAGCGAACGCAAACGCGCCGCAACACCGGCGAAAAATCAACTCCGGCGCGAGTGGCGCGCCTTGAAACTTCGCGGCCGCGCGTCACTCTCCGTCGCGCTGATCGGATCGTCCGGCGTGTCCGGTCCCGGCCGGTGCTTGGGGGACAGGCGTGGGGATACATTCGCTTCGGGAAAGGGTGGACCGTGCGCGCGGCGACGGTGCCGATGCCGATGCCGACACGGTCGACCTGCGCATCCTCGCCACCACCGACCTGCACGCGCAACTGACCGCGCGCGACTACGTGACCGGCCGCCGCCGCCCCGACGTGGGCCTGACCCGCGTGGCGACGCTGATCCGCGCGGCGCGGGCCGAGGCCGCGAACACGCTGCTGTTCGACAACGGCGATGCCATCGAAGGCTCGGCCATCGCGGACCATGCGGTCGCGACCGGCCGCGGCGCGGCGCATCCGCTCATCGCCGCGATGAACGCGCTTGCCTACGACGCGGCGACGCTCGGCAACCACGAGTTCAGCCACGGCCTGGCCTTCCTGCAGGCCGCCGTCGGCGCGGCGGCGCACCCCGTCGTGTCGGCGAACCTCGCCTGGGCCGACGGGCGCGGCCCCTTCGTCGCGCCGTCGGTCATCCTGAACCGCCGGTTGCAGGACCGGGGCGGGCGGCCGCGGGCCTTCCGCATCGGCGTCTTCGGCCTGACCCCGCCGCAGGTCCTGGTGTGGGAAGCCAAGCACATCGCCGGCCGCCTGACCGCCCGCGACATGGTCGAGGCCGGGCGCGCCGCCGCTGCCGCCCTGCGGGCGCAGGGGGCCGACCTCGTGGTGGCGCTGTGCCACGCCGGGCTGACGGCGGTGGAGGCCGACCACGACAACCCGGGCCTGTCGCTCGCGGCCGATACCGGGGCCGACGCGCTGGTCCTGGGCCACGGCCACCAGGTCTTTCCCGGTCCCGACTTCGCGGGCCTGCCCGGGGTGGACCTGGCCCAGGGCACGGTCTGCGCCCGGCCCGTGGCGATGCCCGGATCGCACGGCTCGCACCTCGGCGTCGTCGATCTGGCGCTGCGACCGGACGGCGGCCGCTGGCGCGTCGCCTCGGCGCGCGCGTCGGTCCGCCCGGTGCACGCCGCGGTGGCCGAGGACGCGGGCCTGCTCGCCGCCGCCCGGCCCGTCGAACGCCGCCTCGCGCGCTGGCTGTCGCAGCCCGCCGGGCGCACCGCCGTGCCGCTCAACAGCTACTTCGCGGTCGTGGCCGACGGCCCCCTCCTCCAGACCATCGCCGCCGCCAAGGCCGTGCGGCTCGCCGCCGCCGCCCCCGGCACCGCGCTCGCGGGCCTGCCCGTCCTCGCCGCCGTGGCCCCCTTCCGCGCCGGCGGGCGCGGCGGGCCGCTGAACTACGTCGACCTGCCCCCGGGCCCCCTGACCCGCCGCGCGCTGACCGAGCTTTACGTCCA
Organism: uncultured Exiguobacterium sp.; assembly: GCA_964575185.1. Classification (GTDB taxonomy): domain Bacteria; phylum Pseudomonadota; class Alphaproteobacteria; order Rhodobacterales; family Rhodobacteraceae; genus CAZNPW01. The sequence goes on from CAZNPW010000003.1 coordinate 105,992, forward strand.
CCCCAACAGCTTTTCCGCCGTGGCCGTGTCGGGCGCGGACCTCGCCGACTGGCTGGAACGCGGCGTCAGCGGCTATGTCCGCCAGGACCCCGCCGCCGCCCGTCCGGCGGAGCTGGTCGACCCCGCCTTCCCCTCCTTCGCGTTCGAGCCGATCTACGGCCTGTCCTACCGCATCGACCTGACCGCGCCGCGCCGGTTCGACGCGCAGGGCCGGCTGACCGACCCCGCCGCCCGCCGCATCCGCGACCTGACCTGGGCCGGGCGCCCCGTCACCCCCGACATGCGCTTCGCCGTGGCCACCAACAGCTACCGCGCGAGCCTCCTGTGCCAGCAGATGGGCGATGCGGTGCTGGCGCGGATCGACCAGCCGGTCCTGTCGCGCGAGGTGCTGGGCGACTGGCTCGGCGCGACGGACCCCCCGCGCGTCCTCGCCCCGGGCGGCTGGGCCTTCCTGCCCGTGGGCGGTCCGGGCGTGCTGTTCGACACCGGGCCGGGTGCCCTGCCGCACCTGCCCCGCATCGCCCCGCTGCGGCCGCAGGTCCGGGGCCGCACGCCCGCGGGCTTCCTGCGGCTGCACCTGGCGCTCTGACCCGTTCCCCTCGGCCGCGACCCGTGCTATGCGCTGCGGCTTGCCGCAACCCGGACCCCTGACCATGACCGTCCCCCTCACGCCGGACGTGCTGACCGTCCCCCGCCGCCTGCCCGAGGGCGGTCCGGTCAACATCGTCGGCCTGACGCGCGACCAGCTCCGCGACGCGCTCGTGGCCGCCGGGCTTCCCGCCGGGCAGGTGAAGATGCGCACCGGCCAGATCTGGCAATGGGTCTACACCTGGGGCGTCCGCGACTTCGCCGCCATGACCAACCTGTCGAAGGACATCCGCGCCCTTCTGGCCGACCGCTTCATCATCGCCCTGCCGCAGGTCGTGACCCGCCAGGTCAGCGCCGACGGCACCCGCAAATACCTCGTCCGCATCGCCGGGGGCCATGAGGTCGAGACGGTCTATATCCCCGAAGACGGCCGCGGCACGCTCTGCATCTCCTCGCAGGTCGGCTGCACGCTGACCTGCTCCTTCTGCCACACCGGCACGCAGAAGCTCGTGCGCAACCTGACCGCAGGGGAAATCGTGGGCCAGGTCATGCTCGCCCGCGACGACCTCGGCGAATGGCCGGTGCCCGGCCAGCCCAAGCCCGAGGAGCGGCGTCTGTCCAACATCGTCCTGATGGGCATGGGCGAGCCGCTCTACAACTTCGACGCGGTGCGCGACGCGATGGCGGTGGTGATGGACGGCGAGGGGATCAGCCTGTCGCGCCGCCGCATCACGCTGTCGACCTCGGGCGTGGTGCCCGAGATCGCCCGCTGCGCGGAAGAGATCGGCTGCCTCCTCGCCGTGTCCTTCCACGCGACGACGGATGATGTCCGCGACCGCCTGGTCCCGATCAACCGGCGCTGGAACATCAGGACCCTGCTCACCGCCCTGCGCGACTACCCGCGGCTGTCGAACTCCGAACGGATCACCTTCGAATACGTTATGCTCGACGGCGTGAACGACAGCGACGACGACGCCCGGCGGCTGGTGCGGCTGATCGCGGGCATCCCGGCCAAGATCAACCTCATCCCCTTCAACGAATGGCCCGGCGCGCCCTACCGGCGGTCGCCCTGGGAGCGGATCGAGGCCTTTGCCGACATCGTCTACAAGGCGGGCTACGCCAGCCCCATCCGCACCCCGCGGGGCGAGGACATCATGGCCGCCTGCGGGCAGCTCAAGTCCGCCACCGAACGCGGCCGCCGCGACAGCACGCGCACCGCGGTCACCGGCTGAGGCCAGCCAGCTCGCGCAGCAGCCGGAACTCCTCGGCCAGCGCAAGCTCGGTCGCCAGCGCCTCGTCCTGCACCGCGCCGGGGTCCTCCTGCCCGTCGCGCAGCACCACCCGCTCGGCCAGCCACTCGGCCAGGTCGGCGCGCGCATCGTCGGGCAGGCTGCGGATCAGCCGGGCCAGAAGCTGGCGGTGGGCGAGGATCTGGCCTTCGGAGGCGGAGGGCACGGGCAGGGCTCCTTTCGACATGGAACGGCCCGGCCTCCCGACGGGAAGGCCGGGCCGGGGGTAAGCGGCAGCTAGCGCTGGCCGCCCTTGCGGCCAGCCTCGGAGGCGCGTTCGGGGTCGTTCTTGAAGTTGCCCCCCGACATCTCGCCGCCCTTCTTGCCGGCCTCGGACGCGCGCGCGGGGTCGTTCTTGAAGTTCCCGCCCGAGTTGCGCCCGCCCTGGGCGCGGCCTTCGCTGGTGGTGTCGTTCTCTTTCGCCATGGTCTGGTCCTCCTTCAGCCATGGCCGGTCAATGCCCCTTGCCGGGCGATGTTCCCGGGATGCAGGCTCCCGCCCGGACGACTCCCCCTGCGCACGAGACCGCGATGCCCCGCCTGATCGACACCGCCTGGCCCGACCAAGGCACCCCCGACCTGCCCCCGGCCCTGACGCTGGCCGAGATGCGCGCCCGCCTCGCCGCGCTGCGGGCCGCGATGCCGGGGGATGCCCTGGTCGTCTACGGCGACCGCGAGCACGCCGCGAACCTGCACTGGCTGACCGGCTTCGACCCCCGCTTCGAGGAGGCGGTGCTGGTCGTCACGCAGGACGACGCGCTGCTGGTCGCGGGCAACGAATGCCTACCCTACACGCGGGTGTCGCCGCTCGTCGCGGCGGGCGACATCCGCGTGGGCCACTGCGCCGCGCTCTCGCTGCCGAGCCAGCCGCGCGGCACCCGGCGGCTCGACCAGTGGCTTGCCGACCTGATCGCCCCCGGCGCGCAGGTCGGCGCGGTCGGCTGGAAGTGGTTCGGGCCGGACGAGGTCGCCGATCCCGCCACCGCGCTGGCGATCCCCGCCTTCCTCGCCGACCCGCTGCGCGACCGCGCCGGACGCGTCACCGACGCGACGCCGCTCATGATGCACCCCGCCCACGGGTTGCGCGCCCGCGTCGACGCGGCCGAGATCGCGCGGCTGGAGTTCGCCAACCACATGGCCGCCGCCGCGCTGACCCGCATGGTGATGGCCTTCCGCGACGGCATGACCGACTTCGCCGCCGTGCAGGCGGCGGGGGTGGGCGGGCTGCCGCTCGGCTGCCACATCACCTTCGCCACCGGCGACCGCGCCGCCCAGGGCCTGTCGGGCCCGACCGGCCAGACCCTCCGCCGCGGCAGCCCGATCGGCTTCAACATCTGCCACTGGGGGTCGAACATCTGCCGCGCGGGCTGGGTCGCCGCCGGGCCCGACGACCTGCCCCCCGCGGCGCAGGACTACCTCGACGCCTTCGTCTACCCCTACGTCCGGGCGATGGCCGACTGGTGCGGCCTGATGCGCCCCGGCCTGCCCGGCGGGCAGGTCTGGTCCGCGATGCAGGCGGCGCTTCCGCGCGACACCTTCAACGTCACGCTCAACCCCGGCCACCTGATCGGACTGGACGAATGGCTGTCCTCGCCCATCGCCGAAGGGTCGGACATCCCGCTCGCCTCGGGCATGGCGATGCAGATGGACGTGATCCCCGACCACCCCGTCTATGGCTCCACCCGGATGGAGGACGGCTACGTCATCGCCGACGCGGCCCTGCGTGCCGACCTCGCCGCGCGGTTCCCGGGCGTGGCGGCGCGCTGCGCGGCGCGGGCGGCGTGGATGCGCGAGACGGTCGGGATGGACCTGCCCGACACGCTCCTGCCGCTCGCCGACACCTGCGGGATCGTCGCGCCCTTCCTGCTGTCCCCCCGTCAGATCGTCTCGCTGACCTGAAGCCCCGCCATCGCGGCACCCTCGGCGAGCGTCGGGGCGACGTGATGCGCCCAGCGCCCGCTTGCCGGCACCGTGTCGGGCACCTGCACCACCGTGCAGCCCGCCCGATGCGCCGATTCCGCCCCCGTCTCGCTGTCCTCGAAGGCAAGGCACCGCGCGGGATCGACGCCGAGCAGCCGCGCGGCCAGCAGGTAGGGATCGGGCGCGGGCTTCGCGCGGGCCACGTCGTCCAGCGCGACCACCCGGCCCACCAGCCCCTCCAGCCCCGTCACCCGCAGTTTCAGCGCGGCCTCGGCGCGGGTGGAGGAGGTGACGACCGCGCTCGGCAGGCGGATCGCCGCCAGCACCTCCCGCGCGCCGGGGCGCAGCGGCAGCGCGGGGGTCAGCCCGGCCACGAACCCGTCGTGCCAGATGCGGTTCAGCCGCGCGATGTCGATGCCGGGGAAGGCCGCCAGGATCAGCCCGTCGCAGGCCGGCCGGTCCTTGCCCACCAGCCCGTCGAGGAACCCCTCCGGCAAGGCCACGCCCAGCGCCGAGAACGCCGCCGCCCCCGCCGCCTGCGACAGCACCTCGGTCTCGACGAGCGTGCCGTCAAGGT
>CAZNPW010000004.1:0-100860 GCA_964575185.1 uncultured Exiguobacterium sp.
CCTGGCCCGCCATCTGGATCGCGCCGCCGAACAGCAGGAACTTCTCGGTCAGCGTCGTCTTGCCGGCGTCGGGGTGGCTGATGATCGCGAAGGTCCGGCGGCGGGCGATCTCGGGCGGCAGGGCGGCACGGTTTGTCATGCGCGGCGTATAGGCTGCCCCCCGCGCCCGGGCAACATCGCCCCTTGCGGGAATCGCGCCGGGCCGTCACGGTGAACACAACAAGAACGCGGGAGGGACGGATGACCCTGAACGAGATCGCCGCCGCACTGGTGGCCGGGTGCCGCGAGGGGCGCGAGCGGGCGAACCTCGACCGCCTCTATGCCGCCGACGCGGTGTCGGTCGAGGCCGCCGACATGGGCGGCGGGCAGGCGACCCACGGGCTTGGCGCCATCCACGGCAAGCACGACTGGTGGGAGGGCGCGCACGAGGTGCATGGCGTGTCGGTCGAGGGGCCGTTTCCGCACGCGCCCGACCGCTTTGCGGTGATCTTCGACATGGACGCGACGGTGAAGGCCAGCGGCCAGCGCTTCCGGATGCGCGAGGTCGCCGTCTACACCGTGAAGGACGGCAGGATCGTGCGCGAGGAGTTCTTCTACGCGACCTGAGGCTCAGGCCTTGCGCAGGATGGCGTCCCGCCCGGCCTCGGTCCCGAAATGCTGGGTGTGGCGCAGTTGCGGAAAGCGTGCGCGGACCTCGGCCGCCATCTCGGGCGGAAGCTGGCGAAGCGTGGCCTCGCTGACCATAAGGCTCTCGCAGGGCACGCCCTCGGCGTAGATGATCTCGTGCCGGTCGAAGACCAGGCTGAACCAGTCGGCCATCCCGCCTTCGCGGATGAAGATGCGCGCGCCGTCGGCGAGGTGCTTTGCCTGGACCAGAAGCTCGGCGGTGGGGCCGGTGCGGCGTTCGCGCTGGTAGATGAACATGCGGTGGTGCTGGCTGACGATCAGGTCGCCCGCGTTGCCCATCGCCCCCGCGGTGATGACGACCGGCGCGAAGACCCCCACCGCGCGCAGCGTGGCGCGCCCGGCCCAGACCAGCGGCTGCGGCCCGTGGTCGCGCGTCAGCACGCGGTCGCCGGGGCGCAGGTCCTCGATCGGGCATTGCGCGCCCGAGGCGAGCGTGATCCGCGTGCCGCGGGCGAAGCTGACGGTCAGCAGGTTGACCAGGTCGGTCGCCGTGGGGGCCGCGGCGAGCGCGAGCAGGGTGTATTCGGTGCGCGGGGCGAGCGGCGACAGCGGCAGGACGCAGACCTGCGGCCCGACGCGCAGCGTCGTCAGGTCCACCCGGCCGCCGTCCGGGGCCATCAGCGTCAGCGTGGCGAGCGCCGCGACCGCATCGCCCGGCGCTCCGCGTTCGGACCCGGCCGCAAGCGTCAGCCCGCCGTCGCCCGACGGCGCGAGCACCAGCCGCACCGGCCGCGCGTCGGGTTCCAGCTCGTAGACATCGCCGAGGCAGGGCACCTGCGGGGCCTGCAGGCTGTCGCCCACGTTGGCACCCTGCGCGACATAGATGTCGTCGGCGAGGAAGACCTGGACGACCTGTCCGGGCTGCATGGGCGGGCTGGACGTCACGGGCACCGTCGAAGGCTGCTGGCCACAGCCTAAGCCGCCGCGCGGCCGTCCGGTAGGGGCAACCGTCTTTCCGCCCGCATCTTGCCCGGGGCCCGCGCGACTGCTACCTGCAATTCCTGACCGAAAGACAAGGGAATGTGGTGCAGGTCCGTCTGGATGTCGAAGGGCTGACGCGACGGCTGGGGGGGCGGGCGGTCGTGGCGGACGTGGCGCTGACCGTCGCGGCGGGGCAGGTGAGCTGCCTGCTGGGGCCTTCGGGCTGCGGCAAGACCACGACGCTGCGGATGATCGCGGGGGTGGAGCCGCCCGATGCGGGACGGGTGCGGATCGACGGGAAGGACGTGACCGCGGTGCCGGCCGAGGCGCGAGGGGTCGGACTGATGTTTCAGGACTTCGCGCTGTTTCCCCACCTGACGGTGGCGCAGAACGTGGCCTTCGGCCTGCGCGGGCGCGACGCCGCGCGGGTCGCGGCGATGCTCGCGCGGGTGAACCTGGGCGGGCACGCGCAGAAATACCCCCACGAGCTGTCGGGGGGAGAGCAGCAGCGCGCGGCGCTCGCCCGGGCGCTGGCACCCCGGCCGCGGGTGATGCTGATGGACGAGCCGTTCAGCGGCCTCGACAACCGCCTGCGCGACGGCATCCGCGACGCCACGCTCGACATCCTGCGCGACGAGGGCACCGCGGTGCTGCTGGTCACGCACGAGCCCGACGAGGCGATGCGGATGGCCGACGAGATCCTGCTCATGCGCGGCGGGCGGATCGTGCAGCGCGGGGCACCCTACAACGTCTGGAACGCGCCCGTCGACCGGGCGGCGGCGGCGTTCTTCTCGGACCTGAACGTGATCCGCGGCACCGTCCGCGGGGCGCTGGTGCCGACGCCCTTCGGCGACTTCCTTGCCCCGGGCCACGCCGACGGGGCCGCGGTCGAGATCGTGATCCGCCCCCAGCACCTGAAGATCGACTTCGACCGCGGCGGCCGCGGCCCCAGCCCCACCCCGGCCGAGGGCACCGCGGCGCGCGGCACGGTCACCCGGGCGCGCTACCTTGGCCGCGAGAGCCTGGTGGAGTTCCGCATGGATTTCGACGGGCTGGTGCTGTCGGCGGCGGTGCCGGGGGTCTTCCTGCCGAAACCCGGGACGGTGCTGTGGCTGATGATGCGGCGCGACCGGTGTTTCGTCTTTCCGGCGGGGGATGGGCAGATTGCCCATCCTACGGGCGCCGCGTCGCAGGATGGGTGATCCGCCCGTCTACGGGCTGAGGAGCTTCCGGAACAGCGTCTCGAGGAACGGCCGCGCCTCCGCGAACGGGTCGCTTCCGCCGGGCAGCACGGCGCGGACCTGCACGTCGAAATCGGCGTAGTGCTGCGTCAGCGCCCAGATCGCGAAGATCAGGTGCCAGGGGTGCACGCGCGCGATGCGCCCGTCGTCCATCCAGCCGGTCAGCACCCGCGCCTTGTCGGCCACGAGGTCCGCAAGCTCGGTCTCGATCACCGCCCGGATCCGCGGCGCGCCCTGCAGGATCTCGCCGGCAAACAGACGGCTTTCGCGCGGGTAGTCGCGGGCGAGGTCGAGCTTGCGGCGGACGTAGGCGAGCAGTTCCTCCACCGGGTCGCCGTCGGCCCGCATCGCGCGCAAGGGGTCGAGCCAGGTGTCGAGCAGGCGCGACAGGAGCGCGGTGTAGATCGCCTCCTTGCTGGCGAAGTAGTAGAGGAGGTTCGGCTTCGACAGCCCCGCCACCTCGGCGATCTGGTCGAGCGTCGCGCCGCGGAACCCTTGCGCCGCGAAGACATCCAGCGCCGCGGCCAGGATCGCGGCGTGGTTTCGCGCCTGGATGCGGGTGCGCGGGCGGGTGCGGGCCGCCTTCGGCATGTCGGGCGCGTTCATCCCCCGACGTTGGCCCGAATTGCGGCGGCCCGCAACCGTGGTATGGTGCTTGACGGCCTGCATGCGCGGTGCCAAACGATTTGATCAAATCCCGGCAGGAGGCTTCCCATGGCTTTGGACCGCAAGGTCGCCCCGAACGACCTGAACGCCTTCTGGATGCCTTTCACCGCGAACCGCCAGTTTAAGAAGAACCCGCGGATGTTCGTCGCGGCCCGCGACATGCACTATACCACTGCCGACGGGCGGCAGGTGCTCGACGGCACGGCGGGGCTGTGGTGCTGCAACGCGGGGCACTGCCGACCGAAGATCACCGAGGCCATCCAGCGCCAGGCGGCGGAGCTCGACTACGCCCCCGCGTTCCAGATGGGCCACCCGGTCGCCTTCGAGCTCGCCAACCGGCTGATCGACATCGCGCCGCAGGGCATCGAGCACGTCTTCTACACGAACTCCGGGTCGGAAAGCGTTGAAACCGCGCTGAAACTCGCGATTGCCTACCACCGCGCGCGGGGCGAAGGGGCGCGGACGCGGCTGATCGGGCGCGAGCGGGGGTATCACGGCGTCAACTTCGGCGGCATCTCGGTCGGCGGCATCGTGAACAACCGCAAGGTCTTTGGCACGCTCTTGGGCGGGGTGGACCACCTGCCGCACACCCACCTGCCCGCGGTCAACGCCTACAGCCACGGCCAGCCGGAGCACGGGGCGACCCTGGCGGACGACCTGGAGCGCATCGTGGCGCTGCACGGGGCCGAGACGATCGCCGCCGTGATCGTGGAGCCGGTGGCGGGGTCCACCGGCGTGCTGATCCCGCCGAAGGGCTATCTGGAAAAGCTCCGCGCGATCACCAGGAAGCACGGCATCCTTCTGATCTTCGACGAGGTCATCACCGGCTTCGGCCGCCTCGGCGCGCCCTTCGCCAGCCAGTATTTCGACGTCCTGCCCGACATGATGACGACCGCCAAGGGCCTGACCAACGGCGTCATCCCGATGGGCGCGGTGCTGACGACCGCGGCGGTGCACGACGCCTTCATGGGCGGGCCCGAGCACATGATCGAGCTGTTCCACGGCTACACCTACAGCGGCAACCCGATCGCCAGCGCGGCGGGGATCGCGACGCTGGAGACCTACCGCGAGGAGGGGCTGTTCGAACGGGCGGCGGAGATCGCGCCGTATTGGGAGCAGGCGCTGCATTCCCTGAAGGGCGCGCGCCACGTCATCGACATCCGCAACCTGGGCCTGATCGGCGCGGTGGAGCTGGAGGGGATCGCGGGCGAGCCGACGAAGCGCGCCTTCGGCGCGTTCCTCGCGGCCTACGACCGCGGCATCCTGATCCGCACCACCGGCGACATCATCGCCATGTCGCCACCGCTGATCGTCTCGAAAGCCGAGATCGACCGGCTGATCGGCACGCTGCGCGAGGTGCTGGAGGCGCTGCCGTAACGGCGCGCCTCCGGGCAGGTCACTCGATCATCAGCATCATGCCGACGGGCAGCGCCGTCAGCATGGCGGTGATCAGGAACAGCGAACGCTTCAGGCCGGTGAACATGCGGAAAACTCCCTGGTTGGCGCGCCGGATGTAGGCGCGACCGCGCGCCGTTCAATGTTTGACGCGCGACCGGGTCGTTGGCATATTATGCCAAAGCCGGAGGAAGCCATGGCCACCCGCAACGTCGTCCTCACCGATCAGCAGTCGGCCTTTCTCGACAGGCTCGTGGCCTCGGGCCGCTACCAGAACGCAAGCGAAGCGATGCGCGCCGGCCTGCGCCTGCTGGAGCGCGAGGAGGCCGCCTGGGACGAGGTCCGCCGCGGCGTGCTGGAGGGGCTGGCGCAGGTGGAGCGGGGGGAAGTGGCGGAAGGAACGGGTGAGAACGCGGTCAGAAGGGCGTGGCACCGGGCCAAGGCGCGGGTTGCTGCCGAAGGATGACCGGCTATGTTCTGACGCCGCGGGCGGAAGACAGCCTGACGGATATCTTTGCATGGACGCTGCGGACCTTCGGCCTGCGGCAGGCTGAACGCTATGTCGACGAGGTGCTGCGGCGCTGCGACGGCCTTGCGGCAGGTCGCGTGCCAAGCCGATCCTGCGCCGACGCCTTTGCGCCCGGTCTCGGCCGTTCCCTGCGCTTTGCGCTCTGCGGCAAGCACTACATCGTCTTCGTCACCGGCCCCAGCGGCCCGGTCGTCATCGACTTCATCCACCAGAGCGCCGATATCACCGCCAAGCTCGAGGCTCTCGAATGACCCGCCCCCCCTGCACCGCCACTACCCTGGTCGACGACGCCCGCGTGCGCGTCACCCGCTTCGACTTCGCCCCGGGGGCCGAGACGGGATGGCACCGGCACGGGCATGACGACGTCATTGCCGCGCTGACCGACTGCGCGATGCTGCTGGAGGAGCCGGGCGGCGCGAGCCGGACGGTCACGGTCCCCGCCGGTGCCGCCTACCGCCGCAACGAAGGGGTGGAGCACAACGTGGTCAACGCCGGGACCGCGCCGATGAGCTTCGTCGAGGTGGAGCTGAAGTAGGGGGCGTTGCCCCCTCGGCCTTCGGCCTCACCCCCAGGATATTTCGGGGAAGATGAAGGTTCAGTCCCCGGTGTAGGTCCAGCACACGCAGGCGAGCTTGTTGCCGTCGGGGTCGCGGACGTAGGCCGGGTAGAAGCGCGGCTCGTAGTACGGCCGCACCCCCGGCGCGCCTTCGTCGGTGCCGCCATGGGCCAGCGCCGCGGCGTAAAAGGCGCGGACGGTGGCGGCGTCGGGGGCCTCGAAGGCGACCATCGGGCCGTTGCCGGGCGCGGGCGCGCCCTTGTCCCAGGGCGGGCAGAGGTAGAGGCCCGTGCCCGCCCCGTATTCCGGCCCGTAGCCGAGCCAGCCGTCGTCGACCATCTCCATCCGCGCCACGCCCAGCACGCCCAGCACGGCGTCGTAGAAGGTGCGGCTGCGGCCGATGTCGGACATGCCGAGCGTCACGTAGAGGATCATGGCCGCACTCCGTAGGGTCCCGTCTGCGGCACGCCGGGCAGGACGCAGAGCATCTCGTAGACGAGGTTCGCCCCGATCAGCGCGGTGTTGCCCGACGGGTCGTAGGGCGGCGAGACCTCCACGAGGTCGCCGCCCACGATGTTCAGGCCTGCGCAGCCGCGGATCAGTTCCAGCGCCTGCCAGGTCGACAGGCCCCCGGGTTCGACCGTGCCGGTCCCCGGCGCGAAGGCGGGGTCGAGGCTGTCGATGTCGAAGCTGATGTAGCAGGGCGCCTCGCCGATGCGGGCGCGGATGTCGGCGATCAGGGGGGCGAGGCTGCGGTGCCAGCAAACCTCGGCCGGCACCACCGTCCAGCCGCGCTGCCGCCCCCAGTCGAAGTCGTCGGGCGCATAGCCCGTGCCGCGCAGGCCGATCTGGAAGACGAGGTCGTTCTGCAGGCAGCCGTCCTCCCAGGCGCGGCGGAAGGGGCAGCCGTGGGCGACGCGCTCGCCGAACATCGTGTCGTTGATGTCGGCATGGGCGTCGACGTGGATCAGCGCGACGGGGCCGTGGCGGTGCTTCACCGCGCGCAGGATCGGCCAGGTCAGCGTGTGGTCGCCGCCGAGCGTCAGCGGGATCGCGTCATGCGCGAGTACCCGGTCATGATGGTCGGTGATGATGTCGACGGTCTTCTTCAGATCGAAGGTATTGATCGCCACGTCGCCGATGTCGGCCACCTGCAGATGCGCGAAGGGCGCGGCGCCGGTGGCCATGTTGAAGGGCCGCAGCATCCGGGATTCATCCCGGATGGCGCGCGGGCCCAGCCGCGTGCCGGGGCGGTTTGAGGTCCCGTGGTCCATCGGCACGCCGATGATCGCCACATCCAGCCCTTCGGGCGTCGGCTGCGTCGGCAGCCGCATGAAGGTCGCAGGCCCGCCGAAGCGCGGCATCTCGTTGCCGCCGAGGGGTTGGTTGAAGGGCATCGCGCCTCCGACGCGCCCGATCGCGCCCGACCATCCTAGCGGGAGATGCGGCCCGGGCGAAAGGGCCGATGCGGGCGGGACGGCTGACGGGCGACCGCCGGGGGGATCGACGTCGACGTGCCCGGCGGGCCGCGTCCCGGTCGCCCGCAGGCGGGCCGGGGCTACGGCTCGCCCTGTTCGGACTCTTCCTCGGCCGGCGGCGGGGCCATCGTCAGCACGGGGCTGTCGAACAGCCAGTCGTCGAGATCGTCCGGCGTCGGGGCGAAGGCGGTGGTTTCCTGCATCGGGTCCTCCGGGTTCCACGTCATGTCGGCACCGCGACGCAGCGCCGCAAGGGGCGGTGACGGGGGCGTGACCCCCCTTTGCCATCGCGCGGATGGGGCTTGCCGACGCACCGGCCTTTCGGGTCAGGTCATCGGGGCCGGAGGTGCGGCGGGGGGTGCGTGCGATGCGCGTGGCGGTGATCGTGGCGGGAGGCTCCGGCATCGGGGCGGCGGCGGCGCGGGAGTTGCGGCGGCAGGGATGCGAGGTCGCGATCCTGTCCTCCTCGGGCCGGGGCGCGGCCCTGGCCGAAGAGCTGGGCGGCGTCGGTGTCACGGGGACGAATCAGTCGGCCGGGGACCTCGCCCGCGTGATCGGGACGGCGACCGACCGCTGGGGGCGGCTCGACGTGCTGGTGAACTCGGCCGGGCACGGGCCGCGGGGCGGGGTGCTGGAGATGACCGACGCCGACTGGAAGGCCGGGGCGGATGTCTACCTGACGCCGGTGATCCGCGCCGTGCGGCTGGCCGTGCCGCTGATGGCCGACGGCGGGGCGATCGTGAACGTCGGCAGCTACGTCGCGGTGGAGCCCGACCCGGCCTTCCCGCTGTCGTCGGTCTACCGCGCCGGGCTGATGGCCTTCCAGAAGCTCGTGGCCGATCAGGTCGCCCCGCGCGGCATCCGCATCAACACCGTCGCCTGCGGGTTCTACGACACGCTGCCCGAAAGCGAGGCCTGGCGCGCGAAGGTGCCGATGGGCCGCTACGGCCGGGCAGAGGAGGTGGCCCGGACCATCGCGTTCCTGGCCGACGACGCGGCGGGCTACATCACCGGCCAGACGATCCGCGCCGACGGCGGGATCACCCGGTCGACGTGACCCCGCGCGCCCCCGGGGCAGCGAGTCAGGGCGCGGAGCGGTCTTCCGCGCCGTCGCTGTCGCGGTCGTCGTCGAGGTCGTCGTCGTCCAGGTGGTCGTGGTCGTCCTCGTCGTCGTGGTCCGCATCCTCTTCGTCCCAAAGCGCGTCGGGGTCGTCGCGCATCTCGGCCGCGTCGGCGTCCGCATCGTCATGGGCATCGGCCGGTTCGGAGGGAACCAGCGGGTCCGTGTCGTCTTCGGCGGCGTGGGGGTCGGGGCGCATGGGAAGGCTCCTGCATCGGGGTCCGCGGGTGAGGCTACGGCGGCCGGGCAACGCGCGCGTGACGGGCGCATGACAGGCGGGAAAGGGGCGCCACGCCGCGGGCAGGGGCCCGGTTCCGGCCGCGCCGCGGGCGCGCGCCGCCCGGGCCCGCGCCATCGCGGGCACCATCGCCGCACTGCCCGGTCTTGCGCTTCTGCCGGGCATGCCGTTCAGTCTGGACATCGTGGGGGCGGGCATCGCGGCGGGCGTCGACGCGGGGTCGGGGAAGCGGGGCATCGCGGGGTGAGGGATACGGGGACGGTGGCAGGGACCGTGATCGCGGCGGAAGGGCTGGACCTGACCTTCCCGACGGCGGACGGACCGGTCCACGCCTTGCGCGACGTGAACCTGACCATCGCGCGCGGCGAGTTCGTCAGCTTCATCGGCCCGTCGGGCTGCGGCAAGACGACCTTCCTGCGCTGCGTGGCGGCGCTGGAGCATCCGACCTCGGGCACGCTGACGGTCAACGGGATGACCCCGGACGCGGCGCGCCGCGCGCGGGCCTACGGCTATGTCTTCCAGGCGGCGGGGCTGTATCCCTGGCGGACGGTCGCGGGCAACATCCGCCTGCCGCTCGAGATCATGGGGTTTCCGAAGGCCGAACAGGACCGGCGGGTGGAGCGGGTGCTGGATCTCGTGGAGCTTTCCGGCTTCGGGGCGAAGTTTCCGTGGCAGCTTTCGGGGGGGATGCAGCAGCGGGCGTCCATCGCCCGCGCGCTCGCCTTCGACGCCGACATCCTGCTGATGGACGAACCCTTCGGCGCGCTGGACGAGATCGTGCGCGACCGGCTGAACGAGGAACTGCTCAAGCTCTGGGCGGCGACGGGCAAGACGACGCTGTTCGTCACGCATTCGATCCCCGAGGCGGTGTATCTCTCGACCCGGATCGTGGTGATGAGCCCGCGGCCCGGCCGGATCACCGACATCATCGACAGCCCCCTGCCGCAGGAGCGCCCGCTGGACATCCGCGACACGCCGGAGTTCATCGCCGTCGCGCACCGCGTGCGCGAGGGCCTCCGGGCGGGGCACGGCGATGAGGTCTGACGCGGCCGCACCCGGACCGGTCCGCGCGCGTCCGGCCCGGCACGGAGGCCGACGGTGAGGGCGGCCGCCGCCGGACTCCTTGCCGCCGCCGTGGTGGCCCTGCTGGTCGCCGCGGTCGGCTGGATGGCCTGGCGCGACCAGCCCTGCCGGGTGTTTCCGGGCCTGCCCCCCTGTACGGCGGCGATGGTGCGGATGCAGTGGGGCGGAGCGGTCGCGGGGGTGACGGCGCTTCTGGGCCTTGGACTGTGGCGGATCGGGGGGCGGGGATGACGGCTGCGACGCTCGTGTGGCTCGGCGGGGCCATGGTCATCTTCCTGTCGGCGGCCGCGCTCCTGCGGACCTACGTCGCCCAGCCGCAGGTCTGGCTGCTGGGGGTGGCGCTGGTGCTGTATTCGGTCGGCAACCTGATGATGGTGCGGCTGATGCGCGACAGCGGCATGGCGGTGGCGATCTCGGTCAGCGCGGTCCTGCAGCTGGTGCTGGCGACGCTGGTCGCCGTGATCTTCTTCGCCGAGCGGCCCTCGCCCGTCCAGTGGGCCGGGATCGCGCTGGGGATCGTGGCCGTGGCGCTGATCGTCTGGCCGCAAGGGGCGGGGCGGTGAGCGCGGCTCGGTCGCAGGGGGGGCTGTCCGCCCCCCCCGGCGCTGCGCGCCTCACCCCCCTAAGGTATTTCCGGCAAGATGAAGGGGAGGCAAGGTGAGGCGCGCGGGTCCGGTGCTGGTCGTGCTCGTGATCCTCGTCGCGGTCTGGTATCTGGCCGCGATCTGGCTCAACGCCACCTGGGTCTATGCCCAGGCGGCGCGGGCGGGAGAGGCTGTCGGCTGGGAGCGGCTCCTCGCCGACACCATGACCCAGAAGCGCCCGCTCCTGCCCGCGCCGCACCAGGTGGCGGCGCAGCTCTGGGCCGGCGTCGCGGCCGAGGCCGTGACCTCGAAGCGCAGCCTCGTCTACCACGGGGTCGTGACGCTGCAGGCCACGCTGTTCGGCTTTGCGCTGGGGATCGCATTGGGGGTCGGGCTGGCCGTCGCCATCGTCTATTCCCGGGTGATGGACCGGTCCGTCATGCCCTGGGCGATCATCTCCCAGACGGTGCCGATCGTGGCGCTGGCCCCGATGATCGTCGTGCTGTCGAGCGCGATGGGGATCGAGGGGCGGCTGATCCCCAAGGCGGTGATCTCGGCCTACCTGAGCTTCTTCCCGGTGCTCGTCAGCATGGTCAAGGGCCTGCGCAGCCCCGACCCGATGCAGCTGGACCTGCTGCGGACCTGGGGCGCGCGTGCGGCGCAGGAGTTCTGGAAGCTGCGCCTGCCCGCCTCGATGCCCTATTTCTTCGCCAGCCTGAAGGTCGCCATCGCGGCGAGCCTCGTGGGCGCCATCGTGGGTGAGCTGCCGACCGGCGCCATCGACGGCCTCGGCGCGCGGATGCTGATCGGCAGCCAGTTCGGCGATCCGCTCATCATGTGGGCCGCGCTGTTCGCCGCCGCCATCCTCGCGGGCGGGCTGATCCTGGCCGTGGGGCAGGTGGAGCGCATCGCGAACCGGCGGATGGGGGTGCGGGGATGAGCTTCCTGCAGGCGCTCATGACCCCGCCGCAGCCGCTGTGGGTCGCCTTCGGCCTGGTGGCCTGGGCCGGGCTCTGGGCGCTGAACGTGGCGCTCGCCGCGCGCGGCGGGCGGGCGGCGGTGGCGGTCGTCTTCGGCCTCGCCGTCCTCGGCCTGTGGGAGGGGCTGGTGCGCGGCTACGCCGTCTCGCCCGTGATCCTGCCCGCCCCCACCGCCATCGCGGCGCGCTTCGCCGCCGAGATCCCGACGCTGTGGTCCGACTTCGTGCAGACGGTGCTGAAGGGCGCGCTGTCGGGCCTCGTCATCGGCTGCACGTCGGCGGTCCTGGCGGCGGTGCTGATCGACCGCAGCCCCTTCCTGCGCGCAGGGCTCCTGCCGGTCGGCAACTTCATGGCCGCGCTGCCGATCGTCGGCGTGGCCCCGATCATGGTCATGTGGTTCGGCTTCAACTGGGAATCCAAGGCCGCGGTCGTCGTCATCATGGTGTTCTTCCCGATGCTCGTGAACACCATCGCGGGCCTGGCCGCCGCCGACCGGATGCAGGTGGACCTGATGCGCACCTGGGGCGCCACCTGGGGACAGGAGGTCACCCGCCTGCGCCTTCCCGCCGCGATGCCCTTCATCTTCAACGGGCTGAAGATCTCATCGACCCTCGCCCTGATCGGGGCCATCGTGGCCGAGTTCTTCGGCAGCCCCACCGCGGGCATGGGCTTCCGCATCTCGACCGAGGTGGGGCGACTCGGGCTCGACATGGTCTGGGCCTCGATCGCGGTGGCGGCAGTGGCGGGGTCGGCGCTCTACGGGCTCATCGCGCTGGTCGAACGCCGGGTGACCTTCTGGCACCCGGCGCAGCGGGGCTAACGTTGCGCCGCAGCGCTCTGCTGCAAAACGCGGCTGCGCCTGCCACAGCGGAAGAATCCCCGCGTTCCGCCGTTGCCAAGCCGCGGCGCGCTTGCTTCTATCGCGGGCAGAGGTCCGCCCGAAAGACCGGACCCGCAAAAGGGAGAAACCGATGAAGCACTACCTTCTCGCCGCGGCGCTTGCCGCGACGGCACTTCCGGCGGCCGCGCAGGAAGAGGTGCGCCTGCAGCTGCAATGGGTGACCCAGGCGCAGTTCGCGGGCTACTACGTGGCGCTCGACCGCGGCTACTACTCCGACGAGGGGCTCGACGTGACGATCCTGCCCGGTGGCCCCGACATCGCGCCGCCGCAGGTGCTGGCGGGCGGCGGGGCGGACGCGATGCTGAACTGGATGCCCTCGGCGCTGGCCGCGCGCGAGAAGGGGCTGCCGGTCGTCAACATCGCCCAGCCCTTCAAGACCTCGGGCCTGATGCTGACCTGCTGGAAGGACACCGGGATCACCGGGCCGCAGGACTTCCGCGGCAGGACCATCGGCGTCTGGTTCTTCGGCAACGAATACCCCTTCCTCGCCTGGATGGCCAGGGAGAACATCCCCGTCGAGGGCGGCCCGGACGGCGTGACCGTGCTGAAGCAGGGCTTCAACGTCGACCCGCTGCTGCAGCGCCAGGCCGACTGCATCAGCACCATGACCTACAACGAATACTGGCAGGTGATCGACGCGGGCGTCTCGCCCGACGATCTCATCACCTTCAAGTATCAGGACATGGGCGTCGCCACGCTGGAAGACGGGATCTACGTGCTCGAGGAGAACCTGAAGGATCCCGCCTTCGCCGACCGCATGGTGCGCTTCGTCCGCGCCAGCATGAAGGGCTGGAAGGATGCCGAGGCCGACCCGCAGGCCGCCGCCGAGATCGTGCTGAAATACGACGAGACGGGGGCGCAGACGCTCGACCACCAGGTGCGGATGATGGGCGAGGTGGCCAAGCTGACCGCGGGGTCGAACGGGGCGCTCGACCCGGCGGACTTCCAGCGGACGGTCGACACGCTGCTCGCGGGCGGGTCGGACCCGGTCATCACGAAGCAGCCCGAAGGGGCCTGGACCGCTGCCATCACCGACGTGGCTTTGGCACCCTGATCCCGCGGCACGGCGACGGGACGGCGCGCGGGCACCCCCCGCGCGCCGTTCTTCATGGCGCGGGGCGCGGCGGTTAACCGGCTGTTCAGGACGCCCGTGGCAAGACGGGACCATGCAGGAATCGCTGCCCCCCGATGCGACGACCGCACCGCCCGACGCGCCGCCGCCGGCGCTGCGGATGAAGCTGCGCAGGCCGCCCGCGGCCGAAGCCGCCGAACCCGGCGCGGCGCGGGCCTGGCGCGTCGCGCTCGCCCGTGCGGCCGAAGCGGCCGCGGGCCTCGACCTCGCGGTCACGGCGATGACCGACCGCGTGGTCGGCCTGCCCGACGTGCTGGAACTGCCGGGCGCGCAGGCGCTGATCCTGCTGCTCGACGGCCCCGCCGGACAGACCGGCCTCGCCGTGCTGTCCCAGCCCCTTCTCGCGGGCCTGGTGGAGGCGATGACGCTCGGCCAGGTGCTGCGCCGCCCCCCCGTCCCCCGCATGCCCACCCGGACCGACAGCGCGATGGCCGACAGTCTCCTCGACCGCGCGCTGCGCGAGGCCGAAGAGCTGCTCGCCGCCGACCCGGACATCGCCTGGATCAGCGACTTCCACCATGCGACCTACCTGACCGACCCGCGCCCCCTGGGCTTCATGCTGGAAGACCAGCCCTACCGCGTGCTGCAGGCCGACATCGCGCTGGCGGGCGGGCATCGGACCGGCGGGCTGTGGCTCGTCCTGCCCGCCCGCGCCCGCGGCCGCGCCCCCGTGGTCCCCGCGCCGCCCCCACCCGCCACGCCCGCCTGCGACTTCCGCGAGACGCTGGCACGGCATGTCGCCGGGGCCGAGGTGCGGCTCGATGCGGTGATCGCGCAGCTGACGCTGCCGCTCGGCCATCTGATGTCGCTGGCGCCGGGCGACCTGCTGCCGCTCGAAGGCGCGCGGCTCGACCTCGTCACCGTCACCGCGATCGACGGCACCGAGGTCGGGCTGGGCCGCCTCGGCCAGGCGCGCGGCGGCCGCGCGGTGCGGTTGACGCGGGTGGGGCGCGCCCCCGACGACAGCGCCGCAGCGTGACGTCAGCCGCCCGTGTGGCTCATGTGGCGCGAGACCTCGCCCGCGACGGTGGCGCGGGAATAGTCGAAATCGTGCCCCTTCGGCTTGCGCGCGATGGCCGCGCGGATCGCGCCCGCCATGTCCGCACCCGCGCGCAGCGGCGCGCGCAGGTCGGCCATGTCCTCCTGCCCCAGGCACATGAACAGCTCGCCCGTGCAGGTCAGCCGCACCCGGTTGCAGCTTTCGCAGAAGTTGTGGGTCAAGGGCGTGATGAAACCGACCTTCTGCCCCGTCTCGGCCAGCCGGACATAGCGCGCGGGCCCGCCCGTGCGTTCGGCCAGGTCGATCAGCGTGAAGCGCGCGGCCAGCCGCGCCCGCAGGTCGCGCAGGGACCAGAACTGGTCCAGCCGGTCCGCCCCGCCCATGTCGCCCATCGGCATGACCTCGATCCAGGTCAGGTCATGCCCCTCGCCCGCGCACCAGTCGGTCAGGGCGAACAGCTCGTCGTCGTTCACGCCCTTCAGCGCGACGGCGTTGATCTTGACCCGCATCCCCGCCGCGGTCGCCGCCCGGATGCCCTCCAGCACCTGCGCCAGCCGCCCCCAGCGCGTGACGCGCGCGAACTTGCCCTCGTCCAGCGTGTCGAGGCTCACGTTCACCCGCCGCACGCCGCAATCGGCCAGCTCGCCCGCGAAGCGCGACAGCTGGCTGCCGTTCGTGGTCAGCGTCAGCTCCTGCAGCCCCGATCCCAGCCGCCGCGACATCGCGCGGAAGAAGGTCATGATCCCCCGCCGCACCAGCGGCTCGCCGCCGGTGATCCGCAGCCGTTCCACGCCCAGGTCGACGAAGGCCCCGCAGAGGCGCTCCAGTTCCTCCAGCGTCAGAAGCTCGGCCTTGGGCAGGAAGGTCATCTGCTCGGACATGCAGTAGACGCAACGGAAGTCGCAGCGGTCGGTGACCGAGACGCGCAGATAGCTCACGCGGCGCGCGAAGGGGTCGACGAGGGGCACCGGTTGCGTCATCGGCCAAGGATAGGGGCCGGGCGGCCGGTCAGCAAGGCGGTTGCGCCCGGGGGCAGGGCGGCTACACTCGCGACCATGCGCATCCTGCCCCTTCTCCTGCTCATCGCCCTTTCCGGCTGCGGCGCGATCGCGCGGCTGGCGGCCCCCGCCGCCGCGCCCCCGGCGACCGCCGTCGCGCCCATCGTGCCGCAGGGCGCGCAGACCGCCGCCGCGCTCGACCGGGCGACGCCCGAACAGGTCGCCGCCGCCACCGGCCCCGCGTCCGGCGCGCGCGAGCTCGGCCGGACGGTCGTGGCGCTCGGCAGCCCGGCCGAACAGGGCTTCTGGCTGCGCACCGCGCTCGTGACCGCCGCGGGCAAGGGCCGCGTCGTGACCGCGGACGGCCGGTCGGTCAACGTCGACCTGCAACCCGGCACCGGCGGCTCGCTCCTGTCGCTCGCGGCCTTCCGCCAGCTCGGCCTCGGGCTGACCGACCTGCCCGAAGTCACGGTGTTCACCGAATAGCGGCGTCGCCCCGGGCGCGCCTCCCCACTCCCCGGGAAGAGGGGATGGGGGAGAGGGCCTCAGGCCATCTCGCGCAGCCGCGCGACCGCGGCGCGCAGCTTGGCCGCCTCCTCCTGCCGCGCCGAAAGGTTGGCGCGGGCCTCGTCCACCACGTCCTCGGGCGCGCTCGCCGCGAAGGCGGGGTTGGCAAGCCGCCCCTCCAGCCCCGCGATCTCCTTCTCCAGCTTGGTCAGAGCCTTCTCCAGCCGCGCGAGTTCGGCGGCCACGTCGATGATCCCGCCGAGCGGCAGCGCCAGGGTCGCGCCCGGCAGGGCGAGCGTCACCGACCCCTTGGGCGCGGCCTCGGCCGGCGTCAGGCTCTCGATCCGCGCGAGCCTGCGGATCAGCGCCGCGTTCCGGCCCCAGGCCGACCGCGCGTCGGCGTCCATCGCCAGCGCCAGCATCGGGATGTGCAGCCCGGCCGGCACATGCATCTGCGCGCGGGCCGACCGGATCTCGTCGATCAGCCGGGTGACGAAGCCCATCTCCGCCGCCGCCTCCGCGTCGATCAGGCTGCCGGGCAGCTGCGGCCAGTCGGTGTGGACCAGCGGCTTGTCCCGCGTGCCGGTGGTGGCCCAGAGCTCCTCGGTGATGAAAGGCATCATCGGGTGCAGAAGGATCATGCAGCGGTCGAGCACCCAGGCCATCGTGGCCCGCGTCTCGGCGGCCTCCGGCCCGTCGAGCAGGGGTTTGGCGAACTCCACATACCAGTCGCAGACCTGCCCCCAGACGAAGGCGTAGAGCGCATTGGCCGCCTGGTCGAAGCGGTAACCTTGCAGGTGCCCGTCGACCTCCGCCGCCGCGCGGGCGGTCTCGCCGACGATCCAGCGGTTGGCGGTGGCGCGGGCCGCAGGGGGTGCGCCTTGCGTCGCGTGCCCCTCCCACACGCCGTTCATCTCGGCGAAGCGGCAGGCGTTCCAGAGCTTCGTGCCGAAGTTGCGGTAGCCCGCGATCCGGTCCTTCGACAGCCTCAGGTCGCGGCCCATCGCCGCCATCGCCGTCAGCGTGAACCGCACCGCATCGGCGCCGTAGTCGGCGATGAGGTCGAGCGGGTCGAGCACGTTGCCGAGGCTCTTGGACATCTTCTTCCCCTTCTCGTCGCGGACGAGCGGGTGGACGTAGACATCGCGGAACGGCACCTGGCCCACGACGGCGAGCTGCATCATCATCATCCGGGCGACCCAGAAGAAGATGATGTCGAACCCGGTGACGAGCGTGGAGGTGGGGAAATAGCGTTGCAGTTCAGGGGTGTCCTCGGGCCAGCCGAGCGTGCCGATGGGCCAGAGGCCGGAGGAGAACCAGGTGTCGAGGACGTCGGGGTCGCGGAAGATTGGAACGCGCAAGTCATTGGTATCTACTTGTTCCCCAACTTCCGTAAACATCTCTTGAACGCGCTCCGCACCGAGGTTCGGAACAAGAAAAAACACTGCTATCTGATTGATATACTGATCCCAATTTTCAACGACCCTTACGTCTTTCTTATAAACTGCTCGGGCGGATTCGACTGCCTCCTGCTCTTCTGCGAAACAGAAACTCTTTAGTCTGCGGGTCTCAGCAGAACGAAATACGGATTCGCCGGGCACCGCTGAGGCCGCAATGCGACCATCGGGAAGAGGCTCAGGCCCATACCACACCGGAATCTGATGCCCCCACCACAGCTGCCGCGAGATGCACCAGGGTTCGATGTTCTCCAGCCAGTGAAAGTAGGTCTTCGCGTCCCGCTCCGGCAGGATGCGCGTGTCGCCGCTGCGCACCGCGTCGATGGCGGGCTGGACGATCTTCGCGGTATCCACGAACCACTGGTCGGTCAGCATCGGCTCGATCACGACCTTCGAGCGGTCGCCGAAGGGCTGCATGATCTTCTTGGCCTCGACCAGCGGCACATGAGCCTCCGCGTCCCGGGCCTGGTCCGGGACCTCGCCCTCGCCGCCCGCGCCGCGCCCGGGTGAGGCCCCGGCCTCCGCCGGGGCGCGTGGCGTCTGCGGCACCATCACCGACAGCCCCTCGGCGTCGATCGCCGCCACCACCGCCTTCCGGGCGTCGTAGCGGTCCAGCCCCCGCAGCGCCTCCGGCACCAGGTTCACCTGGTCCGCCTCGGCCTCGGTCAGCACCCGCTCGCCCCGCGCGACCGCCCCGGCGATGGCGGCGCTTTTGGCATAGCTTAGCCCGTCCGTCCGCATCCGCGCCTTCGTGTCCATCAGCCGATACAGCGGAATCCCGTTCCGCTGCGCCACGCCGTAGTCGTTGAAGTCATGCGCCCCGGTGATCTTTACCGCGCCGGAGCCGAAGGCGGGGTCGGGATAGTCGTCGGTGATTATGGGGATCAGACGCCGGTGCGCCTTCGGCCCCACCGGGATTTCACAGAGTTTTCCGACGATTGGCGCGTAACGCTCATCCGATGGATGAACCGCGACCGCGCCGTCGCCCAGCATCGTCTCGGGCCGCGTCGTGGCGATCGAGATGTAATCCCGCACCTCGCGGAACGTCTCGTGCCCCTCCGCATCGCGCTCCACGTAGTCGTAGGTCGCCCCGCCCGCGAGCGGATACCTGAAATGCCACATGAACCCGTCGACCTCGACCTGCTCGACCTCCAGGTCCGAAATCGCCGTCTCGAAATGCGGGTCCCAGTTCACCAGCCGCTTGCCGCGGTAGATCAGGCCCTTGTTGTAGAGGTCGACGAAAACCTTGATGACCGCGTCGTGGAAATTGCCCTCCTCGCCGGGCGGCGCCCCCGGCGCGCCCGACATGGTGAAGGCCTCGCGGTCCCAGTCGCAGCTCGCCCCCAGCCGCTTCAACTGGCCGATGATGTTGCCGCGCGAGCGCCGCTTCTGTTCCCAGACGAGTGCGGTGAACGCCTCACGCGACATCCCGTCCCGCCGCCGTCCCTCCTTCGCCAGCTCCCGCTCCACCACCATCTGCGTGGCGATGCCCGCGTGGTCCGTCCCCGGCTGCCACAGCGTGTCGAAGCCCCGCATCCGGTGCCAGCGCACCAGCACGTCCTGCAGCGTGTTGTTGAAGGCGTGGCCCATGTGCAGGCTGCCGGTGACGTTCGGCGGCGGGATCACCACCGAAAACGCGGGCATCCCCGCCTTCGCGTTCGCCCCCGCACGGCCGACCTTCCCCGCCTCCCACATCGCCGAGATCCGTGCCTCGACGGCGGCCGGGTCGAAGGTCTTTTCCATGGGCATGGGCGGGCTCCACCAAGAACGGCGGGGTTCTAGCCTGCGCCCGGGCCGAGGGAAAGCGTCAGAAGGGCGACCGCCCCGCCAGCGCCAGCGCGAAGACCCCGAGCGTCAGCGCCGTCCACAGGAGGCCCGCCCCCCAGACCACGACGCGAGAGCCCGAAACCCCCGCCAGCGGCACCGCGTGCATCGCGTGGGTGCCGAGGAAATGCGCGATCCGCAGGTCGCCCACCTCGCGCGACCAGCCCATCAGCGGCACCCGCGCGCCCGTCACCGGCGTGCCGACGAAATGTCCGCCCGATGTGCTCATCGTGCCCGCCGTCACGACCGTCAGCGCGAAGGTCAGCACCAGCCCCAGCCCCAGCGCCTCGCGCCAGACCGGCGGCAGCGTGCCGCGCCGCCACAGGATCACGCCCGTCACCAGCGCGGCCGAGGTCAGCGTGACGGCGGCCAGGCCCATGATCCGGTACGTGGTCGCCCAGAACGGCGACGAGACGTTGAAGTGCGAGGCGACGCCGAGCGAGGCCGCGCCACCGATCCAGGCGATCTCGGCCACGACGTCCAGGGCCACCACGGCCGCGTAGATGCGCCACCGCGGCCGCGTCGTCATTCCGGGGGGCAGCCAGCGGGCGTAGACGGCGAGCGTGCCGAGGTAGACGGCAAGCGCCAGGTGGAACTTGAGCGGCTTCGTCCACACGTTCTCGCCGCCGAGCTGGCGGGGGTCGAGCCCGGCGGCCACGGCGACCGGCAGCGCGGCGAGCGCGATCAGGATCGCGAGCGCGGCGAAGGGCGGCAGCGGCCGGGGCTGGGCCAGGGCGGTCATGCGGGCACCGTGCGGGTCAGGGGGCGCTGCGCCTGGAACAGAAGCCAGCCCGCGGGGCCGAACAGGAACGTCAGGGCGAGACAGGGCAGCACGCGCCAGTGCGCCACCCCGTCGCGCGCGGCGGTGCGCGCGATCCAGGCCCCGATCAGCAGGTCGAAGGCCAGGTATTGGACCCAGCCCGCGAGCAGGAGCCAGGGATTGGCGAACAGCGCCGCGACGTCGGCAAGGCTGCCGTAACCGCCCGACGCGGTCGGGAAATTCGCCAGCATCAATCCGGTGTAAAGCACGCCCAGCGCCGCCCCGACCGCCGTCGCCACCATCTGCGTCACCCGCGGCGAGAGCGGCGACAGCGCGAGCGCGATCCATCCGGCAAGCGCAAGCGGCGAGGTCAGGGCGAAGAGGCTTTCGGGGGTCATGCGGCACCTTTCTTGACACCGCAAAGATATCGGCGGTGTTTCCACTGTCAAGATGAACTTTCAACCCGCGCGTCCGGGCGCTATGCAGGTCCGATGGACAGGACCGGCGACCGCCCCTACCACCACGGCGACCTGCGGGCCGCGCTCTTGCGCGCTGCCGAGGACGAGATCACCGCGAACGGGGTCGAGGCGTTCTCGCTGCGCGCCGTCGCCCGCCGCGCGGGTGTCAGCCACGCCGCGCCGGCGCACCACTTCCGCGATGCCGACGGCCTCTTGACCGCGCTCGCGGCCGACGGGTTCCGGCGGTTTCTCGCCGCGCAGGCCGCGCGCGAGGCGAAGGCGGCGCCCGATCCGCGGTCGCAGCTTCTGGCGACCGGGCTCGGTTACATCGACTTCGCGCTGGCCCGCCCGGCGCTGTTCCGGCTGATCTTCGGCTCGGACCGCCCGCAGCACGGCGACCCCGACCTGCACGCGGCGGGACGCGCCGCCTACGACCACCTGATGGCCCGCGTCGCGGCGACGGGCGGCGACGCGATGGACGCGGCGGCAAGCTGGGCCATGGTGCACGGCCTCGCCGACCTGATCGTCGCGGGCCGGCTGACGACGGTGGCGATGCTGCCCGCGGCCGAGCGCGAGGCAACCATCCTCGCGCTCGTCGCGCGGACCCTGCGCTAGAGCGCCCGGTCCAGCCTGACCGACAGGTGGATCAGGCTTTCCGACGACTTCACCCCCGTCATCGCGCCGATCGCGTCCAGCACCTCGTCCAGCGCCCGGGCATTGGCGGCGGCGATCTGCAACAGCAGGTCGAACCGGCCGGAGGTCGACCAGACCCGCTCCACCTCGGGTATGCCCTTGAGGCGGATCAGGATTCCCGCCTGCGCCCGCGGCTCGATCGTCAGAAGGACGCTCGCCCGCAGCCGCCCTTCCTTCGCCGCCTCGCCGAGCTTCAGCGTGTAGCCGGCGATCATGCCCGACGATTCCAGCCGCTCCAGCCGCGCCTGCACGGTCGACCGCGCGACCCGCAGCTTGCGCGCCAGCGTCGCGACCGACGTGCGCGCGTCGGCCCCGAGTGTTGCGATGATGCCGCGATCGAGGTCATCCAGCATTCTGCCCGCCTCTCACTCCACTCTGTTAGGCCTGCGGCGCAAATCTGCGCTTTTCATCGGTGAAGTTGTCACCCAAATACGCGATCCTCGACTGCGGGAAAAGGGCGGCTCATACGCACCTGGCCCGGTTCAAGAAACCGCGCAGGTGCCCGGGCCCGTTACAGGCAGTGGGTCGTGGGCTTGCGTCTTGTTGGCACAAGAAAGGCAACGCCGATGGGACTCTCCAAGACGATCTGGTCCAACCCGACCGAATACCTCCGCACGATGCAGCCGGAAAACCCCGTGCTGTTCTTCGCCCCCCAGGCGCTGCAGGCGATGGCGCAGCGCTTCGTCGCGGGCTTTCCCGGCATGGTCACCTATGCGGTGAAGTCGAACCCCTCCGACGAGGTGATCGAGAACCTCGCCGCCGCGGGCATCCGCGCCTTCGACGTGGCCTCGCCCTTCGAGATCGCGCTGATCCGCAAGCTCGTGCCCGACGCGGGCCTGCACTACAACAACCCCGTGCGCGCCAGGCACGAGATCGCCTTCGCCGTGGCGCACGGCGTCGACAGCTACTCGGTCGATTCGCATTCGGAGCTCGACAAGCTGATCGCGATGGTCCCGCAGGGCCGCGAGATCGCGGTGCGCTTCAAGCTGCCGGTCGACGGCGCGGCCTACAACTTCGGTGCCAAGTTCGGCGCGACGGTCGAGCTTGCGACGGCGCTGCTCGCGCGCGTGGCCGACGCGAGCTTCGCGCCCTCGCTCTGCTTCCACCCCGGCACGCAATGCACCGACCCCGCCGCGTGGGAGGCCTACATCCGCGCCGCCGCGACGATCTGCGCGGGCGCGGGCGTGACCATCACCCGGCTGAACGTCGGCGGCGGCTTCCCCTCGCACCGCCTGGGCGGCACGGTGCCGCAGCTCGACGCGACCTTCGCGCTGATCGACCGCGTGGCGACCGAGGCCTTCGGGGCCGACCGCCCGCAGCTCATCTGTGAGCCCGGCCGGGGCCTGGTCGCCGACGCCTTCACGCTCGCCGACCGGGTCAAGGCGGTGCGCGACGGCGGGCACGTCTTCCTCAACGACGGCGTCTACGGCGCGCTGACCGAACTGCCGCTGATCGGCAACGTCGACCGCACGACGGTCCTGTCCGCCGACGGCCGCCCCCGCAGCGGCGCGCTGCAGGGCCGCATCGTCTTCGGCCCCACCTGCGATTCGGTCGACCGCCTGCCGGGCGAGGTCATGCTGCCGTCCGACATCGCCGAAGGCGACTACCTGGTGTTCCACGGCCTCGGCGCCTATTCGACGGTCACGAACACCCGCTTCAACGGCTTCGGCGAGCTGCAGCTCGCCACGGTGCTGAGCCAGAAGCTCTGACCGGGACAGGGCGCGCGGCACCGGCCCGCGCCCCTCTTCCCCCTTCATCTTCCCTCAAATATCCCGGGGGGTGCGGGGGGCTGGCCCCCCGCGTTCTCCGTCCGAGGACCGCATGGGCAAACTCACCCTCGCCGCCACGCAGTTCGCCTGCAGCTGGGACCTGTCCGCCAACGCCGACCGGGCCGAGGCGCTTGTCCGCCGCGCCGCGGGGCAGGGTGCCCGGGTGATCCTGCTGCAGGAGCTTTTCGCCACCCCCTACTTCTGCATCGAGGAGCGCCCGGAGTATTTCGCGCTTGCCGCACCCTTCTCCGGCCACCCCCTGGTCGCCCGCTTCGCCGCGCTCGCGCGCGAGCTGGGCGTGGTGCTGCCGGTGTCGTTCTTCGAACGCGCCGGCCCCGCCTTCTTCAACAGCGTCGCGATGGTCGACGCAGACGGCACGATCCTCGGCCTCTACCGCAAGAGCCATATCCCGCAGGGCCCGGGCTACGAGGAGAAGTTCTACTTCTCCCCCGGCGACACGGGCTTCCGCGTCTGGGACACCGCGCATGGCCGGATCGGGATCGGCATCTGCTGGGACCAGTGGTTCCCCGAAGCCGCCCGCGCCATGGCGATGGCGGGGGCCGAGGTCATCCTCTATCCCACCGCGATCGGCTCCGAACCGCCCGACCCCCTCCACGACAGCCAGCCGCACTGGGAGACGGTGATGCGCGGCCACGCGGCGGCCAACATCCTGCCCGTCGTCGCGTCGAACCGGATCGGCCGCGAGACGGCCCCGGGCGGGCGCGAGGTCACCTTCTACGGCTCGAGCTTCATCGCAGGCCCCACCGGGCAGGTCATGGCCCGCGCGTCGCGCGACGGCGAGGAGGTCGTCACGGCCACTGTCGCGCTGTCCGCCACCGCCGCGCTGCGGGCCGGCTGGGGCCTGTTCCGCGACCGCCGCGCGGACCTCTACGGCGCGCTCGGGTCGCTCGACGGAACCGGACCCGGGACCTGACGCGCCCCGGCGCAGGCCGGGGCCTCGCCCTGCGGGCCAGGGGTCAGCCCGCGACGACCAGCCGCTCCAGCCCGTGGAAGTGATACGCGTCGGCGTAGCGCGGCGCCTGCACCATCCGCAGCCCCGGCCGCCGCCGGAACAGCACCGCCATCGCCACCTGCAGCTCCAGCCGCGCCAGCGGCGCGCCGACGCAGAAGTGGATGCCGGCCCCGAAGCTGACATGCGCCCGTGGCTCCCGCGACGGATCGAACACCTCCGGCCGGTCCCAAACCGCGGGGTCGCGGTTCGCCGCCGCGAGCAGCAGCCCCACCTGGTCGCCGCGCCGGAACCGGTGCCCGCCGACCTCCGCCTCCGCGACGCACCAGCGGGTGAACATGTGGAGCGGCGGGTCCCAGCGCAGGATCTCCTCCACCGCCCGCGCAGGATCGGCCAGCAGCGCCCCCTGCGCGCCATGGTCCAGCACCGCGCGCACCCCGTTGCCGATCGTGTGCACCGTCGCCTCGTGGCCCGCGTTCAGCAAGAGGATGCAGGTCGAGACAAGCTCGTCGGTCGACAGCCGCGCCCCGTCCTCCTCGGCCGCGATCAGGTGGGTCAGCAGGTCATCCCCCGGCTGCCGCCGCCGGTCGGCGATGTAGCCGCGCAGGAAGTCGCCGAAGGCGAGGCTCGCCGCCACCGCCCGGTCCTCGTCGGCGCGCGTCCGCCGCGCCTGATACATGCCGACCATCGCGTTCGACCAGGCGAGCAGGTCCGGGGCCATGCTTTCCGGCACCCCCAGCAGCCGCGCGATGACGATCACCGGCACCTCGCGCGCGAAGGCCGGCAGCAGGTCGAAGGCCCCGCCCGGAAAGCGGTCGATCAGGCTGTCGCAGAGCGCGTCGATCTCTCCCTCCATCGCCGCGATCCGGCGCGAGGTGAAGGCCCGCAGCACCAGCCCCCGCAGGCGGCTGTGCCGCGGCGGCTCGAGCTCCAGCATCGAATGCGCCTCCATTGCGTAGAAGGGCGCCAGATGCGGTGCGACCTCCTGCGGCACGGGCGCCTCGCGCCCGAACCGCCGGTCGCGGAAGATCGCGTTCACGACCGCCGCCTCGCCGGTGCAGACCAGGCCGTAGTCCTCCCAGCGGAAGAACCCGGCCCCGGCGCGGGCATAGAACGGATAGGGGTCGTGCACGAAGGCCGGCTCCACCGGCGACTGGCTCAGCGTGCGAAGGGCCACCTGACCATCCCCTGCGCCACCATCACCCCCACCACCACGATGACCGCGCCCGCGGTCTGCGGCCAGTTCCACGCGGCCCCGAGCAGGAAGGCGAAGATCATCACGTAGAACGGCACCGCGTTCATGTGCAGGCTTGCGTTGGCGATCCCGATCCGTTCGACCGCGACGATCCACAGAAGCTGGCTGACCGCCATCGACACCACGGCAAAGAACACGAGCGCCCCCCAGGCGCGCGCGTCCATCCCCGCCCAGTCGACCGGCGCGCCACCCGCCAGCCCCCAGGCGACCGCCGTCGCGCCGCTCGCCACGAACGCCCCGCCGACCGTCAGCGCGGTCCGGCCGAGCGGCGTCATCTCGGGGAACTGCGTGACCGTCGCCCGCGATCCCCAGGTGAAGCAGGCGCAGGACGCCAGCACCGCCAGCGCGCCGAGGCCGAGGTCGACCGACATCCCGCCCTGCGCCAGCGCCACCGCCCCGCCGAGCAGGCTCAGCGTCAGGCCCGCCGCCATCGCCCCGGTCAGCCGCCGCCCGTCCAGCCCGATCTCGAGCGCGAGGCCGATCAGCGGCATCGACGCGGTGATGATCGCGACGGTCACCGGATCGGTCAGGTTCTGCCCGACGATCAGGAACACCGACCCGAGCCCGATGCAGACGCCGCCGACCGCGATCCCCGCCCCCCAGCGCGCCCCCGCGACCGCCCGCCACCCTTCGACCGCGATCCAGACCACGACCAGAAGGCCCCCCGCCATCGCGGTGCGGAAGGCCGTCAGCGCGAGCGGCGGCATGTGCGGGATCACGATGTCGAGCGCGGGCAGCCCCGCCGCCCAGACGAGCATCGAGGCGAGGCAGATCAGGTTGGCCTGGACGAGGCGGGTCGAGGGGGCGGGGGTGGCGGTCATGCCGCAGGCTTAGCCCGCGCCGTCCCCGCGGGGCCGCCGAAAGGCGACACCGCCTGTCACGCCGCAGACACCGATGCCGACAGCGCGCCCACGATCGCCGCGAAATCCGCGGCCTTCAGGCTGGCCCCGCCGACCAGCGCGCCGTCGACATGCGGCAGGGCGAAGATCGCGGCGGCGTTGGACGGCTTGACCGACCCGCCATACAGGATCCGCACCCCCGCATCCCCCGTCAGCGCCGTCAGCCGCTCGCGCAGGAACCCGTGGACCTCGGCGATCTGCGCCTCCGTCGGGGTCCGCCCGGTGCCGATGGCCCAGACCGGCTCGTAGGCCACGACGAGCGTCGCAGCGGAAGACCCTTCCGGCACCGAGGCGAGCTGCCCGGCCACCACCGCAAGCGTCCGGCCCCCGTCGCGCTCCGCCTCCGTCTCGCCCAGGCAGACGATCGGCACCAGCCCCGCCCTCTGCGCCGCCGCCGCCTTGGCGCAGATCAGCGCGTCGTCCTCGCCGTGGTCGGCCCGCCGCTCCGAATGCCCGACGATGACGTAGCCCGCCCCCGCATCCGCGAGCATCGCGGCCGAGATGTCGCCGGTATGCGCGCCGGCCACACCCGTGTGGCAATCCTGCCCGCCGACCCGCAAGCCGGTCCCCTGCGCCAGCGCCGCCATCGCCGCCACCAGCGTTGCCGGCGGACAGAGCAGCATCTCGCTCGCAGGCTGCGGCTGCGCCGCAAGCAGCGCCTCCACCTCGGAAAGGCTCTCCCGCAGCCCGTTCATCTTCCAGTTGCCCGCCGCGAGTTTCCGCATCGCACCCTCCATTGCGCCGCAGCGCTAGCAAGGCGCGGCCGAAAGCGGAACCCCGTCTCTCTTTCCGGCCCAAATACTCCCGCCGGAGGCCCGCGCGCGCCAGCGCGCCACCCCGAGGCTCGCGCCGCAGGCGCTCCGCCTACTGCGCGTCGTGGAACTTGATCGATTCGCCGCAGCCGCAGGCCTCGGCCACGTTGGGGTTGCGGAAGGTGAACCTCTGCGACAGAAGGCTCGTCTCGAAGTCGATCTCGGTGCCGATCAGGAACATCTGCGCCATCGGCGCGATCAGCACGCGCGCCCCGTCCTGCTCCACCACCTCGTCGAGCGGATTGCGGTCGCGCACGTAGTCCATGGTGTATTCCATGCCCGCGCAGCCGCCCTTCCTGACGCCGATCCGCAGGCCCGCCACGCCGTCGCGCGCCATCAGCCGCCCGATCTGCGCGGCGGCGGCGGGGGTCAGGGTCACGGCGGCCTTGCCGGGAATGCCGAACATGGGGTCTGTCTCCGGCCCCGGCGCATCCGGGGTCCCGTCAATCTAGGCTCGCGGGCGGCGAAATCCAAGCGTCAGGCGTAAAGCCCCACGGGCTCCGCCGTCAGGCCCGGGAAGACCGTGCCCGCGTCGCGCAGGCCCATGTGGCCCGCCAGCACTTCGGCCAGCACGGCGCGGTAGTCGGTCGTCACCGCCAGGTCCGCGCCCTCTTCCAGCGCCGCATTCGCCAGCCCCGGCCAGCGGCCGAGCAGACGGCCGCCCTTCGCCTGCGGCCCCAGCACCAGCATCGCGCCGGCCCGCCCGTGGTCGGTCCCGCCCGAGGCGTTCGACCGCAGCCGCCGCCCGAACTCGGACTGCACGACCACCGCCACGTCCTGCTGCCGCCGCGACCCGAGGTCGCGCCAGAAGGCCATGAGCGTGCCGGACAGCCCCGCCGTCAGCCCGCCGAACTGGTCGGCCTGGTTCGCGTGCGTGTCCCAGCCGCCATAGTCCACCGTCGCGATCCGCAGCCCGAGGTCGGCCTTGATGGCCTGCGCCA
This sequence comes from uncultured Exiguobacterium sp., assembly GCA_964575185.1. GTDB lineage: Bacteria > Pseudomonadota > Alphaproteobacteria > Rhodobacterales > Rhodobacteraceae > CAZNPW01. Next base: position 27,855 of record CAZNPW010000004.1, read on the forward strand.
CGGTCAGCAGCGGCTGCGCGAGCGGGCCGTCCGGGTAGGGCACGTCGGGGACGTAGGCGGCGGCACCGCGGGCCGCGAGCGTGTCCGACAGCGAAAGCACGTCGGCCAGCGTCGCGGCCATCGCCGGGTCGCGGCCGGGCCCCGCCTCCAGCCGCGCCCGCAGCGCGGGACGCATCCCGTAGCCCGGCGCCAGCACCAGGTCGGACATCCGCGCCGCCGCCGCGACCCGCGCGCCGCGGAGCGATTCGGGCAGCGCCGTCCCCACCGCCAGGGCCGGCAGCGGCCCCGCGGTGCCCGCCGCGGCGAGCCACCGCGCCAGCCAGCCGCCGGGCCCCGCCGCCGCCTCGATCAGCGCCTCGGCCTCGAAGTGGCTGCGCGTCGCCTCGCGCAGGCCGGTGGCGTGGACGACCGACAGGTCGCCCGCGCGGAACAGGTCCGCCAGTTCGACCGCCTGCGGGTGCAGGCGGAAATCGGCATCGGCCAGCGCCTCGGTCAGCGCCAGCCCCGCCCCGTCGCCCGTTCGGCCGACCCGCAGCAGGGGCGGCCGGGCGGCGATGTAGTCGGGGTCGGCCGTCGGGCCGACGAGCGACAGCGCGTCGGCCCCGCCGCGCAGGAAGATGACGACGAGCACGGGTTCGGCCATGGCGGCCCCCTTTCAGCGGAACAGGAACTGTGGCGACAGGGCGGCGAAGGCGACCATGGTGGCCGACCGGCCCTGCAGGTCGTCGAGCGCCTCGGGCAGCGGATCGCCGGGGGCGACCTCCCAGCCCGCCAGCACCTCTTCCAGCCGGTCGCCGCCGTCGCCCAGGAGCCGACCCGCCCAATGGGCGGCCAGCGCGCCGAAGGTCGTGACCCCCTCGGGCACCGCCAGCGGGCCCGCCACCTGGAACCAGGGCTCGCTGGCCATCAGCGCGAGGTCGACCTGCCGCAGCAGCACCGCGCCCGCGGCCCAGTCCTCGGCCCGGTCCGGGTGGCCGGTGGGGGGCGCGACCCGGTGCTGCGTCCAGCCCGCCCGCGCCAGCTCGGCGGCGTAGCCGAGCTCGCGCGGCGCGACCTCGGCGCCCGACCCGCGGTAGAGCGCGGCGAGGAACTCGAAGGGCCGACGCCGCTTGCCCGGCGGGGCGTCGAAGGCCGGGTCGGTCGCCAGCGCCGTCACCACCTGCGCGATCTGGTCGGGCGCATCCCGCGCGCCCAGGAACACCGCCGCCAGCCGGTCGACCAGCGCCGGATCGGGGTCGTCGGCCAGAAGCCGCCGCGCGATCTTGGCGCAGACGTGCCGCGCCGTTCCGGGATGCGCGGCCAGGATGTCGAGCACCGCCTCGCCGTCGGCCATCGGCGCCGCCATCGGCGGCAGGTCGCGGCCGAGCACGCGCTTCTGGTAGGGGTCGTGCCAGGCCTCGACATAGGCGAAAAGGCCCGTTTCGGGCGTCGTCTCGCCGTCGGCCACCCAGCGACCGTCGCCGATCGTCCAGCCGGTGAAGGCCCGCGCGACCTCCCACACGTCGTCGTCGATGTAGCCTTCGGCCAGACCCTCCGCAGCACCAGGCACGTCGTTCCACGCGGCGTAGCGGGCGTTCAGGTAGTTCTGCGCCCCCAAGGTGTGCAGCTCCAGAAGCTCGCGCGCGAAGTTCTCGTTCGCGGGCGAGGCGCGGCTGTCGGCGTTGTTGAGGTAGTGCAGCATCGCCGGCGCGCGCACGACCTCGCCCAGCAGGACGCGGAAGTTGCCCAGCGCGTTGCCCCGCATCGCGCGGTCGTAGGCCGGAAAGAACACCGCCGTGCCCTCGAACTTCTGCGCGTTGACGTTGAAATGGTCGTGCCAGAACTGCGTCATCACCTCGTTCAGCTGCGCCGGCTCGTGCACCGCGCGCACCAGCGCGGCCAGGATCACCTCGTCGGACGGCCGCATCCGCTCGGGCCAGCCCATCGCACGGTCCCACCGCGCGAGCCGCATCGCCGCCGCCTGATCGGCCTCGGGGCCGAGCCAGACCAGCGGCCGCGCCTCGTCCACCGCCCCCCAGCTCCCGCCCTGGTCCTGCCCGGCCTCGTAGGAAATCCGCAGCCGCAGCGCCGCAAGACGCGCCTGCATCGCCGGCCCGTCGGGCCGCAGCCCCGCCTGCGCCCGCAGCCATCCCGCCCGCCCCAGCGCGGCCAGTTCGGCCCGCGCCGCGGGCGTCGCGCCGAAGGTCAGCCGGTTCAGGAAGGTCTCGTCGGCCGCGGGCGGGGCGGCCGCGCGCGCCGTGCCCGGACGCAGCAGCGCGGCGGCGGCGGCTGCGATCAGGAACCCGCGCCTGTCGATGTCGATCATTCCGGTTCCCCGCGCCGACTCCGCGTTTAGCGCAGGATACATCGCGCGCCCCGCCGGGCAACGGCCGCGCAACGGCCGGGCGACCGGCGGCGGCATCTTTCCGCCGGCCCCGGCGGGCGCTGACCGGGCCGAAGCGGGCGGCGGCGCGGCCTTCCCCCCGGCGGCCACTGGACCCCCGGCCCGCCATTCCCTATATGTTCGCTCAGGAATGAAAGCCGCGCCCATGCCCGACACGCTGCCCCCCGCAACGCCCGACCCCGGCTCCGCCGCGCCGCTGGAGGGCAAGCCCCTGATCCGCCCCTCCTCCACCGACCATCCGCTCTACGACAGCGTGGTCGGGGCCTGCCGCACGGTCTACGACCCCGAGATCCCGGTCAACATCTACGACCTCGGCCTCGTCTACACCGTCGACATCTCGGCCGACGGCGATGTCGGCATCGTGATGACCCTCACCGCCCCCGGCTGCCCCGTCGCGGGCGAGATGCCGGGCTGGGTCGCCAATGCGGTGGAGCCGCTGCCGGGGGTGCGCCAGGTCGATGTGCAGATGACCTTCGATCCGCCCTGGGGCATGGACATGATGTCCGACGAGGCGCGGCTGGAACTCGGCTTCATGTAGGCGCGGCGCGGGGCCGCGACGATGCGCCCCTTGCACGAGGCTTCGGGGTTTTCTAGCAATCCCCGCATGTCGATCTGGGAATATGCGAACCCCAAGCGGTTCATGGACACGACCGGGCGGATCACGCCGTGGCTCGGTGCCGCGACCGCGGTCTGCCTGATCGCGGGGCTGACCTGGGGCTTCTTCTTCACCCCCGACGACTTCCGCCAGGGCGCGACCGTCAAGATCATCTACCTGCACGTCCCCGCCGCGATGATGGCGATCAACGCCTGGGTGATGATGCTGGTGGCCTCGCTCGTCTGGCTGATCCGCCGCCACCACGTCAGCGCGCTGGCGGCCAAGGCCGCGGCCCCGGTGGGCGTCACCTTCACCCTGATCGCGCTGGTGACGGGCGCGCTCTGGGGGCAGCCGATGTGGGGCACCTGGTGGGCCTGGGACCCGCGGCTGACCTCGTTCCTGATCCTGTTCCTGTTCTACCTCGGCTACATGGCCCTGTGGCAGGCGATCGAGAACCCCGACACCGCCGCCGACCTGACGGCGATCACCTGCCTCGTCGGCTCGGTCTTCGCGGTGCTGTCGCGCTATGCGGCGAACTTCTGGAACCAGGGGCTGCACCAGGGGGCCACGCTGTCGCTCGACGCCCGGCAGAACATCTCGGACGTGTTCTGGTATCCGCTCCTGTTCTGCATCGCGGGCTTCGTGCTCTTGTTCCTGACGCTGGTGCTCGTGCGCACCCGGACCGAGATCCGCGCCCGCCGCCTGCAGGCGCTCCTGCTGCGCGAGCGGATGGCATGACGATGCCCGACCTCGGCGCCTATGCCTTCGCGGTGCTGTCGTCCTACGGGGCCTCGATCCTGCTCGTCGCCGGGCTGATCGGCCTGACGCTGTGGCAGCGCGGCCGCACGCTGCGCCGGCTGGCCGAGGTTGAACGCCGCATCGGCCGCGGGGGGGCGGAATGACACGCGCGCTGATGTTCCTGCCGCCGCTGCTGTTCCTCGCCATCGCCGCGGCCTTCTACATCGGGATGCAGCGCGACGGCGGCCCGGGCATGCTGCCCTCGACCTTCATCGGCGCCCCTGCGCCTGCGCTGGGCGACCAGGCCCTGCCCGGAGTGCCGCTTCTCACCGCCGAGGCCCTGCGGTCGGGCGAGGTCACGCTCGTCAACTTCTGGGCGAGCTGGTGCCCGCCCTGCCGCGCCGAGCACCCGGTGCTGATGCAGATGCAGGCCGACGGGCTGCGCATCGCCGGGGTGAACCTGCGCGACAAGGAATCGCAGGCGCAGAAGTATCTGTCGGATCTGGGCGACCCCTACTTCGCGCAGGTCTTCGATCCCCGCGGCCGCACCGCCATCGACTGGGGCGTGACCGCCCCGCCGGAAACCTTCATCGTCGCGGGCGACGGCACCGTTCTCTACCGCTTCCAGGGGCCCTTGCTGGGCACCGCCTTCGAGACGCGGTTCATGCCCGCGCTGGAGGCGGCGCTGGCGGGCCGCTGAGCCGCGCCGCGGGCGTCCCCCGCATGGCCTAGACCCGCGCCACCGTCACCGCCGTGCCGCTGGCGCTGACCATCAGCATCGATTCGCCCGACCCCACCGCGCCGTAGTCGAGGTCCACCCCGATCACCGCGTTGGCCCCGCGCGCCACCGCCTCGGCCTCGAGCTCGCGCAGCGCCTCGTCCCGGGCGTCGCGCAGGACCTTCTCGTAGGACCCCGCCCGCCCGCCCACGATGTCGCGGATCGAGGCGAAGAGGTCGCGGAAGATGTTGGCCCCCATGATCGTCTGCCCCGTCACCACGCCGTGGTAGGCGGTGACGCGGTGGCCTTCGACGCTGGTGGTGGTGGTCACGATCATGGCGAGGCTCCCCTGCGGTCCGACGCGCCCAAAATGGGGCGCGCGGGCGCGGCGGCAAGGGCGCGCGCGACGGATCGCGCGGGCGCGGCGCGGGCTGCCCGGGCACTCCGTTACGGGACCCCTTTCACGCCGATCCGCCGTGCCGAGGCCTGCGGCCCGCGCCTGATCGCCCGGCGCATCGCCGCCACCCCCTCTCCTCCGGCCCCGGCGCGCAGCCCCGTGCGCCCGCGCCGCCGCGGGCGCGGTCTGCAGGACGCGGACCCTTGAGGACGACGCGGCACGGACCGCGCGGGTGCTGGCGGGCGACGACGTCGTCCGGTTGACCCTGCCCCCCCGCCGCCCCATACCCCGCGGATGGAGCGTTTCACGAAACCCTTCACCCGGCAGGAGCCGATCCCCGAGGAGGGCATCGCCGCCGCGGTGGCCGTGATGCGGCACGGGCGGCTGCACCGCTACAACACCACGCCCGACGACCCGGGCGAGGTCGCCCTGCTGGAAGAGGAGTTCGCGGTCCTCAGCGGTGCCCGCTACGCGCTCGCCGTGGCCTCGGGCGGCTATGCCATGGCGACGGCCCTGCGTGCGCTGGGCGTGGGCCACGGCGACGCGGTGCTGTCGAACGCCTTCACGCTCGCCCCGGTGCCCGGCGCCATCGCGGCGGTGGGGGCGCGGCCGGTGTTCGTCGAGGTGACGGGCGACCTGACGATCGACCTCGACGACCTCGCCGCCAAGGCCCCGCAGGCGCGGGTGCTGCTCTTGTCGCACATGCGCGGTCACGTCTGCGACATGGACGCGCTGACCGCGCTCTGCACCGCCGCGGGCGTCACGGTGATCGAGGATTGCGCCCACACCATGGGCGCGCGCTGGCGCGGCGTGCCCTCGGGGCGGCACGGCGCGGTCGCCTGCTGGTCGACGCAGACCTACAAGCACGCGAACTCGGGCGAGGGCGGGTTCCTGACCACCGACGACGACGCGGTGATGGCGCGCGCGATCCTGCTGTCGGGCAGCTACATGCTCTATGGCAGACACCGCGCCGCCCCGGGGCCGGAGGCCTTCGCCGACCTGCGCCTGACCGTGCCCAACATCAGCGGCCGGATGGACAACCTGCGCGCCGCAATCCTGCGCCCGCAGCTTCGCCTTCTGCCCGACCGCGTGGCGCGCTGGCGGGTGCTGTACCAGACGCTGGAATCGGGCCTGCGGGACGTGCCCGGCCTGCGCCTGATCCCGCGCGCGAGCCACGAGGACTACGTCGGCTCCTCCTTCCAGTTCCTGCTGCCCGGCCGCGACCCGCCCTGGATCGCGGGCTTCCTCGCCGCCTGCGCCGCCCGGGGGGTGGAGCTGAAATGGTTCGGCGCGCCCGACCCCATGGCCTTCACCAGCCGCTACGACCACTGGGCCTGGGCCGCCCCGCCCGCCCTGCCTGCGACCGACCGCGTGCTCGCGGGCCTGATCGACCTGCGCCTGCCGCTGACCTTCACGCCCGAGGATGCGGCCCTGATCGCCCGCATCATCGCCGGAGAGGCCCGCCGCGACCATGTGGCGCCGGGGGTGCTGAAGGTGGCAGAGTAACGCTTGCGGCGCGGTCGGCGGGGGGTTTCACACCCCCCGCACCCCCCGTGGAGTATTTGAGCCGGAAAGAGAGGCAGGAAGGTGAGTGGTCTTGCCGGCATGATCCGCGAGCTGCCCCGGGCCTTCCATCAGGTCGCGCCGCACGGCGGGCCTGCCGGGCCGCTCCTCGATGCCGTCGCCGGCTGCAGCCCCTACCTCGCCGGGCTGATCGCGGGCGAGCGCGCCTGGCTCGACGCGGCGCTGGAGGACGAGCCGACCGGCGTGATCCCGGCGCTGACCGCCGACATCGCCGCCGACACGCCGGACCTCGGCGCGCGGCTCCGCCGGGCCAAGCGGCGGGCGCACCTGTTCGTGGCGCTGGCCGATTGCGGCGGGGTCTGGGATCTCGGGCAGGTCACCGCCGCGCTGACCGCGGTCGCCGACCGCGCCGTGGCCCTCGCGCTGGACGAGGCGCTGGCGGCCGAGCGCCGCCGCGGCCGCCTGCCCGACGCGCCGGGCGCGGTCGCCTTCGCCATGGGCAAGATGGGCGCGGGCGAGCTCAACTACTCCTCCGACATCGACCTGATCGTCCTCTACGACGAGACAGCTTACCCGGGCGACCAGGCCCCGGTGCGCCAGGCGCTGGTCCGCGCCGTGCGGCGGATGTGCGCCACGCTGTCGGACATCCGCGAAGGCGGCTACGTCTTCCGCACCGACCTGCGGCTGCGCCCCGACGCGAGCGTCACCCCCGTGGTCCTGTCGATGGCCGCGGCCGAGGCCTATTACGAGGCCGAAGGCCGCACCTGGGAACGCGCGGCCTGGATCAAGGCCCGGCCCGTGGCAGGGGACCTCGCCGCCGGGCAGCGGTTCCTGCGGACCATGGTGCCCTTCGTCTGGCGCCGCCACCTCGACTTCGCCGCGATCGAGGACGCCCATGCCATGCGCCTGCGCATCCGCGACCACCGCCGACTGCACGGCATCTGGGTCGAGGGCCACGACCTGAAGCTCGGCCCCGGCGGCATCCGCGAGATCGAGTTCTTCACCCAGACCCGCCAGCTCATCGCCGGGGGCCGCGACGCAGGGTTGCGCGATCCCACGACCGCGGGCGGCCTGGCGCGGCTCGCGGCGGCCGGATGGGTCCCGCCCGACGTGGCCGACACGCTGGCCGCCGCCCTGACCGACCTCCGCCGGATCGAGCACCGGCTGCAGATGGTGAACGATGCGCAGACCCACGCCATGCCCGCGACGGCCGAAGGCGTGGCCCGCATCGCCGCCTTCCTGGGCGAGGAGGACGCGGCCTTCCGCGCCCGCCTCACCGCCTGCCTGAACCGCGTGGACGCGATCACCGCGGGCTTCTTCGCCCCCGCCGCGGCCGCCCCCGCGCCCGCCCTGCCGCCCGAGGCCGCCGCGGTCGTGGCGGGCTGGGCGCGCCACCCCGCGCTGCGGTCGGGCCGCGCGGCGGGCATCTTCGCCCGCCTCCAGCCCGCGCTCCTGGCGCGGCTGGCGCGCGCGGGCGATCCGCAGGGCGCGCTTCTCGCGCTCGACGGCTTCCTCGCGCGGCTGCCCGCCGGCGTGCAGCTCTTCAGCCTGTTCGAGGCGAACCCCGCGCTCGTCGACCTGCTGGTCGACATCGCCGCCACCGCCCCGGCGCTCGCCCGCCACCTGTCGGCCCATGCCGAGGTTCTGGACGCGGTCATCGCCGGGCATTTCTTCGCCGACTGGCCGGGGGAGGCGCGGCTGACCGCCGACCTGGCCGCGCAGCTCGCCCCCGCGACCGGGCACGAGGCACGGCTCGACGCCGCGCGGCGCTGGCAGCACGACTGGCATTTCCGCGTGGGGGTGCACCACCTGCGCGGCCTGATCCGCGCCGACGAGGCCGCGCGCCATTATGCCGACCTGGCGGGCGCGACCGTCGCGGCGCTCTGGCCCGCGGTGCTGGCGGAGGTCGCGCGGCGGCTCGGCCCCGCGCCGGGGCCGGCGGTGGTGGTGGGGATGGGCAGCCTCGGGATGGGCCGGCTGACCGCCGGGTCCGACCTCGACCTGATCGTCATCCACGATGGCCCCGACGCCCGCTGGTTCGCCCGCGCGACGCAAGGGCTGATCGCCGCGCTGCAGGCGCCCACGGCGGCGGGCACGCTCTACGCCGTCGACATGCGGCTGCGCCCTTCGGGGCGGCAGGGGCCGGTCGCGGTGTCCTGGGCGGGCTTCCAGGCCTACCAGCGGACCGAGGCCTGGACCTGGGAGCACGTCGCCCTGACCCGCGCCCGCCCCGTCGCCGGGGACGCGGGTCTCGCCGCGGCCTTCGACGCCTTCCGCCGCGCGCTGATCGCCGAGACCGGCCACGGCCCGCAGGTCGCCCCCGACATCGGCGCGATGCGCGCGCGCCTCTTCGCCGCCCGGCCCGCGCAAGGCCCGTGGGAGGCGCGCAACGGCCCCGGGCGGCTCGTCGACATCGACCTCGCGGCGCAGGGGCTGGCGCTGATGGCGGGCAGCCCGGCGCGCGACCCCGTGGGCCAGATCGCCGCCGGGGCGGTCGCGGGGCTGATCGGGGCGGGCTGCGCCCAGACCCTGACCGCCACGCGCGACCTCTTCGCGCGCCTCAAGACCGCGCAGTCGCTCCTGCAGGGCGGCACCGTCCCGGCCGCGCTGTCCGACGACGGCCGCGCCTTCGTGCTGCGCGAGACGGGGTTCGCCGCGGAGGCCGCGCTGACGCAGGCGCTTGACGCCGCGGCGCGCGATGGCGCATCCCGGATCGACGCGCTGTTCGGGCGCGGAGGGGACGCGGATGGATGACAGCGTGGCGGCGGACCCCAAGGGCCTGGTGCGCGAGGCCTACCGGATCGACGGCATCACCCCGGCCGAATGCCGGTCGATCCTGATCGACTGGGCGCTGAGCCTGCCGCCGGGGCTCGACCTGCCGGCGGCGATCCGCGCCGTCCTGCAGGCCTACGGCGGACCGGAGGACCACCCGATGACCCGGGTGCTGCGCGAGGGCCTGACCCCGCTGCCCGCGGGCCAGCGGCGCGGCGGCCGCGCGGCCCGGATCGGATAGGCGCGTCGCGGCTTCGGATTCAGGGCCGCGCCAGCCCCGCCGCCTCGGCCGCGAGTGCCGTGATCCGGCCCCAGTCGCCCGCCGCCAGCGCCTCCTTCGGCGCGACCCAGCTGCCGCCGACGCAAGGGACGCCGGGCAGGCCCAGGTAGGCGGGCGCGCCCTTCAGCGTGATCCCCCCCGTCGGGCAGAAGCGCACCTGCGGGATCGGCGCGCCGACCGCCTTCAGGAACGCCGCGCCCCCCGCCTGCTCGGCCGGAAAGAACTTCTGCACCGTGTAGCCAAGGTCGAGCAGGTGCATGATTTCCGTCGCCGTGACCGCGCCGGGAAGAAGCGGCAGTCCCTCGTCCTCGCAGGCCGCGACAAGCGCCGGGGTCGACCCAGGCGAGACCCCGAAGGTCGCGCCCGCCCGCTTCGCCGCCTTCACGTCGGCGGGCGTCAGCAACGTGCCCGCGCCGACCACGCCCCCCGGCACCCCGGCCATCGCGCGGATCGCGTCGAGCGCCACGGGCGTGCGCAGCGTGACCTCCAGCGCGCGAAGCCCGCCCGCGACGAGCGCCCGGGCGAGCGGGGCGGCATGGGCGAGGTCGTCGATCACCAGCACGGGCACGACGGGGGCGAGGCGGCAGACGCGCAGCGCCGTCTCGGATTGCTGGGCGGGGGTCATGGGGGCTCCTTCATCTGGACCGCCGCGCGGGCGGAGGGGGCGGGAGCCTCCGGCGGGGATATTTGAAGGAAGATGAGGGCAGGGGCCGCACCGAAAACCCTGACGCGGTCTCTGCAGCCGCGCCAGGGGCCTTCACCTTCCACGATCATCGCCTTCCCAGGCTGCACCGCGCGTTAAGGTTAACCCCTGATTCCTTTCATCTTCCCTAAAATATCCCCGCCGGAGGCATCTTTCTTCAGACGACCAGCGCCCCGCCGCTGTCGGCGGACCCGACGTTGCGGCGGAACACGGTGAAAAGCTCGCGGCCGATGCCGAAATCGTTGGCCGTCAGGTCCTCGGTCGCGGGCGTCCGGCCGGCGAAGTCGGGCGCGAGGCAGTCGAGCGTGCCGGTCGCCGCGTCGAGCCGCACCATGTCGCCGTCGCGGAGCCGGGCGAGCGGGCCGCCGACTGCTGCCTCGGGCGCGACGTGGATCGCGGCGGGGACCTTGCCGGAGGCACCCGACATCCGCCCGTCGGTCACGAGAGCGACCCGCAAGCCCCTGTCCTGCAACACCGAAAGCGTGGGCGTCAGCGAGTGCAGCTCGGGCATGCCGTTGGCCTGCGGGCCCTGGAAGCGGACGACGACGACGGTGTCGGCGGTGAACTCGCCGGCCTTGAAGGCGGCCTTGACCGCGTCCTGGCTGTGGAAGATGCGGGCGGGGGCCTCGATGACGTGCCGTTCGGGCGCGACGGCCGAGACCTTTATCACGCCGCGTCCGAGGTTTCCGGTCAGAACCTTGAGTCCGCCCTGAGGAGCGAAGGGGTCGCCTGCGGGGCGGACGATGCGGTCGTTCTGGCTGTCGCGCGGGCCGTCGTCCCAGGCGAGCTTGCCGTCGCGCAGGCGCGGTTCCTGCCGGTAGAGCGCCAGGCCGTCGCCGGCGATGGTCTTGACATCGCCATGCAGGAGCCCCGCGTCGAGGAGCTGCCCGATGACGAAGGGCAGGCCGCCCGCGGCATGGAAGTGGTTCACGTCGGCCAGCCCGTTGGGGTAGACCTTGGCCATCAGCGGCACGCATTCGGAAAGGTCGCCAAAATCCTGAAGATCAAGAAGAATCCCCGCCGCCCTCGCCATCGCGGGCAGGTGCAGGACGAGGTTCGTCGATCCGCCGGTCGCCATCAGTCCGACGATGCCGTTGACGAAGGCGCGTTCGTCGAGGATCTCGCCCACCGGCCGGTAGTCGTTGCCGAGCGCGGTGATCTGCGCCGCGCGGGTCACGGCGGCGTCGGTCAGGGCCTGCCGCAGCGGGGTGCCGGGGTTGACGAAGCTCGCGCCCGGCAGGTGCAGGCCCATGAACTCCATCAGCATCTGGTTGGTGTTGGCGGTGCCGTAGAAGGTGCAGGTGCCGGGGCCGTGGTAGCTGGCCATCTCGGCCGCCATCAGGTCTGCCCGGCTGGCCTCGCCGGTGGCGAAGGCGTTGCGGACGCGGGACTTCTCGTCGTTGGGCAGGCCGGAGGTCATCGGGCCCGCGGGGACGAAAATGCCGGGAACATGGGAGAACGTCGCCGCGGCCATGACGAGGCCGGGAACGATCTTGTCGCAGACGCCGAGGTAGAGGGCCGCGTCGAAGGTGTTGTGCGTCAGCGCAACTCCGGCCGCCAAGGCAATGACATCGCGCGAGAAAAGCGACATCTCCATGCCCGTCTGGCCTTGCGTGACGCCGTCGCACATGGCGGGCACGCCGCCCGCGACCTGGGCCGTGGCGCCGGCGCGGCGGGCCGCGGCGCGGATCTGGCCGGGGTAGGTCTCGAACGGCTGGTGGGCCGAGAGCATGTCGTTGTAGGCGGTGACGATGCCGATGTTGGGCAGCCGGGCGGCGGCCAGGGCGGGTTGGTCTTCGCCCATCGCGGCATAGGCATGTGCCTGATTTCCGCAGGATAAATGCGCGCGCGCGACGCCCGTGGCGGCGGCCTTGCGCATCCGGTCGAGGTAGGCCGCGCGGGCCGCGTGCGAGCGGTCGCGGATGCGGTCGGTGACGCGGGCGATGGTGGCGTGCAGGGCCATGCGCGGTCTTCCCTTCGGTGTCGCGGGCGGGATAGCAGAGGCTGTTTGCGCTAACAATCCCCCCTCGCACCCGGCTGGAACTTAGTCCGATATCGTACCGACTGGTGCGATATCGGACCAACTCGTGCGAAACCGTACTATCTCGTGCGATTTCGTACTATCCGGTGCGATATCGGACCAGTTTTGGCCGGTCGTCCGGCGAGGTGATGATGGCGTGCCGGTGCGCCCGTGCAAGGGCCGGTTTGCCGCGGGGCGCGGCCGGTGGTAAGGCGCGCGGATGACCGTGATCCACCCCACCGTCCGCCTGCGCCCGAAGGCCGAGGCGCGGGCGATCCGCCATGGCTTCCCCTGGGTCTATGCCGACGAGCTGGTGACGGACCGGCGGACGCAGGGGCTGGCCCCCGGCACGCTCGCGGTGCTGGAGGATGCCGAGCGGATGCCGCTCGGTCTCGTGACCGTCAACACCGCGTCGAAGATCGTGGCGCGGGTGATCGACCGCGATCCGGCGGCGGTGGTCGACCGGGCCTGGTTCGCGCGGCACCTGCGGCGCGCGCAGGCGCTGCGCGAAAGGCTGTATGGCGCGCCGTTCTACCGGCTGGTCCATGCCGAGGCGGACGGGCTGCCGGGCGTCGTGATCGACCGGTTCGGCGAGGTCGCGGTGGTGCAGCCGAACGCGGCCTGGGCGGAGGCGCATCTGCCTTACCTGGTGGAGGCGCTGGTCGAGGTCACGGGCGTGACGGCGGTGGTCAAGAACGGCACGGGCCGCGCGCGGGGGCTGGAGGGTCTGGCCGAGGAGACGGCCGTGCTGCGGGGCGCGGTCGCCGGTCCGGTCCGGGTGCCGATGAACGGGGCGGTCTATCTGGCCGATCTGACCGGGGGGCAGAAGACCGGGCTCTACTTCGACCAGCGCGACAACCACGCCTTCGCCGCGCGGCTGGCGCGGGGCGGGCGGGTGCTGGACGTGTTCACCCATGTCGGCGGCTTCGCGCTCGCTGCGCTGGCGGGGGGCGCGGAGAGCGCGCTGGGGGTGGACGCGAGTGCCGCGGCGCTGGCGCTGGCGGCGGGGGGTGCCGAGGCGGGGGGGATGGGCGCGCGGTTCGCGACCCGGCAGGGCGACGCCTTCGCGGTGCTGGAGGCGCTGGGGGCCGAAGGCGCGCGGTTCGACCTGGTGGTCTGCGATCCGCCGGCCTTCGCCCCGGCCAAGCCCGCGCTCGAGGCGGGCCTGCGGGCCTACGAGCGGGTGGCGCGGCTGGCGGCGCCGCTGGTCGCGCCGGGCGGGTATCTGGTCTTGTGTTCCTGTTCGCATGCCGCCGACCTGACCGCCTTCCGCACCGCCTGCGGTCGGGGGATCGGGCGCGGCGGGCGGCGGGGGCAGATCGTCCGCACGGGGTTTGCCGGGGCGGATCATCCGGTGCTGCCGCAGCTGGCCGAGTCGAGCTACCTGAAGGCGCTGTTCTTCCGGCTGGACGGATGAAATGCGTGCTCGACGCCTGCGTGCTGTACCCGACGGCGCTGCGGCTGATCCTGCTGGGGGTGGCGGAGGCGGGGCTGTTCCGGCCGCTGTGGTCGGACCGCATCCTGGGCGAATGGGCGCGGGCCGGGGCGCGGCACGGGCACGACGCGGCGGCGGAGATCGCGGATGCGGTCGCGCGGTTTCCGGGCGCGCGGGTGCCGGTGGCGGAGGGGCTGGCGACGCGGCTGGTGCTGCCGGACCCGGATGACGTGCATGTGCTGGCCACCGCCATCGCGGGCGGGGCGGATGCGGTCGTGACGTTCAACGCGCGGGACTTCCCGCAAGCCGTGCTGCGCGCCGAGGGGGTGACGCGGCGCGACCCGGACGGGCTGTTGTGGGAGTTCTGGTCCGGCGCGCCCGGGGCGGTCGGCGCGGTGGTGGCGCGCGAGCGGCGGGCGCTCGAGGCCGCGAGCGGGCGCGACTGGGCGCAGAGGGCCTTCCTGAAGCGGGCCGGGCTGCCGCGGCTCGGCCGCGCCATGGATGCTTGACGCCGCAGGGGCGGCGGGTCACATCGCCGGGATGCTGCCCGAGGACACCCTGCACCAGATCGTCGCGCGCTTCGGCTTCCTCGGCGCGAAGCTGGAGGCGGGCGCGCCCTCGGCCGAAATCGCGGCGCTGTCGAAGGAATACAGCGACCTCGGGCCGGTGGTGGAGGAGATCCGCGCCTGGCGGATGGCGGTGGCGGACCTGGGCCAGGCCGAGGCCTGGCTGGCGGACCCCGAGCTGCGCGGCCTCGCCGAGGCCGAGCTGCCCGGCCTGCGCGCCCGCATCCCGCAGATGGAGGCGCGGCTGCGGCTGGCGCTTCTGCCGAAGGATGCCGCCGACGCGCGGCCCGCGATCCTGGAGATCCGCCCCGGCACGGGGGGCGAGGAGGCGAGCCTCTTCGCGGGCGATCTTGCGCGGATGTACCAGCGCCATGCCGAGCGGATGGGCTGGCGGTGGGAGGTTCTGTCGCGGACCGACAGCGACCTCGGGGGGCTGAAGGAGCTGACCGCGCGGGTCGCGGGGGCGGGGGTCTTCGCCCGGCTGAAGTTCGAGAGCGGCGTGCACCGGGTGCAGCGGGTGCCGGAGACCGAGGCGCAGGGGCGCATCCACACCAGCGCGGCGACGGTGGCGGTGCTGCCCGAGGCCGAGGAGGTCGACATCGACATTCCGGTCGCCGACATCCGCATCGACACGATGCGGTCATCCGGTGCCGGGGGGCAGCACGTCAACACCACCGACAGCGCCGTGCGGATCACCCACCTGCCGTCGGGGATCGTGGTCACCTCGAGCGAGAAGTCGCAGCACCAGAACCGCGCCAACGCGATGGCGGTGCTGCGGGCGCGGCTCTACGAGGCGGAGCGGGAGCGGCTCGCGTCGTCGCGGGCGGCGGAGCGGAAGGCGCAGGTGGGGACGGGGGACCGCAGCGAGCGGATACGGACCTACAACTTCCCGCAGGGGCGGATGACCGACCACCGGATCAACCTGACGCTCTACGGCCTGGGGGCGGTGATGGACGGCGATCTGGGCGAGGTGATCGACGCGCTGGTGGCGCACGACCAGGCGGCGCGGCTGGCCGAGCTGGCATGACGCTGCGCGCGGCGGCCTTTGCGGCGACCCGGCGGCTGGCCGCGGCGGGGGTGGAGAGCCCTGCGCGGGATGCGCGGCTTCTGGTGGCGCGGGCGGCGGGGGTCGCGGCGGAGCGGTTCCTGCTGCATGACGGTGACCCGCTGACCGATGCGGCCGCTGCGGCGCTGCAGGCGATGCTGGCGGCGCGCGAGGCGCGGCAGCCGATGGCGCAGATCCTGGGCGGGCGGCTGTTCTGGGGGCGGTGGTTCGACGTGACGCCCGACGTGCTCGACCCCCGGCCCGAGACGGAGGTGCTGGTGGCCGCCGCGCTGGAGGCGCCGTTTGCCCGCGTGCTCGACCTTGGCGTGGGGTCGGGGTGCATCCTCCTCACGCTGCTGGCGGAGCGGGGCGGGGAGGGCGTCGGGGTCGACCTGTCAAAGGCCGCGCTGGCGGTGGCGCGGAGGAATGCGCGCAGGCTGGGGGTGGAATGCGAGCTGCGGCCGTCGGACTGGTTCGCGGCGGTCGAGGGGGTGTTCGACCTGATCGTGGCGAACCCGCCCTACATCGCGGCGGGCGAGATGGCGGGGCTTGCGCCCGAGGTGCGGGACTGGGAGCCGCATGTCGCGCTGACGCCGGGGGGCGACGGGCT
This sequence comes from uncultured Exiguobacterium sp., assembly GCA_964575185.1. GTDB lineage: Bacteria > Pseudomonadota > Alphaproteobacteria > Rhodobacterales > Rhodobacteraceae > CAZNPW01. Next base: position 43,641 of record CAZNPW010000004.1, read on the forward strand.
GGGGGCCTGCCGCGCGGTCGCCGCGGGGGTGATGGCGCATCTGGCACCGGGCGGGCGGGTGATCGTCGAGATCGGGCCGGCGCAGGGCGCGGCGGTGGCGGGGATGTTCCGTGCGGCGGGGCTGGCGGAGGTGGCGGTCCGGCCCGACCTCGACGGGCGCGACCGGCTGGTCACGGGGCGGCGGCCGGAAGGTCCTTCGGGGGCGCTTCGAAAACCCGCGGGATTGCGGCATTCGGTCGCCTTTGCGCTTGCCAGGCCGCGCGGGGCGTGATTAACCCCGGGACGGCACGGGATGCGGGGCCTGACGGCCTTCCCCGGCTACCAATCGACCGCCGCACAGCCCTTCGGTGCCCGCCCGGCGCCACGCGGTCAAAGCCAGATGTCAAGGGACACGGATGCGATCCTCCAAGTCACGCTCGCGCAACAAGGCGAACCGGCCGCGCACACTCGGCAACATCGTCAACCGGGTGTTTGATTCGTCCGGGCCCGAGGGCAAGGTGCGCGGCACGCCGCAGCAGATCATCGAGAAATACCTGTTCCTCGCGCGCGATGCCCAGCTTGGCAACGACCGGGTGGCGGCCGAGAACTTCCTGCAGCACGCCGAGCACTACACGCGGATGCTGGCCGAGGCGCAGCGCGAGATGGCGGCCGAGCAGGAGGAGCGCCAGCGGCAGTACGGCAACGGGAACGGCCAGAACGGGAACGGCTGGCAGAACGGGCGCGACGGCGAGGACCGGGGCGAGCGGGAGCCGGGGCGGGACCAGAACCGGGGCGAGCGCGACCAGGGCCGCGACCAGGGGCGCGACCAGAACCGCGAGCAGGGGCGCGACCAGGGGCGCGACCAGGGCCGGGGCGAGCGGGACCGGGGGGACCAGGGCCGGGGCGAGCGGGAGCCGAACCGGGACCAGAACCGCCAGGGCGGCTACCGCGACCGGCGCGACGACCGCCGCGACGACCGGCGCGACCGCGATCCGCGCGCGCCGGCGGCGATGGAGGTCGTCGATGCCGGCGACGACGGCGACAACCTTGTCGGCGAGGCCGCGCCGGACGTCGCGCGCCGCGACGAGCTGCCGGCCTTCCTCAGCGCCCCGCTCGATCCCCTGCCGCCGCTGGCCGAACCCGTGGCCGAGCGGAAGCCGCGCAGCCGCGGGCCGCGCAAGCCCAAGGCCGACGCGCCCGAAACGGCGGACTGACTGCCCGTTTGCACGGCGTCCGCGCGATCCGTGCACCGCAGGGTGGCGAAGCCCGCTTTTCCGCGCCCGGCTTTTGCGGCATGGTCTGCCGAAGGGCAGAAACCTCGGGCAGAGCATGACACGTTGTTCCCGCCGCCCGGTCGTGGGCGTGATCGGCAACATCTCGATGATCGGGACCTATCCCGCGCATGCGACGGGGGTGTCGAACTCCGAAGCCGTGGCGCAGGTCTGCGACGCGATCCCGCTGATGATCCCGACCGACCCGCGCTTCGTGCGGACCGAGGAGCTGCTCGGCCTCTGCGACGGGTTCCTGCTGACCGGCGGGCGGCCGAACGTGCACCCGAGCGAATACGGCGAGGCGGAGACGCCCGCGCACGGCTGCTTCGACCGCAGCCGCGATGCCGTGACGCTGCCCCTGATCCGCGCCTGCGTCGAGCGGGGCCAGCCGTTCCTGGGCATCTGCCGGGGGTTCCAGGAGGTGAACGTGGCGATGGGCGGCACGCTGCACGCCGAGATCCGCGACCTGCCGGGGCGGATGAACCACCGGATGCCGCCCGACGGCACGCTGGAAGAGGTCTTTGCGCTGCGCCATGCGGTGACGTTCCAGAAGGGGGGCGTCTTTCACCGCCTGATGGGCGCGGACAGCGTGATGACCAACACGCTGCACGGCCAGGGGATCGCCCGGCCGGGACCGCGCGTGGTGGTCGACGGCTGGGCGGCGGACGGCACGCCCGAGGCGGCCTATGTCCGCGACGCGCCGGGCTTCACGCTGGCGGTGCAGTGGCTCCCGGAGTGGCGCGCGGCCGAGGACCCGGTCAGCCGCCCGCTGTTCCAGGCCTTCGGCGATGCCCTGCGCGCCTGGGCGGCGCGGGCGGAGCCCATGCGGTTGTCGGCCTGATGCTGGTGGCGCAGGGCGTGGTGCGGGCGGGGGACTGGCCGGGGCTTGCCACCGGGACGGTTTCCCTGGGGTATGACGAGCGGTTCCTGCGGCGGCGGCGGCTGCTGACCACGGGCGGGGAGCCGGTGCTGGTCGATCTGGCCGAGACGACCGACCTGCGCGCGGGCGATGCGCTGGTCTGCGACGGCGGGCGGCTGATCGCCGTTGCGGCGGCCGAGGAGGAGGTGCTGGTGATCCGGGGCGCGTCGCTGGCGCGGCTCGCCTGGCACATCGGCAACCGGCACACGCCCTGCGAGGTCCGGACCGATGCGCTGGTGATCCGGGCGGACCATGTGCTCGAGGCGATGCTGCGCGGCCTCGGGGCGGAGGTCGTGGCGGCGCGTCAGCCCTTCGCGCCGGAAGGCGGGGCCTACGGGATGGGCCGCACGATGGGGCATGCGCATTGACGGCGCTGCTGTCGCTGGTGCAGTGGCTGTCGCCCGCCTTCCCGACTGGCGGCTTCGCCTATTCGCACGGGATGGAGGCGGCGATGGCCGCGGGCCAGGTGCATGACGCGGCCAGCGCCGGGGCCTGGATCGGGGATGTGCTGCGGTTCGGCGCCGGCCATGCGGATGCGGTGATCCTGGCGCATGCGCTGCGGGGCGCGGAGGCGGGGACGCTCGACGATCTCGCCCGCGCGCTGGCCGTGTCGGCCGAGCGGCGGGAGGAGACGCTGGCGCAGGGCACGGCCTTCGCCCGGACGGTCAGCGCGATCACGGGCCGCGACCTGCCGCCGCGCGCGCTGCCGGTGGCGGTGGGGGAGGCGGCGGCGGCGCTGGGGCTGCCCGCGGCGCAGGTGGCGGAGGTCTACCTGCACGCCTTCGCGGGCAACCTCGTCAGCATCGCGGTGCGCGCCGTGCCGCTGGGGCAGACCGAGGGGCAGGGCGTGCTGGCCGGGCTGCACGGGGTGATTGCGGAGGTGGCGGCCGACGCGCTGGAGACCGGCCTCGACGCGATCGGCACCTGCGCGCTGGGGGCCGACATCGCGGCGATGCGCCACGAGGTGCAGGAGGTGAGGCTGTTTTGCACATGAAGGCGCGAGGAAGGTCGGGGCATGGCCCCCTGAAGGTCGGCATCGGCGGTCCGGTCGGCGCGGGCAAGACGACGCTGACCGAACAGCTCGCCCGCGCGCTGGGGCCGCGCTGTTCGATGGCCGTCATCACCAACGACATCTACACGCGCGAGGACGCGGAGTATCTGCTGCGCGCGCAGGTGCTGCCCGCCGACCGGATCCGGGGGGTGGAGACGGGCGGCTGCCCGCATACCGCGATCCGCGAGGATGCGAGCATCAACCTGGCCGCGGTGGCGGAGCTGCGGGCGGTGCACCCCGGGCTGGACCTGATCCTGATCGAGAGCGGCGGCGACAACCTGGCCGCGACGTTCTCGCCGGAGCTTGCCGACCTGTCGATCTACGTGATCGACACCGCCGCCGGGCAGGACATCCCGCGCAAGCGCGGGCCGGGGGTGGCGAAGTCGGACCTGCTGGTGGTGAACAAGACCGACCTTGCGCCGCATGTGGGCGTGGACCTGGGGCTGCTCGAGGCGGACACGCGCGCGGCGCGCGGGGCGCGGCCCTATGTGATGGCGCGGCTGCGGCAGGGGGTGGGGGTGGCCGAGGTGGTGGCTTTCCTGCGGGAGGCCGGGGGGCTGGTCCTGCGCGACGCGCCGACCGCGCCACGGCGCTGATCGAATCGCGTCCCGTGCCGGATGGCCGGGCGAGGCCCCGGCCTGCGCCGGGGCGCGGGGTATTCGACTGGCGGGCGGGGGCCCCGGCCGGGCGGGCCGGGGCGGTGGTCGGGTCAGGGGTTCGCGGCCGGGGCGGCGGTGCCGTCGGTGGCGGGCACCGCGGTGCCGTCGGCGGCCGGGGCGGCGGCATCGGCCGGGGCGGCGGCGGCGGCACCTTCGGGGACGGGCATGATCGTGGCGAAGAAGGCCCAGATGTCATACGCGTCCTGTTCGTTGCGGACGCGGAACTGCATCATCCCGCGGGCGCGGGGATCGTTCATGTAGGCCTTGAGGAACTCGGTCGGGTTCTTGGTGTAGGCGGTGAACTCCTCCTCGTTCCAGACGAGGCCCGCCTGGCCTGCCGCGACGATGTCCTTGCCGTAGCGGAAGTCGGGGTAGCTTCCCGCGACGCGCCCGATCACGCCGTAGAGGTTGGGTCCGGTCTTGGCGTTGCGGCCCGCCAGCACCTCGCCGACGGGGTTCTGCACGACGTGGCAGGCGGCGCACTGGTTGAAGGCCTGCTTGCCCGCCGCGGGGTCGCCGGGGATCGTCACCTGGGCGAGCGCGGGTGCACCGATCGTGATGATCGCGAGGGCGGTGGCTGTCAGTTTCATTGGGTTCCTCCGTGGCGTTCCGATTCGCTTTTCGATTTCGCTTTTCGATTCAGGGGCGACCCGGGGACCGCCGTTCCCGGCCATGGTATGTCAGGCAACCGCGCGGGCAAGGGCGCAATGGGCCCAGAGGCTGGCCAGCGCCGCGACAAGATGGTCGATGTCGGCGTCCGAATGCAGCGGCCCGGGGGTGAAGCGCAGCCGTTCGGTCCCTTTCGGTACCGTGGGGTAGTTGATCGGCTGCACGTAGATGCCCCAGTCGCGCATCAGGATGTCGGCGATCATGCGGCATTTCACCGGGTCGCCGATCGGCACCGGGACGATGTGGCTGGCGTTCGGCATGTGCGGGATGCCGTGGCGGTCGAGCGCCGCGCGCAGCCGGGCGACGCGGGACCGCTGCGCCATGCGTTCGGCGTCGGAGGTCTTGAGGTGCCGGATGCTCGCCGTCGCGGCGGCGGCGACGGCGGGGGGCAGCGCGGTGGTGAAGATGAAGCCGGAGGCGAAGCTGCGGATGAAGTCGCAGATGGCCGCCGTGCCCGTGATGTAGCCGCCGACGACGCCGAAGGCTTTCCCCAGCGTGCCCTCGATGATGTCGATGCGGTGCGCCAGCCCCTCGCGTTCGCTGACGCCGCCGCCGCGCGGGCCGTACATGCCGACCGCGTGGACCTCGTCGAGGTAGGTGAGCGCGCCGTGGGCTTCCGCGACCTCCACGATCTCGCGCATCGGGCAGATGTCGCCGTCCATCGAATAGACCGACTCGAAGGCCACGATCTTGGGCCGGTCGCCCGCGGCGTGCAGCTTGCGGTCGAGGTCGCGCCAGTCGTTGTGCCGCCAGATGACCTTGTCGGCGCGGGAGTGGCGGATGCCCTCGATCATGCTCGCGTGGTTCTTTTCGTCGGACAGGATCACCGCGTCGGGAATCCGCGCGCCGAGCGTGCCGAGCGCGGCCCAGTTCGAGACGTAGCCGGAGGTGAAGAGGAGCGCGCCCTCTTTCCCGTGCAGGTCGGCGAGTTCCTGCTCCAGCAGGATGTGGTGGTGGGCGTTGCCCGAGATGTTGCGGGTGCCGCCCGCGCCCGCGCCGCAGGCCTGCACCGTCTCGACCATCGCGGCGATCACGGCGGGGTGGTGGCCCATGCCGAGGTAGTCGTTCGAGCACCAGACGGTCACGTCGCCCTGCGACCCTTCGGCGTGGTTCGTCACGCGCGGGAAGTCGCCGCGCTTGCGGGTGAGGTGGGCGAAGGTGCGGTAGTTGCCTTCGCGCTTCAGCGCGTCGAGCTGGCCCTGGAAGATGGCGTCAAAGGTCATGGGTCGGGCCTTTCGTCTGTGTGGCGGGCGCGGGAAGCATCCAGCGCCAGAGCTTCTGGTCGGGGAGGGGCAGCACCATGAACCAGTGTTCGAGGAGTGCGAGCGCGGTGAGTGCGGCGAGGAGAGCGTAGCCCGCGGCGGCCCCGCCCTGCGCGATGCCCGCGCGGTCGGCCCAGATCGCGGTCGCGAAGGACAGGCCGGTGACCGAGACGGGGAACATGAAGGTCAGGGGGGCCATGCGGAAGTGGCTCGGCAGGTGGCGCAGGGGGCGCGGGATGAACTCGGTATGGATGCGGGGGACGCCGAAGAAGAGGTTCAGCTTGGCCGAGATGCGCGCGAGGAAGAGCGTGGCGAAGGTGTAGAAGCCGAAGGGGTTCGCGGCCGTGGCGAGGCTGAGGCCGAGCGCGATGGCGGTCAGCGCGAGCAGCCCCTCGTGCCAGGCGATCGTGCCGAAGGCGCGGATGAAGCGTTCGGGCAGGCCGGTGCGCGGCGGGCAGGGATAGCGGTGCGGGCCGGTGACGATGCCCGACAGGAAGGCGAGCTCGATCCAGCCCCAGAGCGCGAGCGCCGACAGGAAGGCCGCGTAGACCGCATGCGCGCCGCTGCCGTCGCGGGTGGCGTAGAGGCCCACGATACCGGCGGCGAGCAGCGGCGCGCCGAGGATGACGCTGCGGGCGTGGGCGGCCCCGCCGGCGTTGTCGGCGACGCGGACGCGCCAGAGGATCAGGCCGGTGGAGAACCACCACAGGATCAGCGCGGCGGCGGCGGCGGCCCAGGGGTTTTCGAGCAGGGTCATGGGGCGATCCTCGCCGAGGCCCTCTCCCCCGGTCCCTCTCCCAGGGGAGAGGGGAGGCGCGGTGCCGCCCGGCGCCGCGCCTGGGGGAAGGGGTTTGCGGCATCGCCCGCGCCCCCGGGAAAGGGGACGGGGGAGAGGGCGCGCGAGGTCATGCGCGGCGCCGTCCCTTGCGGGACGGCACCGCGCGGGCGGGGGGATCGCGCCCAATCCCCCCGTCCACCCCTGGCTTGCGCCGGGGTATGGTCACGTCCGGTCAATACGCGGGCTCCAGCCGGACCGAGGCCGGCGGGGTGCGGGGAATGACCGGGATGGTGTAGAGCCGCAGGAAGGCCGTCGCCGCGCGGGCCTTGGCCGCGAGGCCCTTGAGCCGCCCCGCGACCCCGCCCTGCCGCTGCGCGTCGTCCATCGCCACGAAGGCCGCGTTCATGGCGCGCAGCGCGGGGATCCAGCGCGGGTGGTCGATGTCGATCTCGACCGGGAAGACCTGCCGCGCGATGGCGGAGGTCTTGCGGAACACCTCCTGGTCGTACCAGTCGATGTCGACCCCGAGCGCCTGGTGGAAGCGCACGCGGGCGTGGTCGCGGACCCACATGGTGGAGTAGACGGCCACCAGGAAGAAGCGGATCCAGAGCTTTGCCTGCCAGCTTTCGGTGATCTTCGGGTCGGTCCGCATCAGGAGCGCGAAGGCCTCGCCGTGGCTGAACTCGTCGTTGCACCATTCGCGGAACCACTTGAAGATCGGGTGGAACCGCTGGTCGGGGTTCGCCTCGAGGTGGCGGAAGATGGTGATGTAGCGGGCGTAGCCGATCTTTTCCGACAGGTAGGTGGCGTAGTAGATGAACTTCGGCCGGAAGTAGGTGTATTTTTTGGCCTTGGTCAGGAAGCCGAGGTTCACGGCGACCCCGGCCTCGCGCAGCGCGTCGTTGATGAAGCCCGCATGGCGCGCCTCGTCGCGGCTCATGTAGGAAAACAGCTCGCAGATGTCGGGGTTGTTGCCGCGGCGCTTCATCTCCTTGTAGAGGACGCAGCCCGAGAACTCGGCGGTGCAGGAGCTGACCAGGAAGTCGATGAACTCGGCGCGGAGGCCCGGCTCCATCCCATCCCAGTCGATGCGGTCCCAGTCGGCGGTCTTCTTGAAGTGGCCCTTGTTCGGGTCGGACTTCATGCGGGCGAGAAGGTGGTCCCAGTCGGCGCGCACCGGGGTCACGTCGATGCGGTCCATCTCGTCGAAGTCGGTGGTGTAGAAGCGCGGGTTCAGCAGCGTCGTCTCGGTCGCCATCGCAGTCGTGTCGAACGACCCCGCGACATCGGCGTGGACTTCGGATGCGCTGTCGGGATGGGAATGCGCGTTCATACCCGGACCTCCTCGCTGAACGAGAACTCGCAGAGCTCCATGAAGCCGAAGTCGCCGGTGGCGCGGGTCCAGAGGCGTTCGAGCGCCGAGGCGCGGGTGATGGTGGCGGTGCGGTCCTCGACCACCACCTCGCCGAAGCGGGCCACGATGGGGGCGCCGTGGACCAGCACCTCGTCGCCCGGGTTCACGACCGCGCCGTTGTTGAAGCGGACGTGGGCGTGGAGCGCCTCGAACCGGTGGCTGACCTCGACCGTGCAGGGCACGTCTTCTTTCCGTCTTGCGATGATGTTCATGGTTGGGTTCCCTTCGTCTCTGCGGACGTGTCGTAGAGCCGTTCGAATGCGGCCTTGTTGTCGCCGCCGAAGGCGTAGAGCTCGGCGGACCATCCCGTTTCCGGGTCTTCGACCGTGAACCGGCCGTTCGCGTATTTCACCAGGTTGACCGGCAGGAGCGGGTCGACCCCGTAGCGCTTGCGTTCGGTCGCCATGGCGTTCTGGATCACGGTGATGAAGCCGCCGCGGGCGAGGTCGAGCAGGACCGCGCCGTCGGGGGTGCGCACCGTGACGGCCTGGGCGTTCTTGCCGTCGAGGATGACCGCGCGCTGGCTGACGATCGCCGCCGGTGCCGGCACGCCGACGCGCGGGCGGTCGGTGACGACGGCGTAGGTCGTGAGCGCGAGCGACACGAGGACCAGCGCGAGCATCCCGCGCAGGAGCGCCTTGGGGATCATCTCCCGGTCGCGGTTGTAGAAGGCGCGTTCTTCGCGGAAGGACATCGGGGCCTCCTATTCGGCTGCGACCAGCGCGTCGGGCGCGCGGGCGAGGACGGGCTGGGCGAGGCGGGTCTCGGCGGCGTCGGCCATCAGGCGCGCGACATGGGCCGCGTCGGGGATGCAGCGCAGCGCGGGCTGGGTGCGGGCGGTCCAGGGGCGGACGTGGGGCCACATGACGAACCAGCCGATCCGCGTCTCGGGCACGATCTCGAGCGCGATGGTGCCGGTCGCCCCGTGGTCGTCGAGCCGCGCCGTGACGATCTGGCGGTAGGGCAGGTTGAAGGTGACCGACAGCGCCGCGCCGACGCGCATCACCACGCGGGCGGTCGTGACGGTGTAGATGGCCGCCTTGGCCTGCGCCCAGGCGAGCGCCGACAGCACGGCCACCCCCAGCACCCCCAGCCCCACGTAGGGCAGTCCGTAGGCGAGCACGCCGCGGGGCCCGTCGGTGTCGTAGCCGACGGTCGCCCGCCAGACCACGACCACCGCGAAGTAGGCGGCAACCCAGCGCGTCGCATAGGCGTCCCGCGCGAGCGCGCGCCAGTCGGGGCGGCCCTGCCACAGGATCTCCTCGCCTGCGGGCAGGCGGGCGGGCAGGCCCGGCACGGGTTCGAAGTTGAAGTCGTCGTCGTCGGTCGTGAGGCGCGGGGCCTTGGTCTTCGGGCTCGTCATGGCGAACCTCATCCGTCATCCGGGGTGGGACGGGCGGGCCGGGCGCGGCCCGCCCCTGCCGTCAGGACAGCCGCCTGGCGCGCGGCGTGGTGTCGAAGAGCCACCCGCCCGCGACATAGGCGCTGATCTTGTCTTCCTCGAGCTTGGTCACGGTGGTGCCCGATCTCGTCTGCGGGATGCCCGCGAAGCGCGCCGAGGTCAGCGCCCGCACGGTCACGGCCTTTTCCTGGATCTTGGCCAGGGTCAGGGGCACGAGCCGCTTGCCCGCCGCACCCATGTCGACCTCGAGGTAGCGGACGAGCTGTTCGGAGGCGTCCACCCACATGTCGCTGACGCGGCCGACGATGGCGAAGTCGCCCGCCTGCACCGGCAGCCCGCGCGGGTCGCGCCCGGCGCTGACCGAATAGCCCGAAAGCTGCGCCATCGGCACGATCTTGGCGTGGCCGTGGCCGTCGAGTTCGGGCTCGTCGCGGCGCGGCGCCCAGGCGGCGGGGCCGACGCCGTCGGCCAGCCCGTCGCCCGTCGGCGCATGGGGAAAGCCTTCGCTGACCGCGGTGCGGGCGAGCGCAAGGTTGGTCCGGCGGTGCGACTCCTCGTGGCCGAGCGAGGGCACGGTGACCTCGCCGTGGCTGAAGGGCAGCCGGAAGGTCTTGGGCTTGGGCAGCGGGAACGGCCCCTGGTTCGGCGCGACCTTGCCGTCCTCGGTTTCCAGCGGGTAGCCTTCGCGCATGTTTTCGGTCTGCAGGTAGAAGATCAGCAGCGCGAAGAAGATCCAGAAGGACCAGATCGCCGCCGAGGCCAGGTCGAAGTTGCCGAAGAATTGCGTTCCAAGCATGTCTTGGTCCTCCTTAGGTCGGGAACTCGGGCAGGGAGAAGCCCTGTCCGACGGGGGGTTGGCTGGTCAGGATCGAGACCTTCACGAGCGGGCCGAGCGCGACCAGGGTCGCAAAAAGCAGCGCGATTTCCGTGTGGTAGACGACGCTGTAGGGCAGGGCCGCGGCAAAGCCGTGGCCGGAGCCGCCGATCCACAGCGCCACGCCGTCGCGGATGAAGCCGCCGGCGAAGATGGCGACGCCCATGGCGGTGGCCTGCGCCGCGCCCCAGGCGCCGAGCGCGATGCCCGCGCCGAGCGAGCCTGCGCGGGGCAGGGTCATCGCGGCGGTCAGGGTCGAGACGGCGAAGAGCCCGCCGCCGAGGCCGATCAGGTAGGCCCCGGTGAAGAACAGGCCGGGCGACTGCATCGCCCCCGCGAAGACCACGGCGGAGAAGGCGGCGATCCCGACCAGCAGCCCCCGCGCGGCCATCCGCGCCCAGTCGAGCCCGCGCATCAGCCAGCGGCTGGCCAGCACGAAGCCGCAGAGCGAGCCGACCGCGATCGAGGCGGTCAGCCACGTCGTCTGGGCGACCGACAGCCCGAGGATCTGCCCGCCGTAGGGTTCGAGCAGCACGTCCTGCATGGCGAAGCCGAGCGTGCCGAGCGCCACCACGGCCAGGAGCCGCCCGACGGTGCCCGCGGCCATCAGGTCGGCCCAGGCGGCGGCGAAGGGCACGCGGGGGGCCTCGCGTTCGGCGCGCGACATGGGCCGCACCTTCTCCTGCCGCCAGAGCGCGACGAGGTTCATCACCAGCGTCAGGAGCGCGGCCCCCTGCACGACGCGGATCAGCGCGAGCGCGGTGAAGTCGGTCAGCAGGTAGCCGATGACCAGCGCCGAGACCGCCATGCCGAGCAGGTTCATGACGTAGAGCGCCGCCACCACCTTGGGCCGCACCGCCTCGGGCGCGCGGTCGCAGGCGAGCGCCAGGCCCGCGGTCTGGCCCATGTGCATGCCGATGCCGACCATCAGGAAGGCGAGCGAGGCCAGGACCTCGCCCGCCCAGGGCGGCCCGACGGTCTGGTCGCCCGACAGCACGATCAGCGCGAAGGGCATGATGGCGAGGCCCCCCATCTGCCAGAGGCTGCCGAACCACAGGTAGGGGATGCGCTTCCAGCCGATGGCCGAGCGGTAGGTGTCCGACCGGTAGCCGAGGATCGCGCGGAAGGGTGCCACCAGGACGGGGATCGCGATCATCGCGGCGACGACCATGGCCGGGACCGACAGTTCGACGATCATCACCCGGTTCAGCGTGCCGACGAGCAGCACCTGCGCCATGCCGACGCTGACCTGGAAGAGGCCGAGGCGGACGAGCTGCCCCCAGGGCAGGTCGTCGCTGACCGCGCCGGAGAAGGGCAGCATGTGCGGCGGCACGCGCATCAGGTGCTTCCGGCGGAAGATCATGGCCGCGCCTCCATCGCCTGGCTGTGGTAGAAGCCCGCACTCACCCGCCCGCGCTCGCGCAGCCGCCAGCGGCAGCCGGTGTCGCGCAGCGCCTGCGCGATGGCGGCGGGGGTGTGGGGGACGATGGCGGGCGAGCGGTCGCCGCGCGGCAGGAGCCTGCCCGCCAGGTGCATGGCCGACAGGAGCGGCGTCTTCGGCGCGATGGTGAAGAGCATCGCCCGGTCGACCCGCGGCAGCAGGTGCCCCAGCGCGGCGGCGATGTCGGGCGCGCGGTAGTGGATCAGGCTGTCCATCGCCACGACGAAGTCGTAGCGGCCGAGGCCCGGGTCGAGCATGTCGCCGGCCACCCAGTCGATGCGCAGCCCGGCAGGGGCGCGGTCGGCCGCGACCTTCAGCGTCGCGGGCGACAGGTCCACCCCCGTCACCCGCGCGCCGCGCAGCGCCAGCGCCACCGACAGGGGCCCGGTGCCGCAGCCCGCGTCGAGCACGCGCGCCCCCCGCAGGTCGGCAGGCAGCGCGGCGAGCAGCGCCTCGCGCATCCGGTCGCGCCCCGCGCGCACCGTCGCGCGGATGCGGCTGACGGGGGCGTCGGAGGTCAGCCGCTCCCACGCCTGCGCCGCGGTGCGGTCGAAGTAGGTGCTCAGCCGGTCGCGGGTGGCGGTGTAGCTGTCCATCAGTCGAACCCCAGCAGCTCGAAGATCTCGCGGTCGGGCAGGGGGGCCGGGGTCGCCTCGGGCAGGGTCACGCTGTCCAGAAGCGCCTGGGCGAGCCGCAGGTATTCGGCCCGCGCCAGCAGGATGTCGTCCTCGTCCGGCATCTCGAAGAGGGTCTTCTTCTTCAGGCGGCTCCGGCGGATCGCGTCGATGTCGGGCATGTGGGCGAGGCGGGCGAAGCCGACCTTGTCGCAGTAGCGGTCGACCTCGTTGGTCTCGCGGCTCCGGTTGGCGACGCAGCCCGCAAGGCGGACCTTGTAGTTGCCCGACTTCGCCTGCACCGCGGCGATGATGCGGTTCATCGCGTAGATCGAATCGAAGTCGTTGGCGGTGACGATCAGCGCCCGGTCGGCGTGCTGAAGGGGTGCCGCGAAGCCGCCGCAGACGACGTCGCCCAGGACGTCGAAGATCACCACGTCGGTGTCTTCCAGCATGTGGTGCTGCTTCAGGAGCTTCACCGTCTGGCCCACGACATAGCCGCCGCAGCCGGTGCCTGCGGGCGGGCCCCCGGCCTCGACGCACATCACGCCGCCGTAGCCCGTGGTCACGAAATCCTCGGGCCGCAGTTCTTCCGCGTGGAAGTCCACCTCCTTCAGGATGTCGATGACGGTCGGTTGCAGCCGGCCGGTCAGGGTGAAGGTCGAATCGTGCTTGGGGTCGCAGCCGATCTGCAGCACGCGCTTGCCCATCGTGGCGAAGGCGGCGGAGAGGTTCGAGCTGGTCGTGGACTTGCCGATCCCGCCCTTGCCGTAGACGGAAAAGACCTTGGCCCCGTCGATCTTCTGCGCCGGGTCCAGATGGACCTGCAGCGAGCCTTCGCCGTCCAGGCCCCGCAGGCTGGGGATCTCGTCACGCGGCATCGGTCTGCCTCTCTTTCCGGTCAAAAATACTCCGGGGGTGCGGGGGCTGGCCCCCGCTCCTGCCCGCGTCGCAGGGACGGACGGTCGTCATCCCACCCCCTCCATCCGGTCTTCCAGCGCATCGACCGCGCCCTGCAGCGCCGCGAGCGTGCCTGCGTCGGGCTGCCAGTAGTTGCGCTCGGACGCCTCCAGGAGACGGCCGGCCATCCGCAGGCTCGCCTCGGGGTTCAGCGCGGCCAGCCGGTCGCGCATCGCCGCGTCCAGCACGAAGGTTTCGGACAGGCGCTGGTAGACCCAAGGCTCGACCTCGCCGGTGGTGGCCGACCAGCCCATCGTGTTGGTCACATGCGCCTCGATCATCCGCACGCCCTCGGCCCCGTGGCGCAGCGCGCCTTCGTAGAACTTCGGGTTCAGCGAGCGCGACCGGGTTTCGAGCGCGATCTGGTCCTTCAGCGTGCGCACCAGCCCGCCGCCGCGGGTCTGGTCGCCGATGTAGACGTCGGGGCCTTCGCCGCCGCGGGCGCGCTTCACCGCCCGCGCGATGCCGCCCAGCGTGTCGAAGTAGTGGTCGACGGTGGTGACGCCGAGCTCGACCGATTCGAGGTTCTGGTAGGCGATGTCGACCTCGGAAAGCGCGGCCTGCAAGAGCGCGGCCTGCTTCACCGGCCGGCCCGCGCGGCCGTAGGCGAAGGACTTGCGCGCCTGGTAGGCGTCGGCGAGCTCGTCCTCGGCCCCGAAGGCCGACTGGCCGACGAGCGTGCCGACGTTCGACCCGTAGGCACCCTCGGCGTTGGAGAAGACGCGCAGCGCCGCCGTCTCCATGTCGCAGCCGAGCGCCTGCATCTGCGCCAGCGCATGGGCGCGGATGAAGTTCTGCGCCAGCGGCTCGTCGGCGGTGGCGGCCTTCCAGGCGGCCTCGGCCAGCATCCGGGTCTGCAGCGGCAGCAGGTCGCGGAAGATGCCCGACAGCGTCATCACCACGTCGATCCGCGGGCGGCCGAGCGCCGCGAGAGGGATCAGGTCGGCCCCGGCGAGGCGGCCGTAGCTGTCGAACCGGGGGGCCGCGCCCATCAGCGCGAGCGCCTGGGCGACGGGTCCGCCGTCGGACTTGATGTTGTCCGACCCCCAGAGGACCAGCGCCACGGAACGCGGCAGACGGGCATGGGTGGCGAGCAGCCGGGCCGCCTGCGCGGCACCGTCGCGGAGCGCGAAGGCGGTGGGCATGCGGAAGGGGTCGAAGGCGTGGATGTTGCGGCCCGTGGGCAGGATCTCGGGGCTGCGGATCACGTCGCCGCCGGGGACGGGCGGGGTGTAGTGCCCGCCGAGCGCGCGCAGGAGCGCGGGGAGTTCGGTCTGCGCCGACAGCCGACGGTCGGCCTCGGCCCGGTCGGTGCCCTCGGGCATCAGGTCGACCAGCGCGGCGCGGGCCTCGGCGGTCAGCGGCCTGCCCACGACGTGCAGCCCGTCGGTGATGAGCGCGCCTTCGGTTTCGAGAAGCCTGGCCCAGAGGTCGTCGACATCGCCCGCGAGGTCCACCGCGCGCGCCTGCTCTGCCGCCAGAAGCATCACGTCGGCCCGCCCCGCATCGCCCGGCGGCATCGTGCGCAGGCGCGACAGCGTGTCCTTCAGGTCCTGCAGGCCCCGGTAGAGACCCGCCTTCGCGAGCGGCGGCGTCAGGTGGCTGACGGTCACCGCGTTCGCGCGCCGTTTGGCGAGCGTCGCCTCGGACGGGTTGTTCGCGGCGTAAAGGTAGACGTTGGGCAGGTTGCCGATCAGCCGGTCGGGCCAGCAGGTGCGGCCGACGCCCGCCTGCTTGCCGGGCATGAACTCGAGCGCGCCGTGCATTCCGAAGTGGAGGAGGACGTCGGCGCGGAAGTCGGCCTTGAGCCAGCGGTAGAAGGTGGTGAAGGCGTGGGTCGGCGCGAAGCTGCCGTCGAAG
Source organism: uncultured Exiguobacterium sp. (assembly GCA_964575185.1). Taxonomy (GTDB): domain Bacteria; phylum Pseudomonadota; class Alphaproteobacteria; order Rhodobacterales; family Rhodobacteraceae; genus CAZNPW01. Next base: position 58,794 of record CAZNPW010000004.1, read on the forward strand.
AGGAGGCGCATCGGGTCGCCTTCGATGCCGAACACCGGCTGCAGGCCGACGAAGACGTTGCCGAAGCGCGCGCCGAGGACGAAGACGCCGCGGCCGTCGGACTGGTGGCGTCCCGGCGCGGGGCCCCAGACGGCCTCGACCTCGGGCAGCCAGGGGCAGTCGGCCACGATGTCGTCCGCGCCGACGATGGCGGCGACGTTGGCAGGCTGGCCGAAGCGGGCGGCGTTGCCCTGCAGGACGGCGGCGCGCAGGGCGTCGACGCTGGGCGGCGGGGTCAGGGCGTAGCCCTGCGCGGCCATGGCGTGGAGCGTGTTGTGAAGGCTTTCGAACACGCCGAGGTAGGCGGCGGTGCCGGCCGCGCCCGCGTTCGGGGGAAAGCCGTAGAGGACGATCCCGACGCGGCGCGCGGCGAGGTTCGACCGGCGCAGCGCGGCGAGGCGGGCGACGCGGTCGGCGAGATGGCCGATGCGTTCGGGGCAGGGCGCCATGGCGCGGGTGTCCGACCCCGGGCAGCCGCCGGGGCAGCCCTGGCAGCCGCCCGCGTCGTGGCGGCCGGCGAAGACGGTGGGGGTCGTGGCCCCGTCGATTTCGGGCAGCGCGATGAGCATCGTCGTCTCGACCGGGCCGAGGCCGGTGCGCGAGGCGGCCCACTGGCCGAGCGTCTGGAACTCCAGCGGGTGGGCCGCGACATAGGGCACGTCGAGCGCGGTCAGCGCCGCCACGGCGGCGGGGCTGTCGTTGTAGGCCGGGCCGCCGACGAGCGAGAAGCCGGTCAGCGAGACCAGCGCGTCGATGCACCCCTGGTGGAAGGCGGCGAGCGCGGGCCGCCCGTCGAGCCCGCCCGCGAAGGCCGGGATCACCGCGAGGCCCCGGCCTTCCAGCGCCGCGATGACCGCGTCGTAATGCGCGGTGTCGCCGGCCAGGATGTAGGACCGCAGCATCAGGAGGCCGACGGTCCCCGTGGCCCCGGCAGGCCGCGGCAGGGCGCGGGCGTCGGTCGCGATGCGGCCGGGCAGGCGGGGGTGGTAGACGCCGACCTCGGGGTAGAGCACGGGGGCGGGGGCTTCGGGCACGCGGCCGAAGGTGGCGCGGGCGTAGCGGCCGGCGAGGAAGCGGACCATCGCCGCGATGTTGTCGTCGGACCCGCCGAGCCAGTACTGCATCGCGAGGAACCAGGCGCGCAGATCCTGAGCCTTTCCGGGGATGTAGCGGAGGATCTTCGGAAGGCGCCTGAGGATCGTCATCTGCCGCTCGCCCGATTCGGCGGACGGGCCGCGCGACCCGCGCAGCTTCTTCAGGAGCGCCATGACGCCGGTGGCGGGGCGGGTCATGTCGAGCTCGCCCATCTTCGTCAGCCGCACGATGGCGGGGTCGGCGATGATGCCGACGAAGGCGTCGACGCGGGCGCGGGCGGCGGTCAGGTCGGGGAGGATCGCCGCGACGTGTTCTTCCAGGAACAGGAGGTTCGCCACGATCATGTTGGCGGAGGCGACCGCCGCCCTGGCGCGGGCGAGCGAGGCGGGGTTTTCGGCCCATTCGGCGGCGGCGTGGATGGTGATCTCGAGCCCCGGCAGGTCGCGCTGCAGGCCCGCGGCGATGCGCCGGGCGGGGCCCGCGGCGTGCGCGTCGAGCGTCACCACCGCGATGCGGTAGCGGGCGGGGGTCGCGGCCGGATGGCGGTCATCGCGCATAGTGGGCCTTGGCTTCGTAGAGCGTCTCGACGCTGATCTGCCGGACGCCGCGTTCGGTGGCGTAGCGTTCGGTGTTGGCGCGGGCCTTCTTGCGGACGAAGAAGGGGATCTTGCGCAGCTCCTGTTCGGCGGCGGCGAGCCAGATGACGTTCGATCCGTCCGGGGCGGGGAGAGGCCCCGGCGCGGGGGCCGGGGCGGGTGTCGCCAGCGGGGCCGGTTGCGCCTTCGCCCCGTGGTGGCTGGCACCGGCCGCGTCGTGGAACTCGAAATCCTCGCGGAACATGGTCAGGAGGTGCTCCTCCAGCCCCATGACGAGCGGGTGCACCCAGGTGTCGAAGATGACGTTCGCGCCCTCGAACCCCATCTGGGGCGAGTGGCGAGCGGGGAAGTCCTGGACGTGGACGGGCGCGCTGATGACCGCGCAAGCGATGCCGAGGCGCTTGGCGATGTGGCGTTCCATCTGCGTGCCGAGGATCAGCTCGGGGGCGCAGGCGGCGATGGCGGCCTCGACCTCGAGGTGGTCGTCGGTGACGAGCGGCTCCACCCCGTGGACCTTGGCGGCGGCGCGCAGGGCGCGGGCGCCCTCGCGGTTGTAGCAGCCGAGGCCCGCGACCTCGAACCCGATCTCGTCGGCGGCGATGCGGGCGGCGGCGATGGCGTGGGTGCTGTCAGCGAAGATGAAGACGCGCTTGCCGGTGAGGTAGGTCGAGTCGACCGATGCGGCCCACCAGGGCTGGCGCAGGGTGGCCTCCGACGGCGTGGCGGTCACGCCGGTGAGGCCCTGGATCTCGGCGATGAAGTCGCGCGTCGCGCCGGTGCCGATCGGGACGACCCTGGTGAAGGGCTGGCCGAAGGCGCGCTCGCAGTGGCGCGCGGCGGCGTCCGCCGTTTCGGGATACATCAGGACGTTGACGTGGGCCGCGGGAATGCGGGCGATGTCGGCGGGGGTGGCGCCGAGCGGCGCGCAGACGTTCACCGCGATGCCCATCTGGGCGAGCAGCCCGGTGATCTCGGCCACGTCGTCGCGGTGGCGGAAGCCGAGCGCGGTGGGGCCGAGGAGGTTGGCGGTCAGGCCCTCGCTGCGCGGGCAGGGCCGGGCCAGGCGGCGGACGATCTGGAAGAAGGTCTCGTCGGCGCCGAAGTTCTCTTTCCTCGAATAGCTGGGCAGATCGAGCGGGATGACCGGGATCGGCAGGCCCAGCGCCTCGGCGAGGCCGCCGGTGTCGTCCTGGATCAGCTCGGCGGTGCAGGAGGCCCCGACGATCATCGCCTGCGGCGCATAGGTCGCGAAGGCCCCGCGCGCGGCGTCCTTGAAGAGGTTCGCGGTGTCCGCTCCGAGGTCGCGCGCCTGGAAGGTGGTGTAGGTGACGGGCGGGCGGTGGTTGCGCCGCTCGATCATGGTGAAGAGGAGGTCGGCGTAGGTGTCGCCCTGGGGCGCGTGGAGGACGTAGTGTAGCCCCTTCATCGCCGTCGCGACGCGCATCGCGCCGACGTGGGGCGGGCCTTCGTAGGTCCAGACGGCGAGCTTCATGGCGCGGTCGCCCGGGGGACTTCACGTCCCCCGGACCCCCTGTGGAGTATTTCAGCCGGAAAGAGAGGGCGGGTCATTCCGCGGCCTCGCGCGTCAGCAGGGCCTTGCGGCGGACGGGGCGGCTGAAGAGGCCGGCGAGGTCGCCCGCCTGTTCGTAGAAGTGGACGGGCGTGAAGACGAGCTCGATCGCCCATTTGGTCGTCAGCCCCTCGGCCTCGAGCGGGTTGGCGAGGCCGAGGCCGCAGACGGTGATGTCGGCGCGTGCCGCGCGGGCGCGGGCGAGCTGGCGGTCGAGGTCCTGGCCTTCGCTGAGGGTCGGGCCGGCGGGCAAAAGCGCGAGGTCGGGGGCCATCAGCGCCTGGTGGAGGTAGGGGGTGCCGACCTCGACCGCCTGCATGCCCAGCTCGCGGGTCAGGAAGCGGGCGAGCGGGATTTCAAGCTGGCTGTCGGGGAAGAAGAAGATCCGCTTGCCCTCGAGCGCGGCGCGGTGGACGGCGGTGGCGCGCTGGGCGCGGGCGCGGGGGGCGGCGATGACGGTTTCGACGCGGTCGGCGGGCACGCCCATCGCGGCGGCGACGGCGTGGAGCCAGAGCGTCGTGCCTTCGGCGCCGAAGGGGAATGGGGCGGGGATGTGCTGCGCGCCCCGGCGGGTCAGCGCCGCGTGGGTGTCGCCGAGGAAGGGCTGTACCAGCGCGAAGCGGGTGTTCGGGCCGACCGCCGGCAGGTCGGCGGAGCGGCGGGCGGGCAGGCATGTGGCGCGGAGGCCCATGGCCGCGAGGAGGGCCAGCATCTGGTCCTCGACCACGTCGGGCAGCGCGCCGACGATCAGGAGGTCCGCGGCGTCGGTCGGGGCCATGACGGGCACCATGGCAGCGAGGCAGGCGTCCTCGCCTTGGGTGAAGGTCGTCTCGATGCCGGAGCCGGAGTAGTTCAGGACGCGGACGTGGGGCGCGTGCAGCGCGCTCAGGCGTTCGGCGGCGCGGTGGAGGTCGAGCTTGATGACCTCGGACGGGCAGGAGCCGACGAGGAAGAGCTGGCGGATGTCGGGGCGGCGGGCGAGCAGCCGCGCGACCTCGCGGTCGAGTTCCGCGTTGGCGTCGGCGAGGCCCGCGAGGTCTTTCTCCTCCAGGATCGCGGTGCCGAAGCGGGGTTCGGCGAAGATCATCACGCCCGCGGCGGCCTGCAGCAGGTGGGCGCAGGTGCGCGACCCCACGACGAGGAAGAAGGCGTCCTGCATCTTGCGGTGCAGCCAGATGATGCCGGTCAGGCCGCAGAAGACCTCGCGCTGGCCGCGTTCGCGCAGGATCGGCGTATCGGTGCAGCCCCGGGTCATGACCGCCTCGCGCGGCGGAGCTTCAGGACGAACTGCGTGGCGTTGAGGAGGTAGAGTGCGTAGGCGGCAAGGGCGGTCGCCATCTGCACCCCGTGCGGCGCGCCGGTCCACAGGAGCCAGAGGTAGGCCGTGTGCAGCGCGATGACGGCGAAGCTGACCGCGTCCTCCCAGAAAAAGGCGGGGGCGAAGAGGTAGCGGCCGAAGACCGCCTTCTCCCACAGCGCGCCGGTGACCATGATGGTGTAGAGAAGCGCCGTCTTGACGAGGATCGAGGCGGTGGCGGCGGCATAGCCGGTGCCGGTGGCGAGGTAGTGCAGGACGAGCGCGACCGAGACGGCGAAGGCCAGGAACTGCACCGGGGCAAGGATGCCCTGCACCAGCGTCCAGCGCGTCGCGTCGCGGCGCGCGCGCTGGGCCGGCGTGTAGAGCGGTCGGGGGGAGTCCCGACGGGCGCCCTGGGCGAAGTCTGTCAGAACCTGCGTCATGGCCCGAACCTATCCGCCGTTGCAAAAGTGTCAATCCAAACTTACAGTGCGCCTGTCAGCACAACGACCCAGCGAGGCGCTTGTCATGCGGGATTCGGCGAACGATCACGCTGTTTTGCGCGTGAAGGGGGGGTTTTGCGGTGACCGCCTGGGCCAGAATGTCACAGAAGGTGGACAGTCGTGGCACCTGCACTTTCCCGTAGGCAAGCCCGCATGGCAGGCGTATGGTCCCGGCAGGCAGGGCCTTCAGCGGGGAACCGATGGAATGGATGGCCGCGATCAACCACTGACAGGCGTGACGGACCCTGCGCAAGGCATCGCGGGGCTCGCCGCGCGTGTCGTGGCGCGCCTAGTCGACCGCGACGGCCCCGCGCCGGCGGTCCTGCGCGAGGACCTGGTGCTGCGCTTCATGGAGGCTGTCGTGGCCCCGGGTTCCGGCGGGGTCGAAGGCATGCTGGCCGACATCCAGCGCGCCGGGGTGACCCGGATCGCCTTTGCCGACCGCTATACCCCTGAAATCGCGCGCCGCCTGGGCAAGGCCTGGGAAGACGACACGATGGGATTCTCGGACGTGTCGATCGGGACGGCGCGGCTGCAGGCGATCCTGCGCGAGATCGGCCGGGGCTGGGCGGCCGACCAGGAACCGGGGCCGGGGCGGCCTGGCGCCGCGGTGCTGCTGATCATCCCGGCGGAGGAACAGCACACGCTGGGCGGCATGGTCCTGGCCGGGATGCTGCGCCGCCGCGGCGTGTCGGTCGCGCTGCGAATCGCGCCGACGCTCGCCGAGCTGCGGAACCTTTTCGCCGCGACCGCGTTCGACGGAATCATGGTCTCGGTCGGGCAGGCGAGCGGGGTCGAACCTTGCCGGGTGCTGGTCGCCGCACTAAAGAACCTGTCGCCGGCGCCGGTCGCCGTGGGCGGGGCGGTTCTCGGGATCGTGCAGGACGTGCGGGAACGGACGGGGGCGGACGTGGCGGTGAACGACCTGGCACAGGTCATCCGCGCCTTGGGTCTTGAACGGGCCGGTCTTGGCGCGCAGATGCAGCGCGTCGCTTGCGATCTGGAATGACGCTTTGACAACCGATGGCCGCCAGCTGATCAACGCCGGGAAGGTGCCGCTCGTGGCACCGGAGGTGCTGAGCGACATCCTGTCCTCGGCCTCGGACATCACGCTTCTGGTGTCACCCGACCACCGGGTCGTCTCGGTCCTCGTGAACCCCGCGCACCGCTTCTACGGGCAGCTGTCGGACTGGGAGGGCGTGCGATTGCGCGACGTCCTGACGGTGGAAAGCTACCCGAAGTTCGAGGCGCGGGTGGCCGAGCTGCAGGAACGAAGGCGCAGCCACATCGCGGTGGAGCTGAACCACGCGGACGCCCTGCGCTGGGCGTTTCCGGTGCGTTATGCGCTTCACATGATGGAATCCGACGGATCCATCCTGATGCTCGGCCGCGACCTGCGCCCGATCGCCGAGGTGCAGCAGCAGCTTGTCAGCGCGCAGCTGGCCTTGGAACGCGACTATGAGTCGCAGCGCGAGATGGAGACGCGGTATCGCGTCGTGATGGAGGTCGCGCGCGACCCGCTGGTGATGATCTCGATGTCGTCCGGGCGGATCGTCGACGTGAACCCCGCGGCGGCGGCGCTACTCGGCGGCACCAGGGCGGAGCTTGTCGGCGCAGCCATCGCGCAGGAGTTCGAGGGGCGGCGGCGCGGCGAGTTCCTGGAGAGCATGGCGGGCCTGGCGGTGGCCGACCAGGCCGCGCCGATCGAGCTGACCGCGCGCCGGTCGCAGCAGCGGCTTCTGGTGTCGCCCACGGTGTTCCGGGCGGCGGGAGAGCGGATCCTTCTGTGCCAGCTCGACCTTGCCGACCGGGCGCGGACGCAGGCCGACGATCTGAGCGAGCACCTGTCGCGGCTGTATCACGAGGGCGTGGACGGCATCCTGTTCACCGACGGCGAGGGCGTGATCCGGGCGGCAAACGAGGCCTTCCTGAACCTGACCGACGCCGCGAGCATGAGCGCGGTGCGCGGCCGGCCGCTGTCGGATTTCCTGGTGCGGGGTGCGATCGACCTGCGGATGATCCTGGAGAACGTCAAGCGCGCGGGGACGATGCGGCTTTACGCGACGCGGCTCGCCACCGACTTCTCGGGGCAGGTGGCGGTGGAGCTGTCGGCGACCTGGCTGAACGACCGGCCGAACCCGGTGATGGGCGTGATGATCCGCGACGCGAGCCGCGCCGAGACGGTCCGGCGCAGCCCGGGCGGCGAGGAGACGGCGCGCAACGTGGTGGAGCTGGTCGGGTCGAGCACGCTGCGCGACATCGTGGCCGAGACCACGGACGTGATCGAGAAGATGTGCATCGAGACCGCGCTGGAGCTGACGCGGAACAACCGCGTGGCGGCGGCGGACATGCTGAGCCTGTCGCGGCAATCGCTCTATGTGAAGCTGCGGAAGTACGGGCTTCTGAACAAGGACGACCCGGGGGCCTGACGGCAGGGGGCGCTGCCCCCTCGCCCCTGCGGGGCTCACCCCCGGGATATTTGCGGGAAGATGAGGGCGCGGGCGGGCGTTCGCCCTGACGCCGGGTGAACGGCCCGTGGCGGGCCGCGTGGGCGGTGCTTCGGGCCTGCGGCAGGGGCGCGGGTAGGGCGCTCGACCGGGTGCTGCTGCAACGGGACCGCGGCGGCCTGCGGCAACGAAGCCCCTTGCGGGACTCGGGGCTGTCAACAATACTTGACAGCATGAGCGTCACCTTCGGCAGACAGTCCCCACTTCCCGAGCCCCGCGCGCTTCTGACGCTGGTCAAGCCGCTGACCTGGTTTCCCCCGGTCTGGGCCTATCTCTGCGGCACGGTCGCGGCCGGGGTCGATCCGTCGGGGCGGTGGGGGGTGATCGTGCTGGGCATGGTGCTGGCCGGGCCGGTCGTCTGCGGGATGAGCCAGGCGGCGAACGACTGGTGCGACCGGCACGTCGATGCGGTGAACGAGCCGGGGCGGCCGATTCCGTCGGGCCGGGTGCCGGGGTCGTGGGGCCTGTGGGTCGCGCTGGCGATGACGGCGCTGGCGCTGGGGATCGGCTGGATGCTCGGGCCCTGGGGGTTCGGCGCGACGGTCTTCGGCGTGGTCGCGGCCTGGGCCTATTCGGCCGAGCCGGTGCGGCTGAAACGGTCGGGCTGGTGGGGGCCGGGGCTGGTCGCGCTGTGCTACGAGGGGCTGCCGTGGTTCACGGGGGCCGCGGTGCTGCTGGCCGGCGCGCCGCCGTTCCCGGTGGTGCTGATGGCCGGGCTCTACGCCTTCGGCGCGCACGGGATCATGACGCTGAACGATTTCAAGGCGCTGGAGGGCGACCGCCTGCACGGCGTGCGGTCGCTGCCGGTGGTGCTGGGGCCGGATGTCGCGGCGCGGGTCGCCTGCACGGTGATGGGCATGGCGCAGGCGCTGGTGATCGCGATGCTGTTCGTCTTCGACCGGCCCTGGCATGCGCTGGTCATCGCCGTGCTGCTGGCGGTGCAGGTCCGGGCGATGACGGTGCTGTTCCGCGACCCGAAGGGCCGCGCCCCCTGGTACAACGGCGCGGGGGTCGGGCCCTATGTGCTGGGCATGATGGTCGCGGCGCTGGCGGTGAGGGGGCTGTGAGCTGGCGCGTCACCCTGCGGCTCGGCCTGGTGCAGATGGCGCTGGGAGGCCTGGTGGTCATCACGACCTCGACGCTGAACCGGCTGATGGTGGTCGAGATGGCGCTTCCGGCGGTGCTGCCGGGGGCGCTGGTGGCGTTCCACTACGGCTTGCAGCTCGCGCGGCCCGGCTGGGGGTTCCGGTCGGACGCGGGCGGGCGGCGGGTGCCGTTCATCCTGGGCGGCATGGGCGTTCTGGCGGCGGGCACCTGGCTTGCGGCGCTGGGGGTGACGCTGTTCGCCACGGGTTTCGCCATGGCGCTCGCGCTGTCGGTGCTGGCCTATGCGATGATCGGGCTGGGGGTGGGGGCGGCGGGGACCTCGCTTCTCGCGCTGCTCGCGGCCGAGACGCCCCCGCGCAGGCGGGCGGCGGCGGCGACGATCACCTGGGCGATGATGATCGCGGGGATCGCGGTCACGGCGGGAACGCTTGGGGCGCTGCTCGGGGCCTACAGCCCGGCGCGGCTCCTGGAGCTGGTCGGGGCCTATGCGGCGGGGTTCGTGGCGCTGACCGTGCTTGCGGTGCGGGGCATCGAGACGGGGGCGGCGGTGCGCGCGGACCGCACGCCGTTCCGCGACGGGCTGGCCGAGGTCTGGGGCGACGCCCGGGCGCGGGCCTTCACCGTCTTCGTGTTCCTGTCGATGACCGCCTATTTCCTGCAGGAGCTGATCCTCGAGCCCTTCGCGGGCCTGGCCTTCGGGCTGCCGGCAGGGGTCACGACGCAGCTGTCGGGGGCGCAGAACGGCGGGGTCTTCGCGGGGATGCTGCTGGTGGGGGTGCTCGCCACGGGCCTGCGGGTCGGGTCGCTGCGGACGTGGTGCGTCGCGGGCTGCCTCGGGTCGGCCACCGCGCTGATCGCGCTGTCGGCGCTGCCGGACCTGGGGGTGGCGTTCCTAACCCCCGTGGTGGTGGCGCTGGGCGTGGCCAACGGCGTCTTCGCGGTCGCCGCCGTGGGCGCGATGATGGCGCTGGCCGGGGGCCAGGCGGGGCGCGAGGGCACGCGGATCGGCCTCTGGGGCGCGGCGCAGGCGCTGGCGGCGGGGTTCGGCGGGCTCGCCGGTGCGGCGGGCGCCGATGTGCTGCGGCTGTGGTTGCCGGCGCCCCGGGCCTTCGGCGCGGTGTTCCTGATCGAGGCGTGCCTGTTCCTGATCGCTGCCGCCATGGCCCTGCGCGTCGTGGCGGTGCGCGCCCCCATCCTTCAGCCGGGAGAGTAGGATGTTCGACGTCATCGTGGTGGGGGGCGGGCCGGCCGGCGCGACCGCGGCCGAGGATCTGGCCCGCGCGGGGCGGCGCGTGGCGCTCTTGGACCGGGCGGGGCGGATCAAGCCCTGCGGCGGGGCGATCCCGCCGCGGCTGATCGCCGACTTCGCGATTCCCGACGGCCAGATCGTGGCGCGGATCGGCACCGCGCGGATGGTCAGCCCGACGGGGCGGCACGTCGACATCGCGATCGAGGGCGGATTCGTCGGCATGGTGGACCGCGAGCATTTCGACGCCTTCCTGCGTGACCGCGCCGCGCAGGCGGGGGCCAACCGCGTGACCGGCACCTTCGTGCGGCTGGAGCGCGACGCGGCGGGCACGCTTGTCGTCTATCGCGACGGGGGCCGCGAGGCGCGGCTGACCGGGCGGCTGGTGATCGGCGCGGACGGCGCGCGGTCGGCGGTGGCCCGCGCCGAGGTGCCGGGCGGCGACCGCATTCCCTACGTCATCGCCTATCACGAGATCATCGCCGCCCCCGCGGCGAACGCGGACTACGACCCCGCGCGCTGCGACGTGGTCTATGACGGGCGGATCAGCCCGGATTTCTACGGCTGGGTCTTTCCGCACGGCGCGCAGGCGTCGGTCGGGATGGGCACGGGGCGCGACGGCGTCGACCTGAAGGCCGCGACGGCCGACCTGCGGGCGTCCGCCGGCCTCGCGGGCTGCGAGACGATCCGCCGCGAGGGCGCGCCGATCCCGCTGCGCCCGCTCGACCGCTGGGACAACGGGCGCGACGTGGTGCTGGCCGGCGACGCGGCGGGGGTGGTCGCGCCGTCGTCGGGCGAGGGGATCTACTACGCCATGGTGGGCGGAAGGGTCGCAGCCACCGCCGCTTTGGCCGCATTGTCATCGGGGCGCGCGCGTGATCTGCGTCTGGCACGCAAGCTCTTCATGAAGGACCACCGGATGGTCTTCCGCGTGCTTCGCACCATGCAGGACGCCTATTACCGCAGCGACGACCGGCGCGAGCGGTTCGTCAGCCTGTGCCACGACATCGACGTGCAGCGCCTGACCTTCGAGGCCTACATGAACAAGCGGCTCGTCCGCGCGCGGCCGCTGGCGCATCTGAAGATCGGGATCAAGAACATCTCGCATCTGTGGGGCCTGGTGCGGGCGGAGCACGTCTGATGGACATGATCCCCGCCTTCGACGGCGACCGTCTGGTGCCGATGGAGAAGATGGCCGTGCACCGCGCGGGCATCCGGCACAAGGCGGTGTCGGTCTTCGTGATGGAGGGGACGCGGGTGCTGATCCAGCGCCGCGCGGCGGGGAAGTACCACACGCCGGGGCTGTGGGCCAACACCTGCTGCACGCACCCGCTGTGGCGCGAGGACGCGGCGGCCTGCGCCGTCCGCCGCCTGCGCGAGGAACTCGGGATCGCGGGGCTGTTCCCGTCCTTCGCGGACCGGGTGGAGTATCGCGCCGAGGTGGGGGCCGGGCTGGTCGAGCACGAGGTCGTCGACATCTTCCTGGCCGAGGCGCAGGCGGGCCTGCGCGTGGTGCCGAACCCGGCCGAGGTGGCCGAGGTGCGCTGGGTGGACCTGTACGACCTGTCGGCGGACGTGGCGCGCAACCCCGACCGCTACACGCCCTGGCTGCGCATCTACCTTGCCCAGCACATGACGCGGATCTTCGGGCTGGTCGCGCGCTGAGGCCGGCTGGCTGGTCTGGCGGGGTCGCCGGAGCCTCCGGCGGGGATATTTGCGGGAAGATGAGGGCGCGGGCGCGTTGACCCCGACGCGGGGCTACCGCGCCACGATGTCGGCGGCGCAGGCGTCGGCGATCAAGCGGCGGGGCGTGTCGCCCGCGATCGCCAGGAGTTCGGCCTGCTGGCGCGGGCTGCCCTGCCAGGCGGCGGGGGGCACGAAGGCGTCCAGCGGCGTGCCGGGCCAGATCGCGCCGTAGTAGCCGTTCGCCGCGGACCAGAGCGCGAGCGTGCAGGCGGGCGCGTCGGGGCAGGGGGTGCAGAGGGCGCGGTGGGCGGCGGCTTCGGGCGCGGCCATCAGGATGTCGCGGGCCCGGGGGAGGGCGGCGTCGAGGTCGGCCGGGGTCACGTCGTCGGGGGCACGGGCGGGGGCGAGCCAGGTGCCCCAGGTCAGGATCAGCCCCGCCGCCACGTCGCGGTCGTCGCCGATCGAGGTCGCCCCGGCGGGGTTCCAGGCGGCGGCGACGATCAGGCGGTGCATGCTCTCGGGCGGCAGGGTGGCGAAGCCGGCCGCCACCTCCTCCCACCCGCGCCGCACGACCGGGCTGGCCATGGGGAAGGCCGAGGGGGCGTCGCGGGCGTCGCGCCAGACGAGGGCGTCGAGCGTCGGCGACAGGGGTTCGTCGCGGCTGAGCGTGGCAAGCGCGCCGGGGGTTTCGTTGAACATCCGCAAGAGCGGCTGCACCGCCGCGCCGGGCTGGCCCTGGGCCAGGAGCGGCAGGGGGTCGCCCGCGCGCGCGGCCAGGAGCGCGTCGGCGAGCGGGCGCTGCGGGTCGCCCGCGGGGATCGCGCCGAGCCAGCTTTGGCCCGACAGCCCCCCGGGCCGGCGGAGGAGCGCGTTGCGCGTCTGCCGGTCGAGCGCGAGCGCCCAGTCGGTCACCACCGGGCGCGGGTCGATGGCCCCGAGAAACAGCATCGCGCGGGTGTCGCCGCCCTGGGCCAGCGCGGCGAGCGCGGGCAGGGCGGTCGCGTCGTCGGCCGCGACCCAGGCGGCGACGGCGTCGTCGAGGGGGTCGGCGGCGGCGGGCGTGGCCAGGGCGGCGAGCAGGGCGAGGGCGCGGAGCATGGGGCGCGGGTCCTTGACTGGGGGAGGTTGCGCCAGGGTCCGCAGGCCGACGCGACCTGTCAAGCCGGCCGCGTGGCGATGGCGGGCGGACTGCCGGAAAGGGAAGAGGTCCCGGGTCGGGGCCCGGGACGCGTGGTTTCATAGGGCGAGGCCCGCCGCTACCGGTAGATCGCGGGCGCGCCGGCCTTGTCGTGGATCGCCTTGACCTCGTCCTGCGTCAGGTCCAGCGCGCGGGCGAAGCTGTCGAGGAAGGCGGCCTCGGACCGCTGGTCGAGGTCGATGGCCATGAGGGCGGCGAGATAGGCCTTCTCCTCCAGCCCCTGCGGCACCTGGCGGGCCAGCGCCTGCACGTCGGCGGGGGCGGCGAGTTCGGCGTTGACGAAGGCGATCTCGTCGGGCGTGGCGTCGCCGACCGCGCCCATGATCTTGGCCTTCTCGGCCGCGTCGAGCGTGCCGTCGGACTTGGCGGCGGCGATCATGCAGCGCAGGTAGAGCGCCGCCTCGAGCGTCTCCTCGCGCGGGGCGCCGCCCGCGCCGAGCAGGCCGCCGAGCGCGCCGCCCGCCGCGCCGCCGATGATGAGGTCGGACAGGCCCCCGCGCGGGGCGTTGGCCCGCGGCTGGGCGCGGCGGGCGCCGCCAAGGATCTGGTCCATCATCCCGCCGAGGCCGCCGGGGCCGCCGTAGGGCGTGCCGCGGCCCGCCCCGGAGGGTGCGCCCATGCGGCGGGCGAGCTGGTCCATCATGCCGCCGATGCCGCCGCGCCCGCGGGCCGATCCGCCCTGGCGCAGCGCGTCCATCCCCTTGGCCATGGCGATCCCGATCCCGACCTTCACCAGCGTGTTCATCAGCCCCATGGCGTTCCCCCCTTCCGGATACATGCGTGCGCACAGGAACGCCCGCGCGCCCTGCGCGTCAACGGCTTTTCGCGCCGCCTGGGCCTTGACCCCGCGCAGGGCGTCGGGCAGGCGGGGCGGATGACGCGGAAGGACGCCCTCGACGGGACCGGCACGGCGGTGCTGCTGGGGGTGACGCTGCTGTTCGCCGCGAACCAGGCGCTCATCAAGATCACCGCCGAGGGGCTGCAGCCGGTGTTCCTGGCAGGCCTGCGGTCGGCCTTGGCGGTGGGCTTCGTCTGGGCCTGGATGCGCTGGCGGGGGATCGGCCTGCACATCACGCGCGCGGTGGTGCCGGCGGGGCTGCTGATCGGGGTCGTGTTCGCGGCCGAGTTCCTGTTCCTGTTCCTGGCGCTCGACCTCACGACGCTCGGCCGGGCGTCGGTGCTGTTCTACACCATGCCGCTGTGGCTGGCGCTGATGGCGCACGCGGGGCTCGGCGAGCGGATCACGCCGCGGCAGGGGCTGGGGCTGGCGGTGGCCTTCGCGGGGGCTGCACTGGCGATCCTGTCGCGGGGGGCGGGGGGCGCGGGGTCGCTTGCGGGCGATCTGGCCGCGCTGGCCGGCGCGGTGGGCTGGGCCGCGACGGCCTATGTCGCGCGCAGGCCCGCGATGGCGGCGGTGGGGCCGGAACGGCAGCTGTTCTGGATGGTCGCGGTCAGCGCGCCGGTCCTGCTGCTGGCGAGTCCGCTCTTCGGGCCGCTCGTGCGCGACCTGCAGCCGGTGCATCTGCTGTGGCTGGTGGTGCAGGCGGCGGTGGTGGTGACGGGGGGCTTCATCACCTGGCTGTGGCTTCTGTCGCGGTATCCGGCGGCGGTGGTGGCGAGCTTTTCCTTCCTGACCCCGGTCTTCGCCATGGCGCTGGGGGCGGCCCTGTTCGGCGAATCGGTCGACGGGTGGCTGGTCGCGGCGGCGCTGGGCGTGGGCGCGGGGATCGTGCTCGTCAACCGGCGGTAGGCGGCCGGGAATCGGGCCGCGGCACCACGCCGACGGCTTCACGCGCCGCGCGCGCTGCGCCGTCCAAGCCCGCCTGCCCGCGAAGGAAATCGGCCGGTCCTGCGACGGTTTCCCACAGTCGTCCCCAGGTTATCAACAGGTCTGCACAACGACGCGACATGTTGTGAGAAGGATGGCCGCCAAACACTTTATCTGGTGGAAGCGCGAAAAATCACGTTGAAAGGCGGCGCGGGTTCCGGCAGGTTGGTGCGGCTTCGACAGGCACCGCCGCAGGGCGGCCGGAAGGGCAGACGCGAACATCCTCAACGCGGGGTCGAACGGCCCTCGGCGGCGGGCGGGGGCAAACCCGTCTCCGGCGATCGGTCCTTTGCGTCCGGCGGAGCGAGGGACAACCGGGCGGAAAGCCCGACAGACACGGAACGGGGCAGCCATGCAGATCGAACGCCGCTACACGAGCGAAGCCACGGGCGCCTATGGCGCGCTGGCCTTCACCATCGCCACGTCGGAAATCCGCAACCCCGACGGCCGGATCGTCTTCCGCAACGACGCCGTCGAGGTGCCGGAGGGGTGGAGCCAGGTCGCCTCGGACGTCATCGCGCAGAAGTATTTCCGCAAGGCGGGGGTGCCCGCGCGGCTGAAGCGGGTGAAGGAGGCGGGGGTGCCCGCCTTCCTGTGGCGGTCGGTCGCCGACGCGGCGGCGCTGGCGGACCTGCCGGAAGATCAGCGGTTTGTCGGCGAAAGCTCGGCCCGGCAGGTGTTCGACCGGCTGGCGGGGGCCTGGGCCTACTGGGGCTGGAAGGGCGGCTATTTCACGACCGAATCCGATGCCCGCGCCTACCATGACGAAATGCGCTTCATGCTCGCCCGCCAGATGGCCGCGCCGAACAGCCCGCAGTGGTTCAACACCGGGCTGCACTGGGCCTACGGGATCGACGGGCCGAGCCAGGGGCATTTCTACGTCGACTGGAAGACGGGCAGGCTGACGAAGTCGTCCTCCTCCTACGAACACCCGCAGCCGCACGCCTGCTTCATCCAGTCGGTCGCCGACGACCTGGTGAACGACGGCGGGATCATGGACCTGTGGGTCCGCGAGGCGCGGCTGTTCAAATACGGCTCGGGCACCGGCACCAACTTCTCGTCCCTGCGGGGCGAGGGCGAGCGGCTGTCGGGCGGGGGCAGGTCGTCGGGCCTGATGGGGTTCCTGAAGATCGGCGACCGCGCGGCGGGGGCGATCAAGTCGGGCGGGACCACGCGGCGGGCGGCCAAGATGGTCATCGTCGACATGGACCACCCCGACATCGAGCAGTTCATCAACTGGAAGGTGATCGAGGAGCAGAAGGTCGCCTCGCTGGTCGCGGGCTCGAAGATGCACGAGGCGCGGCTGAACGACATCTTCGCGGCGCTGAAGTCCTGGGATGGTGAGCGCGCGAACGCCACTGGTTCGAGAGAGCCCGCGAACGAAGAGGATGCCCATGACGCCACGAAGAACGCAGGCCTGAAGGCGGCGCTGCGGGCGGCGAAGAAGGCCATGATCCCCGACACCTACGTCAAGCGCGTGCTCGACTACGCGCGGCAGGGCTTCGACAGCATTCACTTCCCGACCTACGACACCGACTGGGACAGCGAAGCCTACGCGAGCGTCTCGGGCCAGAACTCGAACAACTCGGTGCGGGTGACCGACGCCTTCCTGAAGGCGGTGCGCGACGACGCCGACTGGGCACTGATCCGCCGCACCGACGGAAAGGTGGCCAGGACCGTCAGGGCGCGCGCGCTTTGGGACCAGGTGGGCCACGCCGCCTGGGCCTGCGCCGACCCCGGCATCCAGTTCCACGACACGGTGAACGCCTGGCACACCTGCCCCGAGGACGGGCCGATCCGCGGGTCGAACCCGTGCAGCGAATACATGTTCCTCGACGACACGGCCTGCAACCTTGCGTCGATGAACCTCTTGACCTTCTGGGACGGCCAGCGGTTCGACGCGCAGGGCTACATCCACGCCTCGCGCCTCTGGACGGTCACGCTCGAAATCAGCGTGATGATGGCGCAGTTCCCGTCGAAGGAGATCGCGCAGCGGTCCTACGACTTCCGCACGCTGGGCCTCGGCTATGCCAACATCGGCGGCCTTCTGATGAACATGGGCCTGCCCTACGACAGCGACGCGGGCCGCGCGATGGGGGCGGCGCTGACGGCGATCATGACCGGCGTCGGCTACGCGACCTCGGCCGAGATGGCGCGCGAGCTCGGTGCCTTCCCGGGCTTCGCCAGGAACCGCGCCCACATGCTGCGGGTGATCCGCAACCACCGCGCGGCGGCGCACGGGGGGGCCTACGAGGGGCTGAACGTGCCCGCGGTCGCGCTCGACGCGGCGAACTGCCCCGACCGGAGCCTCGTCGCGCTTGCGAAATCGGCCTGGGACGAGGCGCTGGCGCTGGGCGAGGCGCACGGCTACCGCAACGCCCAGGCGACGGTGATCGCGCCGACCGGCACGATCGGGCTGGTGATGGACTGCGACACCACCGGCATCGAGCCCGACTTCGCGCTGGTCAAGTTCAAGAAGCTGGCGGGCGGCGGCTATTTCAAGATCATCAACCAGTCGGTCCCCGCGGCGCTGGAGAAGCTCGGCTATCCGTCGCACCAGATCGCCGAGATCATCGCCCATGCGGTCGGCCACGGCAGCCTCGGCCAGGCACCCGGCCTGAACCACGCGGCCCTGATCGGCCACGGCTTCGGGCCGGAGGAGATCGCCAGGGTCGAGGCCGCGCTGCCGAAGGCGATGGACCTGAAATACGTCTTCAACCAGTGGACGCTGGGCGCGGACTTCTGCCAGGGCACGCTCGGCATCCCGGCCGAACGGCTCGCCGACCCGACCTTCGACCTGCTGCGCCACCTCGGGTTTACGAAGGCGCAGGTCGAGGCGGCCAACGACCACGTGCTGGGAACGATGACGCTGGAGGGCGCGCCGCACCTGAAGGCCGAACACCTGCCGGTGTTCGACTGCGCCAACACCTGCGGCAGGAAGGGGCGGCGCTACCTGTCGGTCGACAGCCACATCCGCATGATGGCGGCGGCGCAGCCGTTCATCTCGGGCGCGATCTCGAAGACGATCAACATGCCGAACGGTGCCACCATCGCCGAGACGCTGGCGGCCTACGAACTGAGCCACGCGCTGGGGGTGAAGGCCAACGCGCTCTACCGCGACGGGTCCAAGCTCAGCCAGCCGCTGGCATCGGCGCTCGTCGAGGACGACGAGGCGGCGGCCGAGGTGCTGGAGAGCGGGTCGGTGACGGAACGCGCCCAGGTGATCGCCGAGAAGATCGTCGAGAAGGTGATCGTGAAGGAGATCGTCCGGTCGCACCGCGAGAAGCTGCCCGAACGCCGCAAGGGCTATACCCAGAAGGCGATCGTCGGGGGCCACAAGGTCTATCTGCGCACGGGCGAATACAGGGACGGCTCGCTGGGCGAGATCTTCATCGACATGCACAAGGAAGGCGCGGGCTTCCGGGCGATGATGAACAACTTCGCGATCGCCATCAGCGTCGGCCTGCAATACGGTGTTCCGCTTGAGGAATTCGTGGAAGCCTTCACCTTCACCCGGTTCGAGCCGGCGGGGATGGTACAGGGCAACGACAGCATCAAGAACGCGACCTCGATCCTCGACTACATCTTCCGCGAGCTCGCCGTGTCCTATCTGGACCGCACCGACCTTGCGCATGTGAAGCCCGAGGGGGCGAGCTTCGACGACCTCGGCCGCGGCGAGGACGAGGGCAAGCGCAACTTCGCCGAGGTGACCGAGACCGCCGCGTCGCGCTCGCTCGAGGTGCTGAAGCAGGTGGCCTCCACCGGCTACATGAGGAAGCGCCTGCCGCAGGAGCTGACGGTGCTGCGGGGGGGGCAGGCCAGCGGCCTCTCGGGCCTGGCGGTGGAAACGCGCGGTTTCGTCGAGACGACGAGCAGCTACGTGGCGGCGACCGACGCGCGGACCAAGGCGAAGATGCAGGGCTACGAGGGCGACCCCTGCGGCGAATGCGGCAACTACACGCTGGTCCGCAACGGCACCTGCATGAAGTGCAACACCTGCGGCGGGACGAGCGGCTGCAGCTGAGCCAGGCGCGGCGACGGCCCGGCGACGACGCCGGGCCTGCCGCGTTGCGGCGGCCGACCGTTCCCGGCCGCCGGGCCGCGCCGCCGCAGCCTAGGGCCCGGACTCATATCCACCACGCCACGATTGCGGCGAGGCTGATGGCTGCGGCGTAGGTTGCTGCCAGGCGGTCGTATCGGGTGGCGATGCGCCGGAAGTCCTTGAGCCGACAGAATGCACGTTCGACGAGGTTTCGCCGCTTGTAGGCCTCGCGGTCGAAGGGGTGGAGGCGCGTGCGGCGCGGGCCGTTCGGGATGACGGGAGTGGTGCCGCGTGCGATCAGCAGGGCGCGGAGGGCGTCGCTGTCGTAGGCCCGGTCCGCGGCGAGCGTGGCCGAGGGGGGCAATGCCACCACCAGTTCGGCCGCGACCGGCGCATCGCCGCGCTGGCCCGGGGTCAGGGCGAAGGCCACGAGACGCCCTTGGCCGTCCACGAGCCCGTGCAGCTTGGTCGTCGCCCCCCCGCGGGAGCGCCCTATGGCCTGGGCCTGCGCCCCCCTTTTGCGCCCGCCGCCGAGCGGTGCGCCTTGGCCCAGGTGCTGTCGAGCATCAGCGCGGCCGGAGGCCCGCCCGCTGCGGCCAGCGTCGCAAAGGCCTGTTGCCACACGCCTTTCTTCGCCCACCGGACCCAGCGGTTGTACAGCGTCTTGCGCGGCCCGTAGCAGGCCGGCGCATCCACCCAACGGCCCCCGCTGATCAGGACGTGCACGATCCCCGAAATGACCCGCCGGTCGTCCACCCGCGGAACCCCCCGCGTGTCCGACGGCAGAAGCGGCCGCAACCGCGAAAACTGCTCGTCGCTCAGCCAGAACTCAGCCATGCCACACCCCCGTATCAGGCAGCATGAATCACAACCGGCACCGCAAGGGAATCCAGTTTATGGGTCTGGGCCCTAGTGCGTGTCTGGTTCATGTTGAAGCATATCCTGCATGGCGAAGGTAGTTCTGGCACTCGGCTGGTGTGGAGGCGTCGAGGAGTGTTCCCACCCGTCGCCATGAGGCTTCGACGCTGCGTTCGTCGGCTTTGCGGAAGAGGGTCTTGAGCTTGGCGAAGACCATCTCGATCGGGTTCAGGTCCGGGCTGTAGGGCGGCAGGAACAGCAGATGTGCCTTGGCCTCACGGATGAGTTGCCGGGCCGGCTGGCCTTTGTGGCTGCCGAGGTTGTCTGCGATGACGACATCGCCAGGCACCAGTGTGGGGACAAGGCACTGGCCGACCCAGGCGGTGAAAGGATCGCCGTTGATGGGGCCATCCAGCACGAAGGGTGCAACGATGCCGTCGTGGCGCAGCCCGGCGAGGAAGGTCAGCGTCTTCCAGTGGCCGTGCGGGACATGCGCCGTCAGGCGCTAGCCCCGCGTGGCCCAGCCGCAGGTCCGGGTCATGTTGGTCTTGATCCAGGTCTCATCGATGAAGATCAGTCGCTTGGGATCAAGCCGGTGCTGGTGCGCCCGCCAGCGCGCGCGGAGCCGCGCCACCTTCGGGCGCATCTGTTCGCAGGCCATCAGGGTCTTTTCTTGACCGTCTGGCCCGCGCGCCTCACGAACCGCCAGACGGTGTCATGCGCGACCGTTACGCCCCGTGCGGCCAGTTCCGCCGTCAGCGCGCGCATCGTCAGATCGGGCTTCTCGGCCAGCCGGGCCAGCAGCCAGTCCCCACTTTCGCCAGCGAGCGCCGCGCGGCGGCTCCCTCCAACCTTGCCGGGAACCTGGCCGCGCGCCCCGCGCGCTGTCGCTGCCCGATCCGCACCGCCGAGGCCACCGAAATACCGAAACGCTTCGCCGCAGCCCGGACGGTCTCCCCTTCCTCAAGGGCCTTGGCAACCCGTATCCTGGTATCTACAGACAGTGCCAGAACCATGCTTCCCTCCATCATCTGGTGGAAGCAATGAATCACGAAAGTCCGCCCCCGGGAATCCACATTCCGATTCAATCAGTTGCGGACTTGCGCTAATACAACCCGCCCGCGCTGACCGTGCCGAAGGCCGCGTTGTCGGGGACGTCGACGCGCTCGCCCTCGGCGTTCACGACGCTGCGCGTGGCGTTCGGGTCGTCGGTTTCGCCGTAGGCGAAGAGCGGCAGGTTGGAGCCCATGCCGAAACCGCCGTCGACGATCATGCCGAGGTTGCCCAGCGGATCCTCGCCCTCGCGGAAGTATTCGGCCACGACGTTCTCGCCCTGCGCGTCGGGGCCGAGGCGCTGGCCGGTGAAGCGGTCGACGTTCACGAAATAGCCGCCGGGCGGGAGCCGGAAGGCGGACCCGCCATACTTGCCGACGGCGACCTCCATGAACTGCTGGAACACCGGCCCGCAGAGGCCGCCGCCCGACGCCCCGCCGCCGAGCGACTTCGGCTGGTCGAAGCCGATGTAGCAGCCCGCCACGATGTTCGAGGAAAAGCCGATGAACCACACGTCGCGGGCTTCGTTCGTGGTGCCGGTCTTGCCGCCGATCGGGACGGGCAGGTTGATGCCGCGCGCGGTGCCGCGCTGCACGACGCCTTCCATCATCGAGGTGATCTGGTAGGCGGTGATCGCGTCGATCACCCGCTCGCGCCCCGAGGTGTCGATCACGGGGGCCTGGCCCGCGGGCAGGCGAGCGGCGTTGCAGTCCGTGCAGACGCGCTGGTCGTGGCGGTAGATGGTGCGGCCGAACCGGTCCTGGACGCGGTCGACCAGCGTGGGTTCGACCCGCTCGCCGCCGTTGGCGAACATCGCGTAGGCCGCGACCATGCGGTAGAGCGTCGTTTCCTGCGCGCCGAGCGCGTTGGCGAGGAAGGGCTGCATGCTGTCGTAGACGCCGAAGCGTTCGGCATAACGCGCGACCGTCTCCATCCCGGTCGCCTGGGCGATCCGCACGGTCATC
This sequence comes from uncultured Exiguobacterium sp., assembly GCA_964575185.1. Classification (GTDB taxonomy): domain Bacteria; phylum Pseudomonadota; class Alphaproteobacteria; order Rhodobacterales; family Rhodobacteraceae; genus CAZNPW01. Next base: position 80,384 of record CAZNPW010000004.1, read on the forward strand.
AGGTTGCGCGACTGTTCCAGCCCGTTGCGCACCGTCGTCGGGCCGTAATAGCGGTCGGACGCGTTCTTGGGCGTCCAGATGCCCTGCGGGGTGTCGACCTCGATCGGGGCGTCGACGACGATGGTCGCGGGGGAGAAGCCGCTGTCGAGCGCCGCGGCATAGACGAAGGGCTTGAACGACGATCCGGGCTGCCGCATCGCCTGGGTCACGCGGTTGAACACCGAGGACTGGTAGGAAAACCCGCCCTGCATGGCGAGCACCCGGCCCGAGTTCACGTCCATGGCCATGAAGGCCCCCTGCACCTCGGGAACCTGGCGGACCGACCAGCGGACGAAGCTGCCGTCCGCGTCGCTGGTGACGCGGCGGACGAAGATCACGTCGCCGGGGGTGAAGTTCTCGGCGAAGTCGCCGCGCATCCAGTCGATGTCGTCGCGGGGGATGACCGAGGGTTCGGGGCCGTCCAGCGGCCGGCCCTCGATGCCGACGCGCATCTCGGCCTCGCCCGGCTCCAGCACCACCGCGGGCAGCCAGCCCTCGATGTCGCGCGGCACGTCGGTTTCGGCAAGCGCGGCGCGCCAGGCGGTCTCGTCGCCCAGCGTGGCGGCGGGGATCGTCTGCCCGGTGCCGCGCCACCGCCCGAGGCCGCGGTCGTAGCGTTCGAGCCCGCGCTGCAGGGCGTTCGCGGCGGCATCCTGCAACTCCGGGTCCATCGTGGCGCGGATGGTCAGGCCGCCGGCGAAGAACTCCTCCTGCCCGAAGGTGCCCGACAACTGGCGGCGGATCTCGTCGGTGAAGTAGCCGCGCGGCGGCAGGCTGTTGCGGAAGGCCGGATAGTCCCCGTTCTGCACCGACCGCAGCGGGGCGGCGATGTTGTCGTCCATCGTGGCGCGGTCGATGTAGCCGTTCTGATACATCTCGCGCAGCACGTAGTTGCGCCGTTCGGTCACCCGCTCCTTCGCCGTGACGGGGTTGTAACGGCCCGGCGCCTGCGGCATCGCGGCCAGCATCGCGGCTTCGGCCGGGGTCAGCTCGTCGAGCGTCTTGTTGAAGTAGGTCTGCGCCGCGGCGGCCACGCCGTAGCTGTTCTGGCCGAGGAAGATCTCGTTGAGGTAGAGCTCGAGGATCTTCTCCTTGCTCAGGGTCTGCTCCAGCCGGACGGACAGGATGATCTCCTTGATCTTGCGCTCGACCGTCCGCCCGCCGTCGAGCAGGAAGTTCCGGGTCACCTGCTGGGTGATGGTCGAGGCCCCCCGCATCTCGGCCCCCCGGGTGCGGACCGCCTCGACGAGGGCGGCGGCGATGCCGCGCAGGTCATAGCCGTTGTGGACGAAGAAGTTCTTGTCCTCGGCGCTGACGAAGGCCTGGACCACGAGGTCGGGGATGTCCTCGATGGGAACGAAGAGGCGGCGTTCCTCGGCGAACTCGTCGATGATGCGGCCTTCGTTCGAGTAGATGCGGCTGATCGTGGCGGGCGTGTACTGCGCGAGGCTTTCGTGCGACGGCAGGTCGCGCGAATAGGCGTAGAAGATCGCGCCCACGGTCAGCGCGGCGAAGACGAGGCCCATCGTCACGAGCGTGAAGATGCCGCCGAAGAAGGAGCCGATGAATCGCAGCAAGGGGCCGTCCCGTCAGGTGGTGCCCCCGCCCATACACGCAGTCGCGCCCGGGGTCAAAACGGCATCGGGTCACGGGGAGAAAGCACCTCCCCTCTCCCCGGGGAGATGGGACGGGGGAGAGGGTCTCCGCGCCGTCAGGGCGCCCGCGCCGCCGACAGCGCGGCGTCGGCGTCGGCCCAGGCGCGCAGTCCTGCGGCGATGGCCGCGGCCATCCCGGCCCGCCAGGCGGGGTCGCGCAGCCGGCCGAGGTCGGCGGCCGAGGACATGAAGCCGACCTCGACCAGGACCGAGGGGATGTCGGGGGACTTCAGCACGCTGAACCCCGCCGACTGCACCGGGTGGCGGTGCATCCTGAGGCCCGCGCCGCGGATCGCGTCGGCGAGCGCGGCGGCGAGGCGGTCGGTGCGGGGCGTCGTCTCGGTGCGGGCCATGTCCATCAGCACGGTGGCGAGCTGGTCGTCGGCCCCCGTCAGGTCGACGCCCGCGAGCAGGTCGTCGCGGTCGTGGCGTTCGGCGAGCGCCTGCGCGGCGGCGTCGGTCGCCGTGTCGGCGAGCGTGTAGATCGTGGCGCCGGTCGCCTCGCCTTCGGCCAGCGCATCGGCGTGCAGGCTGACGAAGGCGTCGGCCGCGGCCGCGCGCGCGGTCGAGATGCGGGTTTCGAGCGGGACGAACCTGTCGTCGTCGCGCGTCAGGACCACGCGGAAGGTGCCGTCGCGCAACAGCGCCTCCTTCAGCTCGCGCGCGAAGGTGAGCATGAGGTCGGCCTCGGTCAGCCCCTCGGCCTCGGCCCCGGGATCGAGGCCGCCGTGGCCGGGGTCGAGCACCACCGTCACCGGCCCGTCGCCGCGCGCAGGCGGCGGCGGCAGCGCGGTGGCCGGGGGGTCGGCCCAGGCGGCGGGGTCCGCGCGCGCGGCCATGGCGGCGAAGGCCTCCGGCGCCGCGTCGGCCAGCCGCACCTCGACCGCGACGGCCCCATCGGTCGCCATCGCCGCGCGCGCGATCGTCATCGGGCGGGCGAGTTCGACGACCAGCCGCGACCAGCCGGGGCGCAGCGGGCCGCCGCGCAGCGACAGCACGCCGGGCGACGGCCGGGCCACGCGGTCGAGGCCGGCGAAGTCGACCTCGCGGAAGTCGAGCACGAGGCGCGGCGGCGCGTCGAGCACGCGGGCGCGCCAGGGCACCATCTGCGACAGACCGAGCCGCAGCGTGACGCCACCGTCGTCTTCCGCCAGGCCGATGGCCGACCGCGCGGGGTCGATCCGGGCCAGCCCCGCCAGGTCCTGCGCGCGGGCGGACCCCGGCCAGGCGGGCAGCACGACCGACACGAGGATCAGGGTCAGGCAGACGAGGGCGCGCGCGATCATCGCGCGCGACCATGCCGGTGCGGCGGTGCGAAGTAAACTCGCCCCTTCGTGAGGGGCGCGTGCGCGGATCACGGGCGCGCGGGGCGCGGGGTGCCGGGGTCCAGGCGGAAACCGGGCAGCAGCGGGGCCGCGGCGCGCAGCCTGTCCCAGGCGCGCCGCGCGAAGTCGGCCTTCGCCGGTTCGAGGCAGCCGTCGCGCAGGAACCAGGTGAAGAAGGCGCGCGCGGTGGCCGGGGGGACGGGCCAGTCGGGCCGCGCCAGCGCGGCGGCGAGCGCGTCCGGCGTCCGCGCGACGAGGGTCGCGCGTCCGTAGTCGGTGGCCCCGCAGGTCACCACCCGCGCGCCCTGCATCAGCGCCTCGAACCCCGCGGCCGAGGTCTGGGTCACGACCACCCCTGCCGCGGCGGCGAGATCGTGGACCGAGGCCCGCGTCTCGACCAGGGCCGTGCCCGCCATCGCGGCGCGCAGGGCCGAAAGTCCGGCCGGGGACGCGGCGGGGTGCGGTTTCACCAGCGCCGGGCCGTGCGCGGCCAGCACCCGCAGGATCCGCGCCGTGCTCAGGTGGTGCACCGGGGTCCGCCAGTGCTCGATCTCCTGCGCGAAGAAGACGGCGGGGACGGCGGGCAGGGGCGCACGGGGCGGCTGGTCGAACTTCGAGATGTTCTGCCGCGTCATCCAGCCCGCCACGCCGTCGAAGAACCAGTCGGGGTCGGCGACCTGCGCGGGGTCGAAGGGCGCGCGGCCCAGCGAGGAGGCGTGGTGCACGCCCATGGGGTCGAGTACCCAGAAGCCGCGCACGTAGGCCGGGTGGGCGTGCAGGATGCCGGGGCCTGCGGGCCGGCGCGGGCCGATCAGGATCACCGCGTGCCCCTGCGCGGCGAGCCGGGCGGCGAGACCCGGGCGATCGGCGGCGAGGCAGGCGCGCACGCCCAGCGCGGCGGCGGTGGCGGCGAGCAGGGCGAAGAAGTCGAACTGCCCGCGCGCGACCGCATCGTGCCAGGTTCCGCCCGCGACGACGATCAGCGCGGGGGCGGGGCCGGCCTCGGCCGCGCGGGTGACGGGCGTCCACATCCGCCCGCCCTGCACGGCGGCACGCTGGCGGTCAAGGGCCGGGGCGGCTAGCCTGCGGCGAACGGGAGGGGGCGGACATGGATGTTCTGGTGCTGGGCGCGGGCGGGATGCTGGGGCGCAAGCTGGCGGCGGCGCTGGCGGCGGGGGCGCTGGGGAAGGTGGCCCTGACGCTCGCCGACGTGGTGGCGCCGCAGGGGACGGCCGGAGTGCGGACGCGGGCGGCCGACCTCGCGGCGCCGGGCGCGATGGCGGGTCTGGTCGCGGGGCGGCCCGCCGTGATCTTCCACCTGGCCGCGGTGGTCAGCGCCGAGGCCGAGGCGGATCTCGCGCGGGGCTACGCCGTGAACCTCGACGCCACGCGGGCGCTCGTGGAGGCGATCCGCGCGCTGCCCGGCTACCGGCCCCGGGTGGTCTTCGCCTCCTCCACCGCGGTCTTCGGAACGCCGCTGCCCGACCTGATCGGCGACGACTTCCACCTGACGCCGCGGTCGAGCTACGGCACGCAGAAGGCGATGGGCGAGCTTCTTCTGGCCGACTACAGCCGCCGGGGGTTCGTGGACGCCATCGCGCTGCGGCTGCCCACGATCTGCATCCGCCCCGGCGCGCCGAACCGGGCGGCGAGCGGGTTCTACTCGTCGATCCTGCGGGAGCCGCTGGCGGGCAGGCGGGCGGTGCTGCCGGTGCCCGACAGCACGCGCCACTGGTTCGCGAGCCCCCGCGCCGCGACGGGGTTCTTCCTGCGGGCGGCGAGGCTCGACACGGCCGCGCTGGGCGGGCTGACGGCGATCAACATGCCGGGCCTGTCGGCGACGGTGGACGAGATGATCGCCGCGCTGCAGGCGGTGGCCCCGGGGGCCGAGCGGCTCATCGACCGCGTGCCGGACGACGGCATCGCCGCCATCGTGAACACCTGGCCACGCGGATTTCACACCGCGCGGGCCCGGGCGCTGGGGTTCGCGGCGGAAGCCTCGTTCGACGAGATCATCCGCGTGTATCTGGAAGACGACGCCCCGAAGGCCTGACGCGGGTCCGCCGGCGGGTGCGCACCGGGGGTTTCACACCCCGTCGTCCGTTGGTAACTCGGACCAATGGCGGACGCAACGGACGCCCCCCGGGGGCGACGGGAACCCCGATGTCAGCCCGTCAGCCGCGCATGTTCCTGGAGCGCGAATCGGTCGGTCATGCCGGCGACGTAGTCGGCGACGATCCGGGCCAGCGCGGTCTCGCCGTTTGCCGCGGCGACGTCCGCCTGCCATTCGGCGGGCAGGAGGTCAGGGCGGGAGAGGAACAGGGGGAAAAGATCGGCGATCACCGCCGTGACTCGGGCGCGTTCGGCCATGACGGAGGGCGCGCGGTACATGCGGTGGAAGAGGAACGACCGGATCGCCTTGAGGTCCTGGAACAGCGGCTTCGAGAAGCGGATGACGGTCGTGCCCATGGCGCGGATGTCGTCCACCGACCGGGGCTGCGCGGCGTCCAGCCGGTTGCGGGCCACCGCGACCACGTCCTCGACCATCCGCCCGAAGACGCGCCGCAGCGCCTCGTGCCGCCGCCGGGTGGGGTCGAGGCCGGGGTGGCGGGCGTCCACCTCGGCGAAGGCGGGGCCGGTCACGGGCAGGTCCATCAGGTCGGACTCGGTGAACAGGCCCGAGCGCAGGCCGTCATGCAGGTCGTGGTGCGAATAGGCGATGTCGTCGGCGATGGCGGCCACCTGCGCCTCGGCGCTGGCGAAGGTGTGGAGCGCGAGGTCCCAGGCGGCGTCCACCTCCTCCAGCGCGTAGGGCAGGGGGGTGTCGGGGCGGCGTGCGGTCGGGTCCGTCACCGGGCCCGCGTCCGGCGGAGGCCGGACGACCGGACCATTGTGCTTGGCCATGCCCTCGAGCGTCTCCCACGTCAGGTTCAGCCCGTCGAACCCGGCATAGTGCCGCTCCAGCCGGGTCACGATCCGCAGCGCCTGGGCGTTGTGGTCGAAGCCGCCGTAAGGGGCCATGAGCGCGCCCAGCGCGTCCTCGCCGGTATGACCGAACGGGGTGTGCCCGAGATCGTGGGCGAGCGCGACGGCCTCGGCCAGGTCGGTGTTCAGGCCGAGCACGCCCGCGACGGTGCGGGCGACCTGCGCGACCTCGATCGTGTGGGTCAGGCGGGTGCGGTAGTAGTCGCCCTCGTGCTCGACGAAGACCTGCGTCTTGTGCTTCAGCCGCCGGAAGGCGCTGGAGTGGATGATCCGGTCGCGGTCGCGCTGGAAGGGGCTGCGGAAGGTCGAGACGGATTCGGGGTGCAGACGGCCCCGGCTGGCGCCCGGCTGGCAGGCGAAGGGGGCGAGGGTTCCTTGCTGATCCATCCTGCGGCCCATATATGAAGGGGGCGTTTCCATGCCTACGGGGGTGTTCCATGAACCTGACCCTGCCGCCGCAGGTCACCGACCGCGCCTTCGCCCGGCTGGCCGAGATCGCCGCGATGACCGGCGAGACCCGCGCGCTGCGCGTGGCGGTGGAAGGCGGGGGCTGTTCCGGCTTCCAGTACGACATCCGGCTGGATGATCCCGCAGCCGATGACCTGGTGATCGCCCGGAACGGGTTCTCGGTTCTGGTCGATGCCGTCAGCCTGCCCTTCCTGCAGAACGCGGTCATCGACTTCACCGACGAGCTGATCGGCGCGCGCTTCGTGGTGCAGAACCCCAACGCGACATCGAGCTGCGGCTGCGGGACGTCGTTTTCGCTCTGATGCGACTGGTGCCTGCGGCGCGGCCGGACCGGGGCGCTGCCCCGGACCCCGGAGTATTTGCGCCGGAAAGAGAGAGGCGTGCCGTTCTGCGCTTGGGCGCATTAACCTTAACGACCCGTTTCCTCCGTGTCCCGGCGCGGCGTCGCCCGCTCTCTCTTTCCGGCACAAATACTCCACGGGGGTCCGGGGGTGTGAAACCCCCGGGCGACCTGACCGGCGGCGCGCCTTGCGTCAGATCGCGCCGGCCAGCGCCTTCAGCGCGGCGAGCGGGTCGGGCGTGGTCCAGACCTCGGGGCCGAAGGCGAAGAAGTCGGTGACCGGGGCCAGGTCGCGCACCAGGTCGGGGGTCAGCGCGCCCTCGGTCACCACCGGCACCTCGATCACCTCGGACCACCAGGCGAGAAGGTCGCGCGGCACCGGCGCGCCCAGCAGCGCCGAGGGGCCCGCTGGGCCGAGCGCCACATAGTCCGCCCCGGCCTCGCCCGCGCCCATACCGTCGTGCTTCGACGTGCCGCAGAAGGCACCGACGATCGCGTCCGCCCCCAGCTCCCTGCGGGCGAAGCGCACGCTGCGGGCGCCGTCGGTCAGGTGCACGCCGTCGAGCCCCAGCCGCGCGGCCATCGCGACGTGGCGCTCGATCACCACCGCGACGTCGCGCGCATGCGCGACCTGGCGCACCGCATCGGCCATGCGGATCAGGTCGTGCTCCTCGGTGGTGGCGAGCGTCAGGCGGACGCAGGCGACCTCGACCGCGTCGAGCAGCGTCGCGAGCTGGTCGGCGAAGCCCTCGGCCGGCGAGGGGGGCGAGATCAGCACGATCTGCGGGCGGTCGGGCGCGTCGGTCATCGCGCGCACTTAGCCGCAATTTCGCCCCTTGGCCAGACCGGCCGCCGCCTGTATCGGGCCGCAATGGACCCCGTCTTCATCCTCGTCCGGCCCCAGATGGGCGAGAACATCGGCGCCTCCGCGCGGGCGATGCTGAACTTCGGGCTGACGGCGATGCGCCTGACCGCCCCGCGCGACGGCTGGCCGAACCCCAAGGCGGTCGCCATGGCCTCGGGCGCGGGGCGCATCCTGGACGCGGCGCGGGTCTTTCCCGACGTGCGCGCGGCGGTGGCCGACTGCGACTACGTCTATGCCACGACCGCGCGCGGGCGCGAGATCGTGAAGCCCTGGCTGACGCCCGAGGCGGCGATGGCCGAGGCCCGCGCCATGGCCGCGGCCGGCAAGCGGGTGGGTGTGCTGTTCGGGCCGGAACGCGCGGGGCTGGAGAACGACGACATCCTGCCCGCCAGCGCCGTGGTGACGGTGCCGGTGAACCCCGATTTCCCGTCGCTGAACCTCGCGCAATGCGTGCTGCTCTGCGCCTACGAATGGCGTCGGGCGGGAGACGCGACGCCGGGGGTGCGGCTGGACCTGGCGGGCAGGGAACTGGCGACCAGCCGCGAGGTGCAGGCGCTGGCCGACCATTACGAGGCGCGGCTTTCCGACGTCGGGTTCTTCTTCCCGCCCGACAAGGTGCCCGCGATGCAGGCCAACCTGCGCGGCATGTGGGCGCGGCTGGCCCTGACGCGGGCCGAGGTGCAGACCTTTCACGGGATGCTGCGGCAGATCGCCTTCCGGCTGAAGTCTCAGCGCGACTGAAGGCGGTGGACGGCCAGCAGCCCCAGGACCGACATCGCCAGCACGCCCAGCGTCAGCGGCCCGGCGGTGCCGTCGAAGGCGAGGCCGAGGGGTGCCGCGATCAGCGCGCCCGCCACGGTCGAGACGGCGAGCAGGACGCTCGCGGCCAGCCCCGCGAGGTGGCCGAGCCGCTCCAGCGCCATCGCGGTCAGGTTGCCCATCGTGAGCCCCGCCATCGAGAAGACCGAGGCGACCCACAGGAAGGTCACCGCGAAGTCCCAGGGGTCGGCCAGCGCGCCCGTCCAGGTCAGGGCCGCCATGGCCGCCGACAGGACCGTCTGGCCGATGAAGGTCCAGGCGACCAGCCGCAGCATCCCCGCGCGGGCGACAAGGACCGCGTTGGTCAGGCTCGCCGCGGCCGAGATGAGCGCGATCAGCGCGAACCAGGCGGCGAAGCCGTCGCCGCGGCCGAAGCCCCGGTCGAACAGCGGCTGCACGGTCGTCAGCGTGCCGAAGAGCGCGCCGAACACCGCCGACTGCGCGACCAGCGCGGCGCGGGCCTGCGGCTGGGCCAGCACCTCGCGCGCGCCGGCCCAGAGCATCGCGGGGGTCAGCGCGCGGGGGGCGGGCAGCGTTTCGGGCTGGCGCAGCGCGAACCAGGCCAGGCACAGCAGCGCGAAGGCGGCGCAGGACCAGAAGACCGCGGGCCAGCCGCCGAGGCCCAGCACGATCTCGCCCACCGCCGGGGCGGCGGCGGGCACCACCATGAACACCATCATCGACAGCGAGGTGATCTGCGCCATCTCCTCGCCGCGGTAGCGGTCGCGCACGATCGCCAGCGACACGATCCGGGGTGCCGCGGCGGCCAGGCCCATGACCACGCGCGCAGCCAGAAGCGCGGCCAGCGAGGTGGCGGCGCTGGCCGCCAGCGCGGCCAGGATGAACAGCGCGAAGCCCGCGAGGATCACCGGGCGGCGGCCGAAGCAGTCCGACAGCGGGCCCACGACCAGCGTGCCCATCCCGAGCCCCAGGACGAAGGCCGGGATCACCAGCGCCGCCCGGTCCACCGCGCCGCCGGTCAGCGCGGCGGCGAGCGCCGGGACGGCGGGCAGCATCGAATCGATCGCGTAGGCGATGATCGCCGACATGATCGCGGTCAGCGCGATGAACTCCACCCGGCCGGGGTGGCGCGTCAGGGCCACGGTCATGCCGACAGCTCGTCGATCACCTGCGTCCAGAGCGCCCGGGGCTGCGCGCCCGAGACGACGTGGCGGTCGGCGACGATGAAGGTCGGCACCGCCGAAATGCCCCGGTCGCGGGCATGGGTCTCGCGCGCGGCGACCGTATCGCGGTCGGCGTCCGTGGCCAGGAGCCGCAGCACCGCCGCCCGGTCCATCCCCGCCGCCCCGGCGATCCCGGCGAGCGTCAGGTGGTCGCCGATGTCGGCCGCGTCGAACCAGTAGGCGCGGAACAGCGCCGCCACGACCGCCTCCTGCACGCCTTCGACCCCCGCCCAGTGGATCAGTCGGTGGGCGTCGAGGGTGTTCGGGATGCGCGGCGGCAGCCCGGCGTCGAGGTCGAGCCCCGCCTCGGCCGCAAACCCCTCCACCCGCGCGGTCATCGCGGCCAGCCGCTCCGCGCCGAAGCGCGCGGCGAGCCAGGCGTGGCGGTCACAGCCTTCGGGCGGCATGTCGGGGTTCAGCTGGAACGGATGCCAGGCGATGGCAAAGGGCTGCCGCCCGCTGGCCGCGACGGCGGCGTCGAGATGCGCCTTGCCGATCAGGCACCAGGGGCAGACGGGGTCGCTGAAGATGTCGAGCCGGATCATGCCGTGGCGCTACGCCCGATGCCGGGCCGTTGCAAGCGCGGCCGGCCTGCGCTACCCGATGCCGGTGGCGCGCGCCGGGAGGAGGCGATGAAGGCGATCTTCCACATCGGCATGGGAAAGACCGGCACCACGTCGATCCAGGCGTCGCTGAGGCGCAGCGGCGAGGGGCTGGGGGCCGCCCGGGCGGCCTATCTCGGCATGTGGTTCGACATGATCGATCCGCGGTTCCGCGGCTTGCGGGGCGAACGGCTGTTCTATGCCCAGGATCGGGCCGCCCTCGCCGGTGCCGCCGACCGGTTTGCCGACCATCTCGCCCACCTTCACGCGACGCGGGGCGTGACCACCGTCGTGTTCTCGAACGAAACGCTGTTCGTGCGCGGGCCGGGTATCCTCGACTTCTTCCGGCGGCTCGGCGAAAGGGTGGAGCTTTCGTTCCTCGCATACCTGCGCCGACCGGACGAGTGGCTGGTGTCGGCCTACCACCAGTGGGGCATCGCGCGGCACATGGCGGCGACCGAGTTCCGCACCTTCGCGGACTTCGCGCCCGGCTTCCTCGATCGCTACGCGCACATCCGCGACTGGCACGCGGCCTTCGGCGACCGCGTCATCGTGCGCGAGCACCGGTCGGATGTCGATGTCGTGGCCGACGCGGCCGGGGCGCTGTCGCTGCCCCTGCGGCCGCTGGCCGCGCGGCGGTTGCAACGCCCGGTCGAGGGCGTGTCGGCGCTGAAGGCGGTGGCCAACCAGCTCGGCCACGGCGGGCAGCCCATCCAGTCGCTCTTCCCGATCCTGGCGTCGGCCGGCGCGGCCGAGGTCGGGACCGTCGCCCGGCTGATGGCCGACCTGTTCGATCACACCGCGACCCCCGACCTCGTCGCCGCGCGCAAGGACACCTTCGCCTTCATCCGCGACAGGTTCGGACTTGACCTCGTGTCGCCGTCGCTGCGGTCCCCCCGCGCCCTGGACGCGGCCGACCTGCGCGACCAGATCATCGGGTGCCTGGTCGCCATCGTCACCGACCAGGCGGCGCGGCTGCAGCGGCTGGAGGCCGCGGTCAGCTCTCCGGACCGCTGAGCGTGATCTTCAGCCTGCGGCCGGCCTGGGACAGCTCGCGCTGGATCAGGCGGCGGTCGGGCAGGGCGGGCGCGCGGACGACGACTTCGCCCTCGAAGCCCAGGGCGACCAGGCGGTGGCAGGCCTCCACGGCGTCGAAGCCGGGACCGATCAGCGGCAGCACGATCACGGACGGCGGATCGGCCTGCGCCAGCCGCCCGGCAAGGTCCGCGTAGGCCAGGCTTTCGACGCGCGCCGCGCTGGCCACGGGGGCGGGCAGGCCGACGAACAGCCACACCGGCCGCCCGTCGGGACGGCGATCGGGCGGCACGCTCATGCGGCCGCCGCCGGTGCGGGATGAAAGGGGCCTGGCATGCGCGCGAACCTGCGGTAGCTTTCGTTTTTCCGCCGTTGCGGCGGCGGCTTGCACGTTCAGGGTGCAGACCCGCGCAGCGGTCGTCAAGCACCGTGCCGCCGCGAGGTGGACTTTCATCCGGCGGGATGGCAGCGTCGCCGCGATGCAAAGCGACCTGACCCGCGCGCTGATCGAGGCGTTCCCCGACCCGGCCGTGCTGATCGGAGAGGCCGGGCGCGTCGCGGTGATGAACGCCCCGGCGCGCGAGCTTCTGAGCATGGGCGGCGAGGGGCGGCCCTATGCGGTCGCGCTGCGCCAGCCGTCGGTGGGCGCGGCGATCGAGGCGGCGCTGAGCACGCGGCAGGAGGCGCTGGCGCGCCACGTCGTGCCCGCCCCGGGGTCCGAGACGGTCTACCGCGTGACCGTGCGCCCCGTCGCGGGGCTGGGCCAGGCGGGGGTGCTCTGCGTCTTCCGGGACGTGACCGACCAGGAGCAGGTCGGCCAGATGCGCCGCGACTTCGTGGCCAACGTGAGCCACGAACTGCGCACGCCGCTGACGGCGCTGCTCGGCTTCATCGAGACGCTGCGGGGGGCCGCGCGCGACGACGCGGCGGCCCGCGCGCGGTTTCTGGGCGTGATGGAGCGCGAGGCGAGCCGGATGAACCGCCTCGTCAGCGACCTGCTGCAGCTGAGCCGGGTCGAGGCCGCCGAACGGCTGCGCCCGTCGGACCCGGTGGACCTGGCGCAGGTGCTGGCGATGACGCTGACCGCGGTGCGCCCGCTGGCCGAGGCGGCGGGGGTGGAGCTGCGGCTCGAGGCTCCGCCCGCGCTGGTGGTGCCGGGCGACGCCGACCAGCTGACGCAGGTGTTCCAGAACCTGATCGAGAACGCGGTGAAATACGGCGGCGCGGGCAAGCGGGTGGAGGTGCGGCTCGTCCGGGGGCCGCGCGGGGCCGAGGTCGCGGTGCGCGACCACGGCGAGGGCATCGCGGCCATCCACATCCCGCGGCTGACCGAACGCTTCTACCGGGTCGATTCGCACCGCAGCCGCGAGAAGGGCGGCACCGGCCTGGGCCTGGCCATCGTGAAGCACATCGTGAACCGCCACCGCGGCCGGCTGACGATCGACAGCACCGAAGGGCAGGGCAGCACCTTCACCGTCACCCTGCCGGATCCGAAGGGAAATGCGGGCGCGGCCCCGCCGTCGGGCGGGTGACCACGGGGCGGGACCGTCATCATCCCGTTACACGACTGTCGCAAAAGCTTGGCCTGCGCGGCCTAGACGGCGCGGCAGGCCGCTCATGCCTGCGGCCCCCGCCAGGACCATGGAGCAACGCATGTCCCTTCTGAAAGTTTCCGCCTCCGCCTTCGCGCTCGCCGCCGTGTCGGCGACGGCCGCGATGGCCCGCGAGCAGATCCAGGTCGCCGGATCGTCGACCGTGCTGCCCTACGCCACCATCGTCGCCGAAGCCTTCGGCGAGAACTTCGACTTCCCCTCGCCCGTGGTCGAGGGCGGCGGCACGGGCGCGGGGCTGGAGCGGTTCTGCGAGGGCGTGGGCGAGGCCACCATCGACATCGCGACCGCCAGCCGCCCGATGCGCGACGGCGAGCGCGAGACCTGCGCCGCCAACGGCGTGACCGACATCATCGAGGTCCGCTTCGGCTATGACGGGATCGTCTTCGCCAGCGCGGTGGCAGGCCCCGACTTCGCCTTCACGCCGCAGGACTGGTTCAAGGCGCTCGCGGCCGAGGTCGTCGTCGACGGCCAGGTCGTGCCGAACCCCTACACGATGTGGAACGAGGTGAACCCCGCGCTGCCCGCGCAGAAGATCACCGCCTTCATCCCCGGCACCAAGCACGGCACGCGCGAGGTGTTCGAGCAGCGCGTGATCGAGCAGGGCTGCAAGGATTCGGGCGCCGAGGCGGTGTTCGTGACCGCCAAGGGCGGCGAGGACCAGGCGGCCGACGCCTGCATCGCGCTGCGCACCGACGGCGTGTCGGTCGACATCGACGGCGACTACACCGAGACGCTGGCGCGGCTGGACGCCGACCCGGAGGCGATCGGCGTGTTCGGCCTGTCGTTCTACGAAAACAACATGGACAAGCTGAAGGTCGCGCCCATGGGCGGCATCGTCCCGTCGGTCGAGACGGTGGCCTCGGGCGAATACCCGGTGTCGCGCCCGCTGTTCTTCTACATCAAGAAGGCCCACATCGGCGTGATTCCCGGCCTGCAGGAGTTCGCCGACTTCTTCGTGTCGGACGACATGGCGGGCCCCGGCGGGCCGCTGGCGATGTATGGCCTGGTGCCCGACCCCAAGCTGTCGGAAACCCAGGCGGCGGTCGCCGCCGGCACCACGATGTGACCTGACTTCGGGGGCGGCGGGACTGTCCCGCCGCCCCCGCCCCCGCACCGAAAGACCGCCCCCATGGCGCTGCCGCTGCTCCTGCTGTTCCTCTTCGCGCTCGCCGCCGCCGCCTTCCTTCTGGCGCGCGCGCGCGTCGCCGCGATGGCCGGGGGCGACCCCCGGCGGATGCACTCGCGCCCGAACTTCTACGGCTGGTTCGCCGCCCTCGCGGTGCTGCTGCCGTCGCTCCTGATCCTGGTCGTCTGGCTGGTGGCCTTTCCGGTCTACGTCGAGAACCGCGCCAGCGCCGCGCTGCCCGACAGCGCCATCGCCGAGGGATCGACCCGCGCCCTGGTGATGAGCGACGTGCGCCGCGTGGCCGAGGGGCTGGACCGCGCCGTGGCGCAGGGGCTCCTGACCGACATCGACGCCGCGCGCCTGCGGGCGGAGTTCGGCAGCGTCCGCGACCGGCTGGCGCAGACCGGCGTCGCGCTCGGGTCCGACGTGACGCCGCCGGTGCTGCTGGCGGGCAAGCTCTACCGCGACCTGTCGAACACCGGGGCGCTGATCCGCACGGTGCTGGTGCTGGCCGCGGCCATCGCGGGCTTCTTCCTGGCCATCCGCAGCGTCACCCCCGATTTCCGCGCCCGCAACCGGGTGGAGCAGGCGACCCTCGGCCTCTTGATCGTCGCCTCTTCCATCGCCGTGCTCACGACGATCGGCATCGTCGCCTCGCTTCTGTCCGAAAGCATCCGCTTCTTCGGCCAGTATCCGGCCTGGGACTTCTTCTTCGGCCTGACCTGGAGCCCGAACTTCCGCGGCAACTCCGAGCTTGGCCTCATCCCGCTCCTGTGGGGCACGCTCTACATCTCGCTCATCGCGATGCTGGTCGCGGTGCCGCTCGGGCTCTTCACCGCGATCTACCTGTCGGAATACGCGAGCCGCAGCTTCCGCGCCTGGGTGAAGCCCGCGATCGAGGTCATCGCAGGGATCCCGTCGGTGGTGTTCGGCCTGTTCGCGCTGGTGACGGTGGGGCCGCTCCTGCGCGACTGGATCGCGCAGCCGCTGGGGCTGGGGTCCTCGGGCGCGTCGGTGATGACGGCGGGGATCGTGATCGGGATCATGAACATCCCCTTCGTCTCCTCGCTCGCCGACGACATCATCAACGCGGTGCCCCAGTCGCTGCGCGACGGCTCCTACGGCCTGGGCGCCACGCAGTCCGAGACGATCCGCCAGGTCGTGCTGCCCGCCGCGCTGCCCGGCATCATGGGCGCAATCCTGATGGCCGCCAGCCGCGCGATCGGCGAGACGATGATCGTGACGATGGGCGCGGGCGCGGCGGCCAAGCTCGACCTCAACCCCTTCGAGGCGATGACGACGATCACCGTGAAGATCGTGAGCCAGCTCACCGGCGACACCGACTTCACCAGCCCCGAGACGCTCGTGGCCTTCGCGCTCGGCCTGACGCTCTTCGTCATCACGCTGGGGCTGAACGTGCTGGCGGTGCAGATCGTGAAACGCTACCGGGAGCAGTACGAATGACCGACGCCGCCCTTGCCTCGCCGCCCGCGCGGCCCGGAGCGTCGATCATCGGTGTCAGCGACGCGATGCGCCGCCGCCGCGCCGCCGAGACGCGGTTCCGCATCTATGGCCTGGGCGCGGTCGTCATCAGCCTCGCCACGCTCGTCGTCATGCTCTGGACGATCTTTTCGGACGGCGTCGGCGCCTTCCGGCAGACCGTGCTCGACTTCCCCGTGGCGCTGGACGCGACCGTCCTCGACCCCGCGGGCAACCGCGACGCGGCCGAGATGGCGAAGGTCACGACCATCGGCTACGGCCGGGTGCTCGCCGCGGCGCTGGTGGCCGAGGTGCGGGCGCGCGGCTATGACGTGCCCGGCCTGACCGACGAGATGATCGGCGACATGATCAGCCGCGAGGCCCCGGCGCAGCTGCGCGACGCCGTGCTGGCCAACCCCGCGATGGTCGGCGCCACGATCCCCGTGCAGGCGCTGGCGATGGGCCGGATCGACGGCTACCTGAAGGGCCGCGTCACGATGGAAAGCGCCGTGCGCGACGGCAACGTCACGCCCGAACAGCTGCAGCTGACCGACCTGATGCGCGCCGACGGGCTGGTGACGATGCCGTTCAACTGGCTCCTGCTGACCTCCCCCGACGCCTCCGACCAGCGGCCCGAGGCCGCGGGGCTTGGCGTCGCGATCATCGGCTCGGCCTACCTCATGCTGATCGTGCTGGTGCTGTCGCTGCCCATCGGGATGGCCGCCAGCATCTACCTGGAGGAGTTCGCGCCGAAGAACCGCTGGACCGAGATCATCGAGGTCAACATCTCGAACCTCGCCGCCGTGCCGTCGATCGTCTACGGGATCCTCGCGCTCGCGATCTTCATCAACTTCATGCAGCTGCCGGTGTCGTCCTCGATCGTCGGCGGCCTCGCGCTGACGCTGCTGACGCTGCCCACGATCATCATCGCCACCCGCGCCAGCTTGCGCGCCGTGCCGCCGTCGATCCGCGATGCGGCCTTGGGGATCGGGGCGTCGAAGATGCAGATGGTGTTCCACCACGTCCTGCCGCTGGCCATGCCGGGGATCCTCACGGGCACGATCCTCGGCCTCGCGACCGCGCTGGGGGAGACCGCGCCCTTGCTGCTGATCGGCATGGTGGCCTTCGTCGACAACTTCCCCGCCGCCCCGCCGCAGGGCCTGCTCGACCCCGCCACCGCGCTGCCGGTGCAGGTCTTCGGCTGGTCGCAGCGCGCCGACCCCGCCTTCGTCGAGCGGGCCTCGGGCGCGATCATCGTGCTGCTGGGGTTCCTCATGATCATGAACATCGTCGCCATCCTGCTGCGCCGCAGGTTCGAGCGGCGGTGGTAGGAGAGCGACAATGGATGACCTGCGCATCGCGGAGCGGACGGTGGACACGGGCACGAAGATCAGCGCGCGCGGCGTGCAGGTGCATTACGGCGAGAAGCACGCGCTGAAGGACGTGGACTGCGACATCCCCGACAAAATGGTGTCGGCCTTCATCGGCCCGTCGGGCTGCGGCAAGTCGACCTTCCTGCGCTGCCTGAACCGGATGAACGACACCGTGGCGTCCGCCCGCGTGTCGGGGAAGATCACGCTCGACGGCGAGGACATCTACGACAAGCGGGTGGATCCGGTGCAGCTGCGCGCCAAGGTCGGCATGGTGTTCCAGAAACCGAACCCCTTCCCCAAGTCGATCTACGACAACGTGGCCTACGGCCCCCGCATCCACGGCCTGACGCGGTCGAAGGCCGAACTCGACGCGATCGTCGAGGACAGCCTGAAGAAGGCCGCGCTCTGGGGCGAGGTGAAGGACCGCCTGGCCGACACCGGCACCGGCCTGTCGGGCGGCCAGCAGCAGCGGCTCTGCATCGCGCGCGCCATCGCCACGCACCCCGAGGTGCTGCTGATGGACGAGCCGTGCTCGGCGCTCGACCCCATCGCCACCGCGCAGATCGAGGAGCTGATCTCCGAAATCCGGTCGGAGTTCAGCGTGGTCATCGTCACCCACTCGATGCAGCAGGCGGCCCGCGTCAGCCAGCGCACGGCGTTCTTCCACCTCGGCAACCTCGTCGAATACGGCGAGACGGGGCAGATCTTCACCAACCCCAGGGACCCCCGGACCGAAAGCTACATCTCGGGCAGGATCGGCTGACATGAACAACCACATCCTTTCGGCCTTCGACCGCGACCTCGAGGCGGTGCAGGCGCAGGTGATGAAGATGGGCGGGCTGGTCGAGCAGGCGCTGCTCGACGCGGCGCTCGCGCTCGAACAGCGCGACGAGGAGCTGGCCGAGCGCGTCCGCCGCGGCGATGCCGCCATCGACACGCTCGAGGAGCAGATCAACGCCGAATGCGCCCGCCTCATCGCGCTGCGCGCGCCGGTGTCGTCGGACCTGCGCACGGTGCTGACGGTCATCAAGATCGCGGGCAACCTGGAACGCTGCGGCGACTATGCCAAGAACCTGGCCAAGCGCACGCTGGTGCTGGCGCAGATGCAGCCGGTGGGGGGCAGCGCGGGGTCGATCCGCCGCCTGGCCAAGGCGGTGCAGCTTCTGCTGCGCGACGCGCTCGACGCCTACATCAAGCGCGACGAGGGCCTGGCCGCCGACGTGCGGATGCGCGACCGCGACGTGGACCAGATGTACAACGCGCTCTTCCGCGAGTTCATCACCCACATGATGGAGGACCCGCGCAACATCGGCGCGGCGATGCACCTGCATTTCATCGCCAAGAACATCGAGCGGGTGGGCGACCACGCGACGGGCATCGCCGAGCAGGTGATCTACCTCGTGACCGGCGCGCTTCCGGGCGAGGACCGCCCGAAGCAGGATTTCACCGGCCTGAAGGTGTAAGGTCATGGCCCAGCCCACCGTCCTGCTGGTCGAGGACGAGCCCGCGCAGCGCGCCGTCCTGTCCTACAATCTCGAGGCCGAAGGCTTCCGCGTGACCGAGGCGCAGAACGGCGAGGAGGCGCTGCTGATGGTCGGCGAGGCCGCGCCGGACCTGATCCTTCTCGACTGGATGCTGCCCAACGTCAGCGGGATCGAGGTCTGCCGCCGCCTGAAGCTGCGGCCCGAAACGCGCGGCGTGCCGATCATCATGCTGTCGGCCCGATCCGAGGAGGTCGACCGCGTCCGTGGGCTGGAGACCGGGGCCGACGACTACGTCATCAAGCCCTATTCGCTGGTGGAACTCATGGCCCGCGTCCGCGCCGCCCTGCGCCGGACGCGGCCCGCCACCGTCGGCGTGGTGCTGGAGTTCGCCGACATCCGGCTCGACCCCGAAAGCCACCGCGTCCACCGCGGGGGCGCGGAGGTGAAGCTCGGGCCGACCGAGTTCCGCCTCCTGTCGACCTTCATGGAGAAGCCGGGCCGGGTCTGGAGCCGCGAGCAGCTTCTGGACCGCGTCTGGGGCCGCGACATCTATGTCGACACCCGCACGGTCGATGTCCACATCGGCCGCCTGAGGAAGGCGCTCGGGGGCGAGGACGTGCTGCGCACCGTCCGCGGCGCGGGGTACGCACTGGGGTGAGCGCCGGTCGGGGCCTCCGGCCCCGACGCATCGCTCCAGTGGAGCGATGCGAGGCGCGAACGCCCTTCGCGCAAGCGAAGGGCCGGGGCGCGAGGCGCGAACGCCCTTCGCGCAAGCGAAGGGCCGGGGCGCGAGGCGCGAACGCCCTTCGCGCAAGCGAAGGGCCGGGGCGCGGCATGCGCTGCCTTTCCGCGCGCCTGCGCATGTCGGCACGGGCGAGGTCCCGGCCTCCGCCGGGACGCGGGGGCCTGGCGGACCGCCCCCTACTTCACCGCACCCGCCGCCATCCCCCTGATGATGAACCGTTCCAGCACGATCCCGATGACGATCAGGGGCAGGATCGCGGCGAAGCTCAGCGCGGCCATCGACCACCAGGAGATGCCCTGCGAGCCGGTCTGCGAGGCCACCATCACCGGCAGCGTGTTGGCGCGGGTCGATGTCAGGAGCGCGGCGAAGAAGTATTCGTTCCAGGTCAGCACCAGGCTCAGGATGAAGGCCGCGACCATGCCGGGCAGGGCGATCGGCAGGATGATCGTCAGGAACGCCCCCCAGACCGACAGCCCGTCGACCAGCGCGGCCTCCTCGAGCTCGGTCGGGATCGATTCGAACTGATCCTTCATGATCCAGATGACGATCGGCAGCACCGTCAGCGTATAAAGCAGGATCAGCCCCACCCGGCTGTCGAGCAGGTCGAGCTCGCGGTAGAGCACGAGGAACGGCAGCGCCAGCACCACCGGCGGCAGGATCAGCTGGCTGAGGAAGAAGAACGAGATGTCGTCGTTCCGCATCCAGCCGAAGCGGTAGCTGAACCGCGACAGCCCGTAGGCCGCGAGCGCGCCCAGCACGACGGCTAGGCCCGAGGCGCTGAAGGCGATGATGACGCTGTTCAGGAACCGCCGGAAGAACTCCGCCCGCGGCGTGCTCTCGCCCCCGATCGTGTCGGGCGAAAGCCCGAGCGCCCGCCAGCCGCGCCAGTCGGGCTGGTAGTCGACGAAGGGGATCAGGTTGCCCTGCATCACGTCGGGCGCGGCCTTGAAGCTCGTCGTGATGGTCCAGTAGATCGGGAACAGGCAGACCACCGCCCAGATGCACAGCGCGCCGTAGATGGCGATGCGGCTGGCCCACCACTTGGCCTGGAAGGCGCGGTCGGCGGCGCTGTCGTGGAAGATCTGGGCCGTCATGCGCCCCCCTTCACGTTCTCGGCCGCGTGTGGCGGGCCGCGAGCTTCATCAGCACCGTCATGCCGATCACGATGATGACGAGGTAGACCATCGCCAGGAGCGTCCCGTAGCCCACGTTCGACCGGTCGCGGTATTCGCGGAAGATGAAGCTCGTCACGGTATCCGTCGCGCCCCCCGGCCCGCCCGAGGTGACGGTGATGACGATGTCGGCGAGCTTCAGCTTGAAGATGATGCGGATCAGGATCG
>CAZNPW010000005.1:0-89094 GCA_964575185.1 uncultured Exiguobacterium sp.
CCCCCGCCGCCAGCGCCGCCTGCACCTCGGCGGTCGCGGCGGCGACCCCGGCCGCGAAGGCGCGGGCGTCGGGCGTCTGCGCGGCATCCAGCCGGACGGCGCGGAACCCCGCCGCCGCCGCCGCCGCGATCTGCCGCGCGGTGTCGGGCGAACACGACCCCGACACGACGCAGACCGGCCCCCGCGCCGCGCCCGCCGCCGCGATCTGCCCGACGGGCAGGTTCCAGTGGGCGATCAGCGCGTCCTCCACGCCCTGGCTGCCGACGGCGAAGCAGGGCCGCGCCCCCCAGACCAGCCCGCCGGCCGCTGCCACCGTCGCCGCGTCCACCGCATCCAGCGCCACGATCCGCGCCCCCGCGGCGCGCTCGCGCGCCAGCGCGGCGGCCGGGTCGCGGCCAAGGTCGGTCAGGTCGACCAGCCCGAGGCCCATCCCCGTCTGCCGCGACAGGTGCCGGCGCACGTCGGCCTCGTCCATCGGCGTCACCGGGTGGCGCGCCATCGTCGGGTGCCGGTCCAGCCGGAAGATGCCGCCCGGGCCGCGGGCGAACAGCGTGCCGAAGGCCTGCCACCGCCCGATCCGGGGCGCGGCGATCAGCACCGGGATCCAGTCGCCGAACCCGTGCCCCGCCGCCGCCCCGATCGACCCGACCCCCGGCGCCGAATCCATCGTCGAGCAGACCTTGTAATGCACCACCGGCGCGCCGGTCGCCCGCAGCGCCGCGAAGGCGCGCGGCAGGTGGGCCGCCATCCACGCGGGGTCGCGCGTCCGCGCGTCGGTCGCGATGCCGATCCCGCGCCGGTCGGGGAACCGCGCCAGCAGGTCCGCGTCGGGCACGTCGAGGAACAGGACCGAGGCCAGCCCCGCGTCCTCGAGCGTCTCCATCACCGCCGCCGACCCGGTGAAATCGTCGCCGAGCCAGGCGACGAGCGGGCCGTCGGGCAGGCTCACGCCACGGCCCCGAGCGCCGCGTCCTCGCGCGCGGCCTGCGCCAGCGGCACGCCCGCCATCGCCGCGTCCCAGGCGGCGCGGATCGCCCGCACCCCGCCCGCAGGCCCGTGCGGATGCGCCATGATCCCGCCGCCCGCGGCGAAGATCAGGTCCGCCGACCCCAGCGCCGCCCAGGTGTCGTGCACCTGCAGCGCCGACTGGCCCGAGGAGAAGACCGGCATCGCCACCGCCGGAGTGGCGGCGTGCAGCGGGGCCAGCAGGCTGCGGGCGCTGGCAATGACGCTGCCGTCGGGCTCGCAGAACTTGTTGCGCAGGCCGTTGACGTGCATGTGGTCCGCCCCCGCCAGCCGCCACACCGTCGCCCAGGGCGCATAGTCCCAGCCGAGCGCGGGGTGCCGGGACAAGGCACCCCAGCCGTTGCGGTGGGCATGGATCGGCAGCCGCGCGTGCCGCCGCAGCGCCAGCAGGCCCGTCACGCCGACGCTGTTCAGGCTGCACATCACCAGCGTCCCGCCGAGCGCCAGCACCAGGTCGTGCCGCGCCCGCATCTCGTCGACCTCGCCCGTCAGGTTGAAGGCATACATCACGCGTCTGCCCGTTCGCTGCGCGTGGTCGTCGATCACCGCCATCACCGCCCGCGCCCGGTCGGCGAAGGGGCAGCCGGGCCCGTCCGCCTGCAGCTCGTCGTCCTTGATGAAGTCGATGCCCGCATCGCACAGCACCCGGACCAGCGCCGCCGTCTCCTCCGCCGTGAAGCCGACCGAGGGCTTGACGATGGTGCCGACCAGCGGCCGGCCCTCCACCCCCGACAGCCTTCGGGTTCCCGATACCCCGAAGGCCGGCCCCGGCTGCGCGGCGCAGAAGCCCGGCGGCAGCCGCAGGCCGGTGATCCGCAGGCCCGCGAACTGGTTCAGCTCGAACAGGTTGCCCGCGACGGTCGCCATCAGGTTCGGCAGCGACGGTCCGATGTTGGCGACCGGCCAGCTCACGGTCAGCCGGGCCTGCCGCGGCCGGCCGGGGCGGGCACCGGGCAAGGATGGGGCCGCGACCTCGCCCAGGTCCTCCAGCCGTTCGACCCGCGCCGCCGCGCGGGCCTTCAGCTCGGGCGTCTCGCCAGGGACGGGCACGAAGGTGCCCGAGGACTGCTCGCCCGCCAGCGCCGCGGCGGCGTCCTCCAGCGGCGCGGCGGTCTCGATCAGATAGTCGGCCTCGAAGCGTTCGGTCACGACGCAAATCCCACCAGGAACAGATCGAACGGCGACAGCACCGGGTCGGTCGCGGCGACCGGATGCCCGTCGTCGGCGCGCAGGTGCAGCCCGGCCCCGGTGGCCCGCCCGCCGTGCGCCAGCGCCGCCGACAGCCGCAGGTCGCCCGCGTCGAGCGTCACCACCCCGCCCTCGCGCCGCACCGCGACGGGCCCGCCCGCCATGCGCAGCGCCGCCGCGACCACCCGCCCCAGGGGCCGCCCCGCCGCGCCCAGCGGCCCGTCGGGCATGGCCAGCGCCACGCTCTCCACCCCGCCCGCCGCGAGTTCGGCCAAGAGCGCCACCGCCCAGGCGGCGGCAAAGGTCGTGTCCTGCCGCGGGTCGTCCTGCGCCATGGTGATCCGCTGCCGCCCCGGGTTGGCCGCGACCGCCGCGCCGTAGGGGTTCGACCGCATCCCGATGGCGCAGAGGCCGAGGTGCAGCGGCTTGCCCGCCGCCAGCGCCCGGGCCGAGGCGATCAGGTCCGGCCAGGCCTCGAGCGTCTCGATCACCGAGGCATCGTCGGCCGCGTGGACGATGGCGGTGCTGCCAAAGGTCAGGAAGTCCACCGTCGCGGGGTCGGGCCGCCAGCGGTTCAGTTCGGTGAAGTTGGTCAGGCTGCCGCCGCCCACCTGCGCCTGCGGGAAGGCCGCGCGCAGCAGCGGGATCGCATCGGCGGGCAGGGGCGGGGCGGGCCACGGGCCTTCGGGCTGGAAGCTGCGCAGCCAGGGGCGCGGCAGCGCGACGATCCGCGCGGGCGCGACGCCTGCGGCCTTCAGCGCGTCGAGCGTCGCGGACAGGCCGGGCAGGTCGTCGAACACGACCTCCACCGCCACCGCCCGGCCTGCCAGCGCCTCCACGTCCCGAATCGCCCCCGGCCCGTCGACGCGCCACAGCGCGCCCGCACCGGGAAAGGCCGCCAGCGCGGCGGGGGCCGAAAGCCCGGCCTCGACCGCCAGCACGACCCCGGGCATCCGCATGGCGCCGGGCGTGGTCCGGGCGGGGACCGCGCCGCCGCCCGTCTGCGCCAGCGTCAGCGTCACCGTCTGCGCCACCTCCTCGCCCGCCGCCCAGGCGAACGGCCGCGGCTTCGCCAGCGGGCGGCAGTAGGTCTTGAAGCTCGCGTCCGACCAGTTGCGCTGGTCCTCCATCTCGAACACCTCGCCCGAAAGCGCGATGTCGACGGCGACCGGACCGACCCGGTGGCGCATCCGCACGATGTCGCGGGCGGGCTGGTCGGGGCGGATCAGCGCGGGAAAGGCGGCCTCGGTCGCGGTCCCGTCGGGGTGGCCGACGGTCAGGGGCGTCCCCGTCACGCCGATCAGCGGGTGCAGCAGGCAGAACCCCACGCGGTTCACCATCGCGTCGCCATGCGCCACCAGCCGCAGATCGGCTACCAGCCGCGCGGTCGTGCCATCGTCGGCCAGCGTCAGGGTCAGGTCCCCCTCGAAGGCGCCCGACAGCGCCGCGAAGTGGACGGCATAGCGCAGGTCGGACAGGCTTTCCTTCACCGCCCGCACCGGCACCGTCCCCCAGTCGGCGTCGCGCACCGGCCAGGTCAGGCCCCGCAGCACCTCGACCCCGCCCAGGCACACGCGGCTGATGCCGCTTTCGCACACCGCAGCCGAAAGCCGCCCCACCTGCAGACCGTTCATGCGACACCCCTCCGCCCTGCCCGCAGCCTGTCGCCGCGCGGGGCGAAAGGCAACTCAGTCCTTGGGCGGCAGGCCCGCGGCCTCGCGCAGCCGTGTGTCGACGTCGGTGCGGCCGGGGCCGGTCAGGAACTCGTCGTAGAAGGCGACCATGGTGGGGATCGGCGCGTTGCCCTGGCTTTCCGCCCAGCGCCGGGTGAAGCTCGCGAAGATCCCGCGCCGCTGGCTGGGGCCGACGGTCGCCCCGCCGGTAGAGGCGACCAGCGGCCCGCGATAGGCGCATTTCTGCACCCCGTTCACCCAGACGTTCAGATAGCCGTCCTCGGCGATCGAGAAGTTCGTCTGCACCACGATGTCGACCCACCGGCCACGCGTCCCGGCCAGGCTGAACAGCCGGCAGACGAGGCCGTTGTTCTGCGCCGCCCCCCAGCCGCGGGTCACGCGCATGTCCTCGAGCTCCACCACCACGTCGTCGGCGGGGTCGCCCGCGCGGTTGCAGACGGCGGGGTCGCAGCGGTCCCAGTTGCCCTCGCCCTGCGCGATCTGGGTCAGCCGGAACACCGGCGGCTGCGGGCCTTCGAGCTTCCACTGGCCGAGCACCAGGCCCAGCGAGGTGTCGCGCGTGGCGGAAGCGATGTTTTCGTTGCGGAAGCTCCAGCCATACCAGATCTCGCGGCCGAGCGCGGCCTGCACCGCATCGGGGGCTTCGCGGATCTCGGCGCGGAAGCGGCCGCCCGCGCAGTCCTGTCCGGCGCAGTCGCCCTGGCGCAGTTCGTAGCGCTCGGCGACCCGGCCGCGGCGCACCGGGTCGGACACCAGGGCGAAGGCGTGCGGTGCGGGCGACTGGTTCAGCACGTAGCCGCGCGGCGGCTGGCTGCCACCGACGCCGGGCACGGTGATCGTGATGGTGGTGCCGCAGGCGGCGAGTGCCGCAAGGCCTAGGATCCGAAGGAACCGCCGCATCCCGCCTCCGCCCGATTCGGTCCGCCCGCGGAAGGCCTGCGGGCCGCCGCACGCTGGATGTCCCGCGCCGCAACCCTGGTCAAGCCGTGGCATGACGTTTCCGTCGGCGGAACAGCGAACCGCGCCACAGTCTTGCCACGATCTGCGACGGTCAGGGATTCCAGACCCCACGCCTAGCGCTGGATCGGCAGAAAACCGCCACAAATTGCGTCCCCAGCGGCTGTTGTGCGCCGCCCACACCCGCAGGGAAAGCAGCGCCTTCATCAAAGTTTCGCTTCAATTGCTGTGGATAACCCCCTACGTCTGTTGACAAAAAAGAAACGAGCGAGGGGCAGTTCAGATGGCAAGGATCAGCGTCTTCGGCGTTGGCTATGTCGGTGTTGTCGCGGCGGCGTGCCTGGCGCGCGACGGGCACCAGGTGATCGCGGTCGATGTCGATCCGGGCAAGATCGACTCCATCAACCGGGGCATCTCGCCCATCGTCGAGAAGGGTCTCGACACCCTGATCGCCGAGGTCGTGGCGCAGGGCCGCCTGACGGCCACGGCGGACGTCCAGCACGCCATCGACCACAGCGAGGCGAGCTTCGTCTGCGTCGGCACGCCCAGCGCGGCGGACGGGTCGGTCGGGCTGAAATACGTCCGCGGCGTCTGCCAGCAGATCGGCGTCGCGCTGTCGCGCAAGGCGCAGTTCCATTCGGTCGTGATCCGCTCGACCATCGTGCCGGGATCGTGCGAGGGCACCTGCATCCCGGTGCTCGAAAGCGCCTCGGGCAAGGTCGCGGGCCGCGACTTCGGCATGGGCTACTACCCGGAGTTCCTGCGCGAATCGACGGCCATCGAGGACTACGACGACCCCGGCCTGATCGTCTTCGGCACGCTGGACCAACCCACCGCCGACTTCCTGCACGGCCTGAACAAGGACCTGCCCTGCACGATCAACGCGGTCGACCTGCGCACCGCCGAGATGGTGAAATACACCTCGAACACCTGGCGCGCGGTCAAGGTCACCTTCGCCAACGAGATCGGCAACATCGCCAAGTCCTGCGGCCTCGACGGCCAGACGGTGATGGAGATCCTGTGCAGCGACGAGAAGGTCGCGATGTCGAAGTACTTCATGCGCCCCGGCTTCGCCTTCGGCGGCTCCTGCCTGCCCAAGGACGTGCGCGCGCTGCGCCACCTGGCCGCCGTGAACAAGACCCCGGCGCACCTGCTGAACGCCGTGCTCGAGGCCAACGAGGCGCAGATCGCCCGCGCCGAGGCGATGGTGGAGGAGGCGGGGGCCGGGAAGGTCGGCTTCGTCGGCATCAGCTTCAAGGCCGGCACCGACGACCTGCGGGAAAGCCCGCTGGCCGAACTCGCCGCCCGGCTGATCGCGCGGGGCAAGCAGGTCGACATCTACGACCCCTTCGTGTTCGAGGCCTATGCGGCGCAGAACTCCACCGCCGGGCGCGGCAACGCGGTGATCCCCGACCTCGCCGACCGGCTGGTCGGTGACCTCGACCGGGTCATCAACGACTCGGGCGTGGTGCTGGTCGGCAACTACTACAAGGACGCCGCCCCCGCGCTCGCCGCCGCCGCCAAGACCCGGCCGGTCGTCGACCTGACGCGGATGGACCGCAAGATGGTCTCGGCCGGCAGCTACCAGGGGATCTGCTGGTAGGATGCGGCAGGCGCTGTCCCACGGGGCGTATTTCGCGGTCGTCGTGCTGCTCGTCTCCCTGGTGCCGAAAGGGTTCCTGGGGGACGTGCAGTATGCGGCGAACACCGTCTTCATCCTGGGGATTCTCGGCACCTGGCGCTACAGCTGGGCCTTCCTGAACTTCTGCCGGGCGGTGTGGTTCAAGGGCTGGGTCCACCCCCGCCGCCGCGCGAAGGCCCACGCGGCCTTCGCGGCGCGCGAGGCCCCGTGCCACGCCTGGTTCATGGTCACCACCTACATGATGGAGACCGAGGCGACGCTGGCCTGCTACCGCTCCGTCTTCGCCGCCGCCGCGGCCTCGCCCGGCGGCGCGACGGTGGTGTGCAGCGTGGTGGACGGCAAGGACGAACGGCTGATCCGCATCATGCACGGCCACCTCGGGCACCCCGGCGTGGCCCTGGTGATCGACCGCATCAAGTCGTCGGGCAAGCGCGATGCCATGGCCCGCGCGATGCGGATCATCGCGCGGCAGGAGCCGACCCACAACGACATCGTCGTCTTCGTCGACGGCGACACCTGCGTGCCCCACGACATCGTGGCCGAGGCCGCGCCCTGCTTCACCGACCCCAAGGTCGGCGCCATCACCACCGACGAAGGCGCGATCATCCGCAAGCCCGGCCTCTACCGCGACTGGTTCGACCTGCGCTTCGACCAGCGGCAGATGATGATGTGCTCCACCGGCCTCGCGAAGCGGGTCCTGACGCTGACCGGCCGGATGAGCGTCTTCCGCGCCGACCTCGCCTGCCACCCGGAGTTCATCTCAGGGATAGACGCCGACTTCCTCGACCACTGGCGCCACGGCCGGGTGGAGTTCCTGACGGGTGACGACAAGTCCACCTGGTTCTGGCTGCTGAAGAACGGGTTCGAGATGCACTACCTGCCCGACGTGCGGTCGTGGAGCTACGAGAACCAGCCCAGGGACACCTTCTACGACAGCGCGAAGACCCTGATGGTGCGCTGGTTCGGCAACATGATGCGCAACAACGACCGGGCGCGCAGGCTCGGCCCCTCGCGCATCGGATTCTTCACCTGGTGGTCGATCATCGACCAGCGCGTGTCGATGTGGACCACGCTGGTAGGACCGACCTCCATCGCCATCGCCGCCGTCTTCGTCACGCCGCTCGCGATCCCGCTGTATATCGCCTGGGTGATGATGACGCGCTACGTCATGTGCCTGATGATCGCGCGCTTCCGCGGCACCTGGTTCCCCGTCACGCACCCCTTCATCCTGTATTTCGGCCAGATCGTCGGGTCGGTCATCAAGACCTACGTCTGGTTCCGGCTCGACCGGCAGAAGTGGACCCGCCAGGGGGCCTCGGGCACCGCCGCGCCCGTGGCCTTCACCGCCCGCCTCGCCGCCATGGAATCGACCGCGCACCACGCGCTGGCGCTCCTGTGGCTGACCATCGCCGTCATCCTGATGTCCTGGATCTGACCCCATGAACACCGCGACCGCCGACGGCCTCTTCCACCCGCCCAAGCCCGAAAAGGCGGCGGCACCCCTGCCGCAGGACTTCGTGTTCGAGGCCGAGCATCCGTCGCTGTCGATCCCCTTCGTCGTCTCCTGGGGCGACGTGAAGCTGGAAGGCACGCAGGTCAGCGTCACCCAGGCGCATGTCGCCATCGACGGCGCGGTGGACCCGGCCTGGATCGGCCACCGGCAGATCGTCACGATGCAGTTCGCCTTCGACGGCTTCGCGGTGACGCTCTACCCGGAAGTGATCGTGGGCGCGGGCAGGCCCGGCGAGATGATCCTGCAGTTCGTCAACCCCACGGGCGCGCACCTGCCGCAGTTGCGCTACATCCTGAACAGCGCCATCGCGGGCGACATCGCCTCGCTGGGGGGCATGCTCGCCTACACCGGCCCGACCAGGCCCAAGGGCATCAGGCGTGACGAGACGGTGCCCTGGCGCCACCGCATCCGCGGCATCGCCTCGGCCTGCGCCTCGGCGCTGCTGATGCTGGTGGCGATCGGCATCCTGCTCGCCCGGTTCACGCAAAGCTACGAGCCGCGCCCGGTCTTCGTCGAACGCGCGGGGCAGGAGATGAAGGCCACGACCGCAGGCCAGATCAGCTATCTGAACCCTGAGGCGCGCCAGGGCGAGGTCGTGTTCGCGATCACCGCGAACTCGGGCGACGTGCTGAACTTCCAGCTTCCCTGCGCCTGCGAGGTGCAGGTCAAGGACGGCATCTTCCAGGGCGCGACCGTCCTTCCGGTGGACCCAATTTTGTCCATATTCGACGCGAATGTCGGGGTGAGGGTCGAAACCCTCATGAGCATCGAAGGATTGGGGCGCGTGCTGGACGGCGATCAGGCCTATCTCGACATGTCGGACGGCCGGCGCATCCCGACCGACGTGGTGATGACCTCGGCCAGCCAGGGCGCGTCGCAGCGCGGGGACCTGTTCATCCCTGTGACGCTCGCCGTGGCCCCCGGCGCGATCACCGACGCCGACCTCGGCAAGACCGCCCGCCTGCGCCTGTCGCGATCCATCCTCGGGGTGCCCATGCCCGCCTTCCTGGAGACGCCATGACTCTCGTCACCCCCCTCATCGTCTGCGGCGGCAACGGCACGCGGCTGTGGCCGATCAGCCGCACGGCATCGCCCAAGCAGTTCCAGCGCCTCGGCGACGCGACCAGCCCGACCTTCTTCCAGTCGGCCGTCCTGCGCCACCGGGGCGAGGGCTACGGCAGGCCGGTCGTCGTCTCTTCGGTCAGGCACCGCGCCACCGTCGCGGCGCAGCTTGCCGACATCGGGGTCGCGGCCACGGTCATCCACGAACCGATGGGCAGGAATACCGGCCCCGCGGTGCTGGCCGCCGCGCTGACGGTCCTGGCGCAGGACCCCGACGGCGTGATGGTCGTCGTCCCGGCCGACCACGTGATCGAGGGCGACCTGAACCGCACCGTCATGGCGATGCGCGAGGCCGCCCGCGCGGGCCGGATCATCACCTTCGGCATCAAGCCGCGCTACGCCGAGACCGGCTTCGGCTACATCACCGACGGCGGGCCGGTGCCGGACTACCCCGGCCTGCACGACGTCGACCGCTTCGTGGAAAAGCCGCCCGCGCGCAAGGCGCGGCTGCTGGTCGAAAGCGACCGCGCCTACTGGGCCTCGGGCCTGTCGATGTTCAGCGCCCGCACGATCATCCAGGAATACCAGAAGTTCGACGCGCCCACCGTCGCCGCCGTCGCCCACGCGCTCGCCGCGGGCACCCGCGCGCCCGACGGGATCGAGCTGAACGCCGAGCACTTCGCCCGCGCCACCGCCGCGCCCACCGAAAGCATGGTGTTCGAGAAGACCAGGCGCATCGCGCTCGCGCGGCTCGATGTCGACTGGTCGGACGTGGGGTCCTGGACGGCGATGCACGGCATCTCCAGATCCGACGCGCAGGGCAACGTGCTGCAGGGCGACGTGGTCGCGGTCGAGACGACGGGCAGCATGGTCCGCGCGACGAGCCGCCTCGTCACCGTCGTCGGCATGAAGGACGTCATCGTGATCGACACCGACGACGCGCTCCTGGTCACCCAGGTCGGCCATTGCCAGAGCGTCAGGAAGGTCGCCGAGCACCTGAAGGGCCAGGGCCGCGCCGAGGCCGAGGTCCACCGCCCCCGCCCCGCCGCCGCCCCCATCGCCCGCACGATCGTGACCCCCATCATGCAGACCCGCGCGGTGGAGATGCTGTCGATCTGCCTCGCCCCGCGCGACGCGCATCTGGTCGAACCGCGCCCGGGCCGCGAGATCGTGGTCGCCCACGGCTGCGTGCGGGTCGAGACGGTCGAGGGCACGCGGACCTTGCGCGACGGCGAGCGCGCGGTGCTCGCGGCCTTCCTGCCCGCGACGCTGGTGAACGAGACCGACGCCGAGGCGGTGCTGGTGCTGATGACGACCGCATCGGCGGCCGAGGACGGGCTGGTCCCCAACCTGCCGACCGCCGCCGCCCCCGCGCCGCTCGCGCTGCATGGCTGACCTGCGGATCCTCGCGCTGTGGCTCGCGGCGCTGTTTCCGGCCGCACCCCTGCACGCCTGGGAGGGCGACAGGCTCATCGCGCTGCGGGCCGACCTCGCCGCGCTGGCCGACCGCGCGGCGGCGCTGGCCGGCCCCGCCGCGCCTATCGCCGCGCTGGTGGCCGACAGCGGCCTCGTTCCCGCGCCCCCGGTGCCTGCGGCGATGACGCCCGCCCCCGCCCCGGCACCGACCTTCCGGGCGATGGACGCGCGCATCGCGCTGACCATGCTGTCGCAGGGCTACGGCGCGCAGGACAACGCCATCGTCCTGGTCGCGCAGCCCGAAGGCCAGCGCGCGCTCGCCGTCATGTCCGGCCGCGCCACGCCCGCGACGCTGGCGGCCGCGCTGGCCGGCCAGGGGTTGCAGGCCCCGGGCGACCCGGCGCTGCGGGTGCCGCTGATCGTGATGCCCGGGGCGGTGCTGGCGCTCGGCCCGGGCGAGACGCTGACGCTCGACCGCGCCGCCGGGGCCTTCGTCGCGAACTTCGGCCGGCTCGAGGTCACCGGCGCGACCATCGCCGTCACCGGCGACGTGAACCCGCGCGCCCGCAGCTTCGCCCCCTTCATCGCCACCGCGCAGGGCGGGTCGGTGCAGGTCGACGGGGCGCGGATCACTGGCCTCGGCTTCGGCCGCACCACCAAGTTCGCGGGCCTCGGCGTGATGCTGTCGGCGCTGCGCCTGGCGGGGCAAGAGGTGCGGATCACCGGCACCGTCTTTTCCGACATGCGCAGCGTGGTGCTGTCCGGCGCGGATGACGCGGTCGTCACCGGCAACCTCTTCACCGCGACGCGCGGCCCGGCGCTGGTCGTCGCGCGCGGCGCGCGGGCGACCGTCGCGGGCAACGTCTTCGCCGCGCCGATGGCGACCAACGCCATCGTCGTCGACAGCGGCGCGCTGGCGGCGCGGGTGACGGGCAACCTCGTGCTCGGCGGCGACCGGGCCGGGATCGTCGTGCGCAACGGCAGCGACGGGGCCTCGGTCGACGGCAACGTCGTCTGGAACCGCGGCGGCGGCGGAATCACCGTGCTGCGCGCCGACTGCGGCAAGGTGACGGGCAACCTCGTCGTCGGCAACGCGCAGAAGGGGATCGAGGTCCGCAGCAGCGACGGCAGCCGCGTGCAGGGCAACCGCATCCTCGGGAACCGGTCGATCGGGCTCTGGGTCTCGGCGCAAGAGGACGGCGCGGTGGCGATCCTGCAGGACAACGTGCTGGCCGAGAACGCGACCGGCCTCGCCTCGGCCTCGGGCGCGGGGATCTGGCTCCGGGGCAACGACTTCACCGCGCAGTTCCTGCGGATGGTGGGCGGAGACCTCGCCCCGCAGGCCCCGGCCATCGCCGCCGACATGCAGGGCGCGCAGGCGCTGCTCTTGACCGCCTCGGGCGCGCAGGCGCAGGCCGGGCCACCGCCCGACCGATGCGGCAACGGCTGATGCGGCACAGGTGGGGGCCATGACGCAGACGGCACGACGGATGGGACGGATGGCGGCGCTGGCGGCGCTGTGGCTCGGCACCGCCGCGCCGGCCGAGGTGCCGCCGCCGCCGCTGACGCTCCCCATCGCCTTCGACGAGGCCGACCTCGCCATCGGCGTGACGGTCAGCGAAGGCCTGCGGTCGATGTCGCGCGTGCCGACCGCCCCGCTTCGCGAAGCGCGCCGGGCGATGCAGGCGGGGCAGGAGATCGCGACCTCCGACCTGCGCGCGCTCGCCGATCTGGGCGACGGGCTGGCGGCGCAGCGCCTGGTCGCGGTGCTGCAACGGACCGGCGGGTCCGACAGCGACGTGGCGCACGCCGCGGGCATCGCCGTCGCCACCGGGCGCATCGGGATGCTGCCCGCGATGGTCGATGCGATGGGCAGGCTCGACCCCGCGACCGAACCGCCCGACCGCATCGCGGGCTACGTCGCGGCGCTCTATCCGCAGGCCTGGGCGGGCAACCCGCTGGCGCTCGAGGCGGTGGTGCAGCTGAACGGCGAGGGGCGGCTGTTCGGGGCGCTGTCCGGCCGCACGCGCGCGCGGCTGGAGGCCCGGGCCGAGGATCGCGGCGACGGGCGGCTCTTCCTGACCATGGCGCTGCACGAGTTGGGGCCGGGCGGCGACCCCGCGCGCGCGGCGGCCTACGTGCTGAAGGCCGCGCAGGGGTCGAACCCCGCCGTGCGGATGGCGGCCGAGACGCTGGTGGCCAACCGCGGCCTCTCCGACACGGCCGCCGCGACAGGGCAGCCGCCGTGATCCGCGCGCTGGCCCTTCTCGCGCTGCTTCTGCCCGCGCCCGCGCCGGCGCAGTCACTCTACGGCTGCAGCGGGGTCGAGGGCGACCGGAACTTCGCCAGCGTCGAGGGCGAAGGCGGGGCCTTCTTCCGCCTGGACCCCGACCTGCGCATGTGGTTCCCGATGGAGGATGCGACGATCGCCCGCCTGGCGCGCCTGTCGGAACGGCTCGCCGCGGGGGGCACCACGCTCGTCTACGTGCCGCTGCCGACCCGGTCGCTCGCCATGCCCGAACGCCTGCCGCTTTCGGCACGCGACTACGGCTTCGACCCGGTGATGGCGGCGACCGTCCACGACCTGAACGAGGCGCGGCTGCGCGCGGCCGGGATCGTCGTGCCCCAGACGCGCCGCGCGCTGCGGCTGGGCGCGGCGGGCGCGCCGAGCTTCCAGCCGACCGACCCCGGGCTGACGGCCGAAGGCGCCGACCGCCTCGCCGCGGCCATCGCGGCGGTGCTGGCCCCGCTGCCGGCGCTCGCCACGCTGCCCCGCGCGCAGTTTGCCACCGCCCCGGCTCCCGAGGTGGCCCCGCAGCCGTCGCGGATGCGCGCGGCGCTGCAGCGGCGCTGCCTGTCCGAACTGCCCGTGCCAAGGCTGACCGCCACCGCCACCACCCGCCTGCAGGGCGCGGCCGCAGGCGGGGCCGCGCTCATCGGCGGCACCGCCGTCAGCCCGCGCATCGCGATCGTCGGCACCGAACAGATCGGCGACCCCGGCCTCAACCTCGCCGGACGGCTGGCCCAGGCCACGGGGTTCGAGACGCTGATCTACACCGTCGACGGCGGCGGCGCCTTCGGCGCGATCACGAGCTACATGACCGCGCGCGCCTTCCAGGAGGCCCGGCCCGCGGTGATCGTCTGGGTCAACCCGGTCGAGAACAGCCTCGCGGCCTTCGGCGACCAGCCGCTGGCCGAGCTGGCGGCGGCGGCGGGCGGGGCCTGCACGATCCCGCTGCCGGTGCTCGGCGGCGCGGAACCGGGGACGGCCAGCGCCGACCTCGCCCCGGTGGCGGGCGGCGGGGCCTGGACGCTCTATCTCGACGCCGAGGGAACGCAGGCGACCGAGGCGCGGTTCGACTTCGTCGGCGCGAACGGCCTGACGCGCAGCTTCTGGGTGCGGCGCGCGCCGGGGCAGGTGCCGACGGGCCGGTTCTACATGCCGATGGCCGCGCTGGGGGCCGAACCTGCCGCGCGGGTCGACGTGCGGCTGGACGCGCCCTTCGCCGGGCCGGTGCGGATGGCCGCCTGCAATGCGTAGCGCGCTGTTCTCCCTGCTGCTGCTCGCCGCCCCGGCGCAGGCCGAACCCGTCCGGCTGACCTTCCTGCCGCCCGAGGTCGCGCCGCAGACGCTCTGCCGCGCGGGCCTGTCGGACGGCGAGGACGACCTGACCGCCAGCCCCACCGATCTCGCGCAACTGACCGACGCGCTGCGGCTCGCCTACGTCAACCGCGACATCCGCCGCCTGCAGGACGAAGACCCCGACCGCTGGTTCGCCTTCATTACCGACCTGATCGACTGGAAGGCGCGGCTCGACGCAGGTTTCGACGCCTTCGACGTGATGCTCGCGAAGACCGACCTGATGATCGACGCCGGGCGGCTGGACGACCTCACGGCCAGCGGCTTCGTCGCCAAGCTGACCGCCGCCCGCACCCGCCTGAACGGCGCGCAGAAGATGCGCCTCGCGCAGCTGCACCTGAACGGCATCGGCACCGCGCCCGACCTGGCGCTCGCGCAGGCGCTGATGGTCGAAGCCGCCTATGGCGGCAACGCCGAGGCGCTGCTCGCCATCGCCCGGATGACCGCCGAACGCGGCCCCGTCCCCGGCTGGGACGTGCCGATGGACCTGACCGTGACGCTGGCCTTCACCGGCCTCGTCGGGCAGCTCGACGACGGCGTCTGCCGCCGGGCGGAGCGCATCGCCCGGCTTTACCTCGACGGCACGGTCGTCGCCCGCAACCCGCAGGCGGCCTACGCCTGGACGAAGTTCGCCGCCGACCTGGGCAGCGCGCAGGCCGCCTGGCGGATGGTGGAGTTCCACCTGTCGGCCGAGGCGGTGGCCAGGGACGACGCGGTCCTGCTATACTACCTCCAGCTCGCCGTCGACCGCGGCATCGCGCTGAAGGGCAACCAGATCGAGGCGCTCGAGGCCGACCCGGGGCTGGAGCTGGCCGCGATCCGCCGCATCCTCGGGCCGAACCGCAGCCGCGACGACGGCAGCGCGCTGAACCGGCTGGAACCGTTCCTGACGCTCGCGGTCAACCTGTCGGACGAGGAGGTCAGCCGCGACAGCCCGATGCTGCAATACCTGCAGGAGGTGACGCGCCTGCCCTCCGCCCCCGGCTTCGTCTTCACCGCGCTTGCCGAGGAGGTCATCGCCCGCGACGGCCGCTGGGCCGGCGAGGCGCGCGCGGCGGGGTATCTGGAACAGGCCGCCGCAAAGGGAGATC
This sequence comes from uncultured Exiguobacterium sp., assembly GCA_964575185.1. Taxonomy (GTDB): domain Bacteria; phylum Pseudomonadota; class Alphaproteobacteria; order Rhodobacterales; family Rhodobacteraceae; genus CAZNPW01. The sequence goes on from CAZNPW010000005.1 coordinate 15,230, forward strand.
CGGCGGGGATGCGGCGTCTGGCCGAGATCCAGCTCCGCTACCGCTGGGACGCTGCGCGGGTGAACCGCGCGCAGAACCTTCTGGCCGAGGCCGCGACGCGCTGGGGCGACGCGCAGGCGATGGAGGACCTCGACGGCCTCTTGCGCTGCCAGGTGCCCGACGCCCCGCGGATGGCCGAGGCGCGGCTCTGGGCCGACAGCTACGCCGCCACCGGGGCGCGCGCGGTCGAGGTCGCGCCCGGCGACCTGCCCGGCCTCGACCCCTTCATGGACCCCGAGACGCTGGCGCAGATCCAGGCGCAGGCGCTGGACGGGCGGTTCGAATCGCTCGCCCGCATGGCCGTGCGGCTGCAACGCGACCGCTTCGTCACCGACGACGCGATGCGCTTCTGGGCCGGGCGCGTGTCGGCGTCGGAAAACGCGCTCGAGGACTTCGCGCTGATGGAATACGCGCTGGCCGCGGGCCCCCGCGACCGCGACATCGCGGTGGAGCTGATGCGGCGCGCCTATCTGAACAACGGCCCGACGACCGCGCTGGAGCTCGGCATCGTGCTGACCGAATACGCCGGCCGCGACCCGGCCATCGACGCCGAGATCACCGACCTTCTGACCCGTGCCGGCAACCGCGGCGAGGGCGCGGCGATCCGGCTCATGGCGCGCCACCTCGCCCCCGGTACCCCGCCGTCACAGGTCTACGCCCGCTTCGCCACGGTGATCGAGGAGCGCGGCGACTTCCTCGCGCTGATGTTCGCCATCCCCTTCGTCCCCACGGCGCAGGCGCAGGACTACCTCGATCGCGCCGTCGCGCTCATGGCCTGCGGCAGCAAGGACGTGGAGGAGCTGGCCGACGCCCAGGCCTTCCTCGGCGCCGCCGACCAGGCGCTGCAATGGAAGCGGGTGGGCCTCGCGATGGACTACGGCCAGAGCCTGTCGCAGCTCGCGATCAGCGACCGGCAGATGGATTTCTACGGCCGCGGGGCGGCACCCGGCCAGGTCGCCGTGCTCGAGCGCGAGCTGGCCGAGGGCGACCTGTCGGCGCGCCGCGCGCTCTTCGCGCTGACCGCGGACCCCGACCTCGCGCCCTACGACCCGGCGCGGGCGGCGGGCTACCTGGTCGGCGCGCTCGACGGCGCGAGCGCCGCCGACGAGGCCTGGATCCTGCAGGCCTACCGCGCCGCGCCGCAGGCGGTGCGCGACGCCGCCGACGCGCGGTTCGACCTGCGCGGCCTTTACGCCCGCGTCGCCGGGCGCGGCGACGCGGTGGCGATGCGCGAGCTCGGCCTGCTTCTGCGCGACGCCCCGCCTGCGGACCCCGCGATGGCCGCGCGGTGGCTGACGCAGGCCGCCGAGGCGGGCGACGTGATCGCCATGCGCGAGGCGGGTTTCATGCTGGCCCTGGGCCTCGCCGGGCCGCCCGACCGGGCCGCGGCGCTGGTCTGGCTGCGCCAGGCCGCCACGGCCGGGGACGCCGAGGCCGCGCGGCTCGCCGCCCTGCTCGGCGGTCCGCCATGATCCGCCTGCTCCTCCTCCCGCTGCTGCTGCTGGTGCCGGGTCTGGCGGCGGCCTACGAATGCCCGAACGCCCCGCCGCCCGTCATCGCGCTCGACTTCGGCAGCCGCTATGCCGAAGGCGACGCCACCCGGTCGGTGCTCGACGAGGACGCCGACCGCGCCGCCGACGCCGCCCTCGCCCCGGTCGAGGACTTCCTGCGCGAGCTGACGCGCGTGGCCTCCGACCTGCACGACGGCGGCGCCGACCGCGCCGCCATCGCCGACTGCGCGATGGGTGCCATGGCCGCCTGGGCCGAGGCCGACGCGCTGTCCGACCTGCGCACCGACACCGCCGCGCTGACGCTCGGCGCGCGCGTCGCGGGGTTCGCGCTGGTGGCGCAGCAGGCCGCGCCCTTCGCCACCCGCGCCGGAGAGGTCGAGGCGGTGAACCGCTGGCTCTCCACCCTTACCCGCGCCCAGATGATCTGGTGGGAGGCCGAGGCCCCGCGCAACGCCCGCCAGGGCAACCTGCGCGCCTGGGCGGCGCTCGCCGCCGCGACGGTGGCCGGCCTGACCGGCGACCCGATGCCCCGCGCCTGGGCGGCCTGGTCGGTCGACTACATCCTGTGCACCGCCAACCCCGACGGCTCCCTGCCGCAGGAGATGCGGCGCGGCAAGCGCGCGCTGCAGTATCAGTTGCACGCGCTCGCGCCGCTCACCGTGACGGTGCTGCAGCTCGAACGCCAGGGGGTGGCGCTGAAGGACACCTGCGACGGTGCCCTGAAGCGCGCCGCGCGCTTCGCGCTCGACGATCTGGCCACCGGCACCGCGACGCAGGCGATCACCGGCGAGGTGCAGTCCTTCTTCGACGGCACCGACACGATCGAGGAATGGCACCTCGCCTGGCTCGAGGCCTACGTCGCGCTGTTCCCCGCCGAGGCGCGCGGCGATGTCGCGGCGATCCTGACCGAGATGCGGCCGATGAACTACTCCAAGCTCGGCGGCAACCAGACGGCGCTCTGGGGCGAATAGCGTCAGGCCACCGCGAAGGGCGCGAGCCGCGGTCCGTCGAAGGCGACCCCCGTGCCGGGGACGTCGGGGGCGATGGCGTGCAGGCCCTCGCGCACCAGCGGCCGGGTGGTGTAGCGGTCGATCGGGAAGGAATGCACCTCGACCCAGCCGGCGTTCGGCTGCGCGCCGACGAGGCTCACGTGCAGCTCCTGCATCCCGTGCGAACAGGCGGGGATGCCGTGCGCCGCCGCCAGCCGCGCCGCGCGCAGCCAGCCGGTGATCCCGCCGCAGTTCGACGCATCGGGCTGCAGGAAGGCGCAGCGCGCTTGCGTCGCGGCCAGGCCGAACTCGTGGATCGTGTGCAGGTTCTCCCCCATCGCGAGCGGGATGCCCGTTGCCGCCGCGATCCGGGCATAGCCCGCGTAGTCGTCGGGGATCACCGGCTCCTCCAGCCACAGAAGGTCCAGCCCGGCGAAGCCGCGGGCGGCGGCGACGGCCTGCTCGACCGTCCAGCCATAGTTCGCATCGACCATGAAGGCGCGGTTCGGCCCCAGCAGGTCGCGCACCGCCGCCGCGCGGGTGAAGTCGTCGGCCATGTCGGGCCGGCCGACCTTGATCTTCACGGCCTCGAACCCCTCGTCGATGAAGCCCCGCACGTTCTCGATCAGCCGGTCGAGCGGCAGGTTCAGGTCGATCGCCCCCCGGTAGGCCCGGCTGCGCGGCGACACGCCCCCGGCCATCCGCCACAAGGGCAGGCCCTGCGCCTTGCCGCGCAGGTCCCACAGCGCGATGTCGACGGCCGAGACCGCGAAACCCGCGATGCCGCCGCGCCCGACGTAATGCAGCCGCCAGTCCATCGCCTCGGCCAGCGCCTCGACCCCCGCGGCGTCCTGCCCCAGAAGCCAGCCGCGCAGGTCATGCGCGATGACCGCGAGGATCGCCCGCCCGCCCTTGCCGCCGGTGTAGGTATAGCCCGTGCCGGTCAGCCCGTCGTCGGTCGCGACCTCCACCGTCACCAGCTCGAAATGCGTGTGGTCGCCGTGCATGGCGTCGGACATGACCTCGGGCAGGGGGACGTGGAACAGGCGGGCCGTCAGGTCGGTGATGCGGGGCATGGGGTCCTCAGGTCGCGCGGGTCCGGCCGAGCCGCACCTGCGCCAGGATGACGATCAGCAGGAACAGGCCGCGGATCACCGACTGCCAGTCGGCCGACAGGCTGACCGTGCCGCGCCCGTTCTCGAAGTTCAAAAGCGTGAAGACCATGCCGAACAACAGCGCGCCCGCCACCGTCGCCGGCACCGACCCCATGCCCCCGGTCAGGAGCGTGCCGCCCACGACCACCGCGGCGATCGCCGCAAGCTCCCACCCCGCGCCCTCCAGCGGCTGGCCCGCGCCGTAGCCCGAGGCGAGGAACACCCCCGCCAGCCCCGCGCAGCCGCCCGAGAAGAGGTAGACGAAGACCTGCGCCCGCACCGTCTTCAGCCCCATCAGATGCGCCGCCTCGGCATTGCCGCCGACCGCCAGCACCGTCCGGCCGAGCGAGGTCCGCGCGACGATCAGCCAGGCCACGGCCACCACCGCGAGCGCCACCAGGATCGTCCAGGGCAGAAGCCCCGCCACCCTGTTCATTCCCAGCGCGGTGAAGTCGCTGCCCCAGTCGACCGGCACCGCGCGGTTGTCCGACAGCCGCAGCGCGATCCCCTTGGCCGCGAGCATGGTGGCCAGCGTCGCCATGAAGGGCGGCAGCCGCAGCCGGGTGATGAGCCCCGCGTTCAGCGCCCCGGCCAGCAGCCCCGCACCCACCCCCGCGGGCAGCGCGACCGCCAGCCCCTGCGCCGAGGCCAGCGCCGCCACGACCGAGGCCAGCGCCGCGACCGTGCCGACCGACAGGTCGATGCCCCCGGTCATGATGACGAGGCACATGCCGACCGAGATCAGCACGAACATCGCGTTGTAGCCCAGGAAGGACGACAGGTTGTAGGCGCTGGCGAAGTTGTCGTAGCGCAAGGTCCCGAACAGGATCAGCACGCCCAGCGCGACCCAGACCGACAGGTGCCCGCCGCGCAGGTTCATGCCCGCCGCCCCTGCTGCAGCCAGACGGCCGAGGCGATGATCGCGGCGGTGACCACCAGCGTCATCTCGTCGGACACGCCGTTGGCGACCAGCGTGTAGCCCATCAGCTGGATGAACACCGCGCCCAGCAGCGCCCCCAGCACCGGCGCACGTCCCCCCGCCAGCGCCGCCCCGCCCGCCACCGCGGCGGCGATGGCGTCAAGCTCCATCAGCTGCCCGATCCGCGCCGCGTCCGACGCCGAGTTCTGCGCCACCACGATCAGCCCCGCCAGCCCCGCGAGCGCGGCGCAGGCGACGTAGGTCGCGACCTTCACCCGCGCGACCGGCACCCCGGCCATGACCGCCGCCCGCGGGTTGCCGCCGATGGCCAGCAGATACCGGCCATAGAGCGTGCGCCGCACCACCAGCGCGACGGCCCCCGTCAGCGCCAGCGCGATCCAGCCCTGCACCGGCAGCCCCGCGATCCGCCCGGTCCCGAGCCAGGTGAAATCGGGGTTGGTGAAGGTCTGCAGCTGTCCGTTCGTCAGCACCTGCGCGATGCCGCGGCCCGAGATGAAGAAGATCAGCGTCGCGATGATCGGCTGCACGCCCAGCCAGGCCACCAGCACCCCGTTGAACAGCCCGCAGGCCGCCGCCGCCAGCAGCGGCAGCAGGATCGACGCCGCCAGCCCCAGGCCCGGGTTCGCTACGGCCCAGTCCGACAGGAAGATGATCGGCGCAAGCGCCCCCGCCACCGCCATGACCGCGCCCACCGACAGGTCGATCCCGCCCGAGGCGATCACCAGCGTCATCCCCAGCGCGACGATGGCGATGGTGGCGACCTGGCTCGCGTTCACCGCCAGCGTCTGCAGGTTCAGGAAGTTCGGCGTGATGGCCACGTTCAGCGCCACCAGCGCCGCCAGCGCGACGAGCAGCCCGGTCAGGTGCGACAGCCTGCCCGTCATGCCGCGTGGTCCGCCGCCATGGCGCGGATCAGCCGGTCCTCGGTCACGCCGGGGTTCGACAACCGCGCCACGCTGCGGCCGTCCTGCATGACGACGATGTCATGCGCGCCCTCGATCAGCTCGGCGAACTCCGACGAGATCAGCAGCACCGCGCAGCCCTGTTCGACCCGCGCCCGGATGATCGCCTGGATCTCGCGCTTGGCCCCCACGTCGACCCCCCGCGTCGGCTCGTCCAGGATCAGAAGCCGCGGTTCCGTGGCCAGCCACCGGCCCAGGAGCACCTTCTGCTGGTTGCCCCCCGACAGCTCGGCCACCGGCTGGTCCATGTGCGCGGCCTTGATCCCCAGGCTCGCGATGAACCCCTCCACGATGCGCCGCTCGCGCGCCTCGTCCACCACGCCCATCCGCGCCAGCCGCGGCAGCATGGCGAGCGTCAGGTTCTCGCGCACCGACAGGCCGGGAACGATGCCTTCGGTCTTGCGGTCCTCGGACAGGAAGGCCATCCCCGCCGCGATCGCCGCGCGGGGGGAGCCGATCCGCACCGGCCGCCCGCCCAGCCGCACCTCGCCCGCGGTCGCGCGGTCCATCCCGAACAGCGCCCGCGCCGCCTCGGTCCGCCCCGACCCGAGCAGCCCCGCCAGCCCCACGATCTCGCCCGCCCGCAGCGACAGGTCGAGCCTGCGCAGCCGCCGGTCGGTCGCGAGCCCCGCGGCCTCCAGCACCGGCACGCCGCCTTCCGCCCGCGCACCCACCGCGAGCTCGGTCTCGCCCGCCCGCCGGATGTCCTCGGCGCTGCGCCCCAGCATCGCGGCGATCAGGTCGAGCTTGCCGACCTCCGCCGTCCGCGCCCGCGCGACCGTCCGCCCGTCGCGCAGCACCGTCACCGCGTCGCAGACCGCGAAGATCTCGTCCAGGAAATGGCTGACGTAGATCACGCTCGTGCCCTGGGCCTTCAGCGCCCGGATCACCCCGAACAGCACCTCCACCTCGCGTTCGTCCAGCGACGAGGTGGGCTCGTCCATGATCAGAAGCCGCGCGTTCAGGCTCGCCGCCCGGCCGATGGCGACGAGCTGCTGGATCGCCGTGGGATAGCTGCCCAGCGCCCGCTGCGGGTCGATGTCGATGCCGAAACGCGCCAGCACCTCCCGCGTATGCGCCTCGGCCGCGCGCCAGTCGATGAACCCCAGCCGGGTCCGCGGTTCATACCCCAGCACGATGTTCTCGATCACCGTGCGCTGCGGCACCAGCGTCAGCTCCTGGTAGATCGTGGCGATCCCCGCCCCCTGCGCCTCGCGCGGGGAGCGCAGGTCGATGTCGCGGCCAAGCCACTGCACCGTGCCGCCGTCGCGCCGGTAGACGCCGGTCAGGATCTTGATCAGCGTCGACTTGCCCGCGCCGTTCTGTCCGACGATGGCATGCACCTCGCCCGGCGCGACCGTCAGGCTCGCCTCCACCAGCGCCGGGATGCCGCCGAAGGCCCTGGTGATCCCGGCCATGTGGAGGAGCGGTTCGGTCATCTGTGCGCCACGGGCGGGGTCGGGGGGGCGCGGACGCCCCCCCTGCCGGCTCAGTAGGCCCCGGCGATGTTGTCGGCCGCGTTCTCCTTCGTGAAGATGCGGTCCTCCACCTTGATCCACGGCTCGATCGTCTCGCCGGCGGCGTAGCGCTTCATCGTCTCGCAGGCGAGCGGCCCGAAGAAGGGCGAGCTTTCCACCGTCACGCCCATCTTGCCGTCGATGATCGCCTGCAGCGCGTCGCGGGTGCCGTCGATGCTGACGACCAGCACGTCCTTGCCCGGAACCCGCCCCGCCGCCTCCAGCGCCTGGATCGCGCCGATCGCCATCTCGTCGTTGTGGGCATAGACGATGTTCACGTCCGGGTAGGCCTGCAGCAGCGTCTCCATCACCCGCCGCCCCTCGTCGCGGGCGAAGTCGCCCGACCGGCTTTCCAGGATGGTGAAGCGGCTGTCGGCCGCGATCGCCTCGTCGAACCCCGTCTTGCGGTCGTTGGCGGGCGACGACCCGGTCGTGCCCTCCAGCTCGATGATCCGCCCCTCGCCCTGGTGGTTGGCGATGACCCACTCGGCCACCCGGCGGCCCTGGTCGATGAAGTCCGACCCGAGGAAGCTCACGTAGTCCCGCCCCGCGACCGCCACGTTCGGGTCGACCGAGCGGTCCACCAGGAACGTCGGGATGCCCGCCGCCTTGGCGCGCATCACCGCCGGGATCAGCGGGCTTTCCTCGCGCGGCGGCAGGAACAGCACGTCGATCCCCTGCGCGATCATGCTGTCCACGTCGGCCACCTGCTTGGCCGCCGACCCGCCCGCGTCGGTGATGACGAGATCCCAGCCGCAGCCCGCCGCCGTGTCCTGAAAGCTCTTCGTCTGCGCGATGCGCCAGGGGTTGTTGCTCTCGGTCTGCGCGAAGCCGACCCGGTAGCTGTCCTTCTGCGCCAGGGGCGGCAGGTCCTGCGCCGCGGCAAGCCCCGCCGTCAGCGCCAGCGCGGCCACGCCGATCAGGATGCGTCGTTTCATCGCTCTTCCTCCCAGAAGATGGGCGCTCAGGCCCAGTTGAGATACATCGTCTTCTTCCGCAGGTAGCCGTCGAAGCCGTGCCTGCCGTCCTCGCCGCCCAGGCCCGACTGGCCCCAGCCCGCGTGGAAGCCCTGCACCAGCTCGCCGTTGGCGCGGTTGCAGTAGATCTCGCCGAAGTTCAGCCGCGCGGCCGCGGCCATTAGCCGCCGCCGGTCGTGCGTCCAGACATAGGCCGACAGGCCATAGGCGCTGTCATTCGCCAAGGTCAGCGCCTGCTCGAAGTCGTCCACCACCATCGCCGCGACGACCGGCCCGAAGACCTCCTCGCGCATCACCGGCAGGTCGTTTGCCTGCGCGCGCAGCACCGTGGGCGCCATCCAGTGGCCCCTGGCAAAGACCCCCTCGCCGAGCCTTCCGCCGCGCAGCAGCACCTCGGCCCCCGCGGCGATCGACGCCTGCGTCAGCGCCTCCACCTTGTCGACCTCGGCGCGGCTGACCTTGGGGCCGAGGTCGGGGCTCTCCAGCGGCATCCCAACCGACAGCGCCGCAGCGCGGGCGGTGAACTTCTCCAGGAACGCATCCGCAATGGCGCGGTGCAGGTACATCCGCTCGTTGCAGGTGCAGATCTGCCCGCAGTTGGCGAAGCGCGCCACCACCGCCGCATCGACCGCGCGGTCGATGTCGGCATCCTCCATCACGATGAAGGGCGCCTTGCCCCCCAGCTCCAGCCGCAGGACCTTGATGTCCCTGGCCCCCGCCGCATAGATCTCGCGCCCCGCCCGGGTCGATCCGGTCATCGTCACCATGTCGGCCCCGGCGACCAGCGCGGCCCCGAGCGTACGCCCCTCGCCGGTGACGACGTTGAACACCCCCGCCGGCAGCCCGACCCGTTCGCCCAGCGCGGCGAGCGCCAGGCCCGACAGCGGCGTGATCTCGTGCGCCTTCAGCACGAAGGCGTTGCCCGCCACCAGCGCCGGCCCGAGCTTCCGCGCCGCCAGCGCCAGCGGGTAGTTCCACGCCGTCAGCCCCGCCACCACGCCATGCGGCAGGCGGCGGATCTGGATTTCCTCGTCCGGCGCGTCGGCGGGCAGGATCTCGCCCTCGATCCGCCGGGCCTGTTCGGAGGCATAGCGCAGGAAGGTCTCGGCCGCGCCGACCTCGCCCCGCGCCTGGTCCAGCGGCTTGCCCTGCTCGGCCACCACGATCCGCGCCAGCAGGTCGGCCTCGTCGCGCACCGCATCGGCCAGCGCCGCGACGGCCCGGCCCCGCTCCACCGCCGGCCGCGCCGCCCAGGCCGCCTGCGCCGCCCGAGCGGCCACCAGCGCCTCCGCCGCCGCATCGGCCCCGCCCGCCGGGGTGACGGCGATGATCCGCTCGTCGGCGGGGTTCTCGACCTCGTGCCCGTCGCGCGCCGCGTCCGACCAGCGCCCGCCCACGAACATGCGGGCCCGCACCGCCTGGCCGTCGTGGACGAGCTGGGTCAGGTCCTGAAGCACAAGGGTCGCACCTTTGGTATGAGCAAACTGGTGGCGGCAAGACACAGGAGAATCGCGCCCCGGTCAAGACTGCTCCCCGCCGCATCGCGCAGTTTCGCGCGCCTATCGGCGCAAGCCCCTGATCTTTCGCAGCAACTTCTGCAAGGTTTCGGCAGCGCCTATCCATATGGTCAGACCAAACCCCGACCGCTTGCACCGTCCGGGAGAGCGGTTATGATCCGACCAGACCTGTGCCCGCGGTGCCCGCATGACCGTCCAGACCACCCTGCCGCGCCCCGGCACCCGCGCCGCGGATGTCGTCGTGCAGGCACTCGAGACCCGCATCGCCTCGGGAGAGCTCGCCAGCGGCGCGCCGCTACCGCCCGAACGCGACCTGATCGAAACCTTCGGCGTCAGCCGCACCGTGGTGCGCGAGGCGGTGGCGCAACTGGCCAGCCGCGGGCTGGTCGAAAGCCGCCCGCGCTTCCGCCCGGTGGTCCGCCGCCCCGGCATCGACGCGGCGCTCGCGGCGGCGAACGGGGTCGTCCGGCACCTCCTGTCCGACAGCGGCGGGGTGAAGAACCTCTACGACACCCGCATCTTCCTCGAGGCGGCGCTGGTCCGGCAGGCGGCGCGCGCGGCCCGGAAAGAGGACATCGCGGCCCTGCAGAACGCGCTGGCCGCGAACGAATCCGCGATTCCCGACAGCGCCGCCTTCTACCGGACCGACGTGGCCTTCCACGCCGTGCTCTACGACATCCCCCGCAACCCGGTGTTCCCCGCGATCCACCGCGCCTTCACCGGCTGGCTCGCGCCGCACTGGGTGAAGATGCCGCGCTCGCCCGAGCGCAACCGGGTCAACTTCCTGCGCCATGCCGACATCTGCGGCGCGATCCGCGACCGCGACCCCGACGCCGCCGAGGCGGCGCTGAACGCCCACCTGAACGCCGCATGGGAATACGTGCGCGGCACCTTCGACGGCGGCTGACCCGCCCGACCCCGGCCGCAAAGGACCCCCATGGCGCGCGAAGAGTTCGACCACATCGTCGTCGGCGGCGGCTCCTCGGGCTGCGTCGCCGCCGCCCGGCTGGTGGCCGACGGCGGCCACCGGGTGCTGCTGCTGGAAGGCGGGCATTCCAACCGGCACCCGCTCCTCGACATGCCGCCGGGCATCTTCAAGATGATCAACGGCTCGAAGTTCATGCACTACCACACCACGGTGCCCCAGCCGCACCTCGGCGGGCGGGCGCATGACATCCCGCAGGCCAACGTCCTCGGCGGCGGCTCGTCGGTCAACGCGCAGGTCTACATGCGCGGCCGCCCGTCCGACTACGACGCCTGGGACGCGCTGCTCCGCGGCAACAACGACGGTGCCGACTGGTCCTGGACCGCGGTGCTGAAGCATTTCCGCGGGATGGAGGACAACGACCGCCTGCTGAACGGCCTGCACGGCGCGGGCGGGCCGCTGCAGGTCTCCGACCCCGGCCACATCGACCCGATGTCGCGCTGGTTCGTCCAGGCCGTGCAGGCGCTGGGCGAGCCCTTCACCCCCGACTTCAACGGCCCTTCGCAGCGCGGCGTCGGGTTCTACCAGTTCATGAACCGCCACGGCCGCCGCTCCTCGGCCGCCTACGCCTTCCTGTCGCCGCTGGACCGCGACCCCCGCCTGACCGTCCGCCTCCAGGCCCGGGCCGAGCGCCTGATCCTCGAGTCCGGCCGCGCGGTCGGCGTCGCCTGGCGCGACAAGGCGGGGGCGCTGCGGGAAAGCTACACCCGCGGCGAGGTCATCCTCACCGCCGGCGCGCTGATCACGCCCAAGCTCCTGATGCTGTCCGGCCTCGGCCCCGCCGACCACCTGCGCACGCACGGCATCCCGGTGGCCGCCGACCTGCCCGGCGTCGGCCAGAACCTGATCGACCACCCCGAGGTGCCGATCATCGCCACCGCCAACGGCCCCTACGGCTATTTCCGCCAGGGCTCCGGCTGGCGGATGCTCTTGAACGGGTTGCAGTTCAAGCTCTTCGGCTCGGGCCGGATCCTCTCGGCCGGGGTAGAGGCCGGGGCCTTCGTCAACCCCGCCGACCCAAACGCCGAACCCACGATCCAGGCCTTCTGCGTGCCGATCGTCTACCTCGACCGCGATACGCTGACGCTGGTCGAGAACACCCACGGCCTGACCGTGACGACCGTGGTGGTCAAGCCCCGCTCGCGCGGCGAGGTGCGGCTGCGGTCGGCCGACCCCGCCGCCATGCCGCTCGTCAGCCCGAACCTTCTGGCCCATCCCGCCGACATGGCCGCGATGGTGGCGGGCCAGCGCTTCTTCCTGCGCGCCTTCCGGACCGCACCGCTGGCCTCCCGCATCGCGCGGGTCGCCGTCCCCGACCCCGCGCAGCTCGACGACGACAGCCTCGCCGCGCACTGCCGCCGCTTCGTCAAGACCAACTACCACCCGGCCTCGACCGCCCGCATGGGCGCGGACGGCGACCCGATGGCGGTGCTCGACGCGCGCCTGCGGGTGCGCGGGGTCGAGGGGCTGCGCGTCGCCGACATGTCCGCGGTGCCCGACATCAACGCGGGCAACACCAACGCCCCCGCGATGATGCTCGGCGACCGCTGCGCCGACTTCGTGATGGGACGCGCTTAATCCTCGTTGCCCGCGACCTGCGCCAGCACCCGGCCCCGGCCCCGCGCGCGCAGCACCATCGGCACGATCAGGAACAGCGCCGCCAGCCCCAGGAGGATCGCCGACAGCGGCGTCGACACCAGCGTCGTCCAGTCGCCCTGCGCGATCGCCAGCGCCCGGCGCAGCTGCTGCTCGGCCATCGGCCCCAGGATCAGCCCCACCACCACCGGCGCGATGGGATAGCCGTGCAGCCGCATCGCATAGCCCATCAGCCCGAACCCGATCAGCATCGCAAGCTCGACCGGCGAGGGGTTCACCCCGATCGTCCCCAGCGTCGCGAAGACCAGGATCCCGCCGTACAGCCACGGCCGCGGGATCGTCAGCAGCCTGATCCACAGCCCGATCAGCGGCAGGTTCAGCACCACGAGCATCACGTTGGCGACCAGCAGGCTCGCGATCAGGCCCCAGACGAGCTTGGCGTTGGCGATGAACAGCATCGGCCCCGGCTGCAGGCCGAACTGCTGGAACCCCGCCAGCATGATCGCCGCGGTCGCCGAGGTCGGCAGGCCCAGCGTCAGCAGCGGCACCAGCGTTCCGGCCGCCGATGCGTTGTTCGCGGCCTCCGGCCCCGCGACGCCCTCGATCGCGCCATGGCCGAACTCCTCGGGGTGGCGCGACAGCCTGCGTTCGGTGACATAGCTCAACAGCGTGCCGATCTCCGCCCCGCCGGCCGGCATCGCGCCGATCGGAAAGCCGATGACGGTGCCGCGCAGCCAGGGCTTCCACGACCGCCGCCACTCGGCGGCCGACATCCAGACCCGCCCCGTCACCCGGTGCAGGGCCGACGGTTCCCCGGCCTGCCCGGCCATCGCCAGCGCCTCGCCGACCGCGAACAGCGCCACCGTCAGCGTCGTGACCTCGATCCCGTCCAGAAGCTGCGGCACCCCGAAGGCGAGCCGCGTCGCCCCGGTCAGCTGGTCGATGCCGACGGTGGCCAGCGCCAGCCCGACGAACAGCGAGGTCAGCCCCCGCAGCGCGCTGTCGCCGAAGGTGGCCGAGACGGTCACGAAGGCCAGCACCATCAGCGCGAAATACTCGCGCGGGCCCAGCGTCAGCGCCAGCGCGACCACCTGCGGCGCCAGGAACGCAAGGAACAGCGTGGCGATCAGCCCGGCGATGAAACTCCCGATCGCCGCGGTCGCCAGCGCCGGGCCGGCACGCCCGTCGCGGGCCATCATGTTGCCCTCGATCGCCGTCACGATCGAGGAACTCTCGCCCGGCGTGTTGAGCAGGATCGAGGTCGTCGACCCGCCATACATCCCGCCGTAGTAGATGCCCGCGAACATGATCAGCGACCCGGCGGGGTCGAGCCCGTAGGTCACCGGCAAGAGCAGCGCCACGGTCAGCGCGGGCCCGATCCCCGGCAGCACGCCGACCGCCGTGCCCAGGATCACGCCGATCAGCGCGTAAAGCAGGATCATCGGGTCGAGCGCGACCGACAGGCCCTGGATCAGCAGGCTCAAGGAGTCCATCGCGTCACCCCGTGACCAGGCGTTCCAGCGGCCCCGCGGGCAGGTTCAGCCGCAGCACCTGATCGAAGACGATGTAGACCGCGAAGGCCAGCGCGATGCCGATCCCCAGCGCCAGCGGCAGGCGGCGCTCGCCGAACCCCCGCGCGGTCATGGCAAACAGGAACCCCGTGGCGATGGAAAACCCCGCGACCTGCAGCAGCGCCAGTTGCCCGACCAGCCCGCCCAGCACCCACAGGACCGGCCCGGCGCGCTGCGGTTCGGGGGCGACCGTGTCGCCGCGCAGGGCGGCCACCACCGTCCAGACCGCCAGCCCGATCAGCCCGAAGGCCACCAGGCGCGGCACGTCGGCGGGGCCGACCCCGGCATAGCCGCCGTCCTGCCGCAGCCCCGCCGCGTCCCACAGCATCACCGCGCCGACCGCCGCCAGGATCGCCGCGATGGCAAGCGCCGCCCGGGGCGGGCGGCGCGGCGTCGCGGTCACTTCACCAGCCCGATCTCGCGCAGGATGGCCTCGGTCGCGGCGGTGTCGGCGGCAAGCTGCGCGGTGAAGGCGTCCCCGGCGAGGTAGGTGTTCAGCCAGCCCTTCTGCGCCAGCGCCGCCTGCCAGCCGGCCGAGGCGTTCAGCTTCTCGATGTCGGCCATGATCTTGGCCTTCTGCGCGTCGTCGATGCCGGGGGCGGCGGCGACCATCCGCCAGTTCTGCACCACCACGTCGAACCCCGCCTCCTTCAGCGTCGGCGCGTCGACGCCCTCCAGCCGCTCGGCCGAGGACACCGCCAGAAGCCGCATCGTCCCGGCCTTGATCTGCTCGGCGAACTCGCCGACCGACGACACGCCGGCCGTGACCTGCGCGCCCAGGATCGCGGCCATCGCCTCGCCCCCGCCCGAATAGGCGACGTAGTTGATCTTCGTCGGGTCCGCCCCGGCGGCCTTGGCCAGCAGGCCCACGGTGATGTGGTCCACCCCGCCCGCCGACCCGCCGGCCCAGGACACCGCGCCCGGATCGGCCTTCATCGCCGCCACGAGGTCGCCGATCGTCTGGAACTCGGACGCGGCGGGCACCACGATCGCCTGATGGTCGCCGGTCAGCCGCGCGATGGGCGTCACGTCGGCCAGCGTCACCGGCGACTGGTTGGTCAGGATCGCGCCGACCATCACGTAGCCGCCGACGATCAGCTTCGTCGGATCGCCCGCATCGTCGTTGACGAACTGCGCCAGGCCCACCGTGCCGCCCGCGCCGGGCACGTTGATGACCTCGACCGACTGCGCGATGCCCTCCTCCTGCATCACCGTCTGCATCGTGCGCGCGGTCGCGTCCCAGCCGCCGCCGGGGTTGGCCGGGGCCATGATCGTGTAGTCCTGCGCGACGGCCGGGCCGGCGAGCGCCACGGCAAGCGCCGCGCCGAGGATGGCGTGTTTCATGGTCGTCCTCCCTGTTGGGGGCGCTCAGGCCCCGAATCGTCGAACGCGGCCTCCTCGCCGCGGACCGCGCAAGGATGCACGGCCACCTGTCATGAACCTGACGCTACCGCCCCAGCGCCGCCGCCCAGCGCTCCAGGACCCGCGTCCGCCGCGACTGGTCGAGGTAGGCGAGCAGCCCCGGACCCACCGGCACGGGCTTCAGCGTGTCCCCCAGCGCCGCCCGCAGCGCGGCAGCGCTGTTCGGTCCGGCATAGTCCGGCGACAGCGCGGGCAGGCTCATCTCCTCGGCCAGGATCGCCTGACCCTCGGCGCTGATCAGGAAGTCCAGGAACCGCGCCCCCAGGTCCGGCCGCCGCGCCGCCCGCGGCACCAGCGCCACCCGCGACACGACCACCACGAAATCGCGCGGATAGGCGATGCCGAGGTCGGGCAGCTCGCGCGCGCGCAGCGCGGCATAGGACCCCAGGATGTTGTAGCCGATCATCAGCTCGCCCGTGGCCACGCGGTCGATGATCCCCTGGCTCGTCGGCGACAGCACCACCCCCGCCCGGCCCATCGCCGCGACCAGCGCCCAGATGTCGGCGTAATGCTCCTGGTCGCGGGCGAGGAACAGATAGCCAAGCGCCGCCGCCGCGATGTCGTAGGTGCCGATCCGCCCCTGCGGCGCGTCGTCCAGCCAGGCGGCCAGCGCCGCGCGGGTGTCGGGCGGGCCGTCCGGGAAGCTCGGCCGGTGGTAGACGATGACCGCCGGCTCGAAGGTCACCGCCACCGCGCTGTCGCGCCAGTTGGCCCAGGGCGGCCAGTCGGCCAGCCCCGGCAGGTCCAGCTCCGCCGCATAGCCGTCGTTGGCGAGCTTCACCTGCAGGTCCATGGCCGACGAGATCGCGATGTCCGCCGTGCCGCCGCCCGCCGCCGTCTCGGCCATGATCCGGGCCGCGATCTGCCCTGTCAGAAGGTCGTTGTAGCGGATGGCGACCCCGGGGTTCCGCGCCCGGAACCCGTCGAGCAGCGGCCGCGCCAGCCCGGCGTCGAGCGAGGAATAGATCTCCAGCCGGTCCGCCGAGTCGCGCGGGCCGGCATCGCGGTCCTCCGCCGCGACCGGCCCGGCGACGAGGATCAGGACCATCAGCATCCGCATCCGCATCGCGCCAGCCTGCACCGCACCCGCCCGGTTCACAACGCCGCAGTTTGCCCCTACCCTGCGCCGATGCGCATCCTGCTCGTCGAGGACGACGCCCCCCTGGCCGAGGCGCTGGCCCAGCTCATCGGGCAGTCCGGCCACGCGCTCGACGTGGTGGCCGACGGCACCTCCGCCGAGGCGCTGGTGCGGGCCGAGGCCTTCGACCTCGTGATCCTCGACCTGAACCTGCCCGGCATCGACGGCCTGTCGGTGCTGCGCGCGATGCGGGCGCGCGGCAACCCCGCGGCGGTGATGATCCTGACCGCGCGCGGCGCGACCGAGGACCGCGTCCGCGGCCTCGACCTCGGGGCCGACGACTACATGGTGAAACCCTTCGACGTGGCCGAGTTCGAGGCCCGCGTCCGCTCGCTCCTGCGCCGCCAGGCCGGGCTGCGCGCCACCGCGCTGGCGGTCGGCCCGGTGACGCTCGACCTGACGACCCGCAGCTTCGCGGCCGCCGGCGGCGCCATCGACCTGCCCGCCCGCGAACGCGCGCTCCTCGAGCTGTTCTTCCACCGCGCCGGGCGGCTCGTCGCGCGCGAGGCCATCGTGCAGTCGCTGACCGCGATGGACGACCACCTGTCGGACAACGCGATCGAGCAGTACGTCAGCCGCCTGCGCCGCCGTCTCGCGCCGCACGGCCTGCGGCTGCGCACCGTGCGGGGCCTGGGCTACATCCTCGACCGCCCGGCATGACCGCCTCGCTGCGCCTGCGGCTGATCCTGTCGCTGTCGGCGGCCACGCTGCTGATCGGCCTCGTCGCGCTCTGGGACACGCGGGCCGAGGCGCTGCGCACCGCGCGCGACGTGTCCGACCGGGTGCTGCTCGGCGCGGCCATGGCCATCGCCGAGCGGGTCACCGTCTCCGACGACGGCGGGCTCGACGCCGAGGTGCCCTTCTCGGCGCTGCAGATGCTGTCGACCACCGCCGAGGACCGGGTGTTCTACCGCATCGACGGCCCGCAGGGTTTCCTGACCGGCTACGACGACCTCGCCCGGCTGGACCCGCCCCCCGACCGGGCGGCCTTCACCGACGCCGCGATGCGCGACGACGCGGTGCGGCTCGTCACCATCGCGCGCGGGCTGACCTCGGGCGCGGGCACCCTGTCGGTCGCGGTCACGGTGGCCGAGACGACCCGCGCGCGCGAGGCGCTCGCCCGCGCGATCCTCTGGCGGTCGGCGCTGCGCCTCGCGCTGATCGGCGCGGCGGCGCTGGCCATCGCCTGGGCGGTGGTGACGCTGGCGCTCCGCCCGCTCGACCGGCTGGGCCGGTCGATCTCGGCGCGCGCCAGCGACGACCTCTCGCCGCTCGCCGCCCCCGTCCCACGCGAGATCGCGCCGCTGATCGCGGCGATGAACGGCTATGTCGGCAGGCTCGCGCAGGCGATGGCGGCGCTGCGGCGCTTCACCGCCAATGCCAACCACCAGATCCGCACGCCGCTCGCCACCGCGCGGACCCACGTGGCGCTGGCGGCGCGGGCCGGCGGCGCGGACGCCTCGCTCGCCAAGGCCGACCAGGCGCTGGTGCGGGCCGAACGGGTGCTGGCGCAGCTTCTGCTGCTGGCGCGGCTCGACGCGACGGCGGGAAGGCTCGACCTTGCCCCGGTCGACCTCGCCCAGATCGCGCGCGAGGTGACGGCCGCCGCCCTGCCCCGCGCCGCGCCGGGGCAGGACCTCGGCTACGACGGCCCCGACGCCGTGCCCGTCCTGGCCGAACCCGTGCTGCTGGCCGAAGCCATCGGCAACCTGGTCGACAACGCGCTGACCCACGCGGGCCCCGCCGCCACCGTGACCGTCGCCGTGACCGCCGACGGCACGCTGTCGGTCGCCGACACCGGCCCCGGCCTGCCGCCCGACCGGCTGGCCGCGCTGTTCCGGCCCCCGTCCCCCGGTGCGGCCCACGGCCTCGGCCTCGCGCTGGTGCAGGACATCGCGCGGCGGATCGGCGGCACGGTCGACGCGGCCCCCGGCCCGGGCGGCCGCGGCCTGACGGTGCGCCTGCGCCTTGTGACAGCGACGTGACAGCGATGTGACGGTCGGCATTGCCTTTGCCTGCCGTTCCTTGGCACAAGGCACCCGCCCGCCGCGCCGGGCGCACAAGGGAATCCATCCGCCGTGCCCGACCTCCAGGCCTTCCAGACCCTGCTCGCGACGCAGGCCCTGACCATCCCGATCCTGTTCAGCCTGCTGACCGGAGCGCTCGTCGGCCTCGACCGCGAGCTGCAGGGCAAGCCCGCGGGCCTGCGCACGCACATGCTCGTCTGCTTCGCCTCGACGCTTCTGATGCTGCTCGCCGCGCGGCAGAACCAGTGGGCGCTCGACCTCCTGCCCGACACGCAGATGGTCGTGGACCTGACCCGCATGCCGCACGGCATCCTGACCGGGATCGGCTTCCTCGGCGCCGGAGTCATCTTCCGCGAAGGCGCCTCGGTGCAGGGCCTGACCACCGCCGCCTCGCTGTGGGTCACCGCGGCGCTCGGCATCGTCTACGGCGTGGGCCAGGTAGAGCTCGGCATCCTCGGCACGGTCGTCACCATGCTGGTGCTGGTCGCGCTGCGCGTGCTGCAACTGATCCTGCCCAGCCGCGCGCAGCTCCGCATCCGCATCACGCTCGCGCGCGAGGCCGCGCTCGACCCCCGGGCGCTGATCGGCGCGTTGCAGGGCCTCGGCCTGCGGGTGCGCGAACATGCCGTCACGCTGGACCCCGCCCGCGACACCGCCGACATCACGCTGATCGCGGGCCTGCGCGACGGGCCGCGGCGGATGCCGACCCTGGCGCAGGACATCGCCCGCCTGCCGGGCGTCACGGGCCTCGCGATCTCGCCGGTCGACGGGCCGCTCGCGCTGACCTAGGGCACGACCAGCAGATACAGGAACACCGCCAGGATCACCAGGTGCACCGCCCCGTGCAGCACCGTGGTCCGCCCGCTGCCCAGGGTCAGGATCGACACCGCGAAGGTCAGCGCCAGAAGCACGATCTCCTTCGCGCCCAGGCCCAGGATCAGCGACTGGCCGAGCCAGATCGACACCACCCCCACCGCCGGGATCGTCAGCGCCAGCGTCGCGAGCCCCGAGCCGAGCGCGAGGTTCAGGCTCGTCTGCAGCCGGTTGCGCCGCGCCGCCTGGATCGCCGCCACGCTTTCGGGCAGCAGCACCAGCGCCGCCACTACCGCCCCGACCAGCGCCGCCGGCTGCGCCACACCCAGCGCGCGCGCGGCGGCCTCGATCGGGGTGGACAGCGTCTTGGCCAGCAGCACCACCGCGGCGAGGCTGACAAACAGCACCGCGACCGCAAGCCAGGTCAGCCGGTCGCCCGGCGGCGGAGCGTGCACGTCCTCGTCATGCGGCGCGACCTCGGGCAGGAAATAGTCGCGGTGCCGCACCGTCTGGACGAACAGGAACACCGCATACAGCACCACCGACGCCCCGCCCACCAGCAGAAGCTGCCCCGCCGTGAACACCGGCCCCGTCAGCGAAGTGGTGAAGACCGGCAGCACCAGCGTCAGTGTCGCGACCGTCATCAGCACGGTCAGGAACACCGCCGCGCCGGGCACCCGGAACCCCTGCTGGCCGTGCCGCGCGCCCCCCAGGATCACGCTGATCCCGACGATGCCGTTGACCACCAGCATCACCGTGGCGAAGACCGTGTCGCGCGCCAGCGTCGGGCTGCCGCCCTCGGCCGACAGCATGATCGAGATGATCAGCGCCGATTCGATCACCGTCACCGCGGCGGCCAGCACCAGCGTGCCGTAGGGCTCCCCCACCCGGTGCGCGATGACCTCGGCATGGTGCACCGTGGCGAAGACCGCGCCGACCAGCGCCGCGAACAGCACCGGCGCGCCCAGGCCCGCCGGCGGCAACAGCCGCAGCAGCGCCAGCGCGGCGAGCGGCACCCCCAGCGTCCACCACGGCGCGCCCCACAGGCCCCTGACATGCGCCATGACCGCCTCCCCTTCCGCCGGACGCTGGCGGGTTCACCCGCGCGCGTCAACCGCCCCGAACAGCAGCGCCGCGCAGAGCCGCGCGTCATAGGGCTTCTCGCAGCAGCGCACCCCGGCATAGGCGGCGGGCAGGTCGCCCGTGACGTAGCCCGTGGCAAAGACGAACGGCGTGCCCCGCTGCCGCAGCGCGTCGGCCACCGGAAACACCTTCACCCCGTGCAGGTTCACGTCCAGCACCGCGCCGTCGATCCGGTCCTCGGCCGCGACCCGCGCCAGCGCCGCGGCGACGGTGGCGACCGGGCCGATCACCTCGGCCCCCGCCTCCTCCAGCCCGCCGCACAGGTCCTCGGCCAGGATGTATTCGTCCTCGACGACGAGGATGCGCCGGCCCTGCAGCGATCCCCCGGTGTCCGTGTCGGTCATCCCCGTCCTCCGTCCCCGTCTTCCATCGTCGACGATACCGGCAGCGACAGCGTGCAGCGCACCCCGTCCGCCCCGAGCGCATAGGTCGTCTCGGCCCCGAGCTGGTAGGGCAGCGCGCGCTCGATCAGCTCGCGCCCGTAGCCGCCGCCCCGCGGCGCGGCGCCCCTCTCGCCCATCGCCACGCCCGACTCCTGCCAGTCGACCCGCAGCCGCAACTGCCCGTGCGCGTCGCGCGCCAGGTCCCAGACGACCCGCAGCCGCCCCGTCGGCTGCGCCAGCGCGCCGTATTTCACCGCGTTGGTGGCCAGCTCGTGCAGCGCCAGCGCAAAGGTCTGCACCGTCCCCGACGACAGCCGCACCCCCGCCGGGCCGTCCAGCGCGACCTGCGGCCCATGCCCCGCGGCATCGACCGCACCCAGCGCCGCCAGCTCGGCGCGCAGAAGGTCGTCGAAGGCGATCCGGTCGTCCGTCCCCAGCCGCGACAGCAGGCCCTGCACCCGCCCCAGCGCCCGCAGCCGGTCGTCGAAGGCCGCGACGAAGGCCGCCGGGTCGGGGGCCTCGCGCCGCGTCTTGTCCATCATGCCGCGCACCACGGCCAGCAGGTTCCGCGTCCGGTGCTGCAGTTCGGCTACCAGCACGCCCTGGCGGTCCTGCATCTCGCGCAGGTTCTGCACGTCGGTCGAGGTGCCGAGCCACTCGATCACCTCGCCTTCCTCGGACCGCGTCGGCGCGGCCCGCGTCTGGAACCAGCGCCAGCCCCCCGTCGCGGCCCGCCGCAGCCGGTATTCGGCCTCGAACGCGCCCGTGGCGGCCGCCTGCGCCCAGGCGGCGCGCGCCGCGTCGCGGTCGTCGGGGTGCACCGCCGCAAGCCAGCCGCGGCCGCGGCTGTCGGGCTCGGCCTGGCCGGTGAACGCCGTCCACTGCGGGCTGGCCCAGGTCCATTCCCCCCCGACATCCGCCCGCCACACGAGCTGCGGGATCCCCTCGATCAGCGAGGTCAGCCGCGCCGCCGCCAGCCGCGCCGCGGCCTCGCTGCGCGCGATCGCGGCCTCGGCGCGCTTCATCGCGGTCACGTCGTGGCCGACCCCGCCGATCTGCGCCGCCCGCCCGTCGGGGCCGCGGATCGGAAAGTCGGTGTTGCGCAGCCAGCGCAGCTCGCCGTCCACCGGGCGGCGGATGCGATACTCGAAGGTCACCCGCTCGCCTGCGCGCACCCGGCCGATGTCGCGCGCGGCGCGGTCGCGGTCCTCGGGCAGGATCAGGTCCAGCCAGTTGGCGAAGGTGTCGCCCGCCAGCGCCTCGGCGCGCGACAGCCCGTAGATCGTCTCGAAGGCCGGGGTCAGGTAGGTCCAGGCGAGCGTCGCGGCATCGCGGATCCACAGCACGTCCGACGACGCCTCGCCGAAGGACCGCAGCCGCTCCTCGCTCTCGCGCAGCGCGGCGGCGGCGCGCACGCGCTCCAGCACGAACCGCAGCCGCTCGCCCGTCTCGGCCACCAGCGCCGCATCGGCGGCGGTGAAGGCGCGGCGGTCGGCCGCGCCGAGCAGGATCGCGCCGGTGCAGCGCCCGTCCTGCACCTGCGGAGAGATCACCGCCGCCGCCATGCCCGCCAGCGCCGGACCCGCCCGCGCCACCGCCGCCCCGCGCAGCCGCAGCACCCGTCCGCCGTCGAGCCGGGCACAGGGGTCCGCCCCGACCGGCCCTTCCGTCCCCTCGGCCGTCACCGCCACGAACGCCCCGGACGCATCGCGTTCGGCGTGCAGCGCGCGCGCGACGCCCAGGTGCTGCCGCAGCGCCTGCATCGCCTGCGCGCGGATCGCCCGCGGGTCGGTCATCGGCCGCAGCACGTCGACCAGGCGCAAGAGGAAAGCCTGCCGGTGGGCGGCGGCGCGCTGCCGCGCGGTCTCGCGCCGCGCCGCCGTGACATCGCGCGCGGCACCGATCCACTCGACCGTCCGCCCCGCGGCGTCGACGACCGGCACCGCCCGCGACAGCGTCCAGCCGAGCGTGCCGTCCGCCCGCCGGACGCGGTGCTCCAGCTCGAACGGGGCCTGCGCCGCGATGGCCCGCGCGATGGCCGCGTCCACCTCGGGCCGGTCCTCGGGCAGCATGTGGCCATCCATCCACGCCGCACTGGGCATCGGGCGCGCCAGCCGGTAGCCCTGCCCCTCCACGGCCATGACGTCGCTCCAGTCCGCGCTCATCCGGTAGACGACATCGGCGCTGGCGGTGACGAAGGCACGGTAGCGCGCCTCGCTCTGCCGCAGCGCGGCCTGCGCGCGCAGCCGGTCGGCGGCGCTGTCGAACACGCCCAGCACCGCGATCACCCGCCCGCCGTCGCCCCGCACCGGCGTCAGCGTCGCGTCGTACAGGTCGGGAACCCCGTCCCCGTCCGAATCCACCGGCTGCGCCAGCACGCGGTGGCCCTCGCCCGCGAAGGCCCGGTCGTAATGCGCGGCGATCGGCGGCCATTCCGCCGGAAAGCCCTCGCGGATCGGCCGCCCGAGCACCCCCGGATGCCGCGCCCCGTAATGCGCCGCGGCGCGGTCGTTGTAGATCAGCACGAACTCCGGCCCGACGGCGAGCGACGCCGCCTGCGGCATCGCCATCGCCAGATCCACCGCCGCATGCAGCGCCGCGGGCCAGCCCCCGCGGGGGCCGAGCGGCGTCGCCTCCCAGCCATGCGCGCGGACGCGGGCGGCCATGTCCGGGCCACCGTCCGCAGGCGCAGCATCCCCCATGTCGCGGCTCAAGGCGCTCCCCGTCGTGCGGGCCCGCCCGTGCAGGCAAAACCGTGCAGGCAAAACCGTGCAGGCAAAACCGTGCAGGCAAAACCGTGCAGGCCGATCCGCGCGGACCCAAACTCCCTGAAAGCACACCGCCGCGTTTGGTTCCCGCAGCCCGCCCGCGCGCGCGCGGTTCAGCCCGGCCGCCGAACGCAAGACGCCGCGCCACCCTGACGGTCAGCGCGGCGTCGTCACGAAACTGGTGCCCAGAAGAGGACTCGAACCTCCACGCCTTGCGGCACTGGTACCTGAAACCAGCGCGTCTACCAATTCCGCCATCTGGGCGTGGCGGCGGGGATAGCGGGGGGCGGCGGGGGTGTCAACAGGGCGCGCTCCCGCGCCCGCCGCTGGCGGCCCGGACGCACCGCCACCCGCCGCACCGCGACCGCCTTCCACAAACCGTGCACCGGGCCAGTTGCAGCCCGAAAACCCCCCTCCTATATAGCC
Source organism: uncultured Exiguobacterium sp. (assembly GCA_964575185.1). GTDB lineage: Bacteria > Pseudomonadota > Alphaproteobacteria > Rhodobacterales > Rhodobacteraceae > CAZNPW01. The sequence goes on from CAZNPW010000005.1 coordinate 39,108, forward strand.
CGGTAGCCACGGACCTGCCGCACCGGCAGGCACGCCAATCCGGGGGCGCGGTGCCTGACGGGGCCGCACCCCCCTGTCGCCTGAAGGAAAGGGATACACATGGCCAAAGTCATCGGCATCGACCTCGGCACCACCAACTCCTGCGTCGCCATCATGGACGGCGCCCAGCCCCGCGTCATCGAGAACTCCGAGGGCGCCCGCACCACCCCCTCGATCGTCGGCTTCACCGAAACCGAACGCCTCGTCGGCCAGCCCGCCAAGCGCCAGGCGGTCACGAACCCCACCAACACCGTCTTCGCCGTCAAGCGCCTGATCGGCCGCCGCGTCGACGACCCGATGATCGCCAAGGACAAGAAGAACCTGCCCTATTCCGTCGTCAACGGCGGCAACGGCGACGCCTGGGTCGAGATCCGGGGCGAGAAGTTCTCGCCCGCGCAGGTCTCGGCCATGATCCTGCAGAAGATGAAGGAAACCGCCGAGTCCTACCTGGGCGAGACCGTCACGCAGGCCGTCATCACCGTCCCCGCCTACTTCAACGACGCCCAGCGCCAGGCCACCAAGGACGCAGGCAAGATCGCGGGCCTCGAGGTCCTGCGCATCATCAACGAACCCACCGCGGCCGCGCTCGCCTACGGGCTCGACAAGAAGGACACCAAGACCATCGCCGTCTACGACCTCGGCGGCGGCACCTTCGACATCACGATCCTGGAGATCGACGACGGCCTGTTCGAGGTCAAGTCCACCAACGGGGACACGTTCCTCGGCGGCGAGGACTTCGACATGCGGATCGTCACCTACCTCGCCGACGAGTTCAAGAAGGAACACGGCGTCGACCTGACGCTCGACAAGATGGCGCTCCAGCGCCTGAAGGAGGCGGCCGAGAAGGCCAAGATCGAGCTGTCCTCGTCCAGCCAGACCGAGATCAACCAGCCCTTCATCAGCATGGACCGCAACACCGGCCAGCCGCTGCACCTGGTGGTCAAGCTCACCCGCGCCAAGCTGGAATCGCTCGTCGACGACCTCATCAAGCGCTCGATCAAGCCCTGCCAGGCCGCGCTCAAGGACGCAGGGCTCACCATCGGCGACATCGACGAGGTGGTGCTGGTCGGCGGCATGACCCGCATGCCCCGCGTCATGGAAGAGGTGACCAGGTTCTTCGGCAAGGAACCCCATAAGGGCGTCAACCCCGACGAAGTCGTGGCGCTGGGCGCCGCGATCCAGGCGGGCGTCCTGCAAGGCGACGTCAAGGACGTGGTGCTGCTCGACGTGACCCCCCTGTCGCTCGGGATCGAAACTCTCGGCGGCGTCTTCACCCGCCTGATCGACCGCAACACCACGATCCCGACCAAGAAGTCGCAGATCTTCTCGACGGCCGAGGACAACCAGAACGCCGTCACGATCCGCGTCTTCCAGGGCGAGCGCGAGATGGCCGCCGACAACAAGATGCTCGGCCAGTTCAACCTCGAGAACATCCCGCCCGCCCCCCGCGGCATGCCGCAGATCGAGGTCACGTTCGACATCGACGCCAACGGCATCGTCTCGGTCAAGGCCAAGGACAAGGGCACCGGCAAGGAACAGGCGATCACCATCCAGGCCTCGGGCGGCCTCTCGGACGAAGACATCGAGAAGATGGTGAAGGACGCCGAGCAGAACGCCGACGCCGACCGCGCCCGGCGCGAGCTGGTCGAGACGAAGAACCAGGCCGAAAGCCTGCTGCATTCGACCCGCAAGTCGCTGTCGGAACACGCCGACAAGGTCGACCCCTCCACCGTGGAGGCGATCGAGCTCGCCATGGGCGCGCTCGAGGAAACGCTCAAGACCGACGACGCCGGCAAGATCAAGGGCGGCATCCAGAACCTGACCGAGGCCGCGATGCGGCTGGGCGAGGCCATCTACAAGGCCAGCCAGGCGGCGGGCGACAAGGACGGCGACACCCCGCGCGAGGTCGACGACGACATCGTGGACGCCGACTTCGAGGACCTGGGCGAGAACAGGAAGCGCAAGTGACGCGCACAGATTGATCCGGGGGGGCGGTCCGGCAACGGGCCGCCCCTGCCGGTTCCGGGGACATTCTCGCCATGGCGAAACGCGACTATTACGACATCCTCGGGGTCCCGCGCGGCGCGAGCGCCGACGACCTGAAGAAGGCCTACCGCAACAAGGCCAAGGAGCTTCACCCCGACCGCAACCAGGACAACCCGCAGGCCGAGGCCGCCTTCAAGGAGGTGAACGAGGCCTACGACGTGCTGCGCGACGACCAGAAGAAGGCCGCCTACGACCGCTTCGGCCACGCCGCCTTCGACGGCGGCATGGGGGCCGCAGGCGCGCGCCCCGGCGCGCGGCAGGGCGACTTCGCCAGCGCGTTTTCGGACGTGTTCGAGGACCTGTTCGGCGATTTCGTCGGCGGCCGCCAGCAGCAGGGCCGCTCGCGCGCCCAGCGCGGCTCGGACCTGCGCTACAACCTGCGCGTCACCCTGGAAGAGGCGTTCAAGGGCGTCCAGAAGACGATCACCGTGCCCTCCGCCCAGACCTGCGAGGTCTGCCACGGCTCGGGTGCCGAAGGCGGGGCCGAACCCGTCACCTGCCCAACCTGCTCGGGGCTGGGCAAGGTCCGCGCCTCCCAGGGCTTCTTCACCGTCGAACGCACCTGCCCGACGTGCAACGGCATGGGCCAGATCATCAAGAACCCCTGCCGCGCCTGCGGCGGCGCGGGCCGGGTGGAGAAGGAACGCGCGCTGTCGGTCAACATCCCGGCAGGGGTGGAAACCGGCACGCGCATCCGGCTCGCGGGCGAAGGCGAGGCGGGCCTGCGCGGCGGGCCGCCGGGCGATCTCTACATCTTCATCGAGGTCCGCGAACACGCGCTCTTCCAGCGCGACGGCATCCACCTCTACTGCCGCGTGCCGGTCAGCATGGGCGCGGCCGCGCTCGGCGGCGATGTCGAGGTGCCGACGATCGACGGCGGCAAGTCGAGCGTCAAGGTCCCCGCCGGCAGCCAGTCGGGCAAGCAGATGCGCCTGCGCGCCAAGGGCATGCCCGCGCTCCGCGGCGGCGCGCCCGGCGACATGGTGATCGAGCTCGCCGTGGAAACCCCGGTGAACCTCACCGCCCGCCAGAAGGACCTGCTGCGCGAGTTCGAGCGCCTCAGCGAGGAAAACAACCCCGAAGGCCGCAGCTTCTTCGCCAAGGTCAGGGGCTTCTGGGACGGCATGAAAAGCTGACGCCGGCCGGGCACGATCCACCCGACGCTGTCCGGCCCGTTGCGCCCGACGCGACCGTTTTCACCACGCGCCCCGGCGAAGGCCGGGGCCTCCCCGTCACCGCCCGAACCCACCTTCGGCCCCCAGGCGCCCCCTCGTGCGGGTGGGATGCGGTGGGGGCCTGCGCCGGCACACCGCGCCACCCCCGGACCGATTCGCCCGAAAGGTGAACGCACCGCAGCGCCCCCGCGCGGAAGACGCCTTGCCATACGCATGGAAGACGCAGGGAAGACGCAGGGAAGACACCGCAAAAACCGCAAAAACAGGGGTTTGCACGGCGTCCTTCCAGCCCCCGCACCGCGCAACGCCCGACGCCGCTTAACCCCGCCTTTACCCTCCCGCGCCATGCTCGCGGCATGACCGGCTTCCACGACTCCGCATCTCTCTTCGACACAGACGAGGCCCCCGCTGCGGCCATCTCCGGGCGGCTCCCCAGCTACATCGCCGGCCACCGCAAACGCCTGCGCCATCGCTTCCGCGACACCGGCGGGGCGGGGGTGCAGGATTACGAACTTCTGGAACTGATCCTCTTCGGGGCCGTCCAGCGCCAGGACATGAAGCCGCTCGCGCACGCCCTCCTGAAGGAGTTTGGCGACCTGAACCGCGTGATTTCCGCGCCAATTCCACGGCTTAAGGAGGTGAAGGGCGTGGACGAGGCGGTCGTCACCGCGCTCAAGATCATCGAGATCGCGGCCCAGCGCATGGCCCGCTCGCGCGTCATGCAGCGCCCCGTCCTGTCGTCATGGGACGCGCTGCTCGACTACTGCCACACCGCCATGGCGCACCGCGAGACGGAGTCGTTCCGCGTCCTCTACCTCGACCGCAAGAACGTCCTCATCGCCGACGAGGAACAGGCCCGCGGCACCGTCGACCACGTCCCCGTCTACCCGCGCGAGGTCGTCAAGCGCGCCCTCGAACTGAACGCCAGCGCCTTGATTCTGGTGCATAATCACCCCTCCGGCGACCCCACGCCCAGCCCGGCCGACATCGCCATGACCACCCAGATCGAACAGGCCGCCGGGGTTCTCGGCCTGACCCTGCACGACCACCTGATCGTCGGCAAAAGCCGCGAGGTCAGCTTCAAGGCGGCGGGGTATCTGTAGCCGGAACATCCGGACCGGCGCCGCGAACAGCCCGACGAAAACGCCCCCCGCATCGCATTCGCCGTTCACCGCGCGGCGAGCGTCAGGTCCGGCAGAAGGTCGTTCAACACCAGAATGTCGCCGACCGCATCGCATCCGGGCATCGACAGCGCCAGGTCGCTGACGCCGGCGCGCGCGCCGTCCTGCACGATGATCTGGCCGGTCATCTCCCGGCCGCAGGTCGAAGGCGTCACCGCCGCCTCCAGGGTCGGCATCGCGCCGCCGGGCGGCAGCGTCGCCACCGCCGCGCGGAGCGGGCGGTCGACCCCGCCGTCGCCGAGCACGACGGGCGAAAGGCCGCCGTCGACCAGAAGCTGGAAGGCGTCCCGTCCTGCCCAGGCGACGCCGATGCGGCGAAGCCCGGCCACCTCCGGCACCTCGGTCATCGCGATGACCGTGTCGCCGCTCGCCAGGCGGGCGGCGACCACCGGGCGGGCCGACAGCGCGGGCAGCGTGACGAAAAGGTTGCCCGACGGCAGCACCCGCCAGGCCGTGGCGATGCCGTCCTGCCGCAGTTCCACCCGCGCATCCGCGGCGCAGGGGGCCTTCAGCCAGACCGAGATGTCGCCCCCCGGCAGCGGGATCAGGCGCAGCGATGCGGCGCAGTCCGGCACCGATGCGACCGGCGGCGGGACGGCTGCGGGTGCGGCGACGGGGGCCGCCGGCACGGGGGCCGCCAGCACGGGCGAGGCCGCGGGGTCGGGGCCGGCCGAGACCGGCACCACCGCCGTCGGCAAGGCTGCCGGCGCGGGCGCGGTGCGGCTTTCCACCAGGTGGCCCGCCCCGATGGCGATGCCCACCGTCCCGACGACGAGCGTGAGTTTGCGCAACCGGTTCACCGCGGGCCTCCGTCCGAATGACGGAGCGACTGAGCGCGTCAACTGCGGCGGGCGCAGGGCGGCGGCGGGGAATGTTTCCGCCGCCGGTGGCATTTCCGCCCGAAGATCGCCGCAATCAGGCGAGCTTGCCGTGGCAGTGCTTGAACTTGTTGCCCGACCCGCAGGGGCAGGGGTCGTTCCGGCCCGGGTTGCCCCAGGTCGCCGGATCGTCCTCGACGAACCCCGCCCGGCGTTCGCCCGGCGCTTCGCCCCCGGCGAGCGCCATCTCGGGCACCGGGGCGGGCGCAGGCACCGCCGCAGGCCGCGCGGCCTGGATCTGCGCCAGCATCGCCTCCTGCTCGGCCCGGGTGATCGGCCGGACCTGCGCGAGCTTCTGCGTCACGTCCTGCCGCAGGCCGTTCAGCATCGTCTCGAACAGCTGGAAGGCCTCGGACTTGAACTCGTTCAGCGGGTCGCGCTGGGCGTAGCCGCGGAAGCCGATGACCGACCGCAGGTGCTCCAGCCGCAGGAGATGCTCGCGCCACTTGGCGTCGATCGTCTGCAGCAGAAGCTGCTTCTCGATCGACTGCATCGTGTCCTGCCCGAAGGCCTCGGCCTTCTCGGCCATCTGCCTGTCGGCGGCCGCGGCGATGCGGTCGCGCATCACCTCCTGGTCGACGCCCTCCTCCTCGGCCCATTTCATCACCGGCGCGTCGATCCCCAGACGCTCGATGCAGGCGGCGTAGAGGCCCTTGGCGTCCCAGGCATCGGCGTAGGACTTCGGCGGCATGTAGCTGTCCACCAGGTCACTGACGACGTGGTGGCGCATGTCGAGGGCGATCTCGGTGACGTCGGGGGCCTGCATCACCTCCAGCCGCTGGCTGAAGATGACCTTGCGCTGGTCGTTCATCACGTCGTCGAACTTCAGCAGGTTCTTGCGGATGTCGAAGTTGCGCCCCTCGACCTTGGCCTGGGCGCGTTCGAGGCTCTTGTTCACCCAGGGGTGGATGATCGCCTCGCCCTCCTTCATCCCCAGCGTCGACAGCACCTTGTCGAGCCGGTCGCTGCCGAAGATGCGCATCAGGTCGTCTTCCAGGCTCAGGAAGAAGGCCGACCGCCCCGGGTCGCCCTGGCGGCCGGACCGGCCGCGGAGCTGGTTGTCGATGCGGCGGCTTTCGTGCCGTTCGGTGCCGAGCACGAACAGGCCGCCCGCCGCGATGACGCGCGCCTTCTCGTCGGCGTGCTCGGCCTCCACCCGGGCGCGGACCTCGTCGGGGTGGAGGTGCGGGTCGGCGGTGATCGCCTCCAGCACCTTCATCTCGACGTTGCCGCCGAGCTGGATGTCGGTGCCCCGGCCGGCCATGTTGGTGGCGATGGTGACCGCGCCGAACTTGCCCGCATCGGCGACGATCTGCGCCTCCTGCTCGTGCTGGCGGGCGTTCAGGACGTTGTGGGGGATGCCGTCGGCCTTGAGCAACTCCGACAACTGTTCGGATTTCTCGATGCTGGTGGTGCCGACGAGCATCGGCTGGCCCTTCGCGTGGGCCTCCCTGATGACGGTCAGGATGCCCTGATACTTGTCCTTCGTGTTGCGGTAGACGCTGTCGTCCTCGTCCTTCCGCGCCACCGGGCGGTTGGTCGGCACCTCGACCACGCCGAGGCCGTAGATCTCGCGGAACTCCTCTGCCTCGGTCGCGGCGGTGCCGGTCATGCCCGACAGCTTGTCGTAGAGGCGGAAGTAGTTCTGGAACGTCACCGACGCGAGCGTGGTGTTCTCGGGCTTGATCTCGACGCCTTCCTTGGCCTCGATCGCCTGGTGCAACCCGTCCGACAGGCGGCGGCCGCGCATCATCCGGCCGGTGAACTCGTCGATCAGCATCACCTCGCCGTCGCGCACGATGTAGTGCTGGTCGCGCTGGAACAGCTTGTGCGCCCGCAGCGCCTGGTTGATGTGGTGCACGAGGCTGGTGCTCTCGGGGTCATACAGCGACTGGTCCGCGGGCAGGAGCCCCGCCGCCGCCAGCCGCTGCTCGATGAACTCCGACCCCTCGTCGGTGTAGGCCGCGGTGCGCTGCTTTTCGTCCAGCGCGAAGTGCTCGGGCAGAAGGTCCGGGATCAGCGCGTTGACCTTGATGTACAGATCGCTGCGGTCCTGGCTAGGCCCCGAGATGATGAGCGGGGTGCGCGCCTCGTCGACCAGGATCGAGTCGACCTCGTCGACGATCGCGTAGAAATGGCCGCGCTGGGCCATGTCCTCGACCGACATCTTCATGTTGTCGCGCAGGTAGTCGAAGCCGAGCTCGTTGTTCGTGGCATAGGTGATGTCGGCGCGGTAGGCCGCGCGCTTCTCGGGCTCGGGCTGGTAGGGGTAGACGACGCCCGTGGTCATGCCGAGCTGGGCATAGACCTTGCCCATCCACTCCGCATCGCGCTTGGCCAGGTAGTCGTTGACCGTCACGACATGCACGCCCTTGCCCGCCAGCGCGTTCAGGTAGGCCGGGAAGGTCGCGACCAGCGTCTTGCCCTCGCCCGTCTTCATCTCGGCGATGTTGCCCTGGTGCAGGAAGATGCCGCCCATCAGCTGCACGTCGAAGGCCCGCAGGCCGAGCGCGCGCCGCGCGCCCTCGCGGCAGGTGGCGAAGGCCTCGGGCAGCAGGTCGTCGAGGCTTTCGCCTCCTCTCGCGCGGGCCTGCAGGGCGCGGGTGCGGTCCTTCAGCGCCTCGTCCGACAGCGCTTGCGTCTCGGCCTCGAGCGCGTTGATCCGGGCGACGAGCGGCCCCGCCGTCTTGACCTTGCGGTCGTTGGAAGAGCCGAACAGCTTGCGCCCCAGCGCGCCCAAACCCAGCATGATGATCCTTCGCCCTGGCCCCTGACGGCATCGTGCGAGATGCGGGCCTTGCCCGCCCCCACCGCCTTCCCTAGAAGGGCCCGTGAATGGCCGACGGGCCCGTCGCTCGCGACCGCTGCGAGATAGGGGACGGGGGGTTCGGTGTCAACGCGGTGCGGTCACGCGCCGGGATCAGGAGCCTGTGACATGCTGAAACACCTGCTGCTGGGGGCCGCGGTCAGCCTGGCCCTGCCCGCCCTGGCGCAAGAGACCGCCGCCCCCGCGACCGACGCGCCGGTAACCGAAGCGCCCGCCGCCGAAGCTCCGGCGCCCGCCCCGGAGGCTCCCCCGGCGGCCTACACCACGCCCGCGGACGTGTCGGCCGACACGGTCGTGGCGACGGTGAACGGCACCGACATCACGCTTGGCAACATGATCGTGCTGCGCGGCACCCTGCCCGAACAGTATCTGACCCTGCCCGACGACGTGCTCTACAAGGGCATCCTCGACCAGCTCGTGCAGCAGGAGGCGCTGGTCCAGTCGCTGGGCGCGCCGTCCCGCGCCGACCTGCTGCGGATCGACAACGACCGGCGCGGCTATCTGGCGAACGTCGCGCTGCAGGCGGTGGTGGCGGCCGCCGTGACCGATGCCGCGCTGCAGGCGGCCTATGACGCCAAGTATGCGAACGCTCCGCCCGCGATCGAGTACAACGCCGCCCACATCCTCGTCCCCACGAAGGAGGAGGCCGACGCGATCAAGGCCGAACTCGACGGCGGGGCCGATTTCGCGCGTCTGGCGCGCGAGAAGTCGACCGACGGCGCGGCGGCCAACGGCGGCAACCTCGGGTGGTTCGGGCGCGGCATGATGGTCAAGCCCTTCGAGGACGCCGTGGTGGCGATGCAGCCTGGCACGATCTCGGGGCCGATCCAGACCGATTTCGGCTGGCACATCATCCATCTGAAGGAAACGCGCGAGACTGCGAAGCCGACGCTCGACGAGGTGCGCGCCGAACTTGCGGCCGAGATCGAGCAGGCGGCCATCGCCGACTACGTGGCCAGGCTCGAGGCCGCGGCGACGGTGACGCGTCCGGGCGCGGGGTTCGATCCGGCGCTCGTCAAGGACGCCGCCCTGGTCGGACCCTGACCCGATGGGCAAGTGGAAGGACCGGGCCCGCGCCCTGAAGGCCGAACTGAAGGCGCTTGCGATGACCGTGCCGGCGGCCGGACCGGACTCCGTGTCCGTTCCGGTCAGGGCGGCCAGGCCGGTCTCGCCGCTCGCCCCGGCGGGCGGCTTTCCGGTGCTGCCGGTGATCCGGGGGGCCGCCTTCGCCGCCGTCGCGGCCGGCGTGCGCTACGAAGGCCGCCGCGACGTGATGCTCGTGCGGCTCGCCCCCGGCAGCACCGTCGCCGGGGTCTTCACGCGGTCGGCCACGCGCGCGGGATGCGTCCGGGACTGCCAGGCCAAGCTCGCGGCATGGGAGGGCGGCGGGGAAGGCGCGGCGATCGTGGTGAACTCGGGCAATTCCAACGCCTTCACCGGCGCGGCGGGCGATGCCGCCGTCGCCGCGATCTGCGCCAGCGCGGCGGGGGTGCTCGGCCTGCCCGCGGCGCGGGTGTTCACCGCATCCACCGGCGTGATCGGCGAGCCCCTGCCCTTCGAGCGCATCACCGCGCGGATGCAGGCGCTCGCGGACGGTCTGGCCGAGGACAACATCGCCGCCGCCGCGCAGGCGATCATGACGACCGATACCTTTCCCAAGGGCGCGTCCGCCGTTGTGCAGGGGGACGGCGGCAAGGTCCACATCGCGGGCATTGCCAAGGGGTCGGGCATGATCGCCCCCGACATGGCGACGATGCTCGTCTACATCTTCACCGACGCGAAACTGCCCGCGCGCACGCTGCAGCGCCTGCTCGACCGCCACGTCGGCGACACGTTCAACGCGATCACGGTGGATGGCGACACCTCGACCTCGGACGCGGTGATGCTCTGCGCCACCGGCCAGTCCGCGGCGGCCGAGCCCGCCGGTCCGATCTTGCGCGCCTTCGGCGCGGCGCTGCACGGCGTGATGCTGTCGCTCGCGCAGCAGGTCGTGCGCGACGGCGAGGGCGCGACGAAGCTGGTCGAGGTCCGCGTCACCGGGGCCGCCGACGACGCCGATGCGCACCGCGTGGCGATGGCCGTCGCGAACTCGCCGCTGGTCAAGACCGCCGTGGCGGGGCAGGACCCGAACTGGGGCCGAATCGTCATGGCCGTCGGGAAGTCGGGCGCCGCGGCCGACCGCGACCGCCTGGCGATCCGCTTCGGCGGGATCACCGTCGCCCGCGACGGGGCGCGCGCGCCGGACTACGACGAGGCGGCGGCGGCCGCCTACATGCGGGGGCGGGAGCTGGTCATCGGCGTCGACCTCGGGCTCGGCCGGGGCCGGCGCACGGTCTGGACCTGCGACCTGACGCACCGCTACATCGACATCAACGCCGACTACCGGTCGTGAGGGTGCCGGCACGACCCGTCGCGGTCAACACCTGCGGGAGCGCCGCGCGGGGGCTTTGCCCCCCAGCCGATCGGTTCCTCGGACCGATGGCGAAACCGCTTGGCTACCCCCGGGGTATCTGTGTCCGGAAAGAGGAGGCGAGGCGTTGACCGTCATGGAACGCAGACGGCGTTCGACCGTGTCATGTGCGGGTGCCCGGTGACGACCGTCCTCGTCGCCGCCGTCGCCCTGATCGACCCCGACGGGCGCATCCTTCTGGCGCAGCGCCCCGAAGGCAAGCCGATGGCCGGCCTGTGGGAGTTCCCGGGCGGCAAGGTCGAGCCCGGCGAGACGCCCGAGGCGGCGCTGATCCGCGAACTGCAGGAAGAGCTCGGGATCGGCACCTGGGCTTCCTGCCTCGCCCCGCTGACCTTCGCGAGCCACGCCTACCCGGAGTTCCACCTGCTGATGCCGCTCTTCGCCTGCCGCCGCTGGGACGGCACGCCGCGAGGGCGCGAGGGGCAGCGGCTCGCCTGGGCGCGGGCCCGCGACCTGGGGAACTATCCCATGCCACCCGCCGACCTGCCGCTGATCCCGATCCTGCGCGACTGGCTGTAGCGTCGCAGGGATGGGCAGATTGCCCATCCTACAAGTAGCTCTGCACCAGGGCACCGGCGATCAGGCTCCAGCCGTCGGCGACCACGAAGAAGGCGAGCTTGAAGGGCAGGCTGACGATCGCGGGGGGGACCATCATCATGCCCATCGACATCAGGATCGCCGCCACCACGAGGTCGATCACCAGGAATGGTAGGAAGATCAGGAACCCGACTTCGAAGGCGCGCTGCAATTCGCTCAGCATGAAGGCCGGGATGATGACCGACAGGCCGGCCTGGTCGGGCGGCACGCCCGCCGTCGCGGGCCGCAGCGCCTGAAGCTCCGCGAAGGTGCCGGCGTCCATCCGGGCGAGCATGAAAGCGCGGAACGGCTCCACCACCGCCGCGAAGGCCTGCTCCAGCGAGAGGGTGCCGGCGTTGAAGGGCGCCACGCCGTTCGCCCAGGCGGCCGCGAACACCGGCTCCATCACGAACCAGGTCAGGAACAGCGCGATCGACACGATCAGCATGTTCGGCGGCGACTGCTGCAGGCCGATGCCCTGGCGCAGGATCGCCAGCACCGTGACGATGAAGGGAAAGCAGGTGACCATCATCGCGATGCCGGGCACGAGGCTCAGCACGGTCACGAGGATCAGGATCTGCACGACCCGCTGCGCCAGGCCCGAGGCCTCGCCCAGGCCCTGCGCGAGCCCGTCGAGGCCAAGCTCCTGCGCCCCCGCCGGCGTGGCCAGCAGCAGGAACAGCGCCAGCCAGCGCATCAGATCGCGTCCCGGATCGACGCCACCTCGGTGATGCGGACCGCGAGCTGGCCCTGCTGGTCGCCCGACAGCTCCTGCAGCTCGCCCCGCGCGACCAGCCGGTCGCCGATAAACAGCTCCACCGGGTCGGCGACCTTGCGGTCGAGCGGCAGGACCGAATCGCGGTCGAGCCGCATCAGGTCGGCCACCAGCGGCCGGGCGCGGCCGACCGAGACGGTGACCTCGATCGGGACCTGGGCAAGGATGGAGCCCGTCTTCTGCTCAGCCATGGCGGCGCACCTCTGCGGATTCGGGAAGGAAATCGCCGACCGCCGCCTTCAGCGCGGCAAGGGCGGCGTCGACGTCGACCAGATCTTCCCGGGCTTCCGAGACGATGTAGACCTGCGCGTGGCCGAGCGCGCGGTCCTCGACCAGGCGGACCGGCAGGCGCGGCAGGTCGGCCAGCACCGGCTCCACCAGGCGGCGCGCGTCGGGGTGCAGCATCACCGTCACCGGCGTGTCCGACAGCCGTTCGGCCTGCGGCTGCAGGTGCTGCGTCACGGCCCGGGCCAGCGCCTCCTCGGCGAGGCCCGGCAGGATCCGCGCGACCATCGCGCGCAGGAGCGGCCCGACCGCCGTCAGGACGTGCTGGCGCGCCTCGACGAAGCCGAAGCCCAGCGTCTGCAGGTGCGCCGCGATCTCGCCGCGCAGCCGCGTGTCCTCGTCGCCCATCGCGCGCGCCGCGTCGTCCCAGCCGGCGGCATAGCCCTTCTCGAACGCCGCGAGCGCGCGTTCCTCGGCTTCCTCGGGGGTCAGGAGCGGCGTCTCGGCGTCTTCGGCGTGGCGGAAGACTTCCAGCAGGATGCGGGCGGTCATGCCTTCTGATCCTCGCGTTCGAGCCAGCTCCGCAGCACCTCGACCGATTCGGTCTGCCGCTCGGCGATCAGCCGGCGCAGGCGGTCCACGGGATCGTCGGACAGCGGCTGCGCGTCGCCGTCGATGACGCGGGCGCCGGGCATCGCGTCGGTGATCTCGCCGGTCAGGCCGCCCGCGGCAGGCAGGTCGATGACCGCTCCGCCCGCGGGGGCCAGCGCCAGCGGCGCGGGCGACGGCAGGCGGCGCGGCGCGAGGATCGGGCGCACCACGAAGAGGCCGAGCACGATCGCCACCAGCGCCACCAGCGCGAGCTGCGCGAGCCGCATCAGGTCGGCGCCGCCCGGCCATGCCGCACCTGCCGCCGCGGCGAGCGTCCCGGCGTCGGCCGCCGGCTGGAACTGCAGCGACCGCAGCGTCAGCACGTCGCCCCGCGCCTCGTCGATCCCCACCGCCGAGGCGACGAGATCGCGCAGCGTCGCGAGTTCCTCGTCCGGCCGCGGCTGCCAGGTCACGGTGCCGTCGGCGGCGGTCACCTGCTGGCCGTCGACCAGCACCGCCACGGTCATCCGCCGGATGTCCCCCGGCAGGCGCAGGATCGCCCGCTGGGTCTCCGAGACCTCGTAGTTGAACCGCTCGCGCTGCTCCGAGGCCTGGCTCTGGTCCTGCGGGCCGGGGGCGGCGTCGCCCTCGGGCAGGTTCGAGGCGACGGTCACCTGCCCCTCGCGCTGGTTCGCGCTCGACGTCCGCTCCTCGGTCTCGGACGAGATCGCGACGCGGCTTTCGGGGTCGATGACCCGCTCGGTGATCTCCTCGCGCACGGTCACGAGATCGAGGTTGACCTCGACGACCGCGCGTCCCTGGCCGACGCGGGCGGCGAGCAGCCGCTCCACCGCCTCGCGGATCGCCTTGGCGCGGGTCTCGGCGGCGGTGGTCAGCGTCCGGTCGTCGCCCGCGCCGCTGATGCGGCCCGTCATCGCGTCGACGAGCGTCACGTCGTCGACCGTCATGCCGCGCACCGCCGCCGCCACGAGGTGCCGGATCGCCCGCGCCTGGTCGTCGCTCAGCGAGCCCCCGAAGGTCGTGACGGTGACGCTCGCGGTCGGCCGCGCCTCGGTCACGAAGGGCTGGTCGGGCCCGGCCGCGATGTGCACCCGGACCGACCGCACCGCCGGATTGCCGAGAATGGTGCGTGCAAGCTCCCCTTCCTTGGCCCGCCAGTAGGCCGCATCGAACATCTGGGCGGTGGTTCCGAACCCGGTCAGTCCGTCGAGGATCTCGTATCCCGCGCCGGTCGCGGTCGGCAGGCCCTGCGCCGCCAGCATCATCCGCAGCGCATCGCGGCGCGCCGCGTCGACGCGGATCGCGCTGCCTTCGACGCGATAGGTCACGCCTTCGGCATCGAGAGCCGCGATCACGCTGCCCGCCGTGGCGGGATCGAGGTCGGCGTAGAGCAGCGCGAGATCGGGCTGCGTCCCGGCACGTCCGAGCATCAGCACGGCCGCGAAGACCCCCACCGTCGCCGCCACGACGACGGCGCGCCGGGCGAACGACAGACCAGACCAGATAGCGACGATGTTCTTCACGCGGTCCTCTTCCAGGCTTCTGCCACGGACCGAGTTCTGACCGGCCGCGATTAACATCAGGTTAGTGAGCGTCGGGCTATGGCTTGTCCGTGTCGAAAGACAGGAGATCGCCGTGGCCGCACCGACAGAACCTCTGGAAAACCCGCCCGCAAGGTCGCGAAAACCCCTGATATTCGGGCTTTTCCTGACGCTTCTCACCGCCGGCGCGGGGTTTGCCGCGGGAGTCATGGGTCTGGTCCCGGGCCTCGGCGGGCGGGGCGAATCGCCCGCGGAGCAGACCCCGGCGACGGCCTTCGTGGCCGTGCCGCCGGTGGTGATCTCGATCGCCGGGATCGAGGGCGTGTCGCACCTGCGCTTCGCCGCCGAGATCGAGGTCGATCCCGCCTACCGCGCCGAGGTCGAGGCGCTGGCCCCCCGCGTGCTCGACGTCTTCAACAGCTACCTGCGGGCGGTCGATCCGGCCCTGTTCAGCGAGCGGGCGGCGCTGGTGAAGGTGCGCGCGCAACTCCTGCGCCGGATCCAGCTGATCCTCGGTCCCGACCGCGTCCGCGACCTGCTCGTCACCGAATTCGTTCTCAACTGAAAGGATGCAAGAATGCAAGCCATCGCCGATATCCTGCTGATCGCGGGCGCCGCGGGTGCGGCCATCTACTGCCACGTCCTGGCCGGACGGCTGCGCCGGCTGACGACGCTCGAGGCCGGGATGGGGAATGCCATCGCGGTCCTGTCGGTCCAGGTCGACGAGATGCGCGCCGCGCTGGCGTCGGCGCAGGCCACGGCCCAGGCAACCGAGACGCGGCTGCGCGACCTGACCGGGCGCGCCGAACAGGCCGAGACGCATCTTTCGCTGATGCTCGCGGCGCTGCACGACCTGCCGCCGGCGCCCGCCGCCGCCCCGGTCGAGGAGGCCGCGACGCGCCGGATCCGCGTGCTGCGCCGCCGCGCGACCGAGGAGGTGGCGGCATGAGCCGCCCTCGCTTCGCCGGTCCGCTCGCGATCCTCGCGCTCTGCCTGGCCGCATCGGCGGCCCTGCGGCTCGGCGCGGGCGTCGGCGCGGCCATGGCGACGACGCGGTCGGAAACCGCGCCCGGCTCATGTCCCGCCCTGCCTTCGGAGGTCGCGGCGATGCTGGCCGACCGCGAGTCCTCGGTCGCCGCGCGGGAGGAGGCGCTGCAGGACCGCATCGCCGCGATGCAGCTTGCCGAGGACGCGCTGGAGGCGCGGCTGGCCGAGCTGACGGCGGCCGAAGGGGAGCTTGCCGCGACGCTCGCCATCGCCGATGCGGCCGCCGAGCGCGACATCGCGCAGCTGACCCGCACCTACGAGGCGATGGATCCCGACGATGCCGCACCGCTTTTCGCGGCAATGGCGCCGGAGTTCGCGGTGGGCTTCCTCGGCCGGATGCAGCCCGCGAGCGCGGCCGAGATCCTGGCCGGCATGACGCCCGACCAGGCCTACGGCATCAGCCTGCTGCTGGCCTCGCGCAACGCCGAGGCCCCCACCGAATGACCGAATCTTAACCTGCGGCGGTCAGGATCGCCGCGGGCTTCAGGAGTGCGCCATGTTCGGAATTGTCGGAATCGCCGTGATCTTCGTCATGGTCTTCGGCGGCTACATGCTCGCCGGCGGCAAGATGGACATCATCATCAAGGCGCTGCCGTTCGAGATGATGATGATCGGCGGCGCCGCGCTTGGCGCCTTCATCCTGTCGAACGACTTCGCCACGCTGAAGCAGACGGCGCGCGACATCGGCAAGGTCTTCAGGGGTCCGAGGTGGAAGCCCGCCGACTACCGCGACCTGCTGTGCCTGCTGTTCGAACTGATCCGCATCGCCCGCACCAACCCCGTCGCCCTGGAGGAGCACATCGAGCAGCCCGAAAGCTCCGCGATCTTCGCGCGCTATCCGCGGATCGCGCGCGACCACGACGCGGTCGACCTGATCTGCGACACGCTGCGCGCGGCCTCGATGAACTACGACGACCCCCACCAGGTCGAGGAGGTGCTCGACAAGCGGATGGAGGCGAACCGCGCCCACCGCGGCCACTCCAGCCATGCGCTGCAGGCGGTGGCCGATGCGCTGCCCGCGCTCGGCATCGTCGCGGCGGTGCTGGGGGTCATCAAGACGATGGGCTCGATCGACCAGCCGCCCGAGGTGCTGGGCAAGATGATCGGCTCGGCGCTGGTGGGAACCTTCCTCGGCGTGTTCCTGGCCTACGGAATCGTCGGGCCCTTCGCCTCGCGGATCCGCGCCGTGGTCGAGGACGACGACCACTTCGACCGGCTGATCCGCGAGGTGCTGGTGGCCAACCTGCACCGGCATCCGCCGAACATCTGCATCGAGGTCGGGCGGCAGAACACGCCCCACCACGTCCGGCCGAGCTTCGGCGAGGTCGAGGACGTGCTGCGCGGACTGAAGCAGGAGGCCGCATGATCCGCGCCCTGCTCGTCCTCCTCGCGCTGACCGGCCCCGCACTGGCCCAGGTGGCGACCGTCACGTCGGGAGAGCACCCCGGCTTCACCCGCCTGCTCGTGGCCGCCACCGGGGTCGAGGGCTGGCGCCTGACCCGGACCGTCGACGGCTACGCGCTCGACGCCGGAAGCGGCGTCACGGGCTTCGACCTCAGCCGCGCCTTCGAACGCATTCCCCGCACGCGCGTCACCGCGCTGTTTGCAGACCCCGCGGACGGGCAGCTCCGCATCCGCGTCGGCTGCGCCTGCAATGCCATCGCCTTCCAGTACGAAGGCCGCTACCTCGTCGTCGACGTCCGCGACGGCCCGCCGCGCGCGCGGTCCGCCTTCGAGCTGACGCAAGGCGGTGCACGTCTGCCACCGCTCGGCCTGGCGAATGCGGTCGTCGCTGCGGCTCCGGCCGGGGCGGGCTACGACTGGCTCGCCGCCCGCCGCGTCGCCGGGGCTGCCGAGGCCGTCCCGCGTTCCGCGCCACCGACCCGGGGCGCCGGTGCCGATGTCGGCACGCTGCGGCAGGCGCTGCTGGCCGGGATCGCCCGCGGCGCCGCGGTGGGCGTGGTGGGAATGGCGCTGCCCGACGGCGGGCAGGTCGCGGCGCCTGCGGGGGTCTCGCTCTTCGATGGCGGGGCCGAAGGCATCGCCGTCCTGCCGGGCACGGGCCGCGATGCGGAAAGGCGCGTCGCAGCCGCAGACTGTCCCTCTCCCGAGGCGTTCGACATCGGGTCGTGGGCCTCGAACGATCCGTATCTCGCGCAGCTTGGCCAGCGCCGGTCGGCCCTGCTGGCCGAGTTCGACCGCCCCGACCCCGAGGCCGTCGCCCGGGCCGTCCGGCTCTACCTCTACATGGGCTTCGGTGCCGAGGCGACCGACCTGCTGCGCGCATACCCCGAGGCCGCGATGGACACCTCGGTTGCCGAGGTGATGGCCGCCGTCCTCGACGACCGCGAGGTGGAGGCTCGCGCCGTTGCCGCCTGGCCTTCCTGCGCCGGAGCCGCCCCGCTCTGGGCGGCGCTCGCCCTGCCGCCGGACAACGCGGCCGCGGCCGACCGGGACATCGTTCGCCAGGCGTTCGGCACGCTGCCCCCGCATCTGCGCTCGCGTCTCGCGCCGCGGCTTGCGGTCCTGGCGGACCTCGCGGGCGATCCGGCGCTCCGGGCTTCGATCGAAGCGGCCGCAGGCCGACGCGAGCGTCCGCCCTCGACGGCGGGCGGGAACGCTGCGTCGCTTCTCGCGGCCTGGCGGGACGGGGGCAGCGATGCGGTCCCCGCGGCGCTGGCCTATGTCGCCGCGGCCGAACGCGCCGGGCTCCGGGTGCCCGACGAGGTGCCCGGCGCGCTGCTGTCTCTGGCCGACGAACGGCGCGGCCTGCCCGAAGCGGCCGACCTCTCGCGTGCGGGGCGCATCGCTGCGGCCCTGGCCCAGGACATGGAGACCGCCTTTGCCGATCCGGAGATGACGGCCCGCCTGCCGGACATCTGGGCGATCCTGACCGCGACGGCGGATGACGACACGTTCATCGCCATGACCGTGGCGCACCGCGCGGCGTTTCCTTCCGCGCAGGCCGACCTGTCGGCACGGATCGCGCGCCGGCTGCTGGACCTGCGGCTCCCGGACCAGGCGCTCGCATGGGTGCCGCCGGACAGCACCGATCCCGCCGCGGCGATTCTCGCGGCCGAGGCGCTGGTCGCCCTGGGCCGCGGGGCAGAGGCGCTGGAGCGCCTCGACGGAACTCCGCCGGACGCGGCGACCGCAGCCCTGCGGGCCCGGGCGGCCGACCTCGCGGGGGCCTACGACCTGGCCGCAGCGGCCTGGACCGCTGCCGGCGACCCGGAGCGCGCCGGACGGAGTGCCCGGCTCGCCGGAAATCCGGCGGCCGCGCGCGACGACGATCCCTGGCGGCGCCTGGCGGCGGATGTCGCGGGGGCACCGCGCCCGCTCGCCACCGAGGCCGTGGGGCCCCTGCAGACCGGCAACGCCCTGGTCGGGGCGAGCGCCCGCCTGCGGGCGGACATCGACGCCCTGCTGTCCGACACGACGCTGCCCGTCGATCGGTGAAGCGCAAGGCCGTTCCGCGCTTCGGCCGGTAACCGGACGGTAACCCGGCCGGGCTATGCCGGAGACATCACGTCCCGAGAGGAACCATGGCGAAGCCACGAGCGAAGGATGTCCTGAAGGCGGCGGCGGCGCCGTTCCGCGTCCACCGCGTCCCTCTCGCCGGGGTCGGGCCGGGCGTCCGGGCGGCGTTGCTCCTCGGCGCTCTGGCGGTCCTCACGACGCCCGCAGGTGTCGGCGCCGCCTCCGTGCAGCGCGCGGACACGACGACCTGCACCGCCGCGGCGCAGCAGGCCGCGGCCGTGCATGGCGTGCCGCCCGACATCCTTCTGACCATCGCAGCCATCGAAAGCGGGCGCGGCGGTGATTCGGGCTGGCCCTGGACGGTCGGCCGACGCGGCCAGGGTTTCTGGGCCGGAACACGCGAGGACGCCGTCGCCCGGGCCCGCGACCTCATCGCCGCCGGGGAACGCAACCTTGATCTCGGGTGCTTCCAGATCAACGTGCAATGGCATGCCGCGGCCTTCGCCTCGCTCGAACAGATGTTCGACCCGGCCGCCAACGCGGACTATGCGGCCCGCCTGCTTGCGCGGCACTATGCCCGCACCGGCGACTGGGAGGCGGCGGTCGCGGCCTATCACTCGCAGACCCCGGGGCCTGCGGCGCGCTACCTCGCGCGGTTCCGGGCGGCCTGGCCGCGCATCGCCGAGACGGCGGTCGCATCGCGTGGCGGGCCGGACCCGTCCGCCCGACAGACCGGGCGCGTCCGGCAGCAGGCCGACCCGGCACCCACGCTGCTTGCCGACGCCGCCGCACCGCAGGCAGCCGGCTCGCTCGTCCGGGCGGGGCGGCTGGAGCGCCGCCTGATCGGCGGTGCCCCGTGACCGCCGCGCCCCTGCCGCACGGCAGCCTCTTCATGCAGCCGACCGTGCTGATGGCGATCGGGCTGATGGCCGCCATCGCCATGATGGTGCTGCCGATGCCCGCCTGGCTCCTGGACGCGGGCCTCGCACTGTCCTTCGCGCTCGCGATCCTGATGCTGACCGTCACGCTGTTCATCCAGCGCCCGCTGGAGTTCTCGGCCTTTCCCACGATCCTGCTCGTGTCGCTCCTGCTCCGGCTCGCGCTGAACATCTCGTCCACCAAGCTCATCATCGCCGAGGGCAACACCGGGACCGATGCCGCGGGCGCGGTGATCGAGGGGTTCGCGACCTTCGTGATGGGCAACGACCTCGTGGTGGGCGCGGTCATCTTCGTGGTCATCCTGATCGTGAACTTCATGGTCATCACCAAGGGCGCGGGGCGGATGGCCGAGGTCGGCGCCCGCTTCGCGCTCGACGGGCTGCCGGGCCGCCAGATGGCGATCGACGCCGACCTTGCCGCCGGGGCCATCACCCAGGCCGAGGCGAAGGCGCGGCGCGAGCACGAGCTGGCCGAGACGAGCTTCTTCGGCTCGCTCGACGGCGCGTCGAAGTTCGTCAAGGGCGACGCGATCGCGGGCCTGCTCATCACGCTCCTGACCTTCACCGTCGGGGTCAGCGTCGGCATCCTGTCGCACGGCATGCCTGCGGGCGATGCCTTCGCGACCTACGGGATGCTGACCGTCGGGGACGGTCTGGTGAACCAGATTCCGGCGGTGATCATCTCGGTCGCGGCGGCGCTGCTGCTCGCGCGGGGCGGCAACGAGAAGGACAAGGCCGACGTCAGCTTCGGCCGCCAGCTCGGCGCGCACCCCGGAGCGCTCGGCACCGTCGCGCTCCTGCTGACGCTGTTCGCCGTGGTGCCGGGAATGCCGTTCCTGCCCTTCATGCTGTGTGCGGGCGTCGCCGGCTGGCTCGCCTGGAAGTCGGCGCGCCGCGCGTCCGCACCGCCGCCGGGGTCGGGGCTGCCGGTGCCCGCGACGGCCCCGGCGGTGCCGCGGCCGATCGGCGACGTGCTCGACTTCGACGACCTGCAGATCGAGTTCGCGCCCGACCTCGTGGCCATGGTGCTCGACCCCGCGGCGGGGCTCGACGCGCGCATCGCCAACATGCGCAACCACGTGGCGACCAGCTTCGGGATCATCCTGCCCGAAATCCGCATCACCGACGAACCGACGCTGGCCCCCGGCAGCTACCGCATCCGGGTCCTGGGGATCGAGCGCGCGGCGGCGACGATCCACCCCGACCGCGTGATGGTCATCGCCGCCCCCGCCGCTACCCTGCCGCCCGGGATCGACGCCGCCGAGCCGGTCTACGGGGCGCAGGCGCGCTGGATCGCCACCGGCGATCAGGAGCGCGCGGTGCTCGCCGGGCTGACGGTGGTGGCCCCGGTCGAGGTGGTGGCGACGCACCTGCTCGAGGTCATCAAGGCGCACCTGTCCCAGCTCCTGACGCTGCGCGGATTGCGCAAGCTGCTCGACGCCTTCACGCGCCTTTCGGATGCGACGCGGGCCGAGGCCAACCGGCGGATGCTCGACGATCTGATCCCCGACAAGGTTCCGCTCGAACTGCTGCACGGCGTCCTGCGGCAGTTGCTGGACGAGCGGGTGTCGGTGCGCAACCTGCCGCTGATCCTCGAGGCGGTTGCCGAAGGCCGGGGGGCGGGGTCTGCGGACCTCGTGACCGAACATGTCCGCCACCGTCTGGCCTTCCAGATCGTCGCCGACCTGCGGCGACCCGACGGCGCGCTGCCCGTGCTGCAGCTCGCGCCCGAGTGGGAGACCCACTTCCAGCGCCACGAGGTCGAGGGGCCGCAGGGCACCCGCGACGTGGTGCTGCCGCCCGACCTGTTCGCGCGGCTCGCCGCCAACATCACAGCGCGGCTGCGGACCGCCTCGGAGGACGGGCAGGCCCCCGCGATCGTCACCTCCGCCGCCCGACGCCGGCTGGTGCGGGCGGTGCTGGCGGCGCGGCAGATCAGCGCCCGCGTGCTGTGCTATGACGAGATCACGGCCGATGCCCGGCCGGCGGTCCTGGGCACGGTCCCCGCGTGATGGAGGGGCTGACGGCGATCGCGGCGCTGACCGGCCTGTCGGCCGAGGCCGTGCAGGCCGGCTTCCTGGTATTTCTCCGCGTCTCGGCGATGATGGCGGTTCTGCCCGGCCTCGGCGAGGCGACGGTGCCGATCCGTGTGCGGATCGCTGCGACCGTCGCGCTGACCGCGCTCGCGGTTCCCGCGGCGGGGATCGCTCCGCCGCCTCCCGGCCTGACGGCCTACGCGGCCGAAATCCTGGCCGGGCTTCTCCTCGGGCTGATGCTGCGGCTGATGGTGCATGCGCTGCAGGTCGCAGGGGCCGTCGCGGCCTCGGCCACCAGCCTCAGCCAGATGTTCGGCGGACTGACGCCCGACCCGCAGCCCGCGGTCGGCAATGCGCTGCTGCTCGGCGGGCTGGCGCTGCTCGTGGCCGCGGGGCTGCACGTCGATGCGGTGCGCATGGTCGCGCTGTCCTACCGGGTCCTGCCGCCGGGCCTCGTGCCGCCGGCGGGCGATGTGGCTGGATGGGGGGTCGCGCATGTGGCGCGGGTCTTCGCGCTCGGCGTGACGCTGGCGCTGCCCTTCGCGGCCGGGGGCCTTCTCTACAACCTGGCGCTCGGCTTCATCAACCGCGCGCTGCCGCAGATGATGGTGTCCTTCGTCGGCGCGCCCTTCCTGTCGGGTGCCGGCCTCGCGCTCCTGGCGCTGACCGCGCCGGTGATGCTGAGCGTCTGGTTGCAGGCGGTGCAGCGCACCCTCGCCGCGCCCTTCGCGCCATGAGCGAAGCTGCGGGCGACGAGGGCGACAAGGAGTTCGCCGCGACCGAGCACCGCCTGGCCGAGGCGCGGCGCAAGGGCGATGCCCCGGCCGCGCAGGACCTGGCGCACGGCGCGGCGCTCGCCGCGCTCGCGGGCACGGCCGCGGTCACCGGGCCGGGTGCCGTGGCGGCGATGGGCGAGGCCGGGATGGCGCTGCTCGCCGGCGCCGGGGGCATGGAAATGGGCGGCCCCGCGCTCGCCCCCGCGCTGGCCGCGATGCTGTGGCCCGTGCTGCCGCTGTTCGCCATGCCGATGGCCGCGGCGATCCTGGCCTACCTCGGCGCGGGCGTCCTGTTCGTCGCGCAGGACCGCATCGTGCCGCGGCTGTCCCGGATTTCGCCGCTGGCGATCGCGAAGCACAAGTTCGGACCCGACGGGCTGTTCGAGTTCGTCAAGGGCGTCGTGAAGTTCGCGCTGCTGGTGGCGGTCGCGGTCTGGTTCGCCCGGGCGAAAGGGGAGGAGGTGCTCGCGTCGCTGATGCTGCCCGCACCGGCGGGGTTCGTCGCGATGGCGGGATGGATGCTGGCGCTCGCGCTGCCCTTCGTCGCCATCGCGCTGGTCGTGGGCCTGGTGGAGCACCTGTGGCAGCGCCACCGCTTCGTCACGCGCAACCGGATGACCCGCAAGGAGATGATGGACGAGATGCGCGACAGCGAGGGCGACCCGCACCAGAAGGCGCACCGCCGCCGCCGGGCGCAGGACATCGCCGGCCGCAACATGGCCGCCGACGTCGCGCAGGCGAGCGTCGTGGTCGTCAACCCCGTGCACGTCGCCGTGGCGCTCCGGTGGAAGCGCGGCGACCGCACCGCGCCCGTCGTCGTCGCCAAGGGCGAGGGCGAGGCGGCGGCGCGCATCCGCGACGCGGCGCGCCGGGCGGGCGTGCCGATCCACCGCGACGTGGGCATCGCGCGTGCCCTGCACGCGACGATTCCCGTCGGCCAGCCGGTCAAGGCCGAGCACTTCGCCGCGGTGGCCGCCGCGATCCGCTTCGCCGAGCGGGTGCGGACCCGCAAGCGGAGCTTCCTGTGACGCCCGACCCGCGCCTGCGTCGTCTCGGCCAGCTTGCCGCGCTCGTCCGGCAGGTGCGCGAGGCCGAGGCCGGGGCGACGCGGGCACGCTGCGCCGCGCTGGCCGCAGCGCTGGCCGACCCCGGTCTCGTTGCAGCGCCGCCCGGGGCGGACGCCGCCGTCGCGGCCCAGCACGCCCGCTGGGCCACGGTGGAGCGGTGCCGCCTCATGGCCGCGCAGGGGGCGGCGCAGGCCAAGGCGGCCGCTGCCGCCGGTGTCGCGCGCAGGTCCATCGCGGTCGACGGCACCGTCGCGCGGCTCGCCGACCGCGCCGCCGCCCTGGCGGCCATGCGCGCGCGGCGCGGATAGCCCGCGTCGCGACGGGCCGAAGCGGCGATCCGGGTTTCCGGTCGCCGACGCAGGTGGACGGAACCGCTGCCCTTGCCCGCGGCAGCGGATCGTCGACCACGAAACGGAGGGGAACGCGCAGCGGTCCCCCAAGGCCGGGTCCGCAGCCCGGCCCGCGACGCCGACCGTCAGGCCACCGGGCTGCGGCACGGGCCTGCCCGGCCGGCGGGATGCGGCGGGCGTCGACGGATCCGCGACAAGGCCGCCTGCGCCTGCAACATGTCGGGCCTTTCCGCGTTGACCCGGAGAAACCCGACGATCACCGGACCGCTCATGCCCAGGACGCCCCGCACCAAAGGTCTGGACGAAACCCTCGCGCTGCTCGCCGACCCCTACCGGTTCATTTCGCGGCAATGCCAGCGGTTCGGCACGAACGCCTTCGAAACCCGTGTCCTCCTGAAAAGGACCGTCTGCCTGAAGGGAGCCGGGGCTGCGGAAGTCTTCTACGACGCGACCCGCTTCGCGCGCGAAGGTGCCATGCCGGGCGCCATCCGGAAGACCCTGCTCGGCCAGGACGGCGTCCAGGGCCTGGACGGCGAGCCGCATCGCCACCGCAAGCAGATGTTCATGAGCCTGATGACCCCCGACCGCGTGCAGGCGCTGGCGCGGCTGTTCGAGGCCGAATGGCGCAGGGCGGTGCCGGGCTGGACGCGCAAGGGAGAGATCGTCTTCTACGACGTCCTGCACGAGCCGCTGACCCGCGCGGTCTGCGCCTGGGCCGGAGTTCCCCTTGCGGACGACGAAGCCGGCAGGCGGGCCGGCGAGCTGCGGGCGCTGTTCGATGCCGCGGGCGCGGCGAGCCCCCGGCATCTCTGGTCACGGCTCGCGCGTCGTCGCGTCGATGCCTGGGCGGCGCGCATCATCGGGGACGTCCGGGCCGGGCGCATCGGCCCGGGCCCCGAGACCGCGGCGTTTGCGGTCGCCTGGCATCGCGACCTGAACGGCGACCTCCTCCCGCCGCAGGTCGCGGCGGTCGAGCTGGTGAACGTCCTTCGTCCGACCGTCGCGGTGGCGGTCTACATCACCTTCGTCGCGCACGCCTTGCAGACCAATCCCGGCGTCCGGGCGGAACTGTCCCGGCAACCGGACGGGGTCGCGTTCTTCGTCCAGGAGGTCCGCCGGTTCTACCCCTTCTTCCCTGCGGTGGTGGCGCGCGCCCGACACGATTTCGAATGGGAAGGGGTGGCCTTCGCGGAAGGGCGCCAGACGATGCTGGACCTGTACGGAAGCACCCGCGATGCGGCGCCGGGGACCGACCCCGAGGCATTCCGCCCCGCGCGCTTCCGCGACGCGCCCGGGGACCCCTTCGGCGTCATCCCGCAGGGCGGCGGCGATCACCATCTCGGCCATCGCTGCCCCGGAGAATGGATCGTCCTCGACCTCATGACGGCGGCGACGCACCTCCTCGTCGACGCGATGCGCTACGACGTGCCGGAACAGGACCTGAGCATCGACTTCGCTAGATTGCCGGCGCTTCCGAAAAGCGGCTTCGTGATGCGCAATGTCCGCATGGTCGACGGGAATCACGACCCTTGAATCTGCTTGAGCGACGGCTCGCGGCGTGATTCGAGCTCCCGAAGCGGGAGGCATGATGGGCCCGTCCCGGACGGCTGGCGGTCGATCTTCGCCATGCGCGCGACGTGCTGACCCTGCATTGCGATTGCTTCCGCCTCCGCCGACCGATCCCGGCCTGCCCTCGGCCGCGCAGGGGCCCGACCGCTCGAGAACCCCCATCCCGTTGCGGCGCGGCGACATGATCCTCTCCCTTTCCGGGACGTGACTCGGCATCCGATAAATGCTTCTGATGATACATGATCGCGTGGCCTGGGCTGCGCAGGCCCAACCGCAAGGCCCCGCATGTCCGGCGACCCGCTCCTGCAGCCCTACACGCTCGGCCATCTGACCCTGCGCAACCGGATCATGACCACCAGCCACGAACCCGCCTATACCGAGGACGGGCTGCCCAAGGACCGCTACCGGCTGTATCACCTCGCCCGCGCGCAGGGCGGCGTCGCCATGGTGATGACCGCAGGCTCCGCCTCCGTCAGCCGCGATTCGCCCCCGGCCTTTGGCAACGTGCTGGCCTGGAAGGACGAGGTCGTGCCCTGGCTCCGCCGCCTGGCAGACGACTGCCACGCGGCCGGGGCGGCGGTGATGATCCAGCTTACCCACCTCGGCCGCCGCACCCGGTGGGACACGGGCGACTGGCTGCCCGTGGTCGCCGCCGGCCCGGCCCGCGAGCCCGCCCACCGCGCCTTCCCCAAGGTGGCCGAGGACTGGGACATCGCCCGCATCGTGCAGGACTACGCCTGTGCGGCCGAACGGATGCAGGCCGCGGGCCTCGATGGGGTGGAGTTCGAATGCTACGGCCACCTGATGGACCAGTTCCTCAGCCCGCTGACGAACGCCATGCCCGCGCCCTGGGGCGGCGACCTTGACGCCCGCGCCCGCTTCCCCTTCGCCGTGCTGCGCGCGGTGCGCGACCGCGTCGGGCCGCGGTTCCTTCTCGGCATGCGCTACACCGCCGACGAGATGGCCCAGGGCGGCATCACGCCCGACGAAGGGGTGGAGATCGCCCGCCGCTTCCGCGACAGCGGGCTGGTCGATTTCGTCAACATCATCCGCGGCCGGATCCACACCGACGCCGCGCTGACGCAGGTGATCCCGCTGCAGGGCATGCCGTCTGCCCCCCACATCGACTTTGCCGGCCGCGTCCGGGCGGAGGTCGGGCTGCCGACCTTCCACGCCGCCCGCATCCCCGACGTCGCCACCGCCCGCCATGCGGTCGCCTTCGGCCTGCTCGACATGGTCGGCATGACCCGCGCCCACATGGCCGACCCGCAGATCGTGCGGAAGATCGCGGAAGGCCGCGAGGCCGAGATCCGCCCCTGCGTCGGGGCGACCTACTGCCTCGACCGCATCTACCAGGGCGGCATGGCGCTGTGCATCCACAACCCCGCCACGGGGCGCGAGGTCGAGGGCATCCCGCACGACATCGCCCCCGCCGCCACCCCGCGCCGCGTGGTGGTGGTCGGCGCAGGCCCCGCCGGGCTCGAGGCCGCCCGCGTCGCGCGCGCCCGCGGCCATCATGTCACCGTCTTCGAGGCGGCCGACCGGCCCGGCGGCCAGGTCCGCCTGCTCGCCCGCCAGAAGCGCCGGGCCGAGATGACCGGCATCATCGACTGGCGCATGGCGCAATGCGCCGGGGTGGACTTCCGCTTCAACGCCTGGGCCGAGGCGGACGACGTGCTGGCGCTGGCGCCCGACGTGGTCATCGTCGCGACCGGCGGCCTGCCCGACGGCCTGCCCGTCCCCGGCGGCGACCTCGCCGTCACCGCCTGGGACATCCTGTCGGGCGATGTCCGCCCCGGCCAGCAGGTGCTGCTTTACGACGACGCGGGCGACCACGCGGCGATGCAGGCCGCACAGGTGCTCGCCGAAGCGGGGGCGCAGGTCGAAATCGTCACCCGCGACCGCACCTTCGCGCCCGAGGTCATGGGGATGAACCTTTCGCCCTACGTCGCCGCCCTCCAGGCGCGCGGCGCGACCTTCACCGTCACCTGGCGGCTCGACGCGGTGGCCCGCGACGGCAACCGCCTGCGCGCCACGCTCGGCAGCGACTACGGCGCGACGACGCAGGACCGCACGGTCGACCAGGTGGTCGTCAACCACGGCACCCGGCCCAACGCCGACCTCTACCACGCGCTCGTGCCCCATGCGGCGAACGGCGGCGCGGTGGACTACGGCCGTCTCGTCGCAGGCGCGCCGCAAGCGATGGGGGGCCTGCGCCTGTTCCGCGTCGGCGACGCGGTGGCGGCCCGCAACATCCACGCGGGCATCTACGACTCGCTGCGATTGCTGAAGGACATCTGACCGCATCTCTGCGGCGATTAACCGCCCCTTAACCCCGCGCCCCGAATCCTGTCCGCGAGATTCGCCAGAAAGGTTCGCCCCGTGGATCAGTTCCTGCTCGCCGCCGGGCTCGTCGTCGTCGCCGTGCTTGCGGGCCTGTCGGCCCTGGCGCTGACCGCTGCCGTCTTCGGCCTGCGCCGCCCGCCGCCGCCGACGATCCTGCGCGAAGACGGCACCTCCACCGTGTTCCTGTTCGACGGCCCCGTGCTGATCGACGCCACCGCCTCGGCCCGGCGGCTGATCGCGGGGGGCCTCGACCAGCCGCTCGATACCCTGGCCGACCGGCTGCGGGCGCGTTTCGGCGACCTGTCCGCGGCGCTCGACCGCGTGGCGGATGATGGCATCGTCACCCTGCGGTCGACGGCCGACGACGCGCCCGAACTGATCCTGCAGGCCGAGGCGAAGGGGGGCATGACCAAGATCCAGCTCACCTACCCGGCGACCGAGGTGGCGGTGACGCTGCACGACCCCGCCGCGGTGCAGGCGATGGAGCAGGAGCTGGCCGACCTCCGGCGCCTGCTGTCCGAGGCGCCGCTGCCGATCTGGCGCGAGGGGGCGGCGGGTGTCGTCTGGGCCAACCCCGCCTACCTTGCCGCCCTGCCGCCGGGGGACCTGTCCTGGCCGCTGCCCGCGCTCGTGGCGGGGCAGGGGCGGCAGGTGGCCGGGGCGCAGGCCTTCAACGTCACCCGCGCGGGCGATGCGGGCTTCGCCCTGCCCGCCGACGCCGAGGCGGGGGCCGAGGCGCGGCTGAAGAGCTTCCGCCAGGCCATGGCCCGCAGCTTCGCCGCGCTGCCGACCGGCATAGCCGTGTTCGACGCGCAGCGGCGGCTGCAGACCTTCAACCCCGCGATCCCCGACATCACCGGCCTGGGGGTGGAGTTCCTGTCGCAGCGGCCCAATCTCCTGGCCTTCCTCGACGCGCTGCGCGACCAGGCGATGATCCCCGAACCCAAGGACTACAAGGCCTGGCGTCGCCGCATGGCGGGGGTGGAGCGCGCCGCGACCTCGGGTGCCTTCCGTGAGGACTGGGTGCTGCCGGGCGCCCGCGCGATCCGCGTCACCGGCGTGCCGCACCCCGACGGGGCCTTCGCACTGATGTTCGACGACATCTCGCAGCAGGAGGACCGCTCGCTGCGGCTGCGCCACGAACGCGACCTTCTGGCGGAAACCGTGGGCGGGCTGTCTGCGGCCGTGCTCGTCGTCGAACAGGGCGGCCGCGTCATCGGCAACAGCGCCGCCTACCGCGAGGTCTGGGACCAGGGCTTCGCCGCCTTCGGCACCCCGCTCGACGTGCGCGGCCACCTGCGCGCCTGGGCCGCCGCCGCGCTCCCCTCCGCCGTCTGGCCGCGGCTCGAAGCGGCGGTGTTCCGCGCCGGGGCTGCAAGCGCGCCCTTCTCGGGCGAGGTGCGGCTGCGCGACGGGCGGCTCCTCACGCTCTCCTGCCGCCCGGCGGCGGGCGGGGTGGTGCTGGGCTTCGACCTCACCCCGCAGACCGGCCGCTCGGCCGATCTCGCCGTGGTGGAGACGGCACAGTCCGCCTGACGCGGCCGACGGAAGCGACCCGGGCGACCGGGGCCGGCGGGGGCATCATCGGTGACGCGCCCGGTCCGGTCCCGGTCCCGCGCCCGCGTGCTTGCGGCCGGGATGGATCACTGCGGGTCCGCGCGGCATCGTCCCGCGCGCCCGACCCTTGCCCTCGGGCCGGGGCGTCGGCAGATTGCCGCCATGACCCGCCGCCCGCCTGCCCTCCCCCCTTCACCCGCGCGCGGCCCGTGAACGCCGGCCCCGCCCCGCTGACCCTGACCCTGCCCGACCCCGCCGCGACCGAGGCGCTCGGCCGCAGGCTCGGGGCGCTGATCCGCCCCGGGCTGCCGGTGCTCCTGTCGGGTCCGGTCGGCGCGGGCAAGTCGGCGCTCGCCCGCGCCGCGATCCGCGAACGCGCCGGGGCGGCAGTCGAGGTGCCGTCGCCGACCTTCACCCTGGTCCAGACCTACGACCTGCCCGGGGGCGAGCTCTGGCACGCCGACCTCTACCGCCTGTCCCACCCCGACGAGGCCGCCGAGCTCGGCCTTCTCGAGGCGATGGACCGCGCCTGCGTGCTGATCGAATGGCCCGACCGCCTGGGCGCCCATACCCCCGCCCACGCGCTGCGGATCGTGCTGTCCCATGACGGCGAGGGCCGGCGGGCGCGGATCGACGGCGACCCGGCGGCGGTCGCGGCCCTGGGCGCGGACTTGGGTGCGGGTCCCGCATGACACCCCCCGCCCCCCGCGCCGCCACCCCGGACCAGCCCGTCCTCGCCGCCGCCGGCTGGGCCGCCGCCGCCCGCGCCCCGCTCGCGGGCGACGCCTCGGACCGGCGCTTCTGGCGGCTGACGCAGCCCGGCGGTGCGACGGCGGTGCTGATGGAGACGCCGCCGGGCTCGCCCGACGACCCCGCGGCCTTTGTCCGCGTCGCGCGGCACCTGACTGCGCTCGGCCTGTCGGCGCCCCGCATCCTCGCTGCGGAACACGGTCTCGTCCTGATGGAGGACCTGGGCGACGCGCTCTACCCCGCCCGTCTGGCCCTTCATCCCGAAGACGAAGCGACCCTCTACCTGACCGCGACCGAGGCGCTCGCCGTCCTGCAGGCCGCCCCGCCCCTCGCCGGCATCCCCGCGGCGACCCCCGCCGCCTGGGCCGCGAGCGTCGACCAGGCGCTCGGCTGGTACGGCCACCCCGCCCCCGCCATCCCCGCCGCGCTGGAAGAGGCGCTGGCGGCCCACCCCGCCCGGGTCATGATCCTGCGCGATTTCCACGCGGGCAACCTGATCTGGCTGCCCGGACGCCGCGGCCCGGCCCGCGCGGGGCTCCTCGACTTCCAGGGGGCGCAGACGGGCTGGCCCGCCTACGACCTCGTCTCGCTCCTCCAGGACGCCCGCCGCGACGTCCCCGCGCCCGTCCAGGCCGCCTGCCTGCGCCGCTTTGCCGACCTGACCGGACGGGCGATGGCGGACCTGAAAGCCGAACTCGCCGCCACCGGCACCCTGCGCGCCCTGCGCATCCTCGGCGTCTTCGCGCGGCTCGCCGCCACCGGCAAGCCGCAGTACGCGGCCTTCCGGCCCCGCGTCTGGCGCGACCTGCACGCGAACCTCGCCCACCCGTCGCTCGCCCCCCTCGCCCGCGCCGCCCGCGACCTGCCCGCGCCCCCGGGTCGCCCATGACCGCGCTGATGATCTTCGCGGCCGGCCTCGGCACCCGCATGGGCCCGCTCACCGCCGACCGGCCCAAGCCGATGATCCCCGTCGCCGGCCGCCCGCTGATCGACCACGCGCTCGCCGTGGCCGAAGCCGCAGGGGCCGACCCCGTCGTCGTCAACCTGCACTGGCGGGCCGAGGTCCTGGCGCGCCACCTGCAGGGCCGCGGCGTGGTGCTCAGCGACGAGACCGACCAGTTGCGCGACACCGGCGGCGGCCTGCGTCACGCGCTGCCGCGCCTCGGACCCGGCCCGCTCTGGACGCTGAACAGCGATGCCGTCTGGACCGGGCCGAACCCGCTGAAAACGCTCGCCGCCGCCTGGGACGGCGCGCGGATGGACGCGCTCCTGCTGGTCGCCCCCCGCGCGGCCCTGCCCCACCCGCCGGCGAAAGGCGACTTCGCGCTGGCCCCGGACGGGCGGCTGTCGCGCGGCCGGGGGGGCGAGGACCACGTCTTCCTCGGTGCGCAGATGCTGGTGCCGGACGGGCTGCACGCCATCGCGGACCGGGTGTTCTCGCTGAACCGGCTGTGGGACCGAATCGCCGCCGCAGGGCGACTGCACGGCGCCCTGCATCCCGGCGGCTGGGTCGACGTCGGCCACCCCGCGGGCATCGTCCAGGCCGAGGCGCTGCTGCATGGCTAGGGTCCTCGGCGTCCCCCCCGGCGCGGACTTCCCCGCCGCGCTCGCGGCCTTCCTGCCGACGGACCCGCGCGAGGCCGCACAGACCACCGTCATCGTCAACACCGCGCGGATGCGCGCACGGCTCGACGCAAGCCTGCGGGCGGGCGGGGCGCGGCTCCTGCCGCGCATCCACCTCGTCACCGACCTCGCGCCGCTGCTGCCCCCCGCGCCCCTGCCGCGCCCCGAACCCGCGCTGCGCCGCCGGCTGGTCCTCGCCCAGGCGGTGCGGCGGCTGATCGACGCCACCCCCGACCTCGCCCCCGCCGGCAGCCAGTTCGCGCTCGCCGACGGGCTGATCCGCCTGGTCGAGGAGGCGGTGGGCGAAGGCGTGGCGCTGGAGGCGATCCTCGGCCTCGACCTCGGCGCGCAGTCGGGCCACTGGCAGCGCGCGGTGGCCTTCCTGCGGCTGGTCGCGCCCCTGATGCAGGACGGCGCGGCCCCCGGACCTGCCGCCATCGCGAACCTGACCGTCGACCGGCTGTCTGCCTTCTGGGCCGCGAACCCCCCCGGGCCGGTCATCGTCGCGGGCTCCACCGGCTCGCGCGGGACGACGGCGCGGCTGATGCAGCTGGTGGCGGGCCTGCCGCAGGGGGTGCTGGTCTGGCCCGGCTTCGACCCCGACCTGCCCCCGGCGGTCTGGGACCGCCTTGCCGACCGCATGACGGCCGAGGATCATTCGCAGTTCCGCTACGCCGCGCTGATGCGCCGCCTCGGGATCGGCCCGTGCGAGGTGCAGATGCTGGGCACCGCCCCCGACCCCGCGCGCAACCGCGTCGTCTCCCTGGCGCTGCGCCCCGCACCGGTGACCGACCAGTGGCTCGCCGACGGGGCCGCCCTGCGCGACCTGCCCGCGGCGATGGCGGGGGTCGCGCTGGTCGTGGCCGAGACCCCGCGCGACGAGGCCGCGGCGCTGGCGGTCGCGCTCCGCGATGCCGTCGAACGCGGCCGCACCGCCGCGCTGGTGACGCCCGACCGCACGCTCGCCCGCCGCGTCACGGCGGAACTCGACCGCTGGGGCCTGACCCCCGACGACAGCGCCGGCCGGCCGCTGGCGCTGTCGGCCCCCGGGCGGCTCCTGCGCCTGACCGCCGCGATGCGGGCCGACCGGGTGACGACGGGCCTCCTCCTCGCCGTGCTGAAGCACCCGCTGGTCCGCCTGCTGCCCGACCGCGGCGAGCACCTGCGCCAGACCGGCCTTCTGGAGTTGCACCTCCGCCGCCAGGCCACCGCCTTCCCCGACGCCGGTGCCCTGTCCTGCGAGGGCGCGCAGCCGCTGGCCCAGGCGCTTGCTCCCCACCTGTCCCCCCCCACCGCCTCGGACCTGCCCGGCCACGTCGCGCAGCACCTCGCGCTGACCCAGGCGGTCGCGCCCGAGGGCCTGTGGGACGCCGCGGCGGGCGAGGCCGCGCGGGCCCGCATGGCCGCGCTGGCGGCCGAGGCGGCGCATGGCGGCCCGATGGAGGCCGCCGACTACCGCGCGCTCATCGACGACCTCATGTCCGGCCAGAACGTGACCGAACCCGTCACCGCCCACCCCGGCCTCTTCATCTGGGGCACGATCGAGGCGCGGGTGCAGGGCGTCGACCTGATGGTCCTCGGCGGCCTGAACGAGGGCACCTGGCCCGCGCCCGCGCTGCCCGACCACTGGATGAACCGCGCGATGCGCGCGCAGGCGGGGCTGCTGCTGCCCGAACGCACCATCGGCCTGTCGGCGCATGACGTGAGCCAGGCGCTCGGCGCCCCGCAGGTGATCCTGGCGCGCGCCCGCCGCGTGGGCGAGGCCGAGACGGTGCCGTCGCGCTGGCTGAACCGGCTGACGAACCTGCTCGACGGGCTACCCGCGGGTGACGGTCCCGCCGCGCGCGCGGCGATGGAGGCGCGGGGCGAGGCCTGGCTCGCGCTCGCGCGCAGGCTCCAGGCCCCCGCCGCCCCGGTCCCCCGCGCGCCGCGACCGAAACCCGTGCCGCCCCCCGGCCTCCGCCCGGCCCGCCTGTCGGCCAGCGACATCCGCGCGCTGATCCGCAACCCGTATGAGGTCTACGCCCGCCGCATCCTGCGCCTGCGGCCCCTGCCCGCGCTGCAGGCCGAACCCGACGCCCGGCGGCGGGGAGAGGTCTTCCACCTGATCCTCCAGCGCCACGCGCAGGCGCTGCTCGCCGACCCGGCGCAGGACCGCGCCGCGCTGCTCGCCGCCACGGCCCGCACCGTGATCGAACAGGAGGTCGCCTGGCCCATGGCGCGGCTCCTGTGGCTCGCGCGGCTGCTGTCCGCCGCCGACGGGCTGTTCGGTTTCCACGACAGGCACCCCGGCACCCCCGTCCTGCTCGACGACGACGAGGGCCGCCTGCGGCTGTATCCCGGCGGGCCGGAGGTCACGGCGCGGCCCGACCGGATCGACGTGCTCGACGCCGGGGGCCTGCACATCATCGACTACAAGGCCGGCGACCCGCCCAAACGCAAGGACATCGCCACCGACCAGAAGCAGCTGATGGTCGAGGCCGCCATCGCCGCCGCCGGCGGCTTCGGGGCGCACCTGCCGACCGAGGTCGCGCGGGTCAGCTACCTCGGCCTCGGCAAGCCCGACAGCCCGGTCTGTGACGACCCGACGCCCGAGGCCATCGCCGCCTTCCGCGCGGGGCTGGAGGCGCTCGTCCGCCACTACGACGCCCCCGGCGCGGGCTTCGCCGCGCGGCGGGTCATGGCGGCCCGCGACGCCTCCGACTACGACCACCTGTCGCGCCGGGGCGAGTGGGACGACAGCGACCCGCCCGCCACCCTGCCCGTGGGCGCGCCATGACCGGGCCCGATACCCGCCAGGCCCAGGCCGCCGATCCCGCCGCCTCCACCTGGCTCCACGCCAATGCCGGCTCGGGCAAGACCAAGGTCCTGATCGACCGCGTCGCGCGCCTGCTGCTGTCCGGCTGCGACCCTTGCGAAATCCTCTGCCTGACCTACACCCGCGCCGCCGCTTCCGAGATGCAGAACCGCCTGTTTTCCCGCCTCGGCGCCTGGGCCATGCTGCCCGAACCCGCCCTGCGCGCGGCCATCGCCGCCGTGGGCCACGCGGGCCCGTTGCCGCCCGCGATGCTCGCCCGCGCCCGGCAGCTCTTCGCCCGCGCGATCGAGGTGCCGGGCGGCCTGCGCATCCAGACGATCCACGCCTTCTGCGCCGGCCTTTTGCGCCGCTTCCCGCTCGAGGCACAGGTCTCGCCCGCCTTCACCGAGCTCGACGACCGCAGCACGATCCTCCTGCGCCGCCAGGTCGCCGACGCGCTGGCGCTGCGGCTGCCCGAGGGCGTGATGGCCGGGGTCGCGCGCCTGGTCGGCGGGCGCGACGCCGACGGGCTCTTGAAGGCCCTGTCCGACCTGCGCCACGCTTTCGGTGCGATGCCCGACCGCGACACCTGCCTGTCGCGCCTCGGCCTGCCCCCCGGCACCACCGCCGCCGACGTCGCCGCCACCGCCTTCGACGGCAGCGAACCCGCCCTCTTCGCCACGGCGATCCCCGCGCTGCGGGCGGGGCCGCCGACGATGCAGGACATCGCCGCGGTCCTTGCGTCCATCGACCCGGGTGCCCCCACGCCGCAGGATCTCGCGGCGCTGGAAAAAGCGTTCCTTACCGCCGACGGCGAGCCGAAGAAGAAGGTCCCCAGCGCCTCGGTCAACCTCGGCACCCAGGCCGAGGCCTTCGCAGACTTCATGGCCCGCGTAGCCACCGCCCGCGACACCCGCCTCGCCCTCGCGGCGGCCGAGGAGATGCTGGCCCTCGCGCGCTTCGCCGTCCCCTGGCTCGCCGACATGGCGCGCGCCAAGGCCGCCCGCGCGGTGCTCGACTTCGACGACCTGATCGACCGCGCGCGGGCGCTGCTGTCCGACCCCGCGGTGTCGGCCTGGGTGCTCTACAAGCTCGACGGCGGCCTCAGCCACGTCCTGGTGGACGAGGCGCAGGACACCTCGCCCGCGCAGTGGCAGGTGATCCGCGCGCTGATCGAGGAGACGCTCGCCTCGGGCCAGCGCGACGGCATCCCCCGCAGCCTCTTCGTGGTGGGCGACCGCAAGCAGTCGATCTACTCGTTCCAGGGGGCCGACGTCGCGGTCTTCGACGCCACCCGCGACCAGGTGGCGGCGCGGCTCGCCCCGCCCGGCCCCGGCCTGAACCGGCTGGAGCTCGAACGGTCGTTCCGCTCCTCCCCCGCGATCCTGCGGGTGGTGGACGAGGTCTTCGCCGGGCCGCGCGGGGCCGATGCGGGCGGCGCGGTGCAGCACCTCGCGGCGCGCGAGGACCAGCCGGGCCGCGTCGACCTCTGGCCCGCCGTCACCCAGGACGACGGCGGCCCCGCCCCCGACTGGACCGACCCCCGCGACCTGACCCCGCCGCCCACCGCCGACCGCGTGCTCGCCGCCCGCGTGGCCGGGTTCATCGCAGGCGAGCTCGC
Source organism: uncultured Exiguobacterium sp. (assembly GCA_964575185.1). Lineage (GTDB taxonomy): Bacteria > Pseudomonadota > Alphaproteobacteria > Rhodobacterales > Rhodobacteraceae > CAZNPW01. Next base: position 75,410 of record CAZNPW010000005.1, read on the forward strand.
CGCCGGCACGGTGATCCCCACGCGGCACGGCCCGCGCCCGATGCGGGCGGGCGACGTGCTGATCCTGGTGCAGAAGCGCTCCGGCATCTTCGGCGACATCATCGCCGCCTGCAAGGCGCGCGGCCTGCCCATCGCCGGGGCCGACCGGATGCGCATCGGGGCCGAACTCGCCGTCGCCGACATCCTGGCCGTGCTGTCCTTCGTCGCGACCGACGCCGACGACCTGTCGCTCGCCACGGCGCTGCGCTCGCCGCTGTTCGGCTGGGACGAGGACCGCCTCTTCCGCCTCGCCCAGCCGCGGCAGGGGCTGCTTTGGGCCGCCCTGCGCGCCGACCGGCAGGCGGGGGACGCGCTGGCGGTGCTGCAGGACCTGCGCGACCAGGCCGATTTCCTCCGCCCGCACGACCTGATCCAGCGGCTGCTCATCCGCCACGGCGGCCGCCGCAAGCTGATCGCCCGGCTGGGCGAAGAGGCCGCCGACGGCATCGACGCGCTGGTCGACCTGGCCATCGACTACGAAGCGCAGGACGTGCCCGGCCTGACCGGCTTCCTGACCTGGCTTTCGACCCACGAGGTGCAGGTCAAGCGCCCGCCCGACAGCTCGGGCGGGATGATCCGGGTGATGACCGTGCACGGGGCCAAGGGGCTGGAGGCGCCCGTGGTGATCCTGCCCGAATGCGAACAGCAGCAGGACCCCCCCGGCGGCGGCCCGCTCGCGCTGCCCGGCGGCGGGGTGATCTGGACGCGGGCCAAGGCGCAGACCCCCGCCCGCCTGCGCGACCCCATCGACCAGGCCCGCGCCCGCGCGGCGGCCGAGAAGGGGCGGCTTCTCTACGTCGCGATGACGCGGGCCGAAAGCTGGCTGGTGGTCGCCGCGGCGGGCAAGGCCGACAAGGATTGCTGGCACGCCGACATCGCCCAGGGCCTCGCGGCGGCGGGGACCGTGCCGCTCGCCGATGGCACCCTGCGCCACGAACACGGGGCCTGGCCCGCGCCGCAGCCCGGGGTCCGGGCCCCATCGGACGCCGCGGACCCGCTGCCCGCCTGGGCCCTGACCCCCGCTGCCCCCGCCCTGCGCCCGCCCCGCCCGCTCAGCGCCTCGACCCTGCCGGGGGCCAAGGCGCTGCCCTCCGAGGCCGGGCTGCCGGCGGAGGTTGCGCTGCCCTACGGCACGGCGGTGCACCGGATGCTCGAATGGCTGCCCCGCCTGCCGCAGGCCGACTGGCCCGCGGCGGCCGAGGCCGCCGCCGACGGCCTGCCCGACCCCGCCGCCGCCATCGCCGAGGCGACCCGCATCCTCCACGATCCGTCCCTCGCGCATCTCTTCGCGCCGGACACGCTGGCCGAGGTGCCGCTGTCGGCCACGCTCGGCGGCCTGCCGCTGATCGGCATCGCCGACCGGCTGATCCTAGCGCCGGGCACCGTCACCTGCGTCGACGTCAAGACCAACCGCGCGGTGCCCGACCGGGCCGAGGACATCCCCGCCGGCATCCTCGCCCAGCTCGGCGCCTATGCCGCGGCGCTGGAACAGATTTTCCCGGGCCGGGTCGTGACGATGGCGGTCCTCTGGACGGCCACGGGCACCCTCATGCCCGTGCCGCCCGGCATCTTGCGGCAGGCGCTCGCCCTGGCCACCATGCCTTGACGCCACCCGGACAGGTGCTTACCTCCACCCCCTGCCATTCAGGAGAGCCGTCATGGGCACCGCCACCGTCGCCGTCACCGACACCACCTTCGACGCCGAGGTCCGCAAGTCGCCGATCCCCGTCGTGGTGGACTTCTGGGCCGAATGGTGCGGCCCCTGCCTCCAGATCGGCCCCGCGCTCGAGGAGCTCGCCTCCGAATACGCGGGCAAGGTGAAGATCGTGAAGGTCAACGTCGACGAAAACCCCGACAGCCCGGCGCAGCTCGGCGTGCGGGGCATCCCGGCGCTGTTCATGTTCAAGGACGGCCAGGTCGTGTCGAACAAGGTCGGCGCAGCCCCGAAGGCAGCGCTGGCGACCTGGATCCAGTCGGCGATCTGATCGTCCCCGCCCCGGTCGAGCCCGCGGTCTGCGCGGACGACGAAGCCGGGGCGCTGTCGCAACTCATGCGCGGCGTCGCGGGTGACGAGCCCGCGCGCCATCCGTCGGCCTTCGCAGGCGGTCCCCGAACCGGGGGCCGCCGGTGCCGTTGACAGTGTCCCCAACTGGTATAATCTGCACATGAGTTAGGCAATCACCGGCGCGTCAAGCCGCCGGCGTCACGGAACGGGGAGGACTGCAATGACACCGTCGAAACCACTCACGCTGAACCGCCGCGCGTTCATGTCGAGCGGCCTGGCTGCCGCCGCATTGGCCAGCGGTTTCAACCCCACCAAGGTGTTCGGGCAGGAGTTCGCCGGGCAGACGGTGCGCTTCATGTCGCATCCGGGCGGCATCCGGCCGATCATCGACCACCAGATCGCCTACATCAAGGAAACGCTCGGCATCACCGTCGAGGTGATCGAGGCGGGCGACCTCGTGTCCTGGCAGGATTCGCTGAAGGACCTGCGCGCGGGCGGCGGGCAGTTCGATGTCGTCATGCACTTTCCGCGCTACAACGGCGAACTGGCCTCGGTCGGCTACCTGCGGCCTCTGGACGACCTGATCGCGAAATACAACGCCCAGCCGCTGTTCGACAACATCGTGGACTACTACCGGATTCTCTACACGCGCTGGGGTGGCCAGACGATCGCCGCCCCCGTCGATGGCGACGTGGCGATGATGTATTACCGCAAGGACGCCTTCGCAAACCCCGAGATCATGGCGAAGTTCGAGGCCGAGAAAGGCCGCCCGCTGACCGTGCCCGTGACCTGGGACGAGTTCTACGAGACCGCCGCCTTCTTCACCGGCTGGGACTGGGCGGGTTCGGGCAAGGTCGGCTACGGCTTCCAGACCTCGTCCTGGGACCGCGGCTTCATCGAACAGCAATGGGCCCCGATGATGGGCTCCTACGGCGGGGTATGGATGGACGACAACGCCTCGCCCGGCTGGAACAACGCGGCGGGCGTCACGGCGCTGGAGGGGACCAAGCGCCTGCTCGACTACGCGCCGCCCGGCTCGGCCTCGATGAACTGGGGCAACACGATGGAAAGCTTCAGCAGCGAGGACATCGCCCTGACGCTGTGGTACATGGACATCGGTCGTGGCGGCCTGGGCATGGCCGCGGGCAACCCGCTGGAGAAGATCGGCTATGCCGAATGGCCCGGTGCCACGGTGGACGGCGTGACGCGCAACTACAACTCGATGTTCTTCGGCCGGGTGGTCGGGATCAGCGAGTTCGCGGCCAATCCCGACGCGGCCTTTGCCGTCATCACGACGCTCCTGACGCCCGCGCGGCGGGTCCTGTCGCTGGACGATCCGGCCAGCGGGTCGGACATGTTCCTCAAGACCGACTACGACCCTGCCAATTTCAAGAACCTGAAGCCGGCACCCGAATTCCTGGTCGAAGCGCAGAAGGTGCTGAGCAAGGGTTTCCCCGAGATGACGATGCCCGCGATCGGCGAATACATCGACGCGCTGCAGGGGGCGATCCACGGCTACGTCAACGGCGGCACCGACGCGGCGGCGGCCCTGCAGGAGGCCGCCGACCGCTGGGAAGCGATCACCGACCGCTACGGGCGCGACGCGCAGAAAGCCTACTGGGCCGAAGTGAAGCAGAGCTACGTCGATGCCGGCCTGAACATCGCCGGATGAACAACCTGTCCCCCGGGACCCGGCCATCGGCCGCCGGGTCCCGGCCAAGGTCCGGACCCGCATGACCCATATCCGTTTCAGTGCCATCCGACGGAGTTTCGGCGCGGTCGAAGCGCTGCGGGGCATCGACCTGGAGATTCCCAGCGGCACCTTCGCCGTCTTCCTCGGGCCTTCGGGATGCGGCAAGACCACGCTGATGCGGGTTCTCTCCGGGCTCGACATGCAGACCTCGGGCGACATCGTGATCGACGGGAAGGTGCTGAACGAGGCCACCCCGTCCGAGCGCGGCGTCGGGATGGTGTTCCAGTCCTATGCGCTCTACCCGCACATGAGCGTGCGCGAGAACCTGGCCTTCCCGCTGAAGATGGCCGACGTGCCGGCAACGGCGGCGGCCGAGCGGGTCCGGGCGGTGGCCCAGGTCCTGCAGATCGAGCATCTGCTCGACCGTCGGCCCGGCCAGCTTTCGGGCGGGCAGAAGCAGCGCGTGGCGATCGGCCGGACCATCGTGCTCGACCGCAGGGTCTTCCTCTTCGACGAGCCGCTGTCGAACCTCGACGCCGACCTTAGGGTCGAGATGCGGCTGGAAATCCAGCGCCTGCATCGCAGGCTGAAGGCCACCATGGTCTACGTGACGCATGACCAGGTCGAGGCGATGGCCCTGGCCGACCTGATCGTGGTGATGAGCGCGGGCCGGATCGAGCAGGTGGGCCCGCCCGAAACCCTCTATGCCGACCCGGACAACCTTTTCGTCGCGACCTTTCTCGGATCGCCCAAGATCAACCTTCTCGCGGCGAAGGTGGCGGCGGCCGGTCCCGCCGAGACGCGGTTCCAGCTTGACGGCGGACACGGACTGACGCTGGCGGCGGCCTATCCCCTGGCAGCCGGAGAGACGGTCACGCTCGGCATCCGGCCGGAAGACATGGGCCTCGGCGACGGGTCGATCCTGTTGCCCTTCCAGCTCGAGATGACCGAGAACCTCGGGCCGAACGGCCTGGCCCATGGCATGGTCGGCGATGCGCGCGTCACGGTGCAGCTTGCGCGCCGGGCAGGGGTCTTCGTCCCGCCGGGCGAGACGCTTCGGGTTGCACCGGCGGCCGTGAGGGTCTTTGCCGCATCCGGTGCGCGTGTCCGGCCGTCCGCTTCCGTCCCGGGTGGCGCATGACGGCGACCCCGCGCCCCCCGACCTCGCGCCCCCCGACCTCGCGCGGCTACCGGCTGCGGCGGCTCTGGCCCTGGGCGATCCTGTTGCCGTTCCTGGCCTTCAGCCTGTTCCCGGTCTACTGGGTGATCCTGACCGCCCTGCGCCCGAGGGACGACATCTTCCAGTCGCCGGTCGGGCTGCTGCCTCAAGGCCTAACGCTCGACAACATCCGTTACGTCTGGTTCGGGTCCCCGTCGAACGAACCGGTCGTGAACTTCCTCGGCACCTCGATGGCGATCGGGATTGCGGCAACGCTCGCGGCGCTCGCGCTCGGGGTGGCGCTGGCCTATGCGGTCGGCCGGTTCCGCATCGGCGGCAGCTTCCTGCCGCTCTTCATCCTGTCCTTCCGCTACGTCCCACCGATCGCGCTGATCGTGCCGCTCTTCATGCTCTACCGGCAGCTCGGCCTCCTGGACAGCTACGCCGGCCTCATCCTGATCTATGCCCTGTTCTCGATCCCGCTGATCTTCTGGCTGCTGCTCGGCTATGTCGAGGCCGCCCCGGCCGAGCTGGAAGAGGCGGCCTATATCGACGGCGCCGGGCACTGGCAGACGCTGCGCCACGTGGTCCTGCCCGTGCTGATGCCCGGGATCGCGGTGGCGGCGGTCTTCACCTTCATCGGCGTCTGGAACGAGTTCATCCTGGCCTACCAGCTTGCAGGAAACAGGGTTGCCACGATCACCGTCTATCTGCCGCGCCTGCGCACGGCGATTGCCGAACTCTACGGCGAGATCGCCGCGGCCTCGCTGCTTGCGGTGCTGCCCGGCATCGTCTTCGCCGCCGTGATGCAGCGGTTCCTGGTCCGGGGCCTGGCCTTCGGCGGCCTGAAGTAAGGGGGTGGGCATGCGCGGCAGCCGACGCTTTGCCTGGATCCTCGCCACGCCGGCCCTGCTGGGACTGGTCGGGATCAGCCTCGTGCCGATGATCTTCATGGTCAGGTCGGCCTTCCAGACCTTTTCGCCGAACCCCAGGGTGCCGCCGCGATGGGCCGGGCTCGACAATCTCTGGGGCCTTCTGGCCGATCCCCAGTTCGTCCAGTCGATCACCACGACGGCGACCGTGCTCGTGGCCTGCGTCGTCCTGCAGATGACGCTGGGCTTTGCCCTGGCCTGGGCGCTGTTTCACATCCGGCGCGGTCGGGCCTTCCTCATCAGCCTGATCCTGATCCCGACGGCAATCGCTCCGATCATCGCGGGCATCGTGTGGTGGATGCTGTTCAACACGCAATACGGCGCGATCAACGCGCTGATCGGCAAGCTGGGCATCGACCCGGTGCAGTGGACGATCACCATGCCCTACGCGCTAATGGCGGTCATCGTCGCCACCGTCTGGCAGTCGGTTCCGTTCGTCGCCATCATCCTTCTCGGCGGGCTGACGACGATACCGCCCGAGATCCTCGACGCCGCGAAGGTGGACGGCGCATCGCGCGCGCGCGAGCTGCGCTACATCGTCTTCCCGCTCCTGCGTCCCTTCTTCGGCGTGGCGGTGCTGTTCATGCTGATCGACCTCCTGCGCCTCTTCGAGATGCCGCAGTATCTGACCACGGGCGGACCGGGCAACGACACGGTCGTCATGGGCATGTATCTCTTCAAGCTCGGCTTCACCTTCTTCGACCTCGGCCGGGCCTCGATGATGTCGCTCCTCTACGTCGTCCTGCTGTCGGTTGTGGCCGGTCTCTTCGTGCGCCTGATGCGCTCGCGCCGGGTCGAGGCGTGACGCATGGCGCGGGTCCTCGTCGTGGGCGGGACCGGGGTGATCTCGGCCCCCTGCGTCGCCGAGCTCCTGCGGATCGGCCACCAGGTGTTCGCCCTGAACCGCGGAACCGCCCGCGCGGTGGCGCTGCCGTCCGGCTGCCACCGGATCACGGGCGACCGCGACGACCCGGCAGCGCTTGCAGCCGCCCTTGCGCAGGTGGCCCCCGACGCGGTGGTCGACTTCGCCTGCTTCACCGGCCTCCAGGCGCAAGGCCTAGTCGCGGCGCTGACGCCCGCCTGCCGCCAGATCGTCCTTGTCAGCACGGTCGATGTCTACGGCCTGCCACTGCCGCGTTTGCCGATGGGCGAAGACAGGCCCTGGGCCGCCACGGCCAGCGCCTATGCCGCGGAAAAGCGGCGCGCGGAAGACGTGCTGCATTCCGCGCGGACCGGGGCGACCGGGCTGACCATCCTGCGCCCGACCTATTCCATGGGTCCGGGCTTCCTGATCTCGCTTTTCGACCGGTCGGGGGCAGAGCTTGTCGCGCGGCTGCGGCTCTCTCTGCCGATCCTCCTGCCGGATGGGGGTGACCGGCTGATCCACCCCTCGGATGCCACCGACACCGGCCGGATGATCGCCCACACCGTCGGCGCCGAAGCGGCGATGGGCTGCGACTTCACGGTCGGCACGCCGGGCGGGCAGATGCGGCAGCGGGACTATCTCGCCCTTGTCGCGGCCGCACTCGGGACAAGCCCGGTGTTCCACGAGGTCGAAGCCCCCCGGCTCGCCCGGCACGGCGTGCTCGACGACGGCTCGCTCTGGACCGAGCTGACCGTCCACAGCCTTGCCTACGACCTTTCCCGCTACCGGGCCCGATGTCCCGGCTTCACGCCGGCCCCGGATCTGGCGCGACAGGTGCGTTCCTACGCCGCCCGACTGGACCCCGCCCGCGACCCCTTCCGCGCGGAGGGAGCGGAAGCGCGCGCGCTGGCCGTCCTCGGTCAGGGACCGGCCTCCCGGTCGCCCCTGGGCGCGATCCGGTAAAGCGCGTTGGCGCGCGACAGATGGTTCGCCATCTGCCGCGCCGCCTCGTCGGCCGACCCGCCTTCGATCGCCTCCAGTATGGCGCGATGCTCGGCAATCGTCAGGTTCTCCAGCCCGGGCTTGCGCACCTGGTCGCTGTGGAACCTGGAAAGCCAGGTGAACAGGCTCCGGCTCAGTTCGGCCAGGATCGGATTGCCGCTGACCTTGGCGATCGCGTGGTGGAAATCGCCATCGCCCCGCATGAACTCCTCCGACCCCGGCGGACGTGCTGCCTGACGCTCCAGCGCCGTGCGGATCGCCGCGATGTCCGCGGCGGTGCCGCGCTCGGCCGCCCTGCGCGCCATCGCGGTCTCGAACATCTGGCGGGCTTCCTTGAGGTGGTCGAGGCTCCCTTCCGAGTGCAGCAGCAGGTGCGACACCGTCTCGGCCATGTCGGTCAGCGTCCGGTCGAGCGAGGGACGGGCGACGCGCGGCCGCTCGCCGTGACGGATTTCGATCAGCCCCTTGCGTTGCAGGCTTTGCATCGCCTCGCGGATCGCCGGGCGGCCCACCCGGAAGTCCTCCATCAACTCGCGCTCCGAGGGCAGGTAGGCGCCGGGCAAAAGGCCGTTGCCCTGAAGGAGGCCCAGAAGCCGCTCCTCCACCAGAGTCCCGAGTTTCCGCTTGCTGATCGCCCCCGGCAATGCAGCCTCCCCGTCTCCTGCGGTGCCCGCGTCCGCTGCGCCAGCCGTCCAGCGAAGAAGGGCGCAAGAACGGCGCGTATTCAAGGGGCGCGGCCGGAAAACGCACCGGCCCGCTTGGCGATCCCGAAACGTTTCCTGACCGGGTCACCTTGTCTCACCCGCTCAACTGGTATAATGACATAACACGTCCCTGTCACTGCAGTTCCTGATCGGAGGGTGAAATGACCAAGCTGGCGCTGTTCGGAGCAGGCGGCAAGATGGGCCGCCGGCTGTCGAAGAACCTGCTCGCCGCCGGCCGGTCGGTCGCCCATGTCGAGGTCCATCCCGCCGCGCGCGCGGCGCTGAAGGCCGAACTCGGGATCGGATGCGTCGACCCCGATGCTGCCCTGGACGGCGCGGCGGCGGTGATCCTCGCCGTGCCCGACCGCCTGATCGCCCGGGTCTATGCCGAACACGCCGCGCGGTTCACGCCCGGCACGCTCGTCATCGTGCTGGACGCGGCGGCCCCCTTCTCGGGCGAGATGCCGCTCCGGCCCGATGTCCCGCTCTTCGTCACGCATCCCTGCCACCCGCCGCTGTTCGGCGGGGAATCCGACCCCGACGCGCGCCGGGACTATTTCGGCGGCATCGCGGCACGGCAGGCCATCGTCTGCGCCATCGTGAACGGGACCGACGCCGACTACGCGCTCGGCGAAGACATCGCCCGGCAGATCTACGCCCCGGTGTTCAGGTCCCACCGCTGCACGCTGCGCGACATCGCCATCCTCGAACCCGCGCTGTCGGAAACGGTCGGGGCCACGCTGGCGCTGGCCCTGCGCGAGGCGACGGAACGGGCGATCCGCGAGGGCGTCCCGCGCGACGCGGCGATCGACTTCATGCTCGGCCACCTGAACATCGAGCTTGCCATCGCCTTCGAGGCCTTTCCCGGCGGAAAGTTCTCGGACGGCGCGCTGAAGGCGATCGACGAGGCCCGGCCCGTGATCTTCCGCGACGGCTGGCTGGACGATGTCTTCCGGCCCGACGCGGTGCTGGCCTCCGTCAGGTCCATCGCGCGGCCCTGACTGCGCGTCGGCCGCCCGGGGCGGCGGCACCATCGGGGTCGCCGAAAGGCGCGCGGACGGGGCCGTCGATCCCTGCGGCGGCGGGTCGACGGGATGGACGGGGGGAAGGACATGCACCAGCACGGCGTCGTCGAGCTTGCCGCCCCGGATCCGCGGGGCAGCCCCCCTCGCAACGTGCAGCGTCCCGCGCCCTCGGCCACCTTCGTCAGCCCCGCGGGACGCCGCTTCACCGCATCCGCATTCGCGCACGGCGACCGCTGGGCCGTGCGCTTCTCGCCCTGCGAGACCGGGCTCTGGCACTGGACGATGCAGGCGGCGGACGGGGTCGCCCTGGCCGCCGGATCCTTCGGTGTCCGGCCGTCGGAGTCGGACAGCGCCTGGCGCCGTCATGGCCCGGTCGCCGTTCACCCCTCCGGCCGGGCCTTCGCCCATCAGGATGGCACTCCGGCCTTCTGGCTTGCCGACACCGTCTGGGCCGCCCCCGCCCATGCCACCTTGCCCGAATGGCGGGACTATCTGGAAAGGCGACGCGCCCAGGGCTTCAACGTCGTGCAGATCAACGCGCTTCCGCAGTGGGACGCGTCCGGTCCACCCCTGCGCCTGCCCTTCGCGCCGGGGGCAGACCTGGCCGAGCCCGACCCGTCCTACTGGTCCACGCTCGATGCGATGGTCGCGGCGGCCGCCGACGCCGGGATGCTGGTCGCCATGGTGGTGCTCTGGTTCGACAACACGCCCGACGACAATCCCGACTGGGCCCGTGACGTTCCCCGCCGCGGTCCCTTCACGACCGACGAGGTCGGCGCCTTCGCGCGCTACCTCGTCGCCCGCTACGAGGCCTTCGGCGTCGTCTGGTTCGTCAGCGGCGACACCGGATTTTCCGCCCCCCGGGCGGTGGCGCTCTACGACGCCGCCGCCCGGGCGATCATGGCATCCGCGGCCCGGCCGCCGCTGGTCACCGCCCACCTCAACGGCGGCACCGCTCCACCCGCGGCGCTCGACGACCGCCCCTGGCTGGGGTTCCACGTCTTCCAGTCCTGCCATTTCGCCGACAGCGCCGACCGTGCGCGCCGCTATGCCGCCGCGGCCCGCGCCTTTCCCGATCCGCGCCCCGTCCTGAACAGCGAGCCCTGCTACGACGGGCTTGTCATCATGGGCCCCGGCAATGCGACGGGCGCGCGCTTCGGCCGCGAGGATGTCCGACGGACCTCGTGGATCAGCGTCCTGTCCGGGGCAGGCGCCGGGATCAGCTATGGAGCGCATGGCCTCTGGCCCTGGCACCGCGCCGGGAACGCCTACGGCCCGCTGCACTACGGCCTGCCGCCGGACTGGCGCGACGCCCTGGCGTGGGCAAGCGCCGACGACCTCGCCCGCCTGCGGCGGTTCATCGAGACGCTGCCCTGGTGGGACATCGCGCCCGCGCGGCCTCCGGCGGCCGGGCGACCGGAGCGCATCCTGGCCAGTGCGACCGCCGGACCGCACAGCCTGATCCTCTACCTCGCCGGCGGGACGACCCTGTCCGGCGTCACGGCGGCCGGTCGGGACGTCGTCGCCGAATGGTTCGATCCGTGCACCGGCGTCAGGTCCGTGTCATCGGTCCCAGCCGGACACGGAGGCGACTGGACGATCCCGCAAGGCGGGGATTCCGACATGGTCCTCGTCCTGCACACCCGCCCGCGCCGCTGACGACCGGCACCCGGGTCGGCCGCATCGGCCGCTTCGGGGGCGCGCCACCCGAACAGGATTGATTGCACCGCGATATGCCTTAAGCCTGCGGTTACCGGCAGGTAAGCAGGCAAGGGCGCGGTGGAGACGGACAGGACCGATGTGGATGATGCGCTGCGCCGCGCGGCGGGCGAGCTGCTCGCCGCGCTGGCGCGGGAAGAGGTTCCGCCCGACATCACGCGGCTGGCGCTCGACCTCCAGGCGCTGCTCGAAGCGCAGAGGCCGGTCCCGAAGGACCGGCCCTGAGGCGCGTCAGCTCCCGACGAGCTCGCCCCCGTTGGGGTGCAGCGTCTGCCCGGTGATGTAGCTCGAATCCTCGCAGGCCAGGAACAGCGCGCAGGGGGCGACCTCGTTCGGCTGCCCCTTGCGGCCCAGCGGCACGTCCTGCCCGTGACGCTCGACCTTCTCCTCCGGGAAGGTCGCCGGGATCAGCGGCGTCCAGATCGGCCCCGGCGCGATGGCGTTGACGCGGATGCCGCGGCTCGCCAGCATCTTCGACAGCGCCCGGGTGAAGGCGATGATCGCGCCCTTGGTCGCGGAATAGTCGGCCAGGGTCTCCTGCCCCTTGAAGGCCGTGACCGACGAGACGTTGATGATGCTGGCCCCCGCCCCCATCTGCGGCAACAGCGCCTGGGTCAGGTAGAACTGGCTGAAGATGTTGGTGGAAAAGGTCTTCAGCAGCTGCTCCGGCGAGATGTCGGTCAGCTCCGTCTGCGGGAACTGGACGGCGGCGTTGTTGACGAGGATGTCCACCGACCCGAACTGCGAGACGGCCTCCTCAGCGATCCGCCGGCAGGTCTCGGGGTCCGCCACGTCGCCCTTCAGCGCGATGCCCTCGGCACCTTCCTCCTCGATCAGGCGCAGCGTGTCGTCGGCGTCCCGGTCCTCGTCCAGATAGCCGATGGCCACGTTCGCGCCTTCGCGCGCGAACAGGACCGCGATCGCCCGCCCGATCCCGCTGTCGCCGCCGGTAATCAGCGCGGTGCGGCCCTCGAGCCGGCCGGACCCGGGATAGCGCGGGGTGAAGTCCGGGGCCTCGTCCATCTCGGCCTCGAGGCCGGGCTGCTGGCTCGCATCGGGCATGGTCGTCTCCTGCGTGGGGGGTGCAGGGGGAACGTCAGCGCCCCGGGCGATGTTCCTGCCCGTCGCGCCGCGGCACGATGCTGATCGCGCCGCAGGTCTCCAGCACCGCCAGCCGCACCTCGTGCAGCTCGGCGATGCCCTGCGACTGCCGCGCCGCCTGCAGGATGTCCGCCTCGTCGATGCGCGACATGGCCATCGCGTGCGCGTCGGGCACGCCGTCGCGGACCAGCACCGTGGGCGTGCCGTCGACCCACCACGCCACCCACCGCGCCCGGCGCTTCAGGATCGACAGCCCGACGTCGAGCAGGATCAGCGTCGCGGCCAGCACCACCGCGTTGGTCAGCGAGTTGTCGCTGCCCACCAGCGCGTTCTGCGCCGTCTCGGCGATCAGCAGGATCAGCACGAAGTCGAACACGGTCGCCTGCGACAGCGTCCGCCGCCCGGCCAGCCGCGTCAGCACCAGGATCGCCGCATAGATCGCCGCCGCGCGAAAGACCGTTTCCATCAGGGCAGCACCAGCGGGGCCACGGAAATCTCGCGCCCGTCCACCCCGATCGCATGCGCCCGCCGTCCGGCGCTGCGCGGGGTCAGGCCCAGGCGGATCACGGCGTCGCCCGCGGCGTCGAAGGTGGCGGCGACCCCACCGCCCGGCGCGGCCGCCATGCCCGCGGGCTCGGGCACGAACGCGGTCAGCGCGAAGTCCGACAGAAGGTCGCTGCCAAGCGTCACGACCACCGACCCCGCCCGCGCGTCGGTGGCGACGGTCAGCGTCGCCGCGGTGCCGATGCGCATCACGCGGGGATAGGTCACGACGGCCCCGTCGCGGCTGACCGGCAGCTCCGACCAGATCCCCCCGCCGCCCGTCAGCCCGACCAGCGCCGCGCCGACCAGAAGCGGCATCGCCGCCCACCCGGCGCGCTGGACGCGCCAGAACCAGCGCTGGAAATGCGGCCGCTCGTCGACGCGCGGCGGCGCGGTCATGACGCCACGGCCAGACGGCGGGCCGTCAGGCGGCGCGGCCGCGACGCGGCGGGCAGCGGCAGGGGCGCGGTATGCGCGAAGGCCTCGGCCAGCGCCGCGTCCATGTCGCGCACGCAGAAGTCGGCACCCAGCGCCAGCACGGCCTCGGTCCCCGTCGCGCCCGGCCCCTCGGGTGCCCACAGCACCACGCCCACGCGCGCCAGCGGCAGCGCCTGCTTGATCCGCCGCACCTGAAGCAGCGCCCCGCGCGTCGGCCGCGGCGACAGGAAGTTCAGCACCACGCAGGCCCCGGTCGCGGCGCGCAGCGTCTCGAACCGGCTGGGGGCGAGGTCGGCGTGCGTCAGCAGCGTCACCACCGCCCCGTCGGCCTCGGCGGCCTGCCCGAGCATCTGCGCCGCCAGATCGTCGAGCCGGCTGCGCCCGCCCAGCGCCACGACGTGCCGCCCGGCCCCCGGCGGCGCCTCGTCGCCCGTCGCGGCCGTCTCCCGCTCTTCGGCGA
>CAZNPW010000006.1:0-88864 GCA_964575185.1 uncultured Exiguobacterium sp.
CCTCGCGGCGCGCCTGGGCCTCCGCCTCGGCCCGCGCCTCAGCCGCAGCTTCGGCCTGCGCCGCGGCCTCGGCCAGCGCGGCCTCGCGTTCGGCCCGCGCCGCCGCGCGCGCCTCGCGCAGGGCGCGGCGTTCGGCGCGCGTCATCGCGGGCGCCTCGGCCGCCCCGGGCTCCGCCGCGGGAGCCGCCGCCGCGCCGGGTTCCGCCTCGGGCGCGCCCTCCGGCGCGGCCAGGTAGTCCTCCAGGACGCAGGGGCTGCCCTCCGCAGGCTCGCACAGGACCGACCCGTCCTCGGCGATCACCCGGCCATCCGCGGACAGCGTCTGGGCCGCGACCGGCGCGGGCACGGGCCACAGGGCGAGCGACAGGGCGGTGGTGGTGCAAAGCAGGCGTTTCATCGGCAGATCCTTTCCAGATGCGCTGGGGCCGCAACGTCAGGGTCCGGGCGCGGTTCCGCAGCGACACCACGCCCGCCTGCGTTATGCCATAGCAGGGCCCGCGTCAGCCCATGTCATCCCGCCGGGGGCCCCCCGCGCATCGCGGCCATCAGCCGCGGCTTGTCCCCCGCGCCGTCCGCCTGCGCCAGCAGCCGCGCCAGGTCCGCCAGCGCCTGCACCGAATGGCCTGCGGCGAGGCAGTCCACATGCGGCAGCATCGCCCGGATCCCCGCCGCCCGCGGCGCGAAGCCGCCCCACCGCAACAGCGGGTTCACCCAGACCAGCCGCCGGCACGACAGCGCCAGCCGCTCCGCCTGCGCGCCCAGAAGCCCCGCATCGCCCCGGTCGAGCCCGTCGGTGATGACGATCACCACCGCCCCCTGCCCCAGCACCCGCCGCGACCAGTCGCGGTTGAAGGCGGCAAGGCTCGCCCCGATCCGCGTGCCCCCCGACCAGTCCTGCGCCTCGGCCCCCGCGCGCGCCAGCGCCGCGTCGACGTCGCGCGCCGCCAGATGCCGGGTGATGTTGGTCAGCCGCGTCCCGAAGGTGAAGGCGTGCACCCGCCCCCAGCCCTGCCCCCGCCGGTTGGCGACCGCGTGCAGGAAATGCAGCACCAGCCGGCTGTATCCCGCCATCGAGCCCGAGATGTCGCACAGCACGACCAGGTTCGGCCAGCGCAGCGCGGGCCGCCGCCGCGCCAGCCGCATGACCTCGGCCCCGGTGCGCAGCGCGCCCCGCAGCGTCCGCCGCGGGTCCACCCCGCCCGGCGACCCCGGCACCGCCCGCCGGGTCGGGATCGGCGCGACGGGCAGCGCCAGCCGCGCCAGCATCGCCTTCGCCGCCGCCGTCTCGGCCACCGTCATCTGCGCGAAGTCGAGCGTCCTCAGCCGCTCCTCGTCCGACGCCGTCCCGCCCGCGTCGATGTCGAGCCGCGTCGCCTCGGCCTGCGGCGCGGGCGGCGGCGGCAGCCGGTCCGCGGCCCCGTGCAGCAGCGCCTCGGCCGCCCGCCGCTCGCCCGGCCGCGCCGCGCGCTCCTCCTGCAGCCCGCGCACCTGCGGCAGAAGCAGCGCCATCATGTGCTCGAGGTATTGCGGATCGCGCCAGAACAGCCGGAACACCTCGTCGAACACCCGCCGCTCCTCGGGGCGCGCGACGCACAGGCTGTGCAGCGTCCAGTAGAAATCCGCCCGCCCGCCCCACCCCCCCCCGCGCACCCCCCCCACCCCATCGACCACCCGCGCGGGCCCCACCGGCAACCCCGCCTGCCGCAGCGCCCGCAGGAAATGCGCGATGTTGTCGGAAAGCCGACCGTCTTCGGAAGAAAAAATGGCAACGTCAGGCATTTGCGAGAAGCGCCAACGCCGCAACCCCGGAGCAAAATGGTAAGGCGACGGTCCACAGATAGAAGTATGCGAAGGTCACCCATCGCATTCGTACGCGTTCATTTTCAAGGTCGGCCAGAAACCTTGCTGAGCCCTTAAGCTGTTCCTCTATTCTTTCGGCTTCCCCTGACTTCAACGCGGACAAAACAGCGTTGATCGTAGCTTGGAGTTCACTGATCTGGGTGCCGCTATCGAAGATATCGTCAGTTCCGCGCCGACGCGAGTAAAGCAGATTGAACCCAGACATCGCGACGTGGTCGACGTAGGCGTTCGCTAACAAAGCAACGAGAAGTATGGTAAGTACGACCAAAGTGAAGTCGGTAAGTTGGGTAGGGGACAGGTCGACCCCGAGAACCGTGAAGCCCGTCGTATCGACCTGAAGTCCCTTAACGAGGATCACAGCTACCGACAGCGACAACAGGGAGCGCCCTGCTAAGGCAGTCGTTCGGCTAACAATCTCTTGACCACCGATCTTCACGCCACCGCGAGGTCGCGCCGCACCTCCTCCAGAAGGCGCGCGGCCTCGGTGCCCTGCATCCGCGCGATGTCGTCCTGGTATTTCAGGATCGCCCCCAGCGTGTCGGCGATGACCTCGGGCGACAGCGCCACGGCGTCGAGCGCGATCAGGCACCTGGCCCAGTCGATCGTCTCGGCGACGCCGGGGCGCTTGAACAGGTCCTCGCCGCGCAGCCGCTGGACGAAGGCCACGATCTCGCGCGACAGCGCGGGGGCGGCGTCGGGGACGCGGGCGCGCAGGATCGCCATCTCGCGGTCGAAGGCGGGGTAGTCGACCCAGTGGTAGAGGCACCGCCGCTTCAGCGCGTCGTGCACCTCGCGCGTGCGGTTCGAGGTCAGGATGACGACCGGCGGCTCCGCCGCGCGGATCGTGCCGCGCTCGGGGATCGTGACCTGGAAATCCGACAGCGCCTCCAGCAGGAAGGCCTCGAACGGCTCGTCGGTGCGGTCGACCTCGTCGATCAGCAGCACCGGCGGGCCGCCCGGCTGCGGCCGCATCGCGGCCAAAAGCGGCCGTTCGGTCAGGAAGGCGTCGCCCCAGATGTCCGCCGCCGCCGCCCCGCCGCGCACCGCCAGCATCTGCGCGGCGAAGTTCCAGTCCGCGACGGCCCCGGCGGCATCCAGCCCCTCGTAGCACTGCAGCCGGATCAGCCGCCGGCCCAGGCCTGCGGCCAGCGCCTTGGCGATCTCGGTCTTGCCGGTCCCCGCCTCGCCTTCGAGGAACAGGGGCCGGCGCAGCCGCAGCGCCAGGAACACGACCGTGGCCAGCGCGCGGTTGGCGACATAGCCCTGCACGTCGAGCAGGGCTTCGGCCGCGTCGATGGTCTCGGGCGCGGGGATGGGGGGCGAGGGAATCGGGGGCGCGGGGATCTCGGACGCGGAAATCCGGGGCGCAAGGGTATCGGGCGCGGTCATCGCGGCAGCGTGGCGGCGGGCCGGGCCTGCGTCAAGGGCCGGCCGGCCGGCCGCGCCCGATGGCATTTGCGGTCGCGGTCGCGCGGGCGTATGCTCGGCGCGCGAAGGAGATTGCCGATGAACGCCCCCGAAAAGCCCATGCTCCGGGCCAAGGACGCGCCCGACCTCGGGTCCTTCGACTGGCAGGATCCCTTCCGCCTGTCCGACCAGCTGACCGAGGACGAACGGATGCTGGCCGACGCCGCCCGCGCCTTCGCCGCCGACCGCCTCGCGCCCCGCATCACGCGGGCCTACCGCGACGAGGCCGCCGACCCCGCGATCTTCGCCGAGATGGGCGAGATGGGCCTTCTCGGCGTCACCATCCCCGACACCTACGGCGGCCTCGGCGGGTCCTACGTCAGCTACGGCCTCGTCGCGCGCGAGATCGAGCGGATCGACAGCGGCTACCGCAGCATGATGAGCGTGCAGTCCAGCCTCGTGATGTATCCGATCCACGCCTACGGCACCGAAAGCCAGCGGCAGAGATACCTGCCGAAACTCGCGCGCGGGGAATGGATCGGCTGCTTCGGCCTGACCGAGCCCGACGCGGGGTCGGACCCGTCGGGGATGAAGACCGTCGCGCGGAAGGTCGAGGGCGGCTACGTCCTGAACGGCGCCAAGATGTGGATCTCGAACGCCCCCTTCGCCGACGTCTTCGTCGTCTGGGCCAAGTCCGAGGCGCATGGCGGCAAGATCCGCGGCTTCGTGCTCGACAAGGGCACGCCCGGCCTGTCGGCGCCGAAGGTCGGCGGCAAGCTCTCGCTCCGCGCCTCGGTCACCGGCGAGATCGTCATGAAGGACGTGGCCGTCGGCGAGGACGCCCTCCTGCCGCATGTCGAGGGGCTGAAGGGCCCCTTCGGCTGCCTCAACCGCGCGCGCTACGGCATCTCCTGGGGGGTCATGGGCGCGGCCGAGGCCTGCTTTCACGCGGCCCGCCAGTACGGGCTGGACCGCCGCCAGTTCGGAAAGCCCATCGCCCAGACGCAGCTTTACCAGTGGAAGCTCGCCGAGATGATGACCGAGATCGCGCTCGGCCTGCAGGCCTCGCTGCGCGTCGGCCGACTTCTGGACGAGGCCCGCGCCGCGCCCGAGATGATCTCGATCGTCAAGCGCAACAACTGCGGCAAGGCCCTGACGATCGCGCGCATGGCACGCGACATGCACGGCGGCAACGGCATCCAGGAGGACTACGCCGTGATGCGCCACATGGTGAACCTCGAAACCGTGAACACCTACGAAGGCACCCACGACATCCACGCGCTGATCCTCGGCCGGGCGGTGACGGGGCTGCAGGCGTTCGTCTGACGGCGCGGTCGTTGGGGGGCCGTCCGCCCCCCTCGCGCCTGCGGCGCTCACCCCCCGAGGATATTTGCGGGAAGATGATGGCCGCGACGCCCGCGGGTTTCTGAGTCACGGCGCATTAAGGTTAACGCCCCGCGCCCTCATCTTCCCTCAAATATCCCCGCCGGAGGCTCCTGCGGGGTGCGCGGGCGCGATCGCCCCGGTCGGGTCCCGGCCGACCCGCCGACCCTCCCCGGCCAGCGCCGCCATCCGCCTGCGGATGTAGCGGTGCTCCCCCCGCGCCATGACCCAGGCCCCGAGCCTGCGGGCCAGCGCCGGATGGCCCTTCTCCAGCGCGCGCTTGAACAGCTCGCGCTGGTAGCGCTGGAAGCCGCGCCGCGCCCGCAGCGCCCGGTAGAACCGCGCCTCGGTCAGGCTGCCGTCGAGCGCGCCCAGGATGATCTCGGACAGGATGCCCATCTGGTGCAGGCTGGACCCCAGCCGGTGCCCCATCAGCGGCGCGCGCAGCCGCACCACGTTCGGCCCCTCGAAGCGCGCGACATGGGCGGCATCGAGCGGCTCGTAGGGGTCGAACAGCAGGATCACCCGCCCCGCCGCGCGGCTCGCCGCCGCCGCGTCCCCCGTCGGGCCCGAGAAGTCGCGCCCCCAGGCGCCGGCATAGCGCGTCTCCCACGGCACGAGCCGGCGGTCGAGCGTCGACTGCGGGCTGATCGCCACCACGTCCGCCCCCGGACAGGCGCCCATGAAGGCCGCAGCCGCATAGCCGCCCATCGAGGCGCCGTAGAACACCACCCGGCGGAAGCGCGCGAAGAACCCGTCGTCGCGCAGGCGGGCGAACTCGGCCTCGACGAAGGGATCGCGGTACCAGGTCCAGCCGTCGGCCATCACCCCCAGCATCGACCAGCCCTGCTTCTCGATGAAGGAGAACCCCCAGGGGCGGCGGTCGGTGCGCTTTTCCATCGCGAGGTCGAGGTTGTCGAAGGTCACGACGAGGGTCTCGCCGCGCGGGACGAACAGGAACGAATGGCCCCCGCCGTCGCGGAAGAACCCCCCCTCCCCGGCAAGCCCGCGCGCGATGGCACCCCAGTCCGCGCCGCTCCGCGCCGGTGCCGCGGGCGTCACCAGCGCGCGCGTCACCTCCGCCCCGGCGCTGCCCAGCGGGACGACCGCCCCGAACCCCTTCAGGAACGGCCAGGCCCCCGAACCCTTGCGGATCTCGGTCAGAAGCCGCCCGCCGTCGGCCAGCAGGGCCGGCAGGAGCGGCGCGAGGTGCGCGACCTTGGCCGAATTGCCGAACAGCCCCAGGTTCACCGCCAGGTCCACCGCGCGCAGCCCGTCCGGACCCGATACCAGCCCGACCGTCGCCTGCGGGCAGGCCGCGGCGACGCGGGCGCGCAAGGCCTCGCCCCCCGCGCCCCAGGCCCCGTCGCGGCCGATGTCGATCACGTCGACCTGCCCGCCGGGGGCGGCCAGAAGCGCCGTCGTCTCGCCGCCGGTGCCGCCGATGTCGGCCAGCCGCAGGACGGCTGAAAGCTCAGTCATCGCCGTCCCCCGCCTCGGCCGGTGCCACCGGCCCGCGCAGGGGCGCGGCCGCCGGGTCGATCCCGTGCTTCTTCAGCAGGTGCCCGACCAGGCTCTTCACCTTCGGCACCCCGCCGAAGCGCCCCTGCAGCGCCGCCCGCATCCGGCGGCCGTAGAAGTGGATCGACAGCGTGTCCGCCGTCAGGAAGGGGGCGGGGTCGAGCCCCGGGCGCAGCATCAGCGCGCGGTCCTCGTAGGCGAAGGGATACAGCGCGGCGCGCGGCAAGGCATGGCGGACCTCGCCCGTGGCCTTCAGGAAGTGGGTCAGCGCGTGCGGCCCCCAGACCCCCCAGGGCATCTCGCCCGCGGGCACCGGGGTTCCGGCCGCCTTCTTCGCGGCAAGTTCGGCGCGGTAGGATTCATCGTACCACAGCGGGATCGCGTATTCGTCCGACGTGAAGTCCAGCAGCGCCGCCAGCGTCGCGCTGTCGCGCGGCAGGCCCAGCACGCCGCCGTTCACGCCGGTCGCCGACTCCCAGGCGTAGAAATGCCCGGTGGCCGTCGTGAAGGGCTTCACGCAATAGGCGTCGGTATCGGCCCAGATCATCCGGTCGGCCTGCGCGAGCAGGCGGTAGCGGAAAAGGTCCGAATGCAGCGCCGGGCTGCCGGTGCGCCCGTGCCGCAGGAACCCCGCCCGCGGCAGCACCTGCGCGGCGTCGGCCTGCACGACGCCTTCCGGCGCGTTCGCCACCCCGTCATAGGTGTAAAGCACGACATGGTGCCCCGCAGCGACGAAGGAGGTCAGGCACAGCTGCTCCAGATAGCTCAGATCCCCCCCGATCCACAGCGCGCCGATCTGCCAGTCCGTGCCCATGTCGCCTGCCTTTCCCCGGCCCGTCTGGCGGAACAGTCTGGCTGAAATATGGCCACCATCGCGCGAATGGAAACGACGGCGCGGCAATTCCCCGCGATGGCCCGTTTGCCGCCACCCGGCGGCGTGATAGCAGGCACCCACGATGACCGCCCCCACGATCCTGCACCGCGCGCTCGCCGCCCGCGCCACCGGGCTGCCCGACCTGCCCGGCCTGATCGACGCGGTGACCGACGGTCACGGGATGCGCGCCTTCCTCGCCGAAGGCGCCGACCCCGCCGCCCTTCTGCCGGGGCCGCAGGAGGTGCGCGTCATCGGCACCGGCCTCATGGTCCGCGCCGCGCCGGGCCCGCTCGCGCTGACCGGCGGCCGCAGCCTCGACCCGCAGGCGACCGCGGCCGAACCCGCGCCGCTGGCAGGCCGCAACGTGCTCCTCGGCTTCCGGCTCGACGAGACCCCCGCCCAGGTCGCCGACTGGCTCGCCTGGCACGCCACCGCGCATGGCGCGACCGGGGCCGTGATCGTCAACCGCGCCGGTCCCGACGCGGACCTCGCCCCCACCCTCGCCGACCTGCCGCTGGACCTCACCGTCATCCTGGTCGCCTGCGCGCTGCCCCTCGGCCGCGCGGGCACGGGGCCCGAGACGCACCCCTTCCTCGCCCCCGACGCCCCGGGCAAGGACCGGATGGACCGCCCCGCCCCCGACCCCTTCCGCGCCCCGCTGGCCGAGGTCACGGTCTACGAGGCGCTGCGCCACCGTTTCCTGGCGCAGGCCCGCGCGGTCCTCGCGCTCGACCCCTGCGACGTGCTGCCGCCGGGCATCCCCGACCCCTTCGACGCCACCCTCGCGGCCAAAGGGGGCGTCACGCTGCTGGCCGGGCGGCGCGCCTACCCCTGGCGGCTGCGCCCCGGCACCCCGCCCGCCATCGGCGACCACGTCTGCCGCCTGTTCGACGCCCGCCGCGGCATGCCGCGCTGGGGCGTGGCCCCGGGCCTCGTGCCGCTTAGCCACACCTGGCGGCACACCCGGATCAGCTATGCCAAGCCCGACCCGGCCCAGGCCATCCCCTTCTGGCGCTGCATGGCGCTGCGCGTGCAGGCGGGCGCGGGCGAACTCGCCCCCAGGACCGCGCTCATCGAGGACGACGGGCTCCTCGCGCTCGCATCCGCGCTCGGCCACCGCCCCGTCCGCCCGCCGCGCAGCGCGCTGCGCCCGGCCACCACCGACCGCACCGCCATCGTCACCACGATGAAGAACGAAGGCCCCTTCATCCTCGAATGGCTCGCCTGGCACCGCGCGATCGGGGTGGACGACTTTCTCGTCTACACCAACGACTGCACCGACGGCACCGACACGTTCCTTTCGCTCCTCCAGGACAGGGGCCTGGTCCAGCACCGCGACAACCCCTACCGCCGGATGGACCTGAAACCCCAGCACGCCGCACTCCAGGCCGCCGAGGACGAACCCGTGATGCAGGCCTGCGGCTGGGGCATCTGCATGGACGTGGACGAGTTCATCACCATCAAGCTCGGCGACGGCCGCCTGCCTTCGCTCTACGCGGCGATGGGGGAGGCGAACATGATCTCCCTCACCTGGAGGCTCTTCGGCAACGACGACGTGGACGCCTACCAGGACCGCTTCGTCACCGAACAGTTCACCGCCTGCGCGCCCGAACTGGTGCGCAAGCCGCACCAGGCCTGGGGCTTCAAGACGCTGTTCCGCAACATCGACATCTACAAGAAGCTCGGCGTCCACCGCCCCAAGGGCCTGCGCCCCGACCTCTGGGACCGGGTGCGCTGGCTGAACGGCTCCGGGCGGCCGCTCCCGCGCGAGATGTTCCGCAACGGCTGGCGCTCCACGACCGACACCTACGGCTACGACTGGGTGCAGCTCAACCACTACGCCGTGCGCTCGGCCGAGAGCTTCCTCGTCAAGCGCGACCGCGGCCGCGTGAACCACGTCGACCGCGACCAGGGGCTGAACTACTGGTTCCGCATGAACTTCAACGCCGCCCGCGACACCAGCGCGCTGCGCATCCTGCCGCTGGCGCAGGCCGAACACGCCCGCCTGATGGCCGACCCCGCTATCGCCGCCGCCCACCACGCCGCGGTCGCCGCCCACCGCGCCAGGATCGCCGCGCTCAAGGCCCGCCCCGACCAGGCCGCCTTCCACGCCACGCTGACCGGCGCGCGGATGCAGCGCCTCTGCCGGATGCAGGAACACTTCGGCTCCGCCGTCTTCATGGCCGGCCCCGAGGTCATCCCCGACAGCGTGGCCATGGCCGACCCGCCGCCGGGCTTCTTCTGGACGCTCGCCGGCGCCGCCGAGCCCGAAGATGCCCAGGCCACCGATGCCTGACCGCATCACCGCCATCCTCACCGTCCGCGACGAAGGCGCGCGGCTGGTCGAATGGCTCGCCCACCACCGCGCCGTGGGCGTGACCGATTTCCTCGTCTTCTCCAACGACTGCAGCGACGGCACCGACGCGATGCTCGACGCGCTCCAGGCCGCGGGCCACCTCACCCACATCCCCCAGACCGTCGGCCCCAAAGGCGCGCAGTGGCAGGCGCTCGCCACCGCCGCGACGCACCCGCTGGTGACCCGGGCCGCCTGGGCCATCCACATCGACATCGACGAGTTCATCGTGGTCACCACCGGCGACGGCACGCTCCCCGCGCTCATCGCCGCCTGCCCCGGGGCCGACGCCATCGCCCTGACCTGGCGGCTCTACGGCAACCCCGGCGTCCTTACCCACGACGGCCCCGTCACGCGCACCTTCACCCGCGCCGCCCCGGCGATCCTCCACTGGCCGTGGAAGGCGCAGATGGTCAAGACGCTCTACCGCCCCACGGCCTTCCCCACCCCCGGCGTCCACCGCCCGAAGGGCCGGGGGCGCACCGTCGACGGCTCGGGCCGCCCCGTCACCCACGACCGCCTCTTCGCGCCGCTGGGCCAGGACACCACCGCCCTCGCCCGCATCAACCACTACGCGCTCGGCAGCTACCACGACTTCCTCCTGAAATCCGCGCGCGGCCGCGCCAACCGCCAGGCGTCGGCGGTCGACGCGGGCTACTGGACCGAGCGCAACTTCTGCGCGACCCACGACCCCGCGGCCCTCGCCGTCCCGCAGGACACCGCGGACCTCATGACGACCGTCGGCCCGCTCCACGCCGCCGCCACCGCCTGGCGCCACGCCCGCGTCGCGGCCCTCCTGCGCGAGGACGCCCCCCGCGCCCTCCTGTCGCAGATCATGCTCGCAGGCCCCACCCGCCTCCTGTCGCCCGCCGAGGCCCGCGCCATCTGGGCCGCGAAACAATCCTGACCCGCTGTCCGCGCGCCCGGGGCCAATCCCGGCCTCTATCCGCTTGCGACGACATGGCCTGCTTGGGAAACTGGTAACCGCTTGTAGGATATGAGTGCCGCGCCCCCGCCGGGGCAGCGGAGGGAGTTGCGACGATGACCGAACAGGACGCGCGGGCCGATCTCGCCGACGCCGTGGCGACCGCCGCCGACCTCGCCGAATGGCGCGAGGCGATCGCGGCGCTGGGGGACGAGGCCGGCTATGCCCAGCCGCTCGGCCCCGCCCACCGGGCGCTCTTCCTCGACGACAAGCCCGTGCTCCTCGTCTCCTTCGTGACCGAGGCGCAGGCCCGCGCCCGCGCCGACCAGTTCCCCCAGGCCGCCGCCATCGCCATGGCCAAGGGCTGGTCCAGCCTGACCATCATCGCCGCGGGCGAGACCTGGTTCCGCGACCCCGCCGTCTGGGCCTTCTTCGACCGCCTGGTCGACGATGCCTTCTTCGAGGATTTCGACCGCGTGCTCTTCTACGGCGAACGCATGGGCGGCTACGCCGCCGCCGCCTACTGCGTCGCGGCCCCGGGCGCGACCGTCCTCGCCATCGCCCCCCGCGCGACGCTCGCCCCCGCCCGCGCCGGCTGGGACCCCCGCCACCGCGCCGACCGCCGCCGCGACTTCACCAGCCGCTACGGCTTCGCCCCCGACATGACCGAAGGCGCCGGTCGCGTCTTCGTCCTGCACGACCCGACCGTCACGCCCGACGCGATGCACGCGAGCCTCTTCGGCGGCCGCTGGGTCACCCACCTGCACGCGGCCCTGCTCGGCGACGACCCGGCCACCGCGCTCGACCAGATGCAGATCCTGCCCCGCATGATCGAGGCCGCGGCGGAAGGCCGGCTGACCGCCGAAGGCTGGGGCAAGCTCTGGCGCGCCCGGCGCAACTTCGGCCCCTACCTCAAGGCCATCCTCGCGCGCGCCGAGGCGCAGGGCCGCCCCGCGCGCGAGGCGGGCATCTGCCGCAGCGTCACCCGCCGCCTCCGCGCCCCCCGCTTCCGCAAGCGCCTGGCCGAACTGACCGGCGGCTAAGGCCCGCCGCGCCGGGCCCCTGCAGCAGCGCCACCGCCAAGAGATCACGCGCCCCGGACCCCGATCAGGGGCCTCCCCCCGCCCCCTGGCCGCACGGACCCGCGGCCGAGGCCCGCCGCGCCGGGCCCCTGCCGCAGCACCGCGCGCAAAAGATCACGCGCCCCGGACCCCGATCCGGGGCCTCCCCCCGGCCCCGGTCGCTACCCCTGTTCGGTCAGGATCAGCAGGTCCTGCGTCCGCGCCGCCGTCAGCCGCGCCTTGCAGATTGCCACCACCATCGGCTCGGCCGTGCCGCCCCGCATCGTGAACCCCTCCGCCGTGCAGGCCGCGTCGCGGAAGGCGATCCAGGCCCGCTGCGCCGCGCGCAGCGCGGCCTCGGCCCCGGCCTCGCCTGCGGGAAGGTCGCGGTCCAGCGCCTGCATCGCCTGCACGGCCTTGCCATAGGCCACGTTCAGGTCGGCATCCGCCGCCTGCCAGTCCAGCACGGCGCATTGCGTCATGTCGGTCTGCGTCTGCGGCGCGGTGCAGTCGGGCGCCTGCGCCAGAAGCGGCGCGGGCAGCAGCAGGGCGAGGGCGAACAACAGACGCATCGCAGGTCTCCTTGGCCCGATCTGACCGGAAAAGGGCCGGGCTTTCCACTGGAATCCCCGCCTGCGGCGGCGTATCGCAGGGGCGATGGACCGCATCACGATCCCGCGCCCCGACGACTGGCACCTGCACCTGCGCGACGGCGCGATGCTGGCGGGCGTGCTGCCCGAGACGACGCGCCACTTCGCCCGCGCGATCGTCATGCCGAACCTCGTGCCGCCGGTCGTCACCGCCGCGCAGGCCCGCGCCTACCGCGACCGCATCCTCGCCGCCCGGCCCCCGGGGTCGGACTTCCGGCCGCTGATGACGCTCTACCTGACCGAAGGCACCGACCCCGCCGACGTCGCCGCCGCCGCGGCCGAAGGCCTCGTCCACGCGGTCAAGCTCTACCCCGCCGGGGCCACCACCAACTCCCACGCCGGGGTGCGCGACATCGCCGCCGTCATGCCGGTGCTGGAACGCATGGCCGGCATCGGCCTGCCGCTCTGCGTGCACGGCGAGGTCACCGACCCGCAGGTCGACATCTTCGACCGCGAGGCGGTGTTCATCGACGCCGTGCTCGACCCCCTCCGCCGCCGCCTGCCCGAACTCCGCGTGGTGATGGAGCACGTCACCACCGCCGAAGGCGCGGCCTACGCGGCGGCGGGCGGGCCGGACCTTGCCGCCACGATCACCACCCACCACCTCTGCATCACCCGCAACCACATCCTCTCGGGCGGCATCCGGCCGCACTACTACTGCCTGCCGGTGGCCAAGCGCGAAAGCCACCGCCTCGCCCTGCGCCGGGCCGCGACCTCCGGCCTGCCCTGCTTCTTCCTCGGCACCGACTCCGCCCCCCACAGCGACGCGCTGAAGGAAGCCGCCTGCGGCTGCGCCGGCATCTTCACCGCGACCAACACGATGCAGATCCTCGCCCAGGTCTTCGCCGACGCGGGCGCGCTCGACCGGCTCGAAGGCTTCGCCAGCCGCCACGGCCCCGCCTTCTACCGCCTGCCGGTCAACGCAGGCACCCTCACCCTCGAACGCCGCCCCGACCCCGCCGCCTTCCCCGCCCGCATCGTGACCGGCGCGGGGCCGGTGACGGTCTTCGACCCCGGCTTCCCCGTGTTCTGGCACGTGACCGAGGACTGAATGATCCCCTCCGCCTTCCCCCCGCCCGACGAGATCGCGCGCCTGACCGCCGCCATGCTGCTCGACATCCGCGCGGTGCACTTCAACGCCGGCCAGCCCTTCACGCTCGCCTCCGGCCTGCCCTCGCCCACCTACATCGACTGCCGCAAGCTCATCAGCCACCCCCGCATCCGGTCCATCCTGATGGACTTCCTGTCCGCGACCGTGATGCGCGCCGCGGGGCCCGAGGCCTTCACCAACGTCGCGGGGGGCGAGACCGCGGGCATCCCCTTCGCCGCCCTCGTCGCCGAACGGCTCGCCCTGCCCATGACCTACGTGCGCAAGAAGCCCAAGGGCTACGGCCGCAACGCCCGGATCGAGGGCGTCATGACCGACGCCGACCGCGTCCTCCTGGTCGAGGATCTCGCGACCGACGGCGGCTCGAAGCTTTCCTTCGTCGACGCCATCCGCGAGACCGGGGCCACCTGCGCCCACACCGCCGTGATCTTCAGCTACGGCATCTTCCCCGACACCGCGGCGCGGCTCGCCGCCCACGGCGTCACGCTGCACGGGCTCTGCACCTGGCGGGACGTGCTGGCCGTTGCCCGCGCGCGGGCCGACTTCGACGCCGCGACCCTGGCCGAGGTCGAATCCTTCCTCGACGCGCCCCGCGCCTGGCAGGCGGCGCGCGCCCCCGCCTGACGGCGGAACGCCGCCGGCCTGCCGACCACCCGCACGACCTGCGGCCCATGCCCATGGCTGGTGACATCGCCACGAACCACCGCAAGATCCTGTAGGACATGCAGGCCCGGACACGTTATGCTTCCGACTCGCCGGCGCTTGTCCACAGGGTTGTCAGGTGCTTGCGGGAATCGGCCAAGGGTGTAGATGACCTGACGGGGGGCGCGCGGGCCGGGTCCGGCAGGCAGCGGACGCGACACCCCGCGCCAGGCAGGGGACGGGCATGAACGAAGTGGCGACACTGCGACCCAAAGCGCTTGCGCCGGTGGCGGCCGACGGCGAGGCCCTGCCGCACAACATCGAGGCCGAGCAGCAGCTTCTCGGCGCGATCCTGACCAACAATGACGTCTTCGACCGCATCGCCGCGATCCTCCGGGCGGAGCATTTCTTCGACCCCGTCCATCAGCGCATCTTCGAGATCAGCGCCGCCCGCATCCAGAAGAACCAGCTCGTCAGCCCCGTCACGCTCAAGGCCTTCATGGAGGACGACGCGGGCCTGAAGGACCTCGGCGGCCCGGCCTACCTCGTCCGGCTGGCCGGCGCCGCGATCGGCGCCTATGCCGCGCGCGACTACGCCCAGATGGTCCACGACCTGTCGGTCCGCCGCGAGCTCATCGCGCTCGGCCGCGACATCACCGCCCGCGCCGCCAAGGTCGAGGTCGCGAGCGAACCCCGCGACCAGATCACCGAGGCCGAACAGCGGCTCTACAGGCTCGCCGAACAGGGCACGGCCGAGCGCGGGTTCCAGAGCTTCCTCAAGGCCGTGACCGACGCGGTGAACGTGGCGAACGCGGCCTACCAGCGCGACGGCGGGCTCGCCGGCATCTCGACCGGCCTCGTCGACCTCGACAAGAAGCTCGGCGGGCTGCACCCGTCGGATCTCCTGATCCTCGCCGGGCGCCCCTCGATGGGCAAGACCTCGCTCGCCACCAACATCGCCTTCAACATCGCCAAGGCGCACCGCCGCGGCGCGCTGCCCGACGGCGGCGAGGGGGCGGTCGACGGCGGCGTCGTCGGCTTCTTCAGCCTCGAGATGAGCGCCGAGCAGCTCGCCGCCCGCATCCTGTCGGAAGCGGCCGAGGTGCCCTCCGAACAGATCCGCCGCGGCGACATGACCGAGGCCGAGTTCCGCCGCTTCGTCGAGGCCGCCAAGGCCCTCGAGGCCTGCCCGCTCTACATCGACGACACCCCCGCCCTGCCCATCGCCCAGGTCGCCGCCCGCGCCCGGCGGCTGAAGCGGACGCAGGGGCTCGACGTGCTGATCGTGGACTACCTGCAACTCCTGCGCGGGTCGTCGAAGGAGAACCGCGTGCAGGAGGTCAGCGAGATCACCCAAGGGCTGAAGGCCATCGCCAAGGAGCTGAACATCCCCGTCATCGCCCTGTCGCAGCTCTCGCGTCAGGTCGAGAACCGCGAGGACAAGCGCCCGCAACTGTCCGACCTGCGCGAATCGGGCTCGATCGAGCAGGACGCCGACGTGGTGATGTTCGTCTTCCGCGAGGAATACTACCGCGAGCGCGAGAAGCCCGGCGATCACGACCTCGACGGCATGGCCAAGTGGCAGGCGGTGATGGAACAGGTCCACGGCCGCGCCGAGGTCATCATCGGCAAGCAGCGCCACGGGCCCATCGGCACGGTGGAGCTTGCCTTCGAGGGGCGCTTCACCCGCTTCTCGAACCTGGTGCGCGGCTGGCAGGCGGGCGAGGGACAGGGGTACTGACGGCAGGAGCCGACGCCTGCGGAGAGGTCGCCCGGGGGGTTTCACACCCCCCGGACCCCCCGTGGAGTATTTGTGTCCGGAAAGAGGGGGCCGACGGAGTTTGCCCTTGTCTGCCTGACGTTTTCTGCCAGAACCGCGCTTCATGGCCACCGGCACCCTGACCATCGACCTCGACGCCATCGCCGCCAACTGGCGGGCGCTCGACGCGATGTCGGATGCGGGCGTGCAGACCGCCGCCGTGGTCAAGGCCGACGCCTATGGCCTGGGTGCCGCGCGGGTCGCCCGCGCGCTGGCGCAGGCCGGGGCCAGGCGGTTCTTCGTCGCGGTGGCCGAGGAGGCGGCCACGGTCCGCCGGGCGCTGGGGCCGGGGCCGCAGATCGCGGTGCTCGGCGGGCACATGGCGGGGGACACCGACATGATCGGCGACCTCGACCTCACGCCGATCCTGAACAGCGTCGACCAGATCACCCGGCACCTCGAGACGCTGCCGCACCAGCCCTTCGGCATCCATCTCGATACCGGGATGAACCGGCTCGGCCTGCGCCCCGAGGAGTGGGAGGCGGTCGCGCCCATCATCCTCGAGGCGCAGCCGGAACTGCTGCTCAGCCACCTCGTGTCGGCCGAGGTCGCCGACGACCCGCTGAACGCAGGCCAGCTCGCGCTGTTCCGGGCGCTGACCGACGGGCTCGGGGTGCCGCGGTCGCTGGCCAACACCGGCGGCGTGCTGCTGGGGCCCGACTACCATTTCGACCTGACGCGCCCCGGCATCGGGCTCTACGGCGGGCTGCCCTACGACGGGGCCTTGCGCACCGTCAGCCTCGCGCTGCCGGTGATCCAGACCCGCGCGATCGCCGCGGGCGACAGCGTCGGCTACAACGCGAGCTACGTCGCCCAGGCCGAGACGGTGGTCGCGACGGTCGGCGCGGGCTACGCCGACGGCCTGTCGCGCGCGCTGTCGAACGCCGGCGTGCTGTGGGACGGCGACGTGCCCTGCCCGATCATCGGCCGCGTCAGCATGGACCTCGTCACCGTCGACATCACCCACCTGGCGGAGGCGCCCGAGGTGCTCGACATCCTCGGGCCCCACCAGGGCCCGGACGAGCTGGCCGAGGCGGCGGGCACCATCGGCTACGAGGTGCTGACGGCGCTCGGCGCGCGCTACCGCCGCCGCTACCTCGGTCGCGGCGCGTGACCCCTGCGGCCCCCCTCGCCGCGCTCGGCCGGCCCGCGCTGGGCGCGCTCGCCGTCATCGGCCGCATCGCGCTTTTCGCGCTCGCGACGCTGCGCGCGCTCGCCCCGCCCTGGTACGGGCGCGAGATGCGCGCGGCGCTGGTCCAGGTCGGCTGGCTCTCGCTGCCCGTCGTCGGGCTGACCGCGCTCTTCACCGGGGCGGCGCTCGCGCTCCAGATCTACGCCGGCGGCCAGCGCTTCAACGCCGAGGCGGTGGTGCCGCAGATCGTGGCCATCGGCATGGTCCGCGAACTGGGTCCCGTGCTCGTCGGCCTGATGATCGCCGCGCGCGTGACCTCCTCCATCGCCGCCGAGATCGCGACGATGAAGGTGACCGAGCAGATCGACGCGCTGGTGACCCTCTCGACCGACCCGATGCGCTACCTGACCGTGCCGCGCGTGCTGGCGGGCACGCTCTGCGTGCCGCTCCTGGTGGCGGTGGGCGACGTGATCGGGATCATGGGGGGCTTCCTGGTCGCGACCGGCAACCTCGGCTTCAACCCGGTCACCTACATCACCAACACCGTGGATTTCCTCGAAGGCACCGACGTGATGTCCTCGCTGGTGAAGGGCGCGGTCTTCGGCTTCCTCGCCACCCTCACCGGCTGCCTTTACGGGATGCGCTCGGGGCGCGGCGCGATGGGGGTGGGGCAGGCCACCAAGACCGCAGTGGCGGCGGCCGCAGTGCTGATCCTCGCCGCGAACGTCATCCTGACCGCGGTGCTCTTCGGTGATTGAACTCCGCGGCGTCCACAAGGCCTTCGGCGCGAACCGCGTGCTGCGGGGCGTGGACCTGACCGTCGCGCGCGGCACCTCGATGGTGGTGATCGGCGGGTCGGGCACGGGCAAGTCGGTGCTGCTGAAATGCATCCTCGGCCTCGTCACCCCCGACGCCGGCACCATCACGCTCGACGGGCAGACGGCGGGGCGCGACCGCGCCGCCTGGCTCGACCGCTTCGGGATGCTGTTCCAGGGCGGTGCCCTGTTCGATTCGCTGCGCGTCTGGGAAAACGTCGCCTTCCGCCTGCAGCGCGGCCCCCGCCACCTGGACCGCGCCGCGGCCCGCGCGCTCGCGGTCGAAAAGCTCGCCCGCGTCGGCCTCGGCCCCCAGACCGCCGACCTCTACCCCGCCGAGCTTTCGGGCGGGATGCAGAAGCGCGTCGGCCTCGCCCGCGCCATCGCGGCCCAGCCGGACATCATCTTCTTCGACGAACCGACCACCGGCCTCGACCCGATCATGGCCGGGGTCATCAACGCCCTGATCCGCGGGATCGTGACCGAAATGGGCGCCACCGCCATCACCATCACCCACGACATGAGCTCGGTCCGCGCCATCGCCGACCACGTCGCCATGCTCCACGACGGGCTCGTCCGTTGGACCGGCCCGGTGGCCGACATGGACGCGGCCCCCGACCCCTCCCTGCAGCAGTTCATCCACGGCCGCGCCGAAGGCCCGATCCCGGCGGTCAGGTAGAGGCCCCGGCCTGAAGCCGGGGCGCGCCGGCTCACGCGGCGCGGTTCAGCCGCCAGACGCTCAGGTTCAAGGCCCCCGCCACGGTCACCCAGGCCAGATACGGCACGAACATCAGCCCCGCCCAGAGGTCCAGCCGCCAGAAGGCCACCAGCGTCGCGAAGACGGCAAGCCACAGCACCACCAGCACCGCGAACCCCGTCCCCATCCGCTTCAGCCCGAAGAACACCGGCGTCCACAGCGTGTTGAAGGCGATCTGCACCGCGTAAAGCCCCAGCGCGATGCCCGCGCCCTCCACCCCGGCGACCCGCGCCGCCGCGCCGGCCATCAGCAGATACAGCGTCGTCCAGGCGACCGGGAACAGCCAGTCGGGCGGCGTCCAGGCGGGCTTGCGCAGGCTGCGGTACCAGTCGCCCGGGCTGAACAGCGCGCCGGTCGCCGCCGGGGCCGCACATGCGGCAAGGAACACCGTGAAGGTCAGCCAGTAGCTCATCTCTCGCCCCATCTTTCCCGGGACAACGCCGTCAGGCCATGCCCCGATCCCGCGCCTCGAGCTGGCGCAGGATCGCGATCAGCGCATCCGACCGCGCCGGGGCCGGCTGCGGCCGGGCGGCGGCCGCGACCAGGAAGGCCACCTCGGGCACGGGGTCGGCATGCAGCAGCGCCGGCCGCGGCAGGGCCAGCGTGCCCGCGCTGCGCGTCAGCGCCAGCGCCAGCCAGCCGACCTTCCGCAGCTTGCCGGTGGTCGCCCGCCGCGTGACGGAATCATTCCCGTTCGCCCGGATCCGCGTCCCGATCCCGGCGTAGATCTGCGCGGCGGCGAAGATCCCCGGCCGGCAGGCCAAGGGCAGCGCCGCCACCCCCGCCCCGGCCCGCAGGTAGTGCCGGTCGGCCTCGGCCAGCAGCCGCGCGGTCAGCCGCCGGATGCCGGGCAGCGGCGCGGGCCGCGCCAGGAACCGCGCCGGGTCGATCCCCTCCTCGGCGAGCCACTCCCGCGGCAGGTAAAGCCGCCCGGCCCGCGCATCCTCGCCCACGTCGCGCGCGATGTTGGTCAGCTGCATCGCGAGCCCCAGGTCGCAGGCCCGCGCCAGCGCGTCGGCGTCGCGCACCCCCATCAGCACCGCCATCATCGCGCCGACCGCGCTCGCCACGCGGGCCGAGTACGCGCGCACCCCCGCCAGATCGTCGTACTGCCGCCCCACCGCATCCCAGGCGAGGCCCTCGAGCAGCGCCTCGGGCAGCGCGCGGGGCATCTGGAACTGATCGACCACCGCCGCGAAGGCCCGGTCGGGGGCCGCATCACGGGGGCGCCCGGCGTAGACCAGCTCCAGCCGGTCGCGCAACGCCAGCACCGCGCGGGTCTTGTCGGCCCCCTCGTCCACCGCATCGTCGGCGATCCGGCAGAAGGCATAGAGCGCCAGCGCCGGGTCGCGCACCCGGCCCGGCAGCAGGCGCGAGGCCGCGTGGAACGACAAGGACCCCGTGCGGATAGCCGCCTTGCAGGCCCGAAGGTCCTCCGCCGCGATCACGGGTCCACCAGGACGGGCACCCGCGCCCGCGGCACCAGCGTTCCCAGCACCTCGGCGCTCGCGATCACCCCCGGCAGCCCCGCGCCGGGATGCGTGCCCGCGCCGGTCAGGTAAAGGCCCGGCACCTCCTCCACCACGTTGTGCGGCCGGAACCAGGCCGATTGCAGGATGCGCGGCTCGATCGAGAACCCCGCGCCATGCGGCGACAGATAGCGGTCGCGGAAGGTCTCGGGCGTGAAGACAAGACTTGATGTCAGATGCGAAGACAGCCCCGGAAGCAGTTGATCCTCCAGCACCTTCTGCACCCTCTGCCGGTAAGGCCCGGCCATCCGCGCCCAGTCCACCTGGCGCGCGTGGCCCAGATGCGGCACCGGCGACAGGGCATAGAACGTGTCGCCCCCCTCGGGCGCGCAGGACGGGTCGGTCACGCTCGGCCGGTGCACATAGAGGCTCATGTCCTCCGCCAGATGCCCGCAGATGAAGATGTCCCGCACCAGGCCCTGGTAGCGCGGCCCGTTCAGGATCGTGTGGTGGCCCACGTCGCCCCACATCCCCCGCGTCCCGCGCGTCCCGAAATACCAGACGAACAGCCCCATCGACCACCGCGTCCGGTCCAGCCGCGCATCGCTCCACCGCTTGCGCCGCAGGTTCCGCAGCAGCCGGGAATAGGTATGCCCGCTGTCGGCGTTCGACACGACCACGTCGGCGTCGATCCGCTCCCCCGACACCAGCCGCACCCCGCGCGCCCGGCCGCGCTCCACGACGATCTCGTCGGCCTCGACCCCGAACCGCACCGCGCCACCCTGCGCCTCGACCACGCGCTGCATGGCGGAGGCAATCGCCGCGACCCCCCCCATCGCGTAATGCACGCCGAACGCCGCCTCGAGGTGGCTCACCAGCGCATACATGCTGGTGACGTGGAACGGGTCGCCCCCGATGAACAGCGGGTGGAACGACAGCGCCATCCGCAGCCGCTCGTCCCGGACCCGCCGCGCCGCGTGCGCGGCAACCGAACGGTCCGCCCGGTACCAGGCGAACTTCGGCAGCACGGCCAGCAGGTCACTGAGCCGGTGCATCGACCGCCGCCCCAGGTCCTCGAAGCCGAACCGGTAGCGCGCCTCGGCGTCCCGCAGGAACCGCCGGTAGCCCGCGACGTCGCCGGGAGAGAGCCGCGCCACCTCCGCCTCCACCGCGGCCCGGTCGCCCGACATGGCAAAGCGCGACCCGTCGGGCCAGCGGATCGTGTAGAACGGGTCCATCGGCACCAGCCGCACGTCGGCGTCGAAATCGCGCCCCGTGGCCGCCCACAGCTCGCGCAAGCCCTGCGGCACGGTCACGATCGTCGGCCCCAGGTCGAAGCGGTGCCCGTCGGCCCAGATCGCCGACCCTCGCCCGCCGGGCGTGTCGAGCCGGTCGATCACCGTCACGCGATACCCCTTGGCTCCCAGCCGCATCGCGGCCGCCAGGCCCCCCAGCCCCGCGCCGATCACCAGCGCGGAGTCGGGGCGGCCTTTCGCATAGGTGTCCTTCATGCGGGCAGTCTAGACTGTCCACTGAAATTGACAACTGCCATCGGGCTGCGACACATCAAGCCTTTACCCCCCGCGCCCGGGCGATTAGCCTGTCAGGCAAGGCAGACAGTCCGCATGCAGACCACCACCCTCTCGCTCTTCCGCTTCGACAGCCTGTCCTCCCGCGCCTGGGTGCTGGGCCAGATGGGGGCGGCGCGGCTGTCCTTCCGCCGGATGCCCCAGGCGCTGTTCTGGAAGCTCTGCGGCTCGGGCACCGGCCAGGGCTTCACCCCGCGCCCGAACTGGGCCGTCTGGGCGATCCTCGCCGTCTGGCCCGATCCCGACACCGCCATGGCGCAGGTCGCCACCGCCCGCGTCTACACCCGCTGGCGCGCGCGCGCCGGCGAAAGCTGGACCGTCTTCCTCGCCCCCACCGCCTCGCGCGGCCTCTGGGCCGGGACGAACCCCTTCGCCCCCCAGACCGCCGCCCAAGGCCCCGTCGCCGCGCTGACCCGCGCGACGATCCGCCTGCGCCACCTGCACCGCTTCTGGGGGCAGGAGCCGGGCATCTCCGCCGCCATCGCGCAGGACCCCCACGTCGCCTTCAAGATCGGCATCGGCGAGCTTCCCATGCTGCACCAGGTCACCTTCTCGCTCTGGCCCGACCCCGCCGCCATGGCCGGCTTCGCCCGCGGCGACGGCCCCCACGGC
This sequence comes from uncultured Exiguobacterium sp., assembly GCA_964575185.1. Lineage (GTDB taxonomy): Bacteria > Pseudomonadota > Alphaproteobacteria > Rhodobacterales > Rhodobacteraceae > CAZNPW01. The sequence goes on from CAZNPW010000006.1 coordinate 21,978, forward strand.
CGCGCCATCCGCGCCGTCCGCGACGGCGCCTGGTTCCGCGAGGAGCTCTACGCCCGCTTCCGCATCCTCGGTGCCACCGGCACCTGGGGCGGCGAGAACCCCCTGACGCGCCTCGACTTTCCGGCCGCCGCGTGAAGGCCCCCTTCCCCTTCTCCGCCATCGTGGGGCAAGAGGACATGCGCACCGCCATGCTCCTCACCGCGGTCGACCCCGGCATCGGCGGCGTCCTCGTCTTCGGCGACCGCGGCACCGGCAAGTCCACCGCCGTCCGCGCGCTGGCCGCCCTCCTCCCCCCGATCCGCGCGGTCGAGAACTGCCCGGTCAACTCGCCCTCCTCCGCCGAGGTCCCCCCCTGGGTCCAGGGCGCCGGGCCCCGCACGGTCGAAAAACCCACCCCCGTCGTCGACCTCCCCCTCGGCGTCACCGAGGACCGCGTCACCGGCGCGCTCGACATCGAACGCGCGCTCACCCGCGGCGAAAAGGCCTTCGAGGCCGGCCTCCTCGCCCGCGCCAACCGCGGCTACCTCTACATCGACGAGGTCAACCTGCTGGAAGACCACATCGTCGACCTCCTCCTCGACGTCGCCCAGTCCGGCGAGAACGTCGTCGAACGCGAGGGCCTGTCGATCCGCCACCCCGCCCGCTTCGTCCTCGTCGGCTCCGGCAACCCCGAGGAAGGCGAACTCCGCCCCCAGCTCCTCGACCGCTTCGGCCTGTCGGTCGACGTCGCCTCCCCCCGCGACATCGCCACGCGGGTCGAGGTCATGCAGCGCCGCGACGCCTGGGACCGCGACCACGAGGCCTTCATGGCCCGCTGGGGCAAGCGCGACGCCAGGCTCCGCAAGCAGATCCTCGCCGCGCGCAAGGCCCTGCCCGCCATCGCCACGCCGAACACCACCCTGCACGACTGCGCCGCGCTCTGCATCGCGCTCGGCTCCGACGGCCTGCGGGGCGAGCTCACCCTCCTCCGCGCCGCCCGCGCGCTCGCGGCCCTCGACGCCGCACCCGCCGTCACCCGCGACCACCTCCGCCGCACGGCCCCCATGGCGCTCGGCCACCGCCTGCGCCGCGACCCGCTGGACGAGGTCGGATCGGCCCAGCGCGTCGCCCGCACCCTGGCCGAGGTCCTGCCGTGAGCGACCGCATCGCCGCCGCGCTGGCGGTGCTGGCGCTGGACCCCACCGGCATCGGCGGCCTGTGGCTGCGCGGCCGCGCCGGGCCGGTGCGCGACGCGGTGGCGGCCGCCCTCCCCCCGGCGCGCAGGCTCCACCCCGGCATCGACGACGCCAGCCTCCACGGCGCGCTCGACCTCGCCGCGACGCTCGCCGCCGGGCGCAGCGTGATGGGGCGCGGCCTCCTCTCCGACCCCGGCCTCCTCACCCTGACCATGGCCGAAGGCTGCCCGAAGGGCCTCGCCGCGCGGCTCGGGGCGGCGATGGACGCAGGCACGCACGGGGTCGTGGCGCTCGACGAATCGGACGGCGACGACGCCCCGCCCGCCGCGCTGACCGACCGGCTCGGCCTGTTCCTCGCGACCGACGGCCTCGTCTGGTCCGACATGGCCCCCCTCACCCCACCCGACCTCGCCGCCGCCCGCGCCGCGCTGCCCCACGTCATCACCCCCGCGGGCCTGCCCGAGACGCTCGCCCGCGTGGCCGCCCGCCTCGGCATCGCCTCGCTCCGCGCGCCGCTCCGGGCGCTCGCCGCCGCCCGCGCGCTCGCCGCACTGACCGGCCACGCGATCATCCCCGACGCCGCCGTCCGCCAGGCCGTCGAACTCACCCTCGCCCACCGCGCCCGCCCCGCGACCGAACCAAGCCCCCCGCCGCCCGAGCCCCCGCGTCCCGGCGAAGGCCGGGACCTCGACCGCGCCGAAACCATCCCCGAGGACCTCCTCATCGCCGCCGCCCGCGCCGCACTTCCTCCCGACCTCCTCGCCGCGCTGGCGGCAGGCCGCGCCGCCCGCGCGGCCAAGGGCACATCCGGCACCGGAGGCACCCGCGCGGGCAACCGCCGCGGCCGCCCCCTGCCCGCGCGCCCCGGCCGTCTCGGCACCGGGGCGCGCGTCGACCTCATCGCCACGCTGCGCGCCGCCGCCCCCTGGCAGCCGCTGCGCCGCCAGGCAGGCGGCGACAGGCTCCACATCCGCCCCGCCGACATCCGCCTGAAACGCTACCGGGAAACCTCCGACCGCGTCCTCGTCTTCGCCGTCGACGCCTCCGGCTCCGCCGCGCTCGCCCGCCTGGCCGAGGCCAAGGGCGCGGTCGAACTCATGCTCGCCCAGGCCTACGCCCGCCGCGACCACGTCGCGCTGGTCGCCTTCCGCGGCACGACCGCCGAGGTCATGCTGCCCCCCACCCGCAGCCTCGTCCAGACCAAGCGCCGGCTCGCGGGCCTCCCCGGCGGCGGCGGCACGCCCCTCGCCCAGGGCCTCGACGCCGCCCTCGCCCTCGCCCTCCAGGCCCGCGCGCGCGGCCTGACCCCGACCCTCGCGCTCCTCACCGACGGCCGCGCCAACATCGCCCGCGACGGCAGCGCCGACCGCCCCCGCGCCGCGACCGAGGCCGACCAGTCCGCCCGCCGCATCGCCGCCGCGCAGGTTCCCGCCGTGGTGATCGACACCGCCACCCGGCCCCAGCCCGCCCTCGCCGCCCTCGCCCGCGCCATGGGCGCGCCCTGCCTGCCCCTGCCCCGCGCCGAGGCCCGCGTCCTGCAGGCCGCGATCGTCGCGGCGATGGCATGACCGACCCGCCGCCCGACTGGCCGAACCGCGCGAACGGCCGCCGCCTCCGCGCCGGGGCCTGCGACTGGTGGGTGGTGGAGGACGGCCCGCCGGACGCGACGGGCCCCGAGCTCCTCCTCCTGCACGGCGCGGGCGGCTCGGGCCACTCCCTCGCGCCGCTCCTTCCCTTCCTCGCCCCGCACTACCGCTGCCGCGTCCCCGACCTCCCCGGCCAGGGCTTTTCGCGCCGTCAGGGGCAATCCTTCGGCCTGGACGCCATGGCCGCCGACCTGAAAACCCTGATCGCCGACCAGGGCTGGCGTCCCGCCGCGATCCTCGGCCATTCCGCCGGTGCCGCCATCGCGCTGCGGCTGGCCGAGGACCTGCGCGTTCCGGTCGTCGGGATCAACGCCGCGCTCGGCACTTTCGACGGCCTCGCGGGCATCCTCTTCCCGGCGCTCGCCCGCGGCCTCGCGCTGATCCCCTTCCTGCCCGCGGCGATCAGCGGCCTCTGGGGCAACCCCGCCCGCGTGGCGCAGCTCCTCGCCTCCACCGGGTCGAGGATCGGCCCCGAGGGTCAGCGCCAGTATCTCGCGCTCGTCCGCACCTCGGCCCATGTCGCGGGCACCCTCGGCATGATGAGCCAGTGGAACCTCACCCCGCTCGTCGCCCGCCTGCCCGCGCTCGACGTGCCGGTCCTGCTCCTGACCGGCCACCGCGACACCACCGTCCCGCCCCGCGTCTCGCGCAGCGCCGCGTCCCGCCTGCCCCAGGGCGCGTGGCTGGACCTGCCCGGCCACGGCCACCTGATCCACGAGGAAGCCCCGGCCGCGGTCGCCGCCGCCGTCCTGCCCTGGCTCGCCGCGCGCCTGCCCGGACCCGATTCGCCCGACGTGGTCAACGCGCCCTGAACGCCCGATGCGGAAGACAAACGGAAGACGCGCGGAAGACGCCTGGAAGACGTGCGGAAGACAGCGGAAAACGCCCCGATTCAGCGGGTTGCCGCGCCGTCCTCACCCTTCCAACTCGGCATCCCAGTACAGGTAATCCAGCCAGCTGTCGTGCAGGTAGTTCGGCGGAAACTTCCGCCCGTGCGCCTGCATCTCCTCCGCCGACGGCTGCCGCGGCGCCCGCGCCAGATGCAGGCCGCTGGCCTTCAGCGTCCGGTTCCCCTTGCGCAGGTTGCAGGGGCTGCAGGCCGCGACCACGTTCTCCCAGCTCGTCCGACCGCCCCGCGACCGCGGCAGCACATGGTCGAAGGTCAGGTCCCCCCGCGCGCCGCAGTACTGGCAGCAGAAGGCATCGCGCAAGAACAGGTTGAACCTTGTAAACGCGACCTTTTTCTGCGGCCGGACATAGTCCTTCAGCACCACGACCGACGGGATGCGGATCTCCGCCCGCTGGCTGCGCACGACCGCCTCGTACTCCGCCACGATCTGCACCCGGTCCAGGAAGGCGGCCTTGATCGCCTCCTGCCAGGGCCACAGCGACAGGGGGTAGTAGGACAGCGGGCGATAGTCGGCATTCAGCACCAGCGCCGGGAAATGCTTCAGCGCCGCCGGGTCGCGCACGAACTGGTGCCTGAAGTCGCCATCCATCGGGTCGCTGGCCTCGTCGTTCCGACCGCCTCGCGCAGGACTATATCTGGCGGCTTTGGCCTGACAAGCCCCTGCGCCTAGCGGTCACAGGCTGCCTATCCACCACAGGTGACATGCAGATGACGTCCCCTTGCCCCGCCCCCCTCTTTCCGGCTCAAATACTCCACGGGGGGCGCGGGGGGTGTGAAACCCCCCGCCGGCCCCGCCGCGAGCGGAAGCGATGCCCGGACCCAGCTTCGACCTCCTCATCCTCGACTGCGACGGCGTGCTCGTCGACAGCGAGGTCATCTCGGCCCGGATGCTGACCGCGGCGCTCGCCGACCATGGCGTGCAACTCACCCTGCCGGTCTTCACCCGCCACTTCCTCGGCCGCAGCTACCCCACCGTGCTTGCCCACATCCGCACCCGGTGGGGGGTCGAGCTGCCCGACGGGTTCGAGGCCGCCTACCGCGCCCGCCTCCTCGCCGCCTTCGACGGCGAGCTCCGGCCCATGCCCGGCGTGACCGCGATGCTCGGCGATCTCGCCCTGCCCTTCTGCCTCGCCACCTCCTCCTCGCCCGAGCGCACCGCCCACGCGCTGCGGCTGACCGGCCTCGCCGACGCCTTCGCCGGCCGCGTCTTCACCGCGAGCGAGGTCGCGCGCGGCAAGCCCGCGCCCGACCTGTTCCTGCACGCGGCCGCGCGGATGGGGGCCAACCCCTTGCGAACGCTCGTGATCGAGGACAGCGAGACGGGGATCCGCGCCGCCCGCGCGGCGGGCATGACCGTCTGGCGCTTCACCTTCGGCAGCCACCTGAAGGGCCAGGCGCTCGATGCGCCCGCCGACGCGCAGCCCCATGCGACGCTTGCGGATTTCGCCGAAATGCGCGCCTTATGCCCGGCGCTTTTCCAGGGGCCCCATGACCGCTGACACCGACGCCAGCCCGCTCGACGACGCCGCCCGCGCCGGATGGCTCTACTACGTCGCCGGCCTGACGCAGGACCAGATCGCGGTGGAACTGGGGATCAGCCGCCAGCGGGCGCAGCGGCTGGTCGCCCGCGCGATGGCGGAACGGCTGATCCGTGTGCGGCTGGAACACCGCGTCTCGGCCTGCCTCGATCTCGAGGCCGGGCTGATGCGGCGCTTCGGCCTGCGGCTCGCCCGCGTGGCCCCCGGCCTGCCCGCGGGCCACGACCCCATCGCCGCGATCGCGCCGATGGCCGCGGCCGAGATCGAGCGCGTGCTGCGCGCCCCCGCGCCCCTGGTCATCGCGCTCGGCACCGGCCGCACCCTGCGCGCGGCGGTGGACGAGCTGACCGCGATGGAATGCGAGCAGCACCGCATCGTCAGCCTGAACGGCAACATCAGCCCCGACGGATCGGCGAGCTACTACGACGTCATCATGCGCATCGCCGACCGCGTCCGCGCGCCGCACTACCCGATGCCGATGCCGGTCATCGCCGAAAGCCTCGAGGAACGCGCGCTGTTCCACGCGCTGAAGCCCATCCAGTCGGTGCTGCAGCTGGCCGAGCGGGCGGACGTGACCTTCGTGGGCGTCGGCCAGATGTCGGACGACGCGCCGCTCTTGAAGGACGGCTTCATCACGCCCGCGGAGCTGGCCGAGATGCAGGCCGCGGGGGCGGCGGGCGAGGTCGCGGGCTGGGCCTACGACGCCGAGGGGCGCTATCTCGATACGGCCGTCAACCGCCGCGTCGCCGGGGTGCGGGTGACGGGCGACCGTGGCCGGTCGGTGATCGCGATCGCCGCCGGGGCGCGCAAGCTGCCCGCGCTGCGGGCCGGGCTGGCGGGGCGGATCTTCAACGGCCTCGTGACCGACGAGCCGACCGCGGCCGCGCTTCTGGCGGGATGAGGTGCCGGTTTCTTTAAAGAAACCGGGCAAGTTCCTTGGAAGGAACTTGTCCAAATCCTTTCAAGGATTTGGTGCCTGCCCCAGCGCCGCCGCCCAGGCCTCGGCGCGGGCGCGGTTCACGCCCATGTCGCGATAGCCGAAGCGAGACCGGGCGAAAAGCGTGACCGCGCTGCCGGTCGCGGTCGGCGTCACCTCGACCGTGGTGTAATCGGGATAGCCCATGATCGCCGTCCGCGTGACGAAGGTCGCGCGCGTCGCGCCCTCGGCCAGCACCGTCGTCCGCGGCCACGCCATCGCCACCGCGCGCACCCGCGCCAGCGCCTCGGCCGGCGGCAGGGCCAGCTGCACCGCGGGCGCGTCGGCCCCGTCGCGGACGAGCCAGTTGTTGGGCGCGGAGGGCTTGTCGACCGTCGCCACCTCGACATCCCAGACCTGCGGGTCCGACGGCGCGATGCGCACCCAGGCGGCGAAGGCGACGACGGCGAGGACCGCCAGCGCCAGCATGATACCCATGATCCGCCCCACCCGTCTCATTGCCGCGACCAGTGGTAGAGGCAGATCAGCTCATAGGCCACATGCGCCCCGGCGATGGCGGTGGCCCCGGTGGTGTCGTAGGCGGGTGCCACCTCGACCACGTCGCCGCCGACCATGCGGATCCCGGCAAGGTCGCGCAAGCAAGCCCAGGCCTGCCAGCTGTGCAGCCCGCCCCAGACCGGCGTGCCGGTCCCGGGCGCGAAGGCCGGGTCGAGCGCGTCGATGTCGAAGGTGACGTAGGTGGGGCCGTCGCCGACGATCGCCTTCGCCTGCGCGACCGTATGGGCCACGCCGCGTTCGTGCACCGTGCGGGCGTCGATGAAGCGGATGCCGAGGTCGTCCTCGCAGGTCGTGCGGATGCCGATCTGCACGCTCCGCGCCGGGTCGACCAGCCCCTGCCTCACCGCCTTGTACATGAAGGTGCCGTGGTCGATGCGGTCCATGTCGTCGTCGGGCCAGAGGTCGGAATGCGCGTCGAAGTGGATCACCCCCAGCGGCCCGAACTTGGCGGCGTAGGCGCGCAGGATCGGCAGGGTGATGAAGTGGTCGCCGCCGAGCGTGATCGTCCCCGCCCCGGCGGCCAGGATGCCCGCGATGTGGGCGGTCAGCGCCGCCGGGAAGGCCGCGGTGCGCGCGTAGTCGAAGGCGAGGTCGCCGTAGTCGATGATGTTCATCGCCTCGAGCGGGTTGGTCGGCCAGCCGTAGGGCGGGTCGTAGGGTTGCAGGGTCGAGGCCTCGCGGATCGCGCGGGGGCCGAAGCGCGCACCGGACCGGTGCGTCACCGCCTGGTCGAAGGGCACCCCGGTGATGGCGAGGTCCACGCCCGCGAGGTCCTTCGTGTAGCTCCGCCGCAGGAACGAGACAGCACCCCCGAAGGCGTTCTCGAAGCTGTTGCCGCGCAGGCCCTTGCGGGTGAAGGCCGTGTCGACCTGCGACCGGGCGTCTTCCAGTGCCATGCTGATGGTCCGTGCCAGGCGCGCCGTCGTCGCAGGGCCGGAGACGTCGCGGATCCGGTTGCACGGGAAGATGCCCGGCGGGGGCGCGAAGTCAACCCACGCGGAACCCTTCGCGGACAAGCTGGTCGGTCACCCGGGCGATGGCGCGGCCGAGCGTGTCGACCGTGAAGTCCACCTGCGCTTCGGTGACGACCAGCGGCGGGGACATCACGTTCAGGTGGCCGATCGGGCGCACCATCAGCCCCATCGCCTCGGCCGCGTCCGAGATGCGCTTGGATTCGTTCGCCTCCGCCGGCAGCAGCGCGCGGGTGGTCCTGTCGGCGACCGATTCGATGCAGGCCATCAGGCCCATGCCCCGCACGTCGCCGACGAGCGGCAGGTCAGCGAGCGTCGCCAGCCGGTCGTTGAAGTAGCGGCCGACCCGGACTGCGTGGGGCAAGATCCCCTCGCGCTCCATGATCGCGATGTTGGTCAGCCCGGCGGCGCAGGCGACGGGGTGGCCCGCGTAGGTGTAGCCGGAGGTGAACCAGCGCTGCCCGCCCTCGGCCATCGCCCCCCAGATCCGGTCGGAAAAGATCACCGCGCCGAGCGGCTGGTAGCCCGAGGTCAGGCCCTTGGCGGTGCAGATGATGTCGGGGGTCGCGCCGAACACCTCCTCTGCCGCGAACCAGGCGCCGAGGCGGCCGAAGGCGGTCACGACCTCGTCGGCGATGAAGAGGATGTCGTGGTCGCGGCAGAGCTGCGCCATGCGCGCGAGGTATCCCGGCGGGGGAACGAGGATGCCGCCCGAGGCCTGGATCGGCTCGGCGATGAAGGCGGCGAGAGTCTCGGCCCCGACGCGGGCGATCAGGGCGCGGAACTCGGCGACGAGGTGGTCGGTGAAGTCGGCCTCGGTCATGCCGTCGGGGCGGCGGTAGGTGTTCGGGGCCGACAGGTGGTGGATGCCGGTGGAGAGATAGCGGAACTCGGCGACCCGGTCGCCGTCGCGCTTGCCGACCGACTGGGTCAGGTAGGTCGACCCGTGGTACGAGGCCTCGCGCGCGACGATCCCGGTCTTGCTCGGCTTGCCGCGGGCGTGGTGGTAGTAGCCCGCCATCCGCACCGCGGTATCGACGGCGGTGGACCCCCCGGTGGTGAAGTGCACGCGGTTCAGGTCGCCGGGCGCGAGATCGGCGAGCCGAGCGGCCAGCCGGGCGGAGGGGTCGTTCGTCATGTCGACGAAGGTGTTGGAGAAGGCCAGCCGTTCGGCCTGGTCGGCGATGGCCTGCGCCATCTCGCGCCGGCCGAGGCCGATGTTGGTGCACCACAGGCCGCCCACGGCGTCGAGGTAGCGGTTCCCCTCGGCGTCCCACAGGTAGACCCCTTCGCCGCGCGAGATGACCAGCGCGCCGTCGCGCTCGAACGGGCCGAAGGCGGTGAAGGGATGCAGCGCGTGGCGCTGGTCCATCGCGCGCAGGTCGTCGGGCGAGGGGGAGTTGGCTTGTTGCACGGATGGATAATGACGATCGCGGGCCTTGCGTCAATCCGCATCCAGCCAGCGGCGGAGTTCCGCCAGCGTCGCGGCGGGCTGCTCCAGCGGCGGCAGGTGGCCCGCGCCGGGGATGACGGCCAGCCGCGACTGCGGCATCAGCGCGTGCATCAGCTCGTGCCGGTCGCGGGGGCAGAGGCGGTCTTCCGCGCCCATCAGCACCAGCGCCGGGCCGCGATAGGCCGCCAGCGCCGCCGTCCGGTCGGCGCGGTCGCGCAGGGCCGCGGACTGGCGGGCGAAGACCGCGGGCCCGAGCGCCAGCGCCATGTCGAGGCAGAGGTCGAGGATCGTAGGGTCGGGCGGCCGGGCGAGGTAGTTCGGCTTCATCTCGTCGCGCATCACCGCGGCGAGGCCGCCCTTCAGCGCGCGCGCCACCTGCGGGGCGCGGCGGGCCTGGACCTCTGCCGCCTCGGCCAGCGGGTTGGTGTCGAGAAGCGCGAGCCGTGCGATCCGGTCGGGGGCCTGGGCCAGCATCTCCATCGCCACGATCCCGCCCATCGACAGCCCGGCCAGCGCGAAGCGGGGCGGCGCGTCGGCGAGGATCGCGGCGGCGATCCCCGCCGTGGTGTCGGCCTGCACCGGCAGGGCGTGCCCCACCTCGCGCGGGAACAGCGCGGCGGGCAGGCCGCCCCACATGCGCGCGTCGCACATCATGCCGGGGATCAGGAGGAGCGGCGTCATGCGACGCGCTTGGCGCCCTCGGCCAGGGTGGCGAGCTTGGCCCAGGCGATCTCGGGATCGACCGCGCCGAAGCCCGCGAAGGTGCCGAAGCCGCAGTCGGACCCGGCGATGACGCGGTCGGTGCCGACCACGGCGGTGAAGCGTTCCAGCCGCTGGCGCACGAGGTCGGGGTGCTCGACGAAGTTGGTCGTGGTGTCGACCGCGCCGGGGACCAGCACCTTGTCGTCGGGAATCTCCCCCGCGCGGTCGTGGAAGACCTGCCATTCGTGGCCGTGGCGCGGGTTGGCCGTCTCGAACAGGATGTAGCGCGCGGGCACCGACATCAGCAGCGGAAAGACCTTGGCCATGTCGATGTCGCAGACATGCGGGCCTTCGTAGTTGCCCCAGCAGATGTGGAGCCGGATGCGGTCCTGCGGCAAGCCGGCAAGCGCGTGGCGCAGCGCCGCGACGTGGGTTTCGGCGACGCGCAGGAAATCGTCGTCGGACAAGTGGGTGAAGAGCATGTGCCGGGACAGCGCGAGGTCGGGGCAGTCGAGCTGGAGGTCGAGGCCCGCGTCGAGGATGGTGCGGTATTCGTCGCGCATCGCGTCGGCGAGCGCGCCGAGGTAGTCCTCGCGCGTCGGGTAATGCGCGTTCTGCAAAAACAGGCTGATGACCCCGGGCGAGGCCGCGTTCATGAAGCCGCGCGTGGCCCCGTGCGCGGCCATGGCGGCCCTCAGGTGCGCGATGTCCTTCTGCAGCTCGCCCTGCCCCTTGCTCGCGACCGGGCCGGTGCATTGCGGGCGCGAGTAGGTGGGCGTGCCGCCCTGTTTCGCTAGCCGGTCGAGGAAAGAGGGGAACAGCTTCAGGTCGGCCGGCGCGTTGCGGGGGCTGTCGCCGGAAAAGCCCGTGTAGCGGTCCTTGACGTAGGTGGCGTAGCTGATCTTGGAGGTCTCGCCGTCCGCCACGATGTCGATCCCGGCCGCGACCTGGCGGCGCACGACATCCGCCACGTGGGCCGCCATGCAGGCGTCGAAGGCCGCCGCGTCATAGGCCTCGCCCCGTTCGCGGGCGAAGAGGAAGTCGACGACCGCCTGAGCGCGCGGCAGGGACCCGACGTGGGTGGCGAGAAGACTCATGCGGCGGCTCCGTCGTGCTGGCCGGTGTGGAGGAGGATCTGCTTCCAGATCGCGATGTCGTCCCAGAGCGTGTATTCGCGCCGCAGGCCCCAGGGGCCGAACTCGGCGTGGGTGATCCCCATGACGTGCACCTCGGCCCCGGTCGGCGGCCCCCAGGGCCCCCAGCCGTCGTGCCTGCCCGTGAGGCTCCACCGCACGGCGGCGCGGGGGGGCCAGTCGGGATCGGTGCGGCCGATGACGTGGTGGATGGCGAAGCGGGCCGAGGGGAAGGCGGAGCGCAGGCGCATCCATTCCTGTTCGGCGAAGGCGGGCTGCCAGCCGCCGCGCAGGCCCGGGTGCTCGGTGCGGACCGCGCGGTCGTATTCGCGCGGGATGACGGCGATGTCTTTCTCCATGATGGCCGTCAGGATCGCGGCCAGCCGCTGCCCGGCCGGGTGGTCGTTGCCGCGGCCCGTGTAGCGGCCCTGCACGTCGCGGTCGGGGTGGAAGGGCGGCTTCGGGTCGCGCGCGATGAGCGTGCGGGCATAGTCGGCCACGTCCCAGCCGAGCTGCTCCACCAGCCCGCGTCCGTCGCGCACCAGCCATTCGTCGTAGATCGCGTCGTCCTTCGCCGCGCAGTCGGCGATCGCGCGGATCGTCATGAAGCGGCCCGTCGCGTTGCCGTAGATGCCATGGCCCGTGTGGGTGCCGCTGCTGACCAGCCGGTGCGAGGAGAGGAAGCCCTGCCCGTCATCCTCGCCCGACCAGATCACGTCCTCGGCCAGAAGCGCGCGGTCGGGGAACTCGGCGAGCGTGGCGAGCGTGCCGTCGATCACCGGCTGGCGGCCCTGCGAGATGCCGAGCGGCAGGCGCATGATGACGTCGTCCGCATACCAGCGGTCGAGCGTGCGCAGGCCGCGGTCCTCCCAGATCTCTTTGGTGATCCTGATGATGTAGTCCGGGAAATCCCGGAAGGTCGGGTCGAAGCCCTTCACGCCTGCACTCCTTCGTTCCATCCGTCGGGCCGTCGGGCCGATCCGCGCAGGACCAGCGGCCCGTCGATCCGGACCTTGTGGGGCGCGTGGTCGCCCTCGATCTGGCCGAGCAGCATCTCGACCGTCGCCTCGACCATCCGCCGCACCGGCTGGCGGATCGTCGTCAGGTCGTAGGCCCCCCAGGCCGCCATCGGCACGTCGTCGTAGCCGACGACCGACACGTCGCCCGGCACCGACAGGCCCATCGCGCCGCGCAGCACGTCCATCACGGCGAAGGCCATGTGGTCGTTGCCGACGAAGATGGCGTCGGGCCGCGCGCGCATGATCTCGGGCGTGATGCGGGCGCAGACCTCGCGGTCGTACATCCCGTCGATCACCGCCACCGGGTCCAGCCCCGCCGCCGCCATCGCGGCGCGGAAGCCCTGCGCCCGGTCGCGGCCGGTGGACGATCCCTGCCAGCCCGTCACATGCGCGATGCGCCGGTGGCCGCCCGCGATGAGGAACTCGGTCGCGCGCCGGGCACCCGCGAAGTTGTCCGACGTGACCTCGGACAGCCGCGCATCGTCCTGGCCGCGGTTGAACATCACGACCGGGATGCCCGCCGCATCGCAGCGCGCGGTCAGGTCGTTCGACATGGCGACGCTCGCGGTGATGATGCCGTCGACCTGGTAGTCGAGCAGTTCCTGCATCACCCCCGGCACGGCCTCGGTCGCGTTGCCCGCCATGAAGACCAGGATGTGGTAGCCGCGCGCCTGCAGCGCCTTGGACAGAAGCTCCAGCGCCACCGGGTAGAAGGGGTTTTCGAGGTAGGCCACGACCAGCCCGATCATCCGCGTGCGCCCGGTGATGAGGCTGCGCGCCAGCACGTTCGGCCGGTAGCCGAGCTCTGCCGCCGCAGCGCGGACCTTGGCCGCCGTCTCGGCGCTTGCGGAGGCACCCGAGAACACCCGGCTGACCGCCGACTGGCTGACGCCCGCGCGCCGGGCGACCTGGATCGAGGTGATCTTTTCGCCTGCCATGGGGCTACTCCGCCGTCCAGCCGCCGTCGACCATCAGCGCGGTCCCGGTGACGAGCGCGCCCGCGTCGCCGGCGAGGAACACGACGGGGCCCATGATGTCGGTCACCTCGCCCAGCCGGCCGAGCTTGATCCTGGCCTCGATCCAGGCGCGCCGGGCGGGGTCGCGCAGGGTCGGTTCGGCGAGCGGGGTGCGGATGAAGGTCGGGCAGAGCGTGTTGACGCGGATGCCGCGGGGGCCCCATTCGATCGCCATGGCCTTGGTCATGCCTTCGAGCGCGTGCTTCGTCGCGCAGTAGACCGCGCGGTCGGGGCCGCCGACGTGGCCCATCTGCGAGGAGATGTTGATGAGGCTGCCGGGTCGGTCCGCCGCGATCAGGCCCCGCGCGACCTCGCGCGTCAGGAAGTAGGCCGCGCGCAGGTTCAGGGCCATGGCGGCGTCGTAGTCGGCCGGCGTGGTGGCAAGCGCGGGGGCGTGGCGGGCGAGGCCCGCGCTGTTCACCAGGATGTCGAAGGGGCCGTGCTCTTCCACCGCTCGCGCGGTCGCGTCGAGGTCGGTGATGTCGAGCGGCAGGGCCGTGCCGCCGACGGCCTCGGCGACCGCGGCGAGGTCGCCGGCGCGCCGGGCTACCAGTGTCACCTGCGCCCCGGCCTGCGCGAGGGCCGCCGCGGCGGCGAGGCCGATGCCCGACGACGCCCCGGTCACCAGCGCGCGGCGGCCATCCAGGCGGAAGCTGGGGGTTTCGGGAAGCTGCATCAGCCGCACCCCTGGTCGGGGGTCGGGTGGTGTCGGGCGGATGGCGGATCGGCGGGCATGGCTTCCCTTGCGCGCCGGGCACGGGCGGCAGGGGGCAGGATAGAGGTGCTGAATACGATTGCAACCCACTTTGCCCCGCCGCCGGACATCCGGACGCGCCGCGGACGTCTGCGCTTTGCGGTTGCATACGCTTTCACTTCCGGCATCCTGCCCCCGACCCCCTGCGAAAGGACCCCCGTGATGGCCGACGACCCCGCCCCCGCCGACCCCGTGCTGCAGGTCGAACGGCGCGACTACACCCAGCTCGCCCCCGAAGGCCGCGCCCGGGTGCAGCCGATGCGGGGGTTCGACGACATCTACACCGACATCGTCGACTACATCGTGCGCTGCACCCACCGCATCTGGGACGAGCGCGACATCGGCCTGATCTACAGCCATTACACGCACAACTGCGTGCTGTATGGCACGCTCGGCACGCTCTACACGCGCGAGGCGGTGGTGCAGGACACGATCCAGCGGTTGGTGAGCTTTCCCGAACGGCGGGGGATGGCGACGCAGGTGATCTGGCGGGGGGACGAGGATGCGGGGTTCTACACCTCGCACCTGGTGACCGGCACAGGGCGGCACACGCAGGCCGGGCACCTCGGCCAGCCCACGGGGCGGGTCTTCACCAGCCGCACCATCGCCGACTGCATGATCCACGAGAACAGGATCTACCGCGAATGGGTGGTGGCCGAGACGCTGACCATCCTGCAGCAGCTCGGGATCGACGCGCAGGCGCATGCCGACCGGCTCGCGGCGGCGCTGCACGCCAGGGGGGTGGTGAACCTCGACATCGGCGAAAACCGGCGGCTTCTGGGGCAGTATCCGCCCGAGACGGACCCGGACCTGAGCCTTGCGCACGACGACAGCGAGGCCGAGGTGCTAGCTTCGATGCACGAGATCTGGAACCGGCGGATGTTCGGCACCATCGCGCGGGTCTATGCGCCGACCTGCCTGTACCACGGGCCGCTGCTGGTGGAGACCTACGGGCAGGCGGCGGTGATCCACCAGACGCTGGGCCTCGTGGGCTCGATCCCCGATGCGGCGTGGATGCCGCAGCATGTGTGCTCGACGCCCTGCGAGGAAGGCGGCGTGAAGGTCGCGATCCGCTGGGTGCTGGAGGGGCACCATCTGGGCCACGGCATCCTGCTCGCGCTCGGCGCGCCCACCGGGCACCGGGTGCAGCTGAGCGGGATCAGCCATTACCACGTCAAGGACAGGCGGATCGTCGACGAATGGCGCGTCTATGACGAGCTGCAGCCGATGGTGCAGGTGCGCCTGTCCGCGCTCGCGGCATGACGGAGGGCGAGCTGGCCCGCCGGCTGGACGCGGCCGGGCTGACGGTCGGGCCGGAGGAGATGGCGCAGGTGCTGGCCGTGGCGCGCCATCTGCGCGGGGCGGTGGCGCTGGTCGCGGCGGCGGATGCCGCGGCCCTGGTGGCGGCCGGTCGCGGCGGCGATTCGGGGGGCTTCCTTTCCCCCGGCGGGGGAGGGACGGGGTGGGGGGGCCTGCCGCCGGTCGATGAGGCCCGGGCCGCGCTGCGCGACGGTTCGCTGACCGCCGAGGGACTTCTCGACCTGCACCTGCAGGCCATCGCCGCGCGCGACGGGGTGACGCGGGCCATCTGGCACCTCGACGAACCGGCCGCGCGGGCGGCGGCGCGGGCAGTGGATGCGGCGCTGGCGCGGGGCGAGGACCCGGGGCCGCTCGGCGGGCTTCCGGTGGCGGTCAAGGACACGATCGACGTCGCGGGGATGCCCACGACGCACGGCTCGGCGCTGTTCGGGGGCGTGGCGGCGGAGGACGCGCCGGTGGTCGCGCGGCTGCGGGCGGCGGGGGCGATCGTCCTTGCCAAGGTCGCGACCTATGACCTGGGCACGGTCGGGCCGTCCTTCGACCTGCCGCACCCGCCCGCGCGCAACCCGTGGAACGAAGGCCACATCACCGGCGGGTCGTCGTCGGGCTCGGCGGCGGCGGTGGCGGGGGGCCTCGTGCGGCTCGCGCTCGGGTCCGACACGGCGGGGTCGATCCGCGCGCCCGCGGCCTATTGCGGCTGCGTCGGGCTGAAGCCGACGGCGGGCGCGCTGCCCGGCGGCGGGGTGCTGTCGCTGGCCCCGAGCCTCGACAGCGTGGGGCCGATGGGCGCGCGCGTGGCGGATGTGGCGGCGCTGTGGGATGCGCTGGCGGGGACGATGACGGACCTCGCGCCGCGCCCGCTGCGGGTGGCCTATGCGCGCGACTGGGTCGCGGGCGATCCGGCCTGCGATCCGGGCGTGATCCGCGCGCTGGATGACGCGGCGGGGGTCTTCACCCTGGCGGGGGCCGGGTTGCACCAGGCCACCCTGCCCGACTACGCGCTGATGGAGGGCGTGGGTGCGGTGATCCTGCACGCCGAGGGGCTGGACCTGCACCGCCCGCACATGGCCCGGCGCGAGGCGCGGCACGGGGCGCAGAGCTACCTGTCGCTCGCCGCGGGCGTGGCGCTGGACGCGGGCGACGCGGAGGCCGCGCGGGCGCTGGTCGCGCCGCTGCGGGCGGCGGTGGATGCGGCGCTGGCGGGGGCCGACGTGCTGGTCACCGCGACCACGCTGACCCCCGCGCCGCCCGTCGCGGCCTTCGCGAAGGGGTCGGTCTGGACGCCGATGCGCACGCTGCCGTTCAACGTGACGGGGCACCCGGCGATCAGCGTGCCCTGCGGGTTTTCCGGCGGCCTGCCGCTGGGCTTGCAGATCGTGGCCCGGCATGGTGCCGAGGCCACCCTTCTGCGCGCCGCGGCGCTGTTCGAGGCCGTGACCGACCACGCGGCGCAGGTGCCGCCAATGTCCCCGCCCCGGACCTGATCCGGGGCCTCCCTCGGCACCCGCACGGCGCGTGAGGCAGGAGGTCCCGGCTCAGGGCCGGGACGGGGTGTCCCGGCCGGCCTGAAGCCGCTCCAGCCGCAGGGCGGCGGCGCGGCGGTGGCCCTCCAGCCCCTCGGAAGCGCTTTGCCGGACCGCCGCCGGGGCGACGGCGAGGACGCCTTCGGGGGTCATCCACTGGTGCGTCGCGACTTTCAGGTAGGACCCCACCCACAGCCCGCCGGTATAGCGCCCCGCGCCCATCGTCGGCAGCGTGTGGTTGGTGCCCGAGTTCTTGTCGGAATAGACGACGCTCGCGAGCGTTCCGATGAAGAGCGAGCCGTAGTTGGTGAGGCGCTGCGAGAAGGCCATGGCGTCGGCGGTGTGGACCTGCAGGTGTTCGGCGGCGATGGCGTCGGCATAGGCGATCATCGCGGCCTCGTCCGCGGCCACCGCGATCTCGCCCTGCGCCTCCCATGACGGCCGCGCGACGTGGGCGGTAGACAGGGTGGCAAGCTGGCGCTCCACCTCCGCCAGCACCGCCTGCCCCAGCGCGCGGTCGGTGGTGATGAGGCCCACGCGCGTGCGGGGGTCGTGTTCGGCCTGGGCGAGCATGTCGGTCGCGAGCATCTCGGCATCCGCCGTGCCGTCGGCCACGGTATAGATCTCGGACGGGCCGGCGAGCTGGTCGATGCCGACGGGGCCGAAGACCTGGCGCTTGGCTTCGTTCACGAAGGCATTGCCGGGGCCGACGATCTTGTCGACGCGCGGCACATTTTCGGTGCCGAAGGCCATGGCGGCGATGGCCTGCGCGCCGCCGATGCGGAAGATGCGGTCGGCCCCCGACAGGTGGCAGCCCGCGACCATGGCGGGGTGGGCGTTGGGCGGCAGGCAGGCCACGACCTCCCCCACGCCCGCGACCTTGGCCGGGACGATGGTCATCACCGGGGCGGACAGCAGCGGAAACCGCCCGCCGGGGACGTAACAGCCGACCCGGCCGATGGGGATCACGCGGTGGCCGAGGTGGACGCCGGGGCGGATTTCCACCTCGAGCGGCAGGATGGTCGCCCGCTGCGCCTGCGCGAAGGCGCGGACGTTGGCGATGGCGAACTCGGTGTCCGCGCGGGTCTGCGGGTCGAGCGCGGCGACGGCGGCGGCGCGGTCGGCGGCGGAGACCTCGAGCGCCTCGGGCACCGCGCCGTCGAAGCGGACGGAAAAGTCGCGCACCGCCGCGTCGCCGCGCGCGCGCACCCCGGCCAGCACCTCGGCCACGGTGGCCGCGACCGCGGCCATGTCGCCGCCCGCGGCCCCCTGCGGCCGCTTGATCCAGTCGATCCCCCGCACGCCCGTCCCCTTACAGCAACCGCCCCGTCGCGCCGGCAGGATCGTCGGTTCCCTCGACGCGGTAAAGGCTCGCCTCGCCGGTCATCGAGGGGGCGACCGTATAGGCCAGGCCCGCCGGGATCAGCGCGGTGTCGCCGGGGTTCAGCACCGCCTGGCCGCCGGACCTGGCGTCGGGCCAGCCCAGCGCCCAGTGCCCGCGCATCGGCATCAGGACGGTCGCCTTGCCGGACGCGGCGGGTTCGGTCTGCGCCGAGCCGCGGGTCAGGAAGGTGACCTCGAACCCCGGGCGGTCGCGCAGCACGCCCCTGTCGCCGATCACCACCGCAGGCTTGCGGTCGGCCAGCGCCATCAGGTCGCGGTAGCGCGCGACGTGGCCCGGCACGACATCCGCCGTCGAGGGTTCGGGGAAGGCGCGCAGCTCCTCGTCGGTCAGAAGCGGCATCGGCCCCACGCCGGCGGGCAGGTGCTGGCCCTTCCTGCTGTCGTAGAGCTTGCCGTTCGCGCCGAGGACGAGGCCGTGGTCGCGCGCGTCCTCGATCACCTGCGGGGCCCAGATCACCCCGCCGCCCGCGTCATCCCCGCCGAGGATGGCCATGATCATCCCGTAGTCGGTGCCGATGTTCTCGAACCCGCGGAAGATGCCGGTCGGGATGTTGATGATGTCGCCTTCCTCGAGCGTGACCTCGCCCGCCGTGCCCCAGCGGCCCCAGAAGAACCGCCAGCGGCCCTTCAGCGCGAAGAACACCTCGGCGGTGCGGTGGGAGTGCAGCGAGTTGCGGCACTTCGGCGGCTGGCCCGCCGCGCCGATGTTGAAGCCGGGGGTCGAGGTGATGTGGACGTGCTGGTCGGCGCTTTCGCTGACGCCGCCGCCGATGATGGTGAAGTTCTCCTTCTGGTCGGACCCCGGGGTATGGGCGTCGATGAAGGCCGTCTTGCAGGGGCGCAGCTCGCCGTAGCGGACGATCATGGTGGCTGGGTCGAACATTCCTAGACTCCCGTATGCAGGTGGATCTGCTTCCAGACCGCCACCTCGTCGAAGACGATGACCTCGCGCCGCAGGCCCCAGGGACCCCATTCGGCGTGGCTCGCGCCCCAGAGGAAGACCTCGGCCCCCGAGGGCCGGCCGAACATGCCCCAGCCGTCGTGGCGGCCCTGCAGGTGCCAGCGCAGGGCGGAGCGGGGGGCGAAGAGCGGGTCCTCGCGGCCGATGACGTGCTCGATGGTCAGCGCGGAGTCGGGAAAGCAGCCCTTCAGGTCGGTCCAGAAGCGGTCGGCCTCGGGCACGCCGTACTCCGCCCGCCCGCCCGGCAGGTCGAGCTGCACGGCGCGGTCGTAGCTGCGGGGGATGGCGGCGAAGTCGGCGGCGAAGATGGCCTGCATCAAGGCGGCGTGGCGCGCGCCGAAGGGGTTGTCGTTGCCGCGCCCGGAGTAGGGGCCGGGGCGGTCCATCGCGGGGGTGAAGGGGCGCGCGGCGGTGGCGACCCCGCCTTCGTCGCGGATCGCGCGCCGCGCCGCCTCGTCCGGGGCGATGCCGATCTGGCGCGTCGCGGCGCCGGTGTCGTAGATCAGCCATTCGTCGTGGATCGCGTCGTCCTTGCACCAGCAGTCGGCGATGACGCGGTTGCGCGTCCGCCTGCCGGTGGCCGGCCCAAGGGGACCGTCCTGGGAATGCGTCGACACGCACATCAGGCGGTGCGACGACAGGAAGCCGGCCTGCGCTTCGCCCGACCAGATCACGTCCTCGCCATACAGCTGCAGGTCGGGTACGCTGCCGATCGACATCAGCGTCTCGCGGATCACCGCCCGGTTGCCGACCAGCACGCCGTCAGGCGACCGCTTGAGCACGTCGCGCCCATACCAGCGGTCGAGGCCGCGGACGTCGCGGTCCTCCCAGATGGCCTTGGTGATCCCCAGGATGTAGTCCGGCAGGTCCGTCCAGCGCGGATCGAATCCCTGCATCGGCGGCATGTCGCGGCTCATGGCGGGGATGCTGACAGCACCTGCATACGTCTGCAAGTTCTTTTGCAAGGGCCAGCGAAGCGGGGCTATGCGGAAGGTCCGGGTGCGATATCCGTGCTTGATCGGCCGCGAACTTTGTGTTTCGCTGCCTTGCAATCGCTTGCAAGACGCTGGCCCGCAGCGCGCCCCACCCCCTGCGCCGACGTGCGCGACAGAGAGGTTCGCCCCATGCCCATCACCCGCCTGGCCCTGGCCTCCGCCATGGCCCTGACGCTCGCCCTGCCCGCCTTCGCCGACTGCGACACCGCGTCGGGGTCGGTGCGCATCCTGTCGAACGATTTCCGGGCGCTGCAGGCGGTGAACGCCGCCGCCGGGACCTGCGCCTCGGCCACCCTGACCGTGACCGCCAATGCCACGACCGAACACAAGAACCTGCAGGTCCCCGCGCTGACGGCGAACCCGGCCGAATACACGGTGGCGGTGGTCGCCAACAACTCCATCGTGCCGCTGCTGAACGCGGACCTGATCCGCCCGCTGGACGACCTGGTGGCGAAATACGGCCAGCAGCTGGAGCCGAACCAGCTCATCAGGATCGACGGCAGGACGATGGCGATCGCCTTCATGGCCAACAGCCAGCACCTGTTCCTGCGCAAGGACATCCTCGACGCCAACGGCATCCCGCTGCCGAAGAGCTGGGAAGAGGTGCTGGCGGCCGCGCAGGCGCTGCGCGAGAAGGGCGTGGCGGAAAACCCGATCATGGCGTCCGACGGCGCGGGCTGGGACCTCGCGGCGGAGTTCGTGAACATGTATCTCGGCACCGGGGCGGAGTTCTTCTTGCCAGGTTCGGCCGAGCTTGCCATCGACAACGACCAGGGCCGCCTGGCCTTGAAGATGATGCGCGACCTGACCGCCTACATGGCACCCGACTACGTGACCATGGACACCAACACGATGGGCAAGACCTGGGCGCAGGGCGGCCTCGTCATGATGCAGAACTGGGGCTCGCTCGCCGCCTCGACCGTCGATCCGGCCCAGGCCACGCCCGAGGTCGTGGCGGGCACGGTGTTCACCGCCGCGCCGACGATCGGCGGCGGGTCGATCCCGGCGGCGGCGGTGTGGTGGGACGGCTTCACCATCGCCAAGAACATCAGCGACGCGGATGCCGAGGCGTCGTTCCAGGCGATGATGCGCGGCATCAGCCCCGAGACGGTGGCGGCGAACGCCGATCTTGCGGTGTGGCTCGTGCGGGGCTACCAGCCCACCCCGGCGGCCGAAGGCGTGATCGGCACCGCGACGGGCGGCGGCCGACCCTACCCGATGGTGCCCTACATGGGCACCCTGCACGAGGTGCTGGGGGCCGAGCTCGTCGACTTCATCAAGGGCAACGAGGACGCCGACAAGGCCATCGCCGACATCACCGCCGCCTACAACGCGGCGGCGAAATCCGCGGGCTTCCTGCAGTAGGGCAAGCCCTTGTCGGATCGGCCCGGACCGGCGCTCCCCTGGTCCGGGCCGCGATCCGCGGGGAGGGGACAGGCCATGCCGCACCGCACCTTCCTTGCCTTCATGGGTCCGTCGCTGGCGGCGATGCTGATCTTCATCGCGCTGCCCATCGTGTCGATCGTCGTGCAGTCGCTGTATGTCGAACACCCGGCGGTATTCGTCACGACCGAGACCTGCCAGCCCTTCGGCGGCTGCACCACCGAGACGGTCGTCGACGCCGCCGCGACCGCCGCGCTGCGCGAGGCGCAGCCGCTCGGCCAGTGGAACGGGATCGGCACCTACCTCGACCGCGCCCACCTGGCCACGGGCGAACTGGCGCAGGCCTGGGCCACCGCCGACGGCTGGCGCGACTTCGCGGCGATGGTGATGAACCTGCCCTTCTGGCGCGCGCTCGCCTTCACGCTGACCTACTGCATCGTCGTCACCCCCTTCGCGCTGGGCCTGGGCTTCGCCATCGCGCTGGCGGTCAACACCCTGTCGCGCCGCATCCGCGGGCCGGTGATCTTCTTCAGCCTGATCCCGATGGTCATCACGCCCCTGGTCGGCGCGCTGGTGCTCTACTGGATGCTCGACAGCCGGGGCATCCTCGGGGCCGCGCTGCAATGGGTGATGGGCGACCCCACGCTGTCGATGCGCGCCTCCACCCCGCTGACCTGGATCATGCTTCTGGTCTACGGCATCTGGACCAATGCGCCGTTCAGCTTCATCGTGCTCTTCGCGGGCCTGCAGGCCGTCCCGCGCGAGACGCAGGAGGCCGCGATGATCGACGGCGCGAGCCGGTGGGAGCGGGTGCGCTACGTCACCGTCCCGACGCTGCGGCCCCTGATCCTGTTCATCCTGCTGGTGCAGGTGATGGACAACTTCAAGGTGTTCGAGCCGATCATCAGCTTCAACTCCGCAAGCAGCGCGACATCGCTCAGCTTCCAGATCTACGCCAGCCTGAACACGCAGACGACGCAGATCTTCGGCTCGGCCGCCGCGACCTCGGTGCTGACGATCGGGTTCATCACCGTGCTGATCCTGCCCGTCATCCTGCGGGTCGGGCGCGAGCTTCTGTCGGAAAGGCCGCGCTGATGGCCGACGCGCTGGACCGCCGCCCGCGCAGGCTGGTCTGGGCCGCGTCGGGCTTCGTCCTGCTGTGGCTGATCGTGGCGGCGTTCCCCTTCCTGTGGACGGTCTGGGGCAGCTTCAAGGTCGAGGCCGACTTCTTCAGCCGCACGAGCTGGGAGAACGCGATCTTCGGCACCAACACGGTCCGCCTGACCGGCGACGCCTTCACCGGTGCGGGGTATCACGGCGCCTGGGTGGTGACCGCGTTCTGGCGCGCCGCGGTCAACACCGTGATCGTGACGCTGTTCGTGACGGTGATCTCGCTGACGCTCGGCACGCTCGGCGGCTATGCGCTGGCGCGGTCGACCTCTCGCTACCGCTTCTGGATCCTGATCTTTGCCCTCTTCTTCCGCGCCATGCCCGACATCACCATCGTGTCGGGCTACCTGTTCCCCTTCTTCGCGCTGAACGTCTGGGGCCACCTGCCGACCGCCATCGTCGTGCTGGTGGCGCTGAACCAGCCCTTCACGCTGTGGATGATGTATTCGTTCTTCCAGGGCATCCCGCGCGACCTCGACGAGGCGGCGCTGGTCGACGGCTGCACGCGGTTCCAGGCCTTCCGCCTCGCCATCATCCCGGTGATGTGGCCGGGGGTCATCACCACGGGGCTGTTCAGCTTCCTGCTCGCCTACAACGACTTCACCGTGACGGGGCTGATCCTTTCCCAGGACAACCAGACGATGGTGCCCAAGATCGCGAGCTACCTGGGCCAGATCCAGTCGGACGGGAACATCATGTATGCCGTGGCCGCCGTCGTCAGCGTGGCGATCCCGATCTTCCTTCTGGTCATGTTCTTCCAGCGCTATCTCGTCAGCGGCCTGACCGCGGGGGCGGTGAAGGGATGAACCTGCCCGCGCGGCTCCTCGCCGGTCCGCCCGCCGTCAACGGCTGGTGCGCGATCCCCGGCACCGTCCCGGCCGAGATCATGGGCCGCGCCGGGTTCGACCTGGTGACGGTCGACCTGCAGCACGGGCTGATCGACTACCCGGCGGCGCTGGCGATGGTGCAGGTCCTGCAGGGCCTGCCCGCGCCGGTGATGGCGCGGGTGCCGTGGAACGAGCCCGGCATCCTGATGAAATGCCTCGACGCCGGGGTGGAGGGGGTGATCTGCCCGATGGTCAACACCGCCGAGGAGGCGCGGCGGCTGGTGTCCTTCACCCGCTACGCGCCGCTCGGCACGCGGTCCTTCGGGCCGACGCGGGCGAACCTGGTGCACGGCCCGGCCTATGTGAAGACCGCAAACACCGCCGTTGCCGTGATCGCGATGATCGAGACGCGCGAGGCGCTGGCGAACCTCGATGCCATCCTGGCGGTGGAGGGGCTCGACGGCGTCTATGTCGGCCCGTCGGACCTCGGCCTGTCGCTCGGCCACGAGCCGACGCTCGACCCGACCGCACCCGAGGTCACGGGGGCCATCGCCGACATCCTGGCCCGCGCCCGCGCGGCGGGGCGGATCGCGGGGGTGCATTGCGGCAGCCCGGCGATGATCCGGCGGATGTGGGACCAGGGCGCGCAGTTCTGCTCGCTCCTGACCGACGTGCGGATCATGGTGCAGGCGCTGTCCGCGCCGCTGGCCGAACTGCGGAACACGCGGGCCGAGGCCGTGCGCGGCTACTGAGCGAAGCCCGCCCCGGCCCCGCCGCGCACAGGCCCCCGCGGCCGCGCCATGCGGCCGGGGACCAACGACGATCCCTCACGCGGGCATGCGGCGGGGGGCCGCGATCCGGCCTTCCCGCCCCGATGCCATGCCCGTCTTCAAGGGGTTTCCGAACCGGGGTGGCGGAGGTGCCGGGACGGCGGCGGCGCCGGGTCTTCGGCAAGGTTCAGGCCGTTCGCGCGGGCGACGTAGTCGGGCAGATGCGGCACGTAGTCCTGCGGGCCGCTGCCGCCCGTCGCCATCGCCATGGCATAGCTGTTCTTGATCGCGCTGCCGAGCGTGGTCGTCACCGTGACGCCGTTCGCCATCGCCTCGAGATAGCGCATGTCCTTGTAGGCGTTGCTCAAGGTGAACCGGTGCGCCTCGCGGTCGCCGTCGCGCGCATAGCCCATGAAGGTCTGGTAGAAGCCGCAGTCCATCCGGCCGCCGCGGATCACGCTGTCGAAGGTCTCGATCGGGATCCCGACCTTGCGCGACAGCGTGAGCACCTCGGCATAGAGCGCGCCATAGCCGAGCGACAGGAAGTTCATCAGGAGCTTCATGCGATGGCCGTCGCCCACCCCGCCGACATGCACGATCTTGGCCGCCCAGGTCGCGATCACCGGCCGCAGCCGCGCGAACACCTCGGGCGTGGCCCCGACCATGCAGTCGAGCGTGCCCGCCAGCGCCTCCTTCGGTGTCCGGCCGAGCGGGGCATCGGCATAGTCCACGCCGATCGCGGCGAGGTCGCGCGCCAGCCGGTCGGTCACGTCGGGCTCGCCGGTGGAACAGTCGACGACCACCGATCCCGGTGCCAGTCCGGGCCGAAGCTGCGCCACCACCGCCTCCGCCTCGGGCGAGCCCGTCAGGCAGAGGAACACGATGTCCGACCGCCGGGCGAGGTCTGCCATGTCGGCAGCCTCGACCGCCCCCCGTGCCACGAGGTCGTCCAGCGGCACCCGGTTGCGGTGGGCGATGCCGGTCAGCGCATAGCCCTTGGCAAGGATGTTCGTGGCCATGCCGTGGCCCATCAGGCCAAGGCCGACAAAGCCGATCCTCGGTTTTGCAGGGGTGGTCATGCAGGGCTCCTCGGTCAGGTCGGGTTGAGGCACGGACGTGAAGAACAGCGGCGCGGCTTCGTCGCGTTCCAGGGCATGCTGCGCGTCGGCGGTCGACGACATGGCCGCGCGCGCCCCCGATCGGCATCGGCCGTCCTTGCCGGGATCCACCGTCATCGTCGCGTCCGCCCCCTTTCCATCGCCGCCGGGGACGGAACCCGACCCTTGCCACCCGCACGGAATCTCGGATAGCGATGCCAGGACATGGCTATCATCCTGCGTCTGCCGCCTCAAGACGGCCGCAGAACCGGGCGGAGAACGATCGCATGGCAGGGACTGGGGCGCTGCAAACCTGCGTCATCGGGCTCGGCGCGATGGGTCTCGGCATCGCCGGATCGCTGCGGCGCGGCGGCTTCGGCGTCACCGGCTGCGACCTGTCGCCCGAGGCGGTGGCGCGGTTTGCCGCCTCCGGCGGACGCACGGCACCCGATGCCGCCACGGCGGCGTCGGGCGCGGACATCGTCGTCTGCGTCGTGGTCAATGCCGCGCAGACCGACGCGGCGCTCTTCGCACCGGACGGCGCGGCCGGTCGGATGCGGGCGGGCGGGGTGATCCTGTCCTGTGCGACGATGGCCCCGGAGGCCGCCCGCGCGCTGGAGGAGAAGGCGCAGGCGCGCGGCCTGCACTACGTCGACGCGCCCGTCAGCGGCGGAGCCGCGCGGGCGGCGTCGGGGGACCTCACGATCATGGCGTCGGGGGCGCCGGCGGCGTTCGACATCGCCCGGCCGGTCCTGCAGGCGATGGCGGCCAGGCTCTACGAACTCGGCGACCGCGCAGGCACGGGGGCCGCGTTCAAGATCGTGAACCAGCTTCTGGCGGGGGTGCATGTCGCCGCCGCCTGCGAAGCGGTAACCTTCGCCGCCGCGATGGGGCTGGACATCGCGCGGGTCTACGAGGTGATCACGGCCAGCGCGGGCAATTCCTGGATGTTCGAGAACCGGGTTCCCCACATCCTCGACGGCGACTACGCGCCGCGCTCGGCGGTGGACATCTTCACCAAGGACCTCGGGCTCGTCACCGACATCGGCCGGGATCTGAAGTTTCCCACCCCCGTCGCCGCGACCGCGTTGCAGATGTTCGTGATGACCGCCGCCGCAGGCATGGGCCGCGACGACGACGCCTCGGTCGCGCGGATGCTGGCCGGGCTGGCCGGGCTGGAGCTGCCGGCGGCAAAGCCCTGACAAAACCGACGGAGACGCACCATGATCAGACGCATCGTTTTCACCGGAGGCACCGGCAAGGCCGGGCGGCATGCCGTGCCGCACCTCCTGGCCAGGGGCTACCAGATCCTGAACGTGGACCTGAAGCCGCTGGACCTGCCGGGCGTGAACACCCTGATCGCCGACCTGACCGACAGCGGCCAGGCATTCAACGCGCTGACCTCGCACTTCGGGTTGATGCACTATGCCGACGGCGCCCCGCCGACGGCCCCGGATGCCGTGGTGCACTTCGCCGCGATCCCCCGCGTCGGGATCGAGCCGGACAACAGGACCTTCGCAGCCAACGTCACCAGCACCTACAACGTGATCGAGGCGGCGATGAAGCTCGGCTGCCGCAAGGTGATCGTTGCCAGTTCGGAAACGACCTATGGGGTCTGTTTCGCTGAGGGCGACAAGGATTTTCACGCCTTCCCGCTGACCGAGGACTACGACAGCGATCCGATGGACAGCTACGGCCTGTCCAAGGTGGTGAACGAAAAGACCGCGCGCGCCTTTGCCATGCGCTACGGGGCCGACATCTATGCCTTGCGGATCGGCAACGTGATCGAGCCGCATGAATACGGAGCCTTCGCCGCGTATCTCGACAACCCGCCGATGCGCAAGCGCAACGCCTGGAGCTACATCGATGCCCGCGACCTTGGCGAGATCGTGCATCTCTGCCTGCAGAAGGACGGCCTCGGGTATCAGGTGTTCAACGCGGTCAACGACACGATCACCGCCGACCTGCCGACGCCGGAGTTCCTGGCGCGATACGCGCCGAACACGCCCGTCACGCGCGCGATGGGACCGCGCGAGGCCCCCCTGTCGAACGCCAAGGCGCGCGAGGTGCTCGGCTTCCGCGAGGCGCATGACTGGCGGCGGTATGTGAAACGGGACGGGGGCCGGTAGCCGGGCAGACGCAGCGTCTGGCCGGCCGCAAGGCGGGGGCGTCGGTGCGCGGCGTGGCGCGCTCCGGGTCGTCCGGGGCGGGGCCGCGGCGCGAGGGGACGGCGCAAGAAGAAGGGGCGTCCGGCCTGACCGGACGCCCCCTGTAACTGTCAGCCGGTCACTTCTGGATGCAGGTATCCACCGTGTCCTTGGTGCACTCGTCGAGCCCGGTGAACACCGGGTCCGGGACCGTCTCGCCGTTGATGAGCGAGATAATCGTCGAGGGCGCAAGATAGCCCATCTCGAACGGCCGCTGGCCGACCAGCGCCGTCACCAGACCCTCGCGCGCGAGGTCGACCTCGGCCCCGATGGTATCGGCGGCTCCGATGACGAAATCATTCGCGGCGATCCGCTCGGCATAGGGGGTGAAGAGATTACGGTAGGCCTGGGGCGCCCCGAACAGCGGCCAGCCGCCCATGATGCCGAAGGCCTTGAGGTCGGGGTTCGCCGCAAGGATGTCGGTCATCGCCTGCACGCCCCGGGCGCCGTCGTCGTTGGTGAAGACCGGGCAGCCCGCGACCTCGGTCCAGCCGCCTTCACCCGCCAGAGCGGCCAGTCCCTCCTGACCCGACAGCGCGTCGCGGAAGCCCTGCGCGCGGCGCAGGATGTTGTCGGCCCCGGGGTTGCCCTGGATGGTGCAGACCTTGCCGCCGTCGGGGGCCGCCGCCTTCACGTAGTCACCGATGCGCTTGCCCATCAGGTAGTTGTCGGTCCCGAGATAGGTCATCCGCAGCGCCGAATCCTCGGGCGCGAGGTCGGCGTCGATCGTCATGATCGGGATCGTCGGCGCGGCGGTCCGGATCGTCTGCGCGATCAGCTTCGCGTTCGACGGCGAGATCGCCATCGCCACCGTGGTCGGCTTCGACAGCATGTCCTGCACGATCTGCGCCTCGCCCGCCTCGTCCGCGGTGGAGGCGGGGCCGGTGTAGAAGCATTCATACTCGCTGTCGGGGTTTTCCGCGTTCCACTTTTGGCAGCCCTGGTTGATCGCCTCGAAGAAGGGGTTGTCGAGCCCCTTCACGACGATCACGAGCTGACAACGGCGCGGGGAAATCCACGCTGGTCAAGATGATCGCGGGCAACTTCCGGCCGAGCGGCGGGGCGCTGCTGATGGACGGCCGCGAGATCGTGATGGACCGTCCGGTCGAGGCGCGCGAGCACCGGATCGAGATCGTGCATCAGGACCTTGCGCTGTGCGACAACCTGACGGCGGCGGCGAACGTCTTCCTCGGGCGCGAATTGCGCAGCGGGTTCGGGACGTTCCGGGTGCTGGACTACAAGTCGATGTACCGCCGTGCCGCCGAGATCTTCGTCGAGCTGAAGTCCGAGACGCGGCCGCGCGACGTGGTGAAGAAGATGTCGGGCGGGCAGCGGCAGGCCGTGGCGATCGCCCGCACCCGGCTGTCGAACGCCCGCGTCGTGCTGATGGACGAACCGACCGCCGCGATCTCGGTGCGCCAGGTGGCCGAGGTGCTGAACCTGATCCGCCGCCTGCGCGACCAGGGAATCGCGGTCGTCCTGATCAGCCACCGGATGCCCGACGTCTTCACCGTGGCCGACCGGGTGATCGTGATGCGGCGCGGCACCAAGGTCGCCGACCGCAGGATCGCCGACAGTTCTCCCGAGCAGGTGACCGGCCTGATCACCGGCGCCATCGAAACCGTCTGACCCGTCCAGCATCCCGAGAAGAAAGGCCCGCGATGTCCTCGACTTCCCTCAGCGCCTCCATCGGGCTGAAGCAGGAGACATGGCTCTCCAGCCTGCTCGGCAGCCAGACCTTCTGGGTGTTCGTGGCCGTCATCGTCGCCAGCATCGCGCTGTCGTTCGCGACGGACGCCTTTGCGACGACGAAGAACCTCTACAACATCACCCGCAACGTGACCTTCGTGGCGATCGTCGCGCTCGGCATGACGATGGTGATCATCACCGCCGGCATCGACCTGTCGGTCGGCTCGGTGCTGTGCCTGTGCTCCATGGTGCTGGCCGTGGTGATGAACGCGGGCTATTCGATCGAGGTCGGGATCCTCGCCTCGGTCGCCACCGCGCTGGTGGTGGGCGCGATCAACGGCGTGCTCATCGCCTATGTCGGCCTGCCCTCCTTCGTCGTGACGCTCGGGATGCTGTCGGTCGCCCGTTCGCTCGCCATGGTCGCCTCGGGCAACACGGTGGTGTTCGACTTCGGGCCGGACGGTGACATCCTCCTCGACATCGGCGGCGGCGCCTGGCTTTTCGGCATCGCCAATCCCGTGCTCTTCATGGTGGTGCTGGCGCTCCTGACGGGCTTCGTGCTGCGCTGGACGCAGTTCGGCCGCTACCTCTTCGCGATCGGCGGCAACGAACATGCCGCCACGCTGACCGGGGTGCCGGTCAAGGCGATCAAGGTCGCGGTCTACATGATCTCGGCCCTGTCGGCGGGCATCGCGGGGATCGTGCAGACCGGCTGGCTCGGGGCGGTGACGACCAACATCGGGACGGGGCTCGAGTTGCAGGTGATCGCCGCTGCGGTAATCGGCGGGGCGAACCTTGCCGGCGGGGCCGGGACTGCGCTCGGGGCCATCATCGGCGCGATGCTGATCGAGGTGATCCGCAACAGCCTCGGCCTTCTGGGCATCAATGCCTTCTGGCAGGGCACCTTCATCGGCGGCGCGATCCTCTTCGCGGTGATGTTCGACCGGCTGGCCAACGCCCGGCGCAGCATCTAGCTGTGATGTCGCATCAGGTCGTTCACCGTTGGGAGGGGTGTAGGCCGCTGCGTGCCCAGTGCGGTCTTGATTGGTCGAAACAGTCGAGCTGGCGCGGCTGTATTGCGCGTTGCCGACGAGGGATGGGCGAGGCCGCAGGCCCGTTCGCGCAGCAGGTCTGGATGAGGCGTTCGGCTTTTCCGTCGGTCCTGGGCGTGTAGGGCGCTCTGTTGCACAAGTCGGCTGGGGGGATTCATCTCGCGCATCCGGCGTGATAGCCGGGGTGTATGAGCGGACCGACAGCCCCGACCGACAAGACCCGGAACTGGTCGGCCTACAACGAAGCGCTCAAGCGCCGGGCTCGCTGACGATCTGGTCTGACCCCGCGATGGCCTGGGAAGCCGTCCCCACCGGCAAGCGTGGCCGCCAGCGCAACTTCAGATCGGACGGCCCGCTGCACCTGCTGTTCGACAGCACCGGGATCAAGGTCGAGGGTGAAGGGGAGTGGAACGCCCGCAAGCATGGTGGCACGAAGCGGCGCGTCTGGCGCAAAATCCACATCGGCATCGACGAGAAATCCCCGGAAACCCGTGGGCCGAGTTCACCACCAGCGAGGTCGGCGATGCACCCATGCTGCCCGCGTTGCTAGAGCAGATCCCGCCCGAACAGGAGATCGCCAGCGTCACCCGGCGATCACCGCCGAAGCCGTGCTGCGACCAAGATGCACTGTGTCAAACTGCTGGGCCAACGCCTGAGCGCACGGGACCGACCGTCAGGTCGCCGAGCTTCAGGTCCGTGTCGCCGTGCCAAACGGCTTCACCGCGCTCGGCATCCCCGTCACGGAAGCCGGGGGATGAGTCTGTCTCGGGAAAGGGAACTCCGACCCTCAGCCGATCTGTGCAACAGAGTCGCCCCTCCCGCATAACCCCGAAGACAGCGCGAAAAATCTCCGCCGCAGCCGGATCGGGAGAACGCTTTCGCAGGGCCAACTGGCGGACGGTGAGGGATTCGAACCCTCGAGACGGTTCCCCGCCTACACACTTTCCAGGCGTGCGCCTTCGACCGCTCGGCCAACCGTCCGTGGGCGCGGGTTTAGCGCGCGGCGGGGCGGCAGGCAAGGCTGCGGGCGAATGGCGCGGCATCGCCGCCGCTTGACGCAGGGGCACCGGGGACTCGATCCAAAGGAGTATTGCAGCCGGCAGGGATTTCCTGCCGCGCCAGGAGATTGCCATGGCCGTCTTCACCCTCGGCTTCGAACAGCTTTCGGGCGCACAGCCCCAGTACACCTTCACCGGCGCGGCCGACCTCGACGGCTTCGATCCACGCGGCGGTGCGATGTGGAGCATCCTCGGGCCCGCCGTCACCGGGACCGGAGACCCGTCGTTCAGCGCGCCCGAGACCCACTGGTACCTGTTCGGCGCGGGCTTCGACACCGATCCGCTGCAACCCCTGCCGTCAGCGGGGACGATCACCGCGCTCTACCATGTGGAAAAGCTCGACGGCGCAGCCCCGCCCGCCACGCCCGACGACCTGTTCGTCAACCGCGTCTTCGCGCAGGTCACCGGGCTGTCGGTCGCCGCCGCGGACTTTGCCGCGGCGGTCGCGGGCGGCACGGTCGCGGGGCTGCTGACGGCCGGGGACGACCTGTTCCGCGGGCCATCGACGCTGACCCCCTTCATCCCCGTCCCCGTGACGGTCTCGCTCGGCACCGGGAACGACACGCTCTTCGGCTCCGGCCGCGGCGACCAGGTGGAGGGGCAGGACGGCGACGACGTCGTCACCCTGCGCGACGAAGGGACGGTGGTGGCCGGCGACGGGTCCACCGTCTAAGGCTTGCGCAGATCACCGTGCAGGCAGGGGCCGGTGCCGATACCGTCAACGGGCGCGACGCCGCGGATGTGGTCGCCACGGCACCCCTGGGGCTGTTCGCCTACGGCGCGGCCGACCGGATCAACGGCGGGGCCGGGAACGACGTGGCGAACGGCGGCGGCGGCAACGACAGGCTGCGGGGCGAGGCGGGGGCCGACGCGCTGAACGGCGAAGGCGGGGCCGACCTCCTCAACGGCGGCGAGGGCAATGACGTGCTGGCCGACCGCCCCGGGGCCGACGCTGGGACATCATCGGATGACCCCGGCACCCGGCCCGAGGATTCCGGACGGACATCCCCCCGCCGTGTTCGCGCGAATGCGCCGCATCGGGCCTTTGCGGGACCCGGGCCGCGCGTGATAGCCTCGATCCGGGGGCATTCCAGACGATGGAAACGCCATGTCCGCACCTGTCCTGCGTCCGCTCGCCGCGGCCCACGTCCCGCTGTCGCTGCCCGCCCCGCCCATGCCGCCCGGCGCGGCGCGCGACGGCCCGCGCGTGCTGCCGGCCTTCCGCTTCGTGCCCTCGGTCTCGCCGCTGCTCGAGGACACGGCCGTGCTGGCGGAAACCTATGCCCGCGCGGCCGACAGGGCGAAGGGGCCGAAGCCCGACCCGACCGACGATCCCGCCACCTGACTACTCCGCCGCGCGCACCGCCATCGGGTTGTTCGGATGGGTCGTCCAGTTGGCGTATTCCGTCACCGGCCGCCCCGTCCGCGCGTCCACCGCGCCGACCGGCAGGCGTTCCATCGTGATGCAGGCCTCGACCGGGCAGACGTTGACGCACAGGTTGCAGGCGACGCATTCGTCGTCCTTGACCGTGAAGACCCGCCCCGGCCCCATCGCGATCGCCTGGTGGCTGGTATCCTCGCAGGCCGCATAGCAGCGCCCGCACCTGATGCAGGCGTCCTGGTCGATCCGCGCCTTGGTCACGTAGTTCAGGTTCAGATACTGCCAGTCGGTCACGTTCGGCACCGCGCGGCCCACCAGCTCCGCCGTCGATGCGAACCCCTTGCGGTCCATGTAGTCGCTCAGGCCGCTGATCATCTCCTGCACGATCCTGAACCCGTAGGTCATCGCCGCGGTGCAGACCTGCACGTTGCCCGCGCCCAGCGCCATGAACTCGGCCGCGTCGCGCCAGGTCGTGACCCCCCCGATCCCGCTGATCGGCAGCCCCGCCGTCTCGGGCGACCGCGCGATCTCGGCCACCATGTTCAGCGCGATGGGCTTCACCGCCGGCCCGCAATACCCGCCATGCGCGCCCTTGCCGTCGATCGTGGGCTCGGGCGCGAAGTCGTCGAGGTCCACCCCGGTGATCGAGTTGATCGTGTTGATGAGGCTCACCGCATCCGCGCCCCCCCGCTTCGCGGCCTCGGCGGGCTTGCGGATGTCGGTGATGTTCGGCGTCAGCTTGACGATGCAGGGCATGCGCGAGTGCATCTTCACCCAGCGCGTCACCATCTCGATGTATTCGGGCACCTGGCCCACGGCGGCCCCCATGCCCCGCTCGCTCATCCCGTGCGGGCAGCCGAAGTTCAGCTCCACCCCGTCGGCGCCGGTGTCCTCGACGTGGCCGAGGATCGCCTTCCACGACGGCTCGTCGCAGGGCACCATCAGGCTGACCACCATCGCCCGGTCGGGCCAGGCGCGCTTGACCGCCTTGATCTCGCGCAGGTTCACCTCGAGCGGCCGGTCGGTGATGAGCTCGATGTTGTTCAGTCCCAGAAGCCGCCGGTCCGCCCCCCAGATCGCCCCGTAGCGCGGCCCGTTCACGTTCACGACCGGCGGCCCCTCGGCCCCCAGCGTCTTCCACACCACCCCGCCCCAGCCCGCCTGGAAGGCGCGCACGACGTTGTATTCCTTGTCCGTCGGCGGGGCGGAGGCCAGCCAGAACGGGTTCGGGCTGCGGATGCCGATGAAGTCGGTCGTCAGGTCTGCCATGGCGATCCCCTGCCGGTTGACGACGGGGCGCGCCCCGTCAGATGGGAAGATAGTTCAGAAGCCAGCCCACCGTCGTCCCGCCCAGATAGCCGATCATCGGCACGATGAAGGACCAGGCCAGGCAGCCCGGCAGGTTGTAGAGGCTGAACCTGCCCAGCGGCATCCGGCTCATGCCGGCCAGCAGGAAGGCGAAGGGCCGGAAGGGCCCGACGAAATGGCCCCCCAGCACGGCAAAAGCCCCGTAGCGGTCGAACAGCCCCTTCGTGCGGTCCACCAGCTCCTGGTGCCGGGCGATGAACCGCCACCGCAGGATGTCCGCGCCGTAATGCCAGCCCAGCCACCAGCTGAAGGTCGACCCCACCGCGGCCCCGGCCGCCGCGCCGAGCCACAGCGGCATGAACGGCACGTTCCCCGCCGCGACCAGCGCGCCGACCCCGATCAGGATCGCGCTCGACGGAATGAGCAGCGAGGTGAAGGCCGTCGTCTCGGCCACCCCGAAGACCAGCGCGATGGGCAGCGTCCAGCCCTGGTTCGCGGCCACCCAGGCCAGCACCCCGTCGATCCATTCCTGAAACATCGCGTCCCGCAGCCCGCCACCGCCGCGCCCCGTGTGGCGCAAGCCCCGCGCCGCGTAAAGGGGCCGGCGCGGTCATCCCGCCAGCGCCCGGTGGATGTCCATCGCCGCATCGCGCCCCTGCGCGACCGCCGTGACCGTCAGGTCCTCGCCCCCCGTCGCGCAGTCGCCGCCCGCCCAGATGCCCGGCACCGTGGTCCGCCCGTGCCCGTCGACCGCGATCTTGCCGCCCTGGATGCGCAAGGCCCCCTGCACGCCCGCGAAGCTCTGCCCGATGGCGGTGAACACCTGGTCGGCCCGCAGCCGGAAGGTCTCGCCCGTGGGCCGCAACCCCTCCGGCCCGTCCTCGGCATAGGCGAACTCCACCGCCTCGACCGCGCCGTTGCCGTGGATCGCCACCGGCACCGCCCCCGTCACGATCTTCACCCCCTCGGCCAGCGCATGCTCCTGCTCGTAGCCGCTCGCGCTCATCCTCTCCCGCCCCCGACGGTAGACGATGGTGACGTTCTCGGCCCCCAAGAGCCGCGCCTGCACCGCGGCGTCCACCGCCGTCATCCCGCCGCCGATCACCACCACGTCGCGCCCGATCGGCACCTCGGCCCGGTCCGGCGTCTGGCGCAGCGCCGCGATGAAGTCGACCGCCGCCTCCACCCCGTCGCGCCCCTCCCCCTCCAGCCCCAGCGCCTTGACCCCCGCGAGGCCCATCCCCAGGAACACCGCCTGGAACTGCCCTTCCAGGTCGCGCAGCGTGAAGTCGCGCCCCAGCGCCTGCCCCTGCCGGACCTCGATCCCGCCGATCGCCAGCAGCCAGTCGACCTCCGCCTGCGCGAAATCCCCCACCGCCTTGTAGGTCGCGATCCCGTATTCGTTCAGCCCGCCGGGCTTCGGGAAGGCGTCGAAGACCACCACCTCGTGCCCCAGCATCGCGAGCCTGTGCGCGCAGGCCAGCCCCGCCGGCCCCGCCCCCACCACGGCCACCCGCTTGCCCGTCGGCGCGGCGCGGGTGAACGGATGCACCCCCTTGTCCATCAGCGTGTCGGTCGCAAAGCGCTGCAGCCGGCCGATCTCCACCGGCTTGCCCTCGGCCGCCTCGCGCACGCAGGCCTCCTCGCACAGCGTCTCGGTCGGGCAGACGCGGGCGCACATGCCGCCCAGGATATTGGCCGAAAGGATCGTCTTCGCCGCCGCATCGGGCGTGCCGGTCGCGATCTGGCGGATGAACAGCGGGATGTCGATGCCCGTCGGGCAGGCCGTGATGCAGGGCGCGTCGTGGCAGAAATAGCAGCGGTCCGCCGCGACCAGCGCCTCGTGCCGGTCGAGTGGCGGCGCATGGTCGCCGAAGTTCCGCGCATACTCCGCGGTCGAAAGCCGCCCAGCCACGATCCCCGGCGTCAGCTGGCTGTTCCCCATCCCCATGGCTCCCCGCTTGCGTGCCCGACAGTCTGCACGGCTTCCATTTTTTATCAAACGGTAAAATCGCGCCCGCCCGCAAAATCCCCGCCCCCTGCCCGCAAAAGCGCCGGGCGCGCTTTCCAGCCCCGGCGGCTTGGCCTATACCTGCCGCAAAACCGCCGAGGGACCGCATGAGCAAGAACCCGACCGAGGCCGACGTCGCCTTCATCCAGGCGCTCGCCGAGCTTCTGAACGCCAATGCGCTGACCGAACTCTCGGTCAAGCGCGAATACGGCGCGGACGACAGCCTCGAGGTCCGGGTGGTCAAGCAGGCGCAGGTCGTCCAGGTCGCGGCCGCGGCCCCCGCCCCGGCCCCCGCCGCGGCCCCCCAGGCCATGCCCCCCGCGGCACCCGAAGACCCCGCCCAGCACCCCGGGGCCGTGACCTCGCCCATGGTCGGCACCGCCTACCTCTCGCCCGAACCCGGCGCGGCCGCCTTCGTCACCGTGGGCGCGACCGTGACCGAAGGCCAGACCGTCCTCATCATCGAGGCGATGAAGACCATGAACCACATCCCCGCCCCGCGCGCGGGCACCGTCAGGCGCATCCTCGTCACCGACGGCACGCCGGTCGAATACGGCGCGCCGCTGATGATCGTGGAATAGGCCCCATGTTCGAGAAGATCCTGATCGCCAACCGCGGCGAGATCGCGCTGCGGGTGATCCGCGCCTGCCGCGAGATGGGCATCACCTCGGTCGCCGTCCATTCCACCGCCGACGCCGACGCGATGCACGTCCGCATGGCCGACGAGAGCGTCTGCATCGGCCCCGCCCCCTCGGCCGACAGCTACATGTCCAAGGCCGCCATCATCTCGGCCTGCGAGATCACGGGCGCAGAGGCCGTCCACCCCGGCTACGGCTTTTTGTCCGAAAACGCGGCCTTCGCCCAGGCGCTCGAGGACCACGGGCTCACCTTCATCGGCCCCCGCGCGGAACACATCCGCATCATGGGCGACAAGATCACCGCCAAGGAGACCGCCCTCTCGCTCGGCATCCCCTGCGTCCCCGGCTCGCCCGGCGGCGTGCCCGACATCGACACCGCCCGCAGCACCGCCGCCGACATCGGCTACCCCGTCATCATCAAGGCCACCGCCGGCGGCGGCGGGCGCGGGATGAAGGTCGCGCGCAACGAAGGCGAGCTCGAGATCGCCTTCCGCACCGCCCGGTCCGAGGCCAAGGCCGCCTTCGGCAACGACGAGGTCTACATCGAGAAATACCTCACCACCCCGCGCCACATCGAGATCCAGGTCTTCGGCGACGGCCGCGGCGGCGCGGTCCACCTCGGTGAACGCGACTGCTCGCTCCAGCGCCGCCACCAGAAGGTGCTCGAGGAAGCCCCCGGCCCCGTCATCACCGCCGAAGAACGCGCCCGCATCGGCCGGATCAGCGCCGACGCGGTGGCCAAGATCGGCTACATCGGCGCGGGCACCATCGAATACCTCTACGAAGACGGCCGGTTCTACTTCATCGAGATGAACACCCGCCTCCAGGTCGAACACCCGGTGACCGAGGCCGTCTTCGGCGTCGACCTCGTGCGCGAGCAGATCCGCGTGGCCAGCGGGATGGAGATGTCCTTCGGCCAGTCCGACCTCGACCTCAACGGCCACGCGATCGAGGTGCGCATCAACGCCGAACGCGTCCCGGGCTTCACCCCGAACCCCGGCCGCGTCCGCATGTTCCACGCCCCCGGCGGCTACGGCGTGCGGATGGATTCCGCCCTGTATTCAGGCTATTCCATCCCCCCCTACTACGACAGCCTGATCGGCAAGCTCATCGTCCACGGCCGCGACCGGCCCGAGGCGCTGGCCCGCCTCCGCCGCGCGCTGGGCGAGCTGATCGTCGACGGGATCGAGACCACCGTGCCCCTCTTCGAGGCGCTCTTGGACGAACCCGACATCCAGGCGGGCGACTACAACATCCACTGGCTCGAAAAGTGGCTGGCGGCGAAGTTCCCCGCCTGACGGGCCGGCCCGACCCGCAGGCAGACCCCGTCCCGGGCCCCGACCCGGGACCTCCCGCCCCGCGTGCCCCTCCGTCCCGGCGCGGTCCGCGATGACCGACGCGATCACCCCCGAGGTCCTCCTGCGCGCCTACGCGATGGGCATCTTCCCCATGGCCGACGGCCGCGACGACCGGGACTTGCACTGGATCGACCCCCGCCGCCGCGGCATCCTGCCGCTCGACGGCTTCCGCATCTCGCGCTCGCTCGCGCGCACCATCCGCCGCGGCGGCTTCACCGTCACCGCCGACACCGCCTTTGCCGCCGTCGTCGCCGCCTGCGCGCGCGACGGCGGGACCTGGATCAGCCGGCGGATCGAGTCCCTCTACGCCGACCTGCACGCCACGGGCCACGCCCGCAGCGTCGAGGTCTGGCAGGGCGACCGCCTCGCGGGGGGCGTCTACGGCGTGACGCTCGGCGCGGCCTTCTTCGGCGAAAGCATGTTCTCGACCGCGCGGGACGCGTCCAAGGTCGCGCTCGCCTTCGCCGTCCACCGCCTGCGCGCGGGCGGCTTCCGGCTCTTCGACACCCAGTTCCTGACCCCGCACCTCGCCTCGCTCGGCGCGGTCGAGGTTTCCCGCGCCACCTACCACGCGCGGCTCGCCCTCGCGCTCGCGGCGCAAGCAACCTGGGACCCGCCGGGCTATTCGCCCGCGCCGTCCTCGGTGATCGGCGCGGGGACGGCCCCCGGCACGTCGCAGTTCAGCACCCACACGTCGTAGCGCGGATGGTCGAGCGCGCTCAGCGCCGGGCTCGCCGCGATCATCCAGCCGCGGAACACCGGATCCGCGCTCGCGCTGTCGAAGATGCGCAGCTGCGCATAGGCGTCCGACGACGGGTCGTTCGCCGGATAGCGGCATTCGTCCAGCGCCACCGTCATCCGCCCCATCCGCACCTGCTGGCCGACCGCCAGCGTCACGTCCTGCACGTCGCCCGACAGCTTGTCCAGCAGGCGCAGCACCGCCCCCGGCGCCTCGGCCGTCTGGGCCAGCGCGGGGGAGGCGATGACGACCATGGCCAGCGCCAGCTTCACGGGGCGGGGGCCCCCGCACCGGCCGGGGCGTTGTCCCCCGCCATCCCGCCCACGAACTTCATCAGCAGGTTCACCAGGCTGACCGAGCCTTGCGTGTCCTCGATCTCGTCCCCGGGCGCGAGCACGTCGGGCAACCCGCCCGGCACCAGCTCGACGTAGTTGCCGCCGAGGAGCCCCTCGGACGAGATCAGGATCGCGCTGTCCGTGGGCAACCGGATCGCCTGGTCCACCGCGATCGTGGCGTCGGCGAAGAAGGTCTGCGGGTTCAGCCGCAGGTCGGTGATCGACCCCACGCGCACCCCGGCCAGCCGCACCTCCGAGCCGACCGAAATCCCGTCCACCGCCCGGAAGCTCGCGGTCAGCGGATAGGTCTGCGCGGCCCCGCCCCACCAGCCCGCGGCCTGCGCCGACCAGGCGAGGAACCCCGCCGCCACCGCCAGCACCACCGCGCCGGCCGCGACCTCGGCCCTGTCTTCCGCCATCAGCGCTCCTCCGCCATCAGTCGGGCGCCCAGGCGTCGTAGTCGCGCCGGTCGGCCGGCTGCGCGCGCCGGATCGACCCGGGCGGCGCGAAGGCCTCGCCGGTGCCCGTCAGGTTCGGCACATGCGGCTTCTCCCAGGCCTTGCGCTTCAAGGGCGCCTCGGTCGGCGGCGCGTCCCAGGTGTGGTGCAGCCAGCCGTGCCACTCCGGGCTGACGCGGCTCGCCTCCATCTCGCCCTTGTAGATCACCCAGCGCCGCTTGCCGTCGCGCGTCTGGTAGTAGGTGTTGCCCTCCCCGTCCGTGCCGACCTTCACGCCGTTCCGCGCGGTGAAGATCTGCGTGCCGAGCGTCTGGCTGTTCCACCAGGTCAGAAGGCGCTTGATGAAGTCCATGGGGATCCCCGGCTGGCGTCGCCGCCTCTATCGCAAATGCCGCGCCCGCCGTCTAGCGGCGGCGGCTGCGGCAAGGGTGGAGGTCCCGGCCTGCGCCGGGACGCGGAGGGACTTGCAAACCCGCCGCCCCATCCACCCCGCGCCCCGGCAAAGTCCGGGGCCTCACCCGCAAGGCCTCCGCAGCGCCGGAACGCGAAGGACCCTGCAAACCCGCCGCCCCATCCACCCCGCGCCCCGGCAAAGGCCGGGGCCTCACCCTTGACGGCCTTGCAGCGCCGGAACGCGGAGGACCCTGCAAACCCGCCGCCGGTTCGATTCTGCCCGGCTGCTCAACCGGCCTGGTCCCGCCAGGCCGTCACCTCGATCTCGATCCGGTGGCGCGGGTCGATCAGCCCGGCCTCGATCATCGTCGCGGCCGGCGGGTTCGCGCCGAAGGCGGCCCGCAGCAGCGGCCAGCACGGCGCGAAATCCGCGCGGTCGGGCAGGATGTAGGTCACCCGCACCACATCCGCGAAGGTCGCCCCGGCGCGCGCCAGCGCCTCGCCGACGATCCGCAGCGCGAGCACGCATTGCGCCTCCACGCCCGCGGGCACCTCGCCCGTGGCATGATCCGTCCCCGTGGTGCCCGAGACGTGGATCCACCCGCCGGCCACGACCGCCCGCGCATAGCCGACCTGCGGCTCCCAGGTGGACCCGGTGACGATCCGCCGGATCACGGCATCACGCCTTCACGGCGTCCTTCTTCTTCTCGGCATAGACGATCATCGGCGGCGCGCCGTTGTTCACCGCCTCGTCCTTCACGACGACCTCCTGCACGCCGTCCATCCCCGGCAGCTCGAACATCGTGTTCAGCAGGATGTCCTCCATGATCGACCGCAGGCCCCGCGCGCCCGTCTTGCGCTTGATCGCGCGCTTCGCGATGGCCACCAGCGCGTCGGCGGTGAAGGTCAGCTTGACCCCCTCGATCTCGAACAGCCGCTGGTACTGCTTGACCAGCGCGTTCTTCGGCTCGGTCAGGATCTTGACCAGCGCCTCCTCGTCGAGGTCGGTCAGCGTCGCGATCACCGGCAGGCGGCCCACGAACTCCGGGATCAGGCCGAACTTCAGCAGATCCTCCGGCTCGAGCTCCTGGAACACCTCGCCCACCCCGCGCGCGTCCGGGTCCTTCACCGCCGCGCCGAAGCCCATGCCGGACCCCTTGTTGCGCAGCGCGATGATCTTCTCCAGCCCCGCGAAGGCCCCGCCGCAGATGAACAGGATGTTCGTCGTGTCGACCTGCAGGAACTCCTGCTGCGGATGCTTGCGCCCGCCCTGCGGCGGAACGGAGGCGACGGTGCCCTCCATGATCTTCAGAAGCGCCTGCTGCACGCCCTCGCCCGACACGTCGCGCGTGATCGACGGGTTGTCCGACTTCCGCGTGATCTTGTCGACCTCGTCGATGTAGACGATCCCGCGCTGCGCGCGCTCGACGTTGTATTCCGACGCCTGCAGAAGCTTCAGGATGATGTTCTCCACATCCTCGCCGACATAGCCGGCCTCCGTCAGCGTCGTCGCGTCCGCCATGGTGAACGGCACGTCCAGGATGCGCGCCAGCGTCTGCGCGAGCAGCGTCTTGCCGCAGCCCGTCGGGCCGATCAGCAGGATGTTCGACTTCGCCAGCTCGATGTCGGTCTTGGACGAATGGTTCAGCCGCTTGTAGTGGTTGTGCACGGCCACCGACAGCACGCGCTTGGCGTGCATCTGCCCGATCACGTAGTCGTCCAGCACCTTGCAGATGTCGCGCGGCGTGGGCACGCCGTCGGACGACTTCAGGCCCGTGGCCTTGGTCTCCTCGCGGATGATGTCCATGCACAGCTCGACGCATTCGTCGCAGATGAATACCGTCGGGCCGGCAATCAGCTTGCGCACCTCGTGCTGGCTCTTGCCGCAGAACGAGCAGTAGAGCGTGTTCTTGCTGTCGCCGGTGGTGTTCGCCATCTCTGTCCTTCGCCCGCCTCGCCGGGTCTGACGCCCGGGGCGGCAGCCTAAGCCATGCCCCCCGACGCCACAATGCCCAATCCGCCCCCGATCCCGGGGGCGAAGGTGTCACGTCGCCGCCCCCCGCCCTACGTCGCCGCCCCCGCCCTGCGCCGCGCCCCCCTACTTCCCCTCGTCCAGCTTGCCGCGGTTCTCCAGGATCTCGTCGATCAGCCCCCAGGCCTTGGCGTCCTCGGCCGACATGAAGTTGTCGCGCTCCAGCGCCGCCTCGACCGCCTCGTAGGTGTTGCCGGTGTGCTTCACGTAGATCTCGTTCAGCCGCCGCTTCAGCTTCTCGGTCTCGCGCGCGTGGATCATAATGTCGGTCGCCTGGCCCTGATAGCCGCCCGACGGCTGGTGCACCATCACCCGGCTGTTCGGCAGGGAATACCGCATCCCCTTCTCGCCCGCCGTCAGCAACAGCGACCCCATGCTCGCCGCCTGTCCGATCACCAGCGTGCTGACCTTGGGCTTGATGTACTGCATCGTGTCGTAGATCGACAGCCCGCTCGTCACCACCCCGCCCGGCGAGTTGATGTACATGCTGATTTCCTTCGACGGGTTCTCCGACTCCAGGAACAGGAGCTGCGCGCAGATCAGACTGCTCATCCCGTCGTGCACCGGGCCGCCGAGGAAGATGATCCGCTCCTTCAGCATCCGGCTGTAGATGTCATAGGCCCGCTCCCCCCGGCTGGTCTGCTCGACGACCATGGGGACCAGGGTGTTCATGTAATGATCGACGGGATCGCGCATGGGCTGCCTCGGGGTTCGGCTTGTCGGGGGGATAACGGCTGATGATGAACGGAGTCTTAGTGACGCATCCGGGGGGCTGCAAGGGCACCCCCCGAGGGCACCCTCTTGAACGGCCCGGCGCGGCCCTACCATCGCGGCCATGGACCCCACCCGCGCCACCGGCCTCGCCCGGCTCTCCGCCTTCCTGCCGCAGGCGGGCCGCGCCTACGCGGCGGGCCGCAACAGCGACACGCCCGGGGCGCAGGCGGTCTCCGGCCTGTCGCCTTGGCTCCGCCACCGCCTGATCCTCGAGGAGGAGGTCATCGCCGCCGCCCGCCGCGCGCACGGACCCGAAGCCGACAGGTTCGTGGCCGAGGTGCTGTGGCGCACCTACTGGAAGGGCTGGCTGCAGCTGCGCCCGGCGGTCTGGGGCGTCTACCGCGACGGGGTGCGGGCCGGGCTCGACCGGATCGCGGCCGAGACGGGC
Organism: uncultured Exiguobacterium sp.; assembly: GCA_964575185.1. GTDB lineage: Bacteria > Pseudomonadota > Alphaproteobacteria > Rhodobacterales > Rhodobacteraceae > CAZNPW01. The sequence continues at coordinate 65,061 of CAZNPW010000006.1, forward strand.
CTGCGCCGGACGTGGGAGGACGCCTGCGCCGGCCGCACCGGCATCGAGGGCTTCGACGCCTGGGCACAGGATCTCGCCGCCACGGGCTATCTGCACAACCACGCCCGGATGTGGTTCGCCTCGATCTGGATCTTCACCCTGCGCCTGCCGTGGGAGCTCGGCGCGGACCTCTTCCTGCGCCACCTGATCGACGGCGACCCGGCCTCGAACACGCTCTCCTGGCGCTGGGTCGGGGGCCTGCACACCGCGGGCAAGACCTACCTCGCCACGGCCGACAACATCGCCCGCCACACCGGCGGGCGCTTCCGCCCCGAGGGCCTCGCGACACAGGCCTTCCGCCTCGACGCCCGCCCCGCCCCCGCGCCGAAGCCCGTCGCGGTGCCCGACCCCTGGGACCGCAGCCTGCCCGCGGCGCTTTTGATCCACGACGACGACTGCTGCCCGGAGTTCCTTCTGGATCAAGGGTTTCGGCCCGTATCCTCAGCCCTTCTCTCAACCGTCGCCGGCCGCTCACCGCTGGCCACGGCACCCCATGTGCAGGCCTTCGCCACCGGCGCCCTGCGCGACGCGGCCGCGCGCGCGGGGGTCACGCCCGCGCTGCACGCGGTGGACGCGACGGCGGTCGACGCCCTCGCCCGCTGGGCCCGCGACAGCGGCGCGCGCCAGATCGTGACGCCCTTCGCCCCCGTCGGCCCCACCGCCGACGCGCTCGCCGACCTCGCCCGCGCGCTCGCCCCCGACGGCATCGCCGTCGCGCAGGTCCTGCGCGACCACGACCGCGACCTCTGGCCCCGCGCCACCCACGGCTTCTTCCGCTTCCGCGAGGCCGTGCCCGTCTAGCGCAGCACCCGCCGCGCGAGCATCACCCGCGCCAGCGCCGTCACCAGGCACAGCGTCCCGAACCCCCAGGCGAGCGGCGCGAAGGCGCCCGGCCACAGGCACAGCACGACGAAGAACAGGATCGTCTCGGTCCCCTCGAGCAGCCCCGCGGTGAAATACAGCGACTTCTCCCCCCGCGCCGCCGTCTCCATCCCGCGCTTGGCGGCCATGATCGCGAAGCCGAGGAACGTGGCCCCGTTGGCGTAGAAGGCCATCAGCAGGAACGCCCCCGCCACCCCGTTCGCGGCCGGGTCGCGCAGCACGAAGGCCATCGGGATCGCGCCGTAGAACAGGAAGTCGCAGCCGATGTCGAGAAAGCCGCCGAAGTCGGTCTTCCCGCGCACCCGTGCCACCGCCCCGTCCAGCCCGTCGGCCAGGCGGCTCAGCAGAAGCGGCCCCAGCGCCACCCAGGCCGGCCAGCCGACCGCCACGATCGCCGCCGCGACCAGGCCGAAGCCCAGCCCGGCCAGCGTCACCCCGTCGGCGGTCGCCCCCAGCGCCGACAGCCCCCGGCCGGCGCGGTTCAGGGCCGGGTCGATCCGGCCGCGCATCCAGCCGTCAAGCATGGACACCCGCCGGTTGCGCCGCACGCCCCGTTTCGCCTACCCTTCCGCACATCCCGACGGAGGTTCCCCCCGTGCGCCCGATCCTCGCCCTCGCCGCCGCCTTCATCGTCACAGCCCTCCCCGCCCTGGCCTGCGAGACGCCCGCGAACCTTTCGGCCCTGCGCACCGAGGTCGTCGCGGGCATCAACGCCGCCCGTGCCGATGCCGGTCTGCCCGCCGTGCGCGAGCTATCCACGCTGACCGCCGTGGCGCAATCCCACGCCTGCGACAACGCCGCGCGCGGGTCGATCGCGCATACCGGGTCGGACGGGCGCGACCTGACCGCGCGGCTGCGCGACGCGGGCTACCGCTTCGCGACCGCGGCCGAGAACACCGGCCGCGGCTTCGGCAGCGCCGACCGCGCGGTCGCCTGGTGGATGGCCAGCCCCCTGCACCGCGCCAACATCCTGAACCGCGCGGTCCGCGACGTGGGCGTCGGCGTCGCCATCGGCGACGGCACGCCCTACTGGGTGGTGGACTTCGGCGCGTCCCGCTAGGGCGCGGCCCGCAGCACCTCCTCCGGCACCGGGCTGATCCGCCGGGTCCAGGCCCGCGCCTGGCCCTGCGCCACCGTCATCACCAGCGCGCCGGCCACCACGTCGACCGCGACCGGCCCGGTCCGCGCCAGCCGCCGCGCGTCCAGCATCGCGCAGGGGCCGGCATCGCCCACCTCGGCCGTGGTCACCACGAGGTCGAGCGTCGCGCAGGCCGCCGCCGCCGCCGCCGCCCCGCCACGCCCCTTGATGACCACGCCGCGAAACTCCCCCAGCACGAAGCCGCGCGCCCCGGCCTCGCCGGTGAACCCCGGCCGCCCCGCCGCCTCGGCCTGCGGCGCGAGGTCGCCGTCGTTCTCCAGCCACTGCCGCGCGGCGAAACTCCCCCCGCGCGGCGAGGACAGCGCCCGGCCCTCCGCACCCAGCAGCCCCGCGACCGCCCCGTCCCCCGCCACCAGCAGCGCGGGACGCGGCACGCCACCCCAGGCCACCAGCGCCGCGGCCACCGGCAGCGCGCCCCACCACCGCCCCCGCCCCGTCCAGGCCGCGACCCAGGCGAAGCCCAGCGTCATGACCGGCAGCACCCAGGGCCCGGGGGCGGGGATCGGGGTCACCGACCCCTCCCAGCCGGCGACCCAGAAGGCGACCCACAGGATCCACCGGCTCCCCTGCTCCATCACCCACAGCGCCGGGGCCGCGAGCCCGAAGGGCGCGAGGATCGCGGCCACCGCGCCCGCGGGCATCACCACCGCACCCATCACCGGCACCGTCAGCAGGTTCGCGACCAGCCCGTAGTCGGCGAAGCGGTTGAAGGTCGCCGCCGCATAGGGCGCGGTCGCGAACCCGGCCACGACCGAACTCACCACCAGCGTGAAGACCGGGATCGCCCAGCGCGGCAGCCGCTCGCGCAAGACCGCGCCGTCGATCGCGCCGAAGGCCACGATCAGCGCGACGGTGGCGGCGAAGCTCATCTGGAACCCCGGCTCGGTCAGGCTTTCCGGCCGGTAGAGCAGGATCAGCGCCCCCGCCACCGCGACCGACCGCAACGACAGCGCCCGCCGGTCGAGCAAAATCGCCCCCAGCATCACCGCGACCATGATGAACGCGCGTTCCGTCGCGACGTTCGCCCCCGACAGCAGCAGGTAGAAGGCCGCGACCCCGAAGGCCACGACCGCGGCGATCTTCTTGGCGTCCACCCGCAGCGCCGCGGGCGGCACCAGCGCCAGGCCATGGCGGATCAGCGCGAAGACGAAGCCCACCAGGAACACCATGTTCATGCCGGAAATCGCCAGCAGATGCGCCAGCGACGAATCGCGCAGCGCCGCCACCGCCTCGGGCGACAGGCCCGACCGGTCGCCGGTCATCACCCCCGCGGCGAAGGCCCCCGGGTCGCCCGGGATGGAGGACATGATCCCCTGCGCCAGATAGGTCCGCGTCCGGTTGATCCACAGCGCGTTGCCCTGCGGCGTCTCCCACAGCACCACCGGGTTGCGCGTGTAGCCCACGCCCCCCAGCCGGTCGAAGAAGGCCATCCGCGCGAAATCGAACCCGCCGGGCTCCACCGGCCCCTCGGGCGGCGACAGATAGCCCGTCGTCATGACGACCTGCCCCGGCTCCGGCACCCAGTGCGGCTGCGCCTCCTGCACGCTGACCCGCACGCGCGCGGGCGTGCCGCCCACCGCCATCCCGTCCAGCACCACCCGGTCGAGCGTCACCCGCAGCGCGTCCGACTGGCTGCGGTCGATCAGCACCACCCGCCCCGTGATCGGCCCGAAATACCGCCCCTCCAGCACCGGCGCGGCCACGAGCCACAGCCGCAGCCCGCAGGCGAGCACGCCCGCCGCCAGGCACAGGCCCGCCGCCGCGGGCACCCGCCAGGCCTCCCCGCCGCGCGCCACCAGCCCCGCGCAGCCCACAGCCACCACCAGCGCCACGGCATAGGCCCCCGCCCCCGGCTCCACCGGCAGCGAGAACCAAAGGCCCACCGCGACCCCGATCAGCACCGGCACGAAGGCGAACAGCCGCCCCTGCCGCGCCGCCAGCGCCGCCTGCCACCCCGCCACCCGGATCGCCGGCAGTGCGACCACCTTGCCCGCCCCCTTCCTTTTGCCTAAGCCCCGCCTACCCCCGGATGGTTTCGGAGTCCTTAACGTGCCCCAGCCCGACAAGCAGGTCGTCACCCGCTTCGCGCCCTCGCCGACCGGCCATCTGCACATCGGCGGCGCGCGCACCGCGCTCTTCAACTGGCTCTACGCCCGCGGCCGCGGCGGCCGGTTCCTCCTGCGGATCGAGGACACCGACCGCGCCCGCTCCACCCCCGAGGCGACCGAGGCCATCCTGACCGGCCTCGCCTGGCTCGGCCTCGACTGGGACGGCGAGGCCACGAGCCAGTTCGCCCGCCGCGACCGCCATGCGCAGGTCGCCCGCGACATGCTCGCCCGGGGTGCCGCCTACCGCGACTTCTCCACCCCGGACGAGATCGCGGCCTTCCGCGCGCAGGCCGAGGCCCGCGGCAGCTATGCCGTCTTCCACAGCCCCTGGCGCGACGCCGCCCCCGCGACCTGGCCCGACCGCCCCTTCGCCATCCGCATGAAGGCCCCGCAGACGGGCGAGACGGTGGTGCAGGACGCCGTCCAGGGCCGCGTGGCCTTCGGGAACGAACAGCTCGACGACATGGTTGTGCTCCGGTCGGACGGGACCCCCACCTACATGCTGGCGGTCGTGGTCGACGACCACGACGCGGGGGTGACGCATGTGATCCGGGGCGACGACCACCTGAACAACGCGGGCCGCCAGCAGATGGTCTACGCCGCGATGGGCTGGGACGTGCCCACCTGGGCGCACATCCCGCTGATCCACGGCCCCGACGGCAAGAAGCTGTCCAAACGCCACGGCGCGACCGCGCTCGGCGACTACCAGGCGCAGGGCTACCCGGCGGCGGCGATGCGCAACTACCTCGCGCGGCTCGGCTGGAGCCACGGCGACGACGAGATCTTCTCCGACGCGCAGGCGATGGAATGGTTCGACCTCGCGGGCATCACCAGGGCCCCGGCACGGCTCGACTTCCGGAAACTCGCGCATGTCTCGGGCCGGCACATCGCGCGGATGGACGATGCTGCGCTGCTGCGCGACCTCGCCGCCTTCCGCGCCGCGACCGGCGCCCCGCCGCTGACGCCCGCGCAGACCGACATGCTGGCCCGCGCCCTGCCGACCTTGAAGGAACGCGCGAAGACCTACCCCGAAGTCCTTGACAAGGCGCATTTCCTCATGACCACGCGCCCCATCCTGCCGGACCCCGGGGCCGCCGCCGCGCTCGACGACCAGGGCCGCGCGCTTCTGGCCGACTTGACGCCGCAGTTGCGAAGTGCAGAGTGGACGAAGCCCGCGCTCGAAGCGATCCTGACCGCGGCGGCGCAGGCCCGGGGCACGGGCTTCGGCACGATCGCGGCGCCGGTCCGGGCCGCGCTCGCCGGTCGCACCGTGACACCGGGCGTTTACGAAATGATGCTTGTCATCGGACAAGAGGAAACTGTTCTGCGGCTCGCCGACGTCGCTGCCTGACGCCCCGCCGCCAGATGGGAGAGACCGACATGGACAAGGTGACACGCAGCGCGCGGCTGACCGTCGGCGACAGGGAGATCGACCTGCCGATCCAGTCGGGCACCATCGGCCCCGACGTGCTCGACATCCGCAAGCTCTATGCGGAAGGTGACGTCTTCACCTACGACCCCGGCTTCACCTCCACCGCCGCCTGCGAAAGCGCCATCACCTACATCGACGGCGACAAGGGCGAACTGCTCTACCGCGGCTACCCGATCGAGCAGCTCGCCGACCGGTCGAGCCACCTCGAGACCTGCTACCTACTCCTCTACGGCGAACTGCCGACGGCGGCGCAGCTCGCCGACTTCACCGAACGGGTGACCAGGCACACGATGGTGCACGAACAGCTGCACTACTTCTTCCGGGGCTTCCGCCGCGACGCGCACCCGATGGCGACGATGGTGGGCGTGGTCGGCGCGATGAGCGCCTTCTACCACGACTCGACCGACATCAACGACCCCTGGCAGCGCGAGGTCGCGGCGATCCGCATGATCGCGAAACTACCCACCATCGCCGCCATGGCCTACAAGTATTCGGTCGGCCAGCCCTTCGTCTATCCCCGGAACCGCCTCGGCTACGCGGGCAACTTCCTGCACATGTGCTTCTCGGTCCCGGCCGAGGATTACGTCGTCAACCCGGTCATCGAACGCGCGATGGACCGGATCATGATGCTGCACGCCGACCACGAGCAGAACGCCTCGACCTCCACCGTCCGGCTCGCGGGATCGTCCGGGGCCAACCCCTTCGCCTGCATCGCCGCGGGCATCGCCTGCCTCTGGGGGCCGGCGCACGGCGGCGCGAACCAGGCCTGCCTCGAGATGCTGCGCGAGATCGGCACGGTCGACCGCATCCCGGACTACGTCGCCCGCGCCAAGGACAAGACCAGCGGCTTCCGCCTGATGGGCTTCGGCCACCGCGTCTACAAGAACTTTGACCCCCGCGCGAAGGTCATGAAGGAATCCGCCGACGAGGTGCTGGAGCTGCTCGGGGTCCACAACAACCCGCTCCTCCAGGTCGCCAAGGAGCTGGAGCGGATCGCGCTGTCGGACGACTACTTCATCGCCAAGAAGCTCTACCCCAACGTCGATTTCTACTCGGGCATCATCCTCGAGGCGATGGGCTTCCCGACCTCGATGTTCACGCCGATCTTCGCGCTCAGCCGCACCGTCGGCTGGATCAGCCAGTGGCGCGAGATGATCGGCGATCCGACCCAGAAGATCGGCCGCCCGCGCCAGCTCTACATCGGCCCGGCCGCGCGCGACTACGTGCCGATCGGCCAGCGCTGAAGGACGACCCGACCCGGGCCGACCCGGAACCTCCCGCAGCGGAAGCGCCGCACCGGGCGCGAGGGGGGGAGGCCCCGGATCGGGTCCGGGGCGCGCTGCCCGTGTCGGCAAGGCGGCGCGCGACGAAGGCCCGGGCATCTCCGGGCGATCCGCGGCACGCGTCCCCTGGGGCGCGTCGCGTTTCGCCGTCACGGGGGCGCTCTCCGGCCCCGGACCGGCGGCAGAGACGGGAGGCACCCATGCCGATCACGCCCGGACAGGGAAAGGCGGTCGCGCGCGCCGCCCCGGCGCGGGCCTGCGCGTCCGGCCGCCAGGCCGGCGCGGTGGCGCGGCCCCTCCGCGCCGCCGCGGCAGGGGGACCGCGCAAAGGCGGGCCGGGCGACCGGCGGCGCGCCCGGTCGGGCGGGGCGCTCTGATGCTGGCGGCGCTCGTGCTCGCGGGAACGGTGCTGGCGCAGTCGGTGCCCTGCCAGCGGCTCATGCTCGACGACGGCACCCGCGTCTGGGTCCAGGGCCTGCCCGAAGCCGCGGCACCCGGCACCCGGGTCGTGCTTGACGGCGAATGGCGGAACTTGCGAAGCTGCAACGCGCGCGTCTTCGTCATCTCGCGCGTCCTGGACGGCCCGGGGGCGGTCCTGCCCGGCACAGGAGACCCGCCATGACCCTTCCCTCCGATCCCCGCTTCGCCGACCAGTGGCACCTGCGCAACACCGCCCCCGGCCAGTTCGACCTCAACGTCCGCTGGGCCTGGGACGCGGGGATCACCGGGGCGGGCGTTCGGGCCTTCGTGCTCGACGACGGGTTCGACGTGGCCCATGCCGACATCGCGCCGAACTACGTCCGCGCGGGCCAGATCGACTACGAACAGGGCGACTTCAACCCCGTGCCGCGCTTCGCGGCCGACAACCACGGCACCGCCGTCATGGGGCTGCTCGGGGCCGCGCGCAACGGCGTGGGGGCGGTCGGCGTCGCCTACGGCGTCGACCTGACGGGCATCCGCGGCTACAGCGACGACCGCGCCTCCGCGGGCACGATGAACGACTACATCACCGACATCGGCCGCGGCATCACCCGCGCGGCGGCGCAGGGCGGCGACCTCCTCAGCATGTCGAACGGCTATGCCTCGGGCAACGCCTACTTCGGCTCCGGCCTGTCGGCCGCCGCGATCGACGCCGCCGTCGCCGCGGTCGGGGCCGCCGCCGCGACCGGGCGGGGGGGCCTCGGGCTCGTCATCGTCAAGGCCGCCGGCAACTCCCGCACGGAGGGCTGGAACACCAACATGTCCGAGGTGGACACCGACCCCCGCCTCGTCTCGGTCGCCGCCGTCGACCGCTTCGGCGCCGTCGACGACTACTCGAGCTACGGCGGCAACATCCTCGTCTCGGGCTTCGGCAGCCCGGGCCAGGTCGTCACCACCGACCGCACCGGCGCGCCGGGCTACACCCCCACCAACATCACCACCACCTTCGACGGCACCTCCGCCGCCACCCCCATGGTCGCGGGCGTCGTCGCCCTGATCCTCGACGCCAACGAAGCCCTCGGCTGGCGCGACGTCCAGGCCATCCTCGCCGCCAGCGCGCGGATCACCGGCTCGGGCACCGGCGGCGACGGCGCCACCCCCACGGGGTTCGAGCGCGACGTCTGGACCGCCAACCGCTCCGAGCAGTGGAACGGCGGCGGCTTCATGTTCTCCAACGACTACGGCTTCGGCCTCGTCGACGCCTCCGCCGCCGTCCGCCTCGCGCAGACCTGGTTCACGGGCGGCGGCAGCGCCGGCACCACCGCCTCGCAGGAGGTGCTGACCCGCGACCTCCTGAACGCGCCCCGGCGCATCCCCGACGACACCCCCCGGGGCGTCGCGGTCTCCACCAGCATCGGCGCGGCGGGCGAGAACTTCCAGATCGACTACACCACCGTCACCATCACCATGTCGCCCCGGCACACCTTCATGGGCGACCTCGTCATCCTGCTCGAAAACGGCGCGGGCGACGTGGCCGTCCTGCACAACCGCGAGGGCGGCGGCACCAACTTCCCAGGCACCTGGACCTTCACCACCCGCCAGTTCCAGGGCGAGGACGCGCAGGGCACCTGGACCCTCCGCGTCATCGACGCCGCCGGCGGCGACACGGGCCGACTGACCGACGTGGTGATCCGCCAGTGGGGCGACGCGAACACCGTCGACGACCGCCTCGTCGTGACCGACCAGTTCGGCCTCTTCGCGGGCGAATCCGGGCGGCGGCTGATCGAGGACACCAACGGCGGACGCGACACGCTGAACGCCGCCGCCCTGTCGCAGGGCGCGACGATCATCCTCGACGCCGCGGCCACCAGCCGGATCGACGGGGTGAACGCCCGCGTCGCCGCCTCGATCGAGAACGTCATCGGCGGCGCGGGGTCCGACCGCATCACCGGCAGCGCGGCGGCGAACCTGCTCCAGGGCCGCGACGGCAACGACAGCCTCTTCGGTGCCGCGGGGGCCGACGACCTGCGCGGCTCGAACGGGGCCGACCGCATCGACGGCGGCACCGGGCGCGACGTGCTGACGGGCGGCGGCGGGCCCGACAGCTTCGTCTTCACCGCCGCCCCCGGCGCGGCCAACGCCGACCGCATCACCGATTTCGACCCCGCGGGCGACCTGATCCGCCTCGACGACGCCGATTTCACCGGCCTCGCGCTCGGCACGCTGCGCATCGCGCAGTTCGTCGCCAACGCCGCCGGGCAGGCGACGCAGGCGGCCCAGCGGATCATCCAGGACACCGACAGCGGCGCGCTCTACTTCGACCGCGACGGCAGCGGCAGCGCGGCGCGCCGGATCTTCGCGGTGATCGACACCGGCACCCTCGTGCTCGACCGCTTCGACTTCGTGATCTTCTAGGTCCCGCAGTAGGTCACGTGCGGCGCGAGCCCCGCGGGCGGCGGCAGCGTGAACCGCTCCGGCGCGTCGGCGAAGGGCCGCGCCAACGCGCCCAGCAGCTCGCGGAACGGTCCCATGTCCCCCGCCACGGCCGCCGCCAGCGCCGCCTCGACCACATGGTTGCGCGGGATGACCGCCGGGTTCGCCGCCCGCAGCCGCGCCGGATCGGGGCGCGCCGCCCGCCAGCGCGGCAGCCAGGCCCGCAAGGCACCCGGGTCGGCGAACAGCGGCGCGAGCGTCGCCTGATCCTCCACCGCACCGCCCAGCCGCCGGAAGGTCAGCGTCCAGTCCGCCGCCTGACCCTCCATCGCCGCCAGAAGCCCGTCCGCCAGCGTCCCGTCATCCCTCACGTCGAGCTTGCGGTTCATCTCCGCCACCCAGGCCGCCCGGTAGGCCGGCGCGATCCCGGCCAGCCGCTCGTTCAGCATCGCGACGCTCGCCTCCGCGTCCTCGCCCATCAGCGGCACCAGCGCCTCGGCCAGCCGCGCCAGGTTCCAGCCCAGCACCAGCGGCTGGTTGCCGTAGGCATAGCGCCCCTGCCGGTCGATCGAGGAAAACACCGTCCCCGGCGCATAGGCGTCCATGAAGGCGCAGGGGCCGTAGTCGATCGTCTCGCCCGAAATGGCCATGTTGTCGGTGTTCATCACCCCGTGGATGAACCCCAGCCCCATCCACTGCGCCACCAGCCGCACCTGCCGCTCCGCCACCGCCTCCCACAGCGCCAGCGCACCCGCGCCGGCCTCGGGGTAGTGGCGCGCCAGCGCGTAGTCGACCAGCCGCCGCAGCATCGCCACGTCGCCCCGCGCGGCGAAGAACTGGAAGGTGCCGACCCGCAGGTGGCTCGCCGCCACCCGCACCAGCACCGCGCCCGGCTGCGGGGTCTCGCGGAACACCGGCGCACCCGTCGCCACGACCGCGAGCGCCCGCGTCGTCGGCACCCCCAGGGCGTGCATCGCCTCGCCCATCAGGTATTCGCGCAGCATCGGCCCCAGGCCCGCATAGCCGTCGCCGCCGCGGCTGAAGGGCGTCGGCCCCGACCCCTTCAGGTGGATGTCCCACCGCCGCCCGCCATGGACATGCTCGCCCAGCAGCAGCGCCCGCCCGTCGCCGAGCGAGGGCGAGAACCCCCCGAACTGGTGCCCCGCATAGGCCTGCGCGATCGGCTGCGCGCCCTCCGGCACCTTCGCCCCCGCCAGCACCTCCGCCGTCAGCGCCGCAGGGTGAAGCCCCATCTCGGCCGCCAGCCCTTCGTTGAGGATGACCGTGCGCGGCTCGGGGGGCACGGCGGGGGCCTGCGCGACGAAGGCCCCGGCCAGGTCGCGCGCATAGGAGTTGTCGAAGGTGAACATGCCCCCGATATGGCCCGGACCGCCGCCCGATGCACCCCCCGGGCGCGCCCTTGCGGCGATTCGCGCGCACCCGTCAACGACGGCCGGATGGAAGACAACCGGAAGACGCGCGGAAGACGCGCGGAAGACGCCGGGAAGACAGCGGAAAACGCCCCGATTCAGCCCGTTACCGCCCAGTCCTCACGCAACTCCCCGACCACCGCCCGCAGGCCCCGCTTTCCGAAAGATGCTATACCGGCAGCACGGTCGTCGCCTTGATCTCCTCCATGCTCAGCAGCGCGGTGACGTTGTGGATCCGCACCTCGGCGATCAGCGCCTGGTAGAAGCCGTCGTAGGCCCGCGCGTTCCTGACCCGCACCTTCAGGATATAGTCGATGTCCCCCGCCAGCCGGTGCGCCTCCAGCACCTCGGGCCGTTTGCGCAGCGTTTCCAGGAACTTGCGCTGCCACTCCGCCTCGTGCTCGCTGGTGCGGATCAGCACGAAGAAGCAGGCCTCCAGCCCCAGCGCCTCGGGGTCGAGAAGCGTCGTCGTCCGCGTGATGACCCCCGCCTCGCGCAGCCGCCGGATGCGGTTCCACACCGGCGTCTTCGATGACCCCACCTTCCGCGCGATGTCGTCGAGCGACTGTCCCGCATCCGCCTGCAACTCGGTCAGGATCTTCCGGTCAAGCTCATCCAGGCGGGCGGTCATTCCGGCAAACCCCCTTTGCGCAGGAAAACGGCATCGGCAGGGGCGATCATCGGAACAGACGTGCTTATTCGCAAGCCCCACTGGCCCGAAAGCGGAAAATTATCCTATATGCAACGCATGACCCCGCGCGCCCCCCACCCCGTCCTCTTCACCGGCGCCGGCCCCGGCGCCGCCGAGCACCTGACGCTGGGTGCCTTTCGGGCAATCCAGGCGGCCGAGGTGGTGATCCACGACCGCCTCGTCGGCCCCGAAGTCCTGGCACTTGTCCCTGAAAACGCACGGAAAATCGACGCTGGGAAAGAGGGTTTCGGCCCCTCCACCCCCCAGGCCGCCATCGACGCGATGCTGGTCGCCCACGCCCTGACGGGTGCCCGCGTCGTGCGCCTCAAGGGCGGCGACCCGGGCATCTTCGGGCGGCTCGACGAGGAGATCCGCGCGCTCGAAGCCCATGATCTGCCGTGGAAAATCATCCCCGGCCTCACCGCCGCCACGGTCGCCGCCGCCGCCATCGGCCAGGGCCTGACGACCCGCGGCCGCAACATGTCCTTGCGCATCGTCACCGGCCACGACATGGCGGGCTTCGCCGACCAGGACTGGCGCGGCCTCGCCACCCCCGGCACCGTCGCCGCCATCTACATGGGCAAGCGCTCCGCCCGCTTCCTCCAGGGCCGCCTGATGATGCACGGCGCCGACCCCGCCACCCCCGTGACGCTGGTCGAAAACGTCTCCCGCCCCGACCAACGCATTGTTCCGGCGACGCTTTCCACCCTGCCCCAGGCCGCCGAGCTCGCCGGCCCCGCCGTCATCCTTTTCGGCCTCGCCCCGCGCGAGGCGACCCTCGCCCTCGCCCGGGAGGCCCGCGCATGACCCGTTACACCCCCAAGGTCGTCACCGCCCAGGACCTCCGCGAGGGCGACGTCATCTACCTCACCGCCGACGACCGCTGGACCCGCCAGCACCACGAGGCCGAATTGATCGAGGACGAGGCCCACGCCCAGATGCGCCTCCTGCACGCCGCCGCGCAGAAGCTGCATGTCGTGGGCGCACGGCTCGCCGACGCGAAACCTGGTCCCCGCGGCCCCGAACCCGTCCACTTCCGCGAGGTCTTTCGCACCCGCGGCCCGTCGAACTATGTCCACGGCAAGCAGGCCGACCTGCCCGCCTGAAACCACGCGTCCCGGCGAAGGCCGGGACCTCACCCGGAACCCGCGATGTACAGCTACTCCGACTTCGACGAGGCCTTCGTCCGCGAACGGGTCGCCCAGTTTTCGCAGCAGGTCGCCCGCCGCCTCGACGGCAGCCTGACCGAGGACGAGTTCAAGCCGCTGCGGCTGATGAACGGCCTCTATCTGCAACTGCACGCCTACATGCTGCGGGTCGCGATCCCCTACGGCACGATATCTCCGCGCCAGATGCGGCAGCTCGCCCATATCGCCGAGACCTGGGACAAGGGCTACGGCCACTTCACCACCCGCCAGAACATCCAGTTCAACTGGCCGAAGCTGCCCGACGTGCCCGCGATCCTCTCGGCGCTGGCGGACGTGGAGATGCACGCCATCCAGACCTCGGGCAACTGCGTCCGCAACGTCACCGCCGACCACTTCGCCGGCGCCGCCGCCGACGAGATCGAGGACCCCCGCCCCTATGCCGAGCTCATCCGCCAGTGGTCCACCGACCACCCGGAGTTCCAGTTCCTGCCGCGCAAGTTCAAGATCGCCATCACCGGCGCGCCGAACGACCGGGCGGTCACCAAGGCGCACGACATCGGCCTGCGGATGCACCGCAACGCGACGGGCGAGCCGGGGTTCGAGGTCATCGTGGGCGGCGGCCTCGGCCGCACGCCGATGATCGGCCACACCGTGCGCGACTGGCTTCCCGTGGCCGACCTGCTGCCGTATTGCGAGGCGATCCTCAGCGTTTACAATGCCTTGGGCCGCCGCGACAACAAGTACAAGGCGCGGCTGAAGATCACCGTCCACGAGACGGGCCTCGACGAGATCCGCCGCATGGTCGAAGACCGCTTCGCCGCACTCCGCCCGCAGTTCCGTGGCCACGACCAGGCGCTTCTGGCCGACATCCGCGCCGCTTTCGCCCCGCCCGCCTTCCGCAACGCGCCCGTGGGCGAGATGCCCGCGGACCCGGCCTTCCGGGCGTGGCTCGACACCAACGTGACCCCCCACCGCGTCGCGGACTACGCCATCGTCACGATCAGCCTGAAGGCCCACGGCGCGACCCCCGGCGACGCGACGGCGGACCAGATGCGCCTGATGGCCGACCTCGCCGAACGCTACGGCCACGGCGACCTGCGCGTCAGCCACGAGCAGAACATCATCCTGCCCCACGTCCACCGGTCGGACCTGCCCGCGCTCTACGCGGCGCTGGTCCCCGCGGGCCTTGGCACCGCGAACGTGGGCCTCATCAGCGACATCATCGCCTGCCCGGGCATGGACTACTGCGACCTCGCCACCGCCCGGTCGATCCCGGTCGCCACGCAGATCGCCTTGCGCTTCAACGACTTGAAGCTCGAACACGACATCGGCCCGATGAAGATCAAGATCTCGGGCTGCATCAACGCCTGCGGCCACCACCACGTCGGGCACATCGGGATCCTCGGGCTCGATCGCGCGGGGGTGGAGAACTACCAGATCACGCTCGGCGGCGACGGGACGGAGGACGCGGCGGTCGGCGAGAAGACCGGCCCCGGCTTCGCCTACGACGAGATCGTCCCGGCGATCGAGCGGATCATGCTCGCCTACCTCGCCCACCGCGAAGGGCCCGACGAGACCTTCCTCATGGCCGTCCGCCGCCTCGGCCTGCCCCCTTTCAAGGCCGCGCTCTACGGCGAGGGGGCAAGAGATGCCGCGTGACCTGCCCACGGGCAGCGTGGCAACCCGGGTCGCCGCGCTCAACGCCCGCTACCGCCACCACGCGGCGACGGCGGTGCTGGAGCATGCGCTGAAGGACGCGGACCTCGGCCGCGTGGCGCTGGTGTCCTCCTTCGGGGCGGAGTCGGTGGTGCTGCTGCATCTGGTGTCGGTCGTGGCCCCCGAGACCCCGGTGCTGTTCATCGACACGCGGATGCTGTTCCCCGAAACCCTGGAATATCAGCGGCTTCTGGCCGAGCAGCTGAACCTCTGCGACGTGCGCACGATCCGCGCGGCGACCTCGCGCCTGGCCTTCGAGGACCCCGACAACACGCTGCACCAGGTCAACCAGGACGCCTGCTGCGCCGTCCGCAAGGTGGAGCCGCTGGAGCGCGCGCTTGCCCCCTTCGACGGCTGGATCACCGGCCGCAAGCGGTTCCAGGGCCACGGGCGCGAGACGGTGGAGTTCTTCGAGGCCGAGGGCGAGGCGCGGATCAAGGTCAACCCGCTCGCGCATTGGGGCCGCGACGACGTGCAGGACTACATGGTGAACAACCGCCTGCCGCGCCATCCCCTTGTCGCGAAGGGCTTTCCCTCGATCGGCTGCGTTCCGTGCACGAGCGCGGTCAAGGCCGGAGAGGACGAACGCGCCGGCCGCTGGCGCGGGCTGGCCAAGGTCGAATGCGGCATCCACTTCATCGACGGCAAGGCCGTCCGCATCACGGGAAGCAACGCCGCATGATCCGCGTGACCGACCAGGGCTTCGGCCCCGCCGACGAGACGCCCGGCGTGACGCTCGCCGGGATCGCCGCGCACCGGGGCGTGCTGGACCTGGCCAATACCGACGACCCGGCAATCGCTGCGCCGCACCTTGCGGCGCTGACGCTCATCCGCGTGGCCTTCCCCGCCTTCAACGACGGGCGCGGCTTCACCCTCGCGCGGAAACTGCGCGAGCTTGGCTATACCGGCACCCTGATCGCGCGCGGCCATCTGCTGTCGGATCAATACACCATGACCCGGCGTTGCGGTTTCGATGCGGCCGAGATACCGGACGACCTCGCCGCCCGGCAGCCCGCCCCACAGTGGCGTTTCCGCGCGGACTGGCGCGCGCATGACTACCAGTCGCGCCTGCGGGCCTGAGAGGACGTTTCCGTGACGATCAACGCGACCCATCCGCTGAACGTGACCGTGGCGCTGCCCGACGCGCAGACCGTCCGCCAAGTCACGCACTGGACCGACCGGCTGTTCTCCTTCCGCGTCACGCGGCCCGCGTCCCTGCGCTTCCGCTCGGGCGAGTTCGTGATGATCGGCCTGATGGACGACCGGGGCAAGCCGGTGCTGCGGGCCTATTCCATCGCCTCGCCGTCCTGGGACGACGAGCTCGAGTTCTACTCGATCAAGGTCCCCGACGGCCCGCTGACCTCGCGCCTCAAGCACATCAAGGTGGGCGAGCAGATCATCCTGCGGCCCAAGCCCGTGGGCACGCTGGTGCTGGATGCGCTGCTGCCGGGACGGCGGCTGTGGTTCCTCGCCACCGGCACCGGCATCGCCCCCTTCGCGAGCCTGATGCGCGACCCCGAGACCTACGGGAAATTCGACCAGGTGGTGATGATGCACACCACCCGCGAGGTGGCCGAGCTGGAGTATGGCCGGCAGCTCGTCGAAAGCCTGCGCGACGACCCGCTGATCGGCGAGATCGTGGGCGACAAGCTCGTCTACTACCCGACGACGACCCGCGAACCCTCGCCCCGCATGGGCCGCGTGACCGACAACCTGTCGTCGGGCAGGGTCTTCGCGGACCTGAACCTGCCGCCGATGGACCCCGCCGTCGACCGCGCCATGGTCTGCGGCAGCCTCGCCTTCAACAAGGACGTGATGGCGATCCTCGACGGCTTCGGGCTGCACGAAGGCGCGAACTCGGACCCGCGGGAGTATGTGGTCGAGAAGGCCTTCGTGGGCGAGGGGATCTGAGGGGCGGCGGAAGACGCAAGATCATCGCGTCCCGGCGCAGGCCGGGACCTCACCCGATCCGCAGGCAGGAACGGCAAGGTGGAGGCCCCGGCCTTCGCCGGGGCGCGGTCCATCCGATGGCTGGATCAGGCCACCTTCTCCAGCGCGACCTCCGGCCCCAGCCCCAGCGCGTGCACCACGTCGCGCACCAGATGCGGGCGGTTCAGCGTGTAGAAGTGCAGGTCCTCCACCCCCTCGCCGATCAGCGCATCGCACATCTCGGTCGCGAGCGCGACGGCCAGCAGCTCCTCGCGCCCGTCGCGTCTGGCGGCCACGAAGGCGTCATCGAGCCAGGCCGGCACCTGCGTGCCGCAGCGCGCGGCGAAGCGCTTCGCGCCGCCCCAGGACTGGATCGGCAGGATGCCGGGGATGATGGGCGCGGTGATCCCCTCCTGCGCGCAGAGGTCGCGGAAGCGCAGGAAGGTCTCGGCCTCGAAGAAGAACTGGGTGATGGCGCTGGAGGCCCCCGCGTCGAGCTTGGCCTTCAGCCAGCGCACGTCGGCCAGCGTATCCGCGCTGTCGGGGTGCGGCTCGGGGTAGGCACCGACCCGCAGGGTGAAGCTGCCCGTCGCGGCCAGGGCTTCCACCAGCTCCACCGAGGACGCGAACCCCTCGGGGTGCGGCGTGAACCGCTGCGCGCCCTTCGGCGCGTCGCCGCGCAGCGCGACGATCTCCCTCACGCCTGCCGCCGCGTAAGATCCTGCGATCTCCAGCGTCTCGGCCTTCGTCGCGTCCACGCAGGTCAGGTGCGCGGCGACGGGCACCCCGTAGTTGCGCCCGATCGTCGTCACCGCCTCGTGCGTCAGCTTGCGCGTCGTGCCGCCCGCGCCGTAGGTGACGCTGACGAAGCCCGGCTGCAGGGGCGCCAGCATCTGCACCGTCTCCCACAGGCGGAAGGAGGCGTCGAGCGTCTGCGGCGGGAAGAACTCGAAGCTGATGCGGGTCATGAGCGGTCTCCTTGCCCCCTTGTCCCAGATTCCGCGATGTGAGACCAATTCATAATCCTCAACATCAACATGAGGCATACCCGTGC
Source organism: uncultured Exiguobacterium sp. (assembly GCA_964575185.1). Lineage (GTDB taxonomy): Bacteria > Pseudomonadota > Alphaproteobacteria > Rhodobacterales > Rhodobacteraceae > CAZNPW01. The sequence goes on from CAZNPW010000006.1 coordinate 82,785, forward strand.
ACATCGAGTTCCGCCACCTGCGCACGATCCGCGCCATCCATCAGGCCGGCGGCCTCGCCCGCGCGGCCGAGACGCTGAACATGACGCAATCGGCCCTGTCGCATCAGGTCGCGGGGCTGGAGGACCAGGCGGGGATCGCGCTTTTCGTCCGCCGCTCCAAGCCGATGCGCCTGTCGGCGGCGGGCCTGCGGATGCTCAAGCTCGCCGAGCGCATCCTGCCCGAGATCGACGCGCTGGAGGAGGAGTTCCGGGGCCTGCGGTCGGGCAAGTCCGGGCGGCTGCACATCGCCATCGAATGCCACGCCTGCTTCGACTGGCTGTTCCCGGTACTGGAGCAGTTCCGCCGCGCCTGGCCCGAGGTCGACGTGGACATCCGCGCGGGATTGGCCTTCGAGGCGCTGCCCGCGCTGAACCGCGAGGAGGTGGACCTGGTGATCTCGTCCGACCCGGTAAGGATGGAGGGCGTGACCTTCTCCCCGCTCTTCGACTACCACCCGGTGTTCGTGGCCTCGGCGCAGAACCCGCTGGCCGCGAAGGACATGATCGTGGCCGAGGACTTCCGCGACCAGGTGCTGATCGCCTACCCCGTCGCCCGCGACCGGCTGGACGTCTTCACCGAGGTGCTCGGCCCCGCCCGCGTCGAGCCGCGCGGGGTCCGGCAGGTGGAGCTGACGGCGGTGATCCTGATGCTGGTCGCGGCCAACCGCGGCGTCGCCGTCCTGCCCGACTGGGTGCTGCGCGACGTGCGCAGCAACGCCGATTTCGTGACGCGCCCGCTGGGGCCCGGCACGATCACCAAGCGCCTCTACGCGGCGACCCGCAGCGAGGACGTCGGGAAACCCTACATGGCGCATGTCCTGCGCCTGGGGCGTAGCGAGCCGGTCAAGCTGCAGCGGGGGTGACCTGATCCTTCGAAGGATCAGCACCGGAGCCTTCGAAGGCTCCGGTCCGATGTCTTGCAAGACATCGGCTACCGCCCCTCCGCCTGGTCCTGCGCGTTGCCGATCAGCAGCGAGGACCCCGCATAGATGTCGCCCGACACCTGCAGCGCGAAGCGTTCGCGGTCGCGGTTGCGGACCCCCTCGATGGTGTTCGCGGCCTCGTCCAGCGGCACGTCGAGGAGCTCCAGCGCCTCCATCGACAGGGCGAGCGCCGATTCGAAGGTTTCGCGCACCAGGCGGTCGACGCCGAGCTTCGTGAGCCCGATGGCGTGGCCGCGGTCGTAGGCGCGGGCGACGACGGGCGTGTCGGGGAACTCCGCCCGGATCAGCGCGGCGATGCGGGTGGTGACCTCGGCCCGGTCGGTCGCGATGACCACGAGCCGCGCCTCGGCCACCCCCGCCGCGCGCAGGATGTCGAGCCGCGTGCCGTCGCCGTAGAAGATCTTGAACCCGAAGGGCTCGGCGGCGCGGATCGCCTCGGCGTCGGTATCGATGATCGTGACCGAGCAGCGCCGGGCGAGCAGCCCCTGGCTCACGATCTGGCCGAAGCGGCCGAAGCCGATCAGGAGCACCGTCGCCCGCTCGCCGTCGGGGCCGGGCAGGCCGTCGTCGCCTGCCGCGGGGGTGCGGGCCAGGCGGTCGTGCAGGACGACGAAGACGGGCGTCAGCGCCATCGACAGGATGATGATCGCGGTCAGGATCGCGCTCTCCTGCGGAGATCAGCCCCACCGCGAGCGCCGCGGCGTAGAGGACGAAGGCGAACTCGCCCCCCTGCGCCATCAGCACCATCCGCTCCAGCGCCTCGGCGTGGCCCGCCCCGAAGGCGCGGGCGAGGCCGTAGATCGCGGCGGCCTTCAGCACGATCAGCGCCACGACCGATTCCAGGATCAGCACCCAGTTGCCGACCACCACGCCCAGGTCCAGTGCCATGCCGACGGCGAGGAAGAAGAGGCCGAGCAGGATGCCGCGGAACGGCTCCACGTCGGCCTCGAGCTGGTGGCGGAAGGACGACTCCGACAACAGCACCCCGGCGAGAAAGGCCCCCATCGCGGCCGACAGCCCGCCCGCCTGCATCCAGAGCGCGGCCCCCAGCACGACGAGCAGCGCGGCGGCCGTCATCACCTCGCGCGCCCGCGCCGCCGCGAGCACCCGGAACAGCGGGTTCAGGAGGTAGCGCCCCGCCAGCACCAGCGCCGCGATGGCGGCCAGGCCGATGGCGATGCCGGTCGCGCGCTCGCCCAGCGTGACGCCCTCGCCCCCCGGCGCGAGGAAGGCGACCAGCGCCAGCAGCGGCACGATCGCCAGGTCCTCCAAAAGCAGGATCGACACGATCCGCTGCCCCTTCGGGGTGGAGATGTCGCCGCGCTCCTGCAGCATCTGCATCACGATCGCGGTGGAGGTCAGCACGAACCCCGTCCCCGCGATCAGCGACGGCGCGTAGGCGTAGCCGAGCGCCACCCCCACCAGCGACAGAAGACCCATGCAGACGACGACCTGCGCCAGCCCCAGCCCGAAGATGTCGCGCCGCATCGACCACAGTCGCCGCGGCTCCATCTCGAGCCCGATGATGAAGAGGAACATCACGACGCCGAGTTCGGCCACGTGCAGGATCGCCATCGGGTCGTCGAACAGGCCCAGGCCGAAGGGGCCGATCGCCAGCCCCGCGGCGAGGTAGCCCAGGACCGACCCCAGCCGCAGCCGCCGGAACAGCGGCACGGCGACGACGGCGGCGCCGAGCAGCGTGACGATGGCGGGCAGGTCGACGGCGGCGGTGTCGGCGGCCATGAGCGTCCCCTTCGCGGGCATAATCGCAACCGGGCGCGCGCCCGCAAGGGGGGAGGCGCGGCGAGCCTGCGGCGCGCCCTTTCCTTTCGGCCTTCGCGCGACTACAGCCAGCCCGTCCCGAGGAGGCCCCGATGCCGCACAGCGCCAACCTGAACCTGATGCTCAAGGCCGCGCGCAAGGCCGGCCGCAGCCTGGTCAAGGACTTCCGCGAGGTCGAGAACCTGCAGGTCTCGGCCAAGGGGCCGGGCGACTTCGTGTCGAAGGCCGACCGCGAGGCGGAGCGGATCATCCGCGAGGAGCTGATGGGCGCGCGGCCGAGCTACGGCTGGCTGGGCGAGGAGACGGGCGCGACCCCGGGCGAGGACCCGACCCGGCGCTGGATCGTCGACCCGCTCGACGGGACCACGAACTTCCTGCACGGGCTGCCGCACTGGGCCGTCAGCATCGCGCTCGAGCACAAGGGCGAGATCGTCGCGGGCGTCGTCTTCGACGCGGCCAAGGACGAGCTCTTCTGGGCCGAGAAGGGCCAGGGCGCCTGGATGAACGACCGCCGCCTGCGGGTGTCGCAGCGCCGGGCGATGGAGGAGTGCCTGTTCGCCACCGGCATCCCCTTCGGCGCGCGCAGCACGCTGCCCGCGATGATGCAGGACCTTGCCCGCCTGATGCCCGGCAGCGCCGGGGTCAGGCGCTGGGGCGCGGCGGCGCTCGACATGACCTATGTCGCGGCGGGGCGGTTCGACGGGTTCTGGGAGCGGGAGCTCAACCCCTGGGACGTGGCCGCGGGGATCGTGATCGTGCGCGAGGCGGGCGGCATGGTCAGCGGCCTGCGCGCCGACCAGCACCCGCTTGGCGGCGACCTGCTCTGCGCCAACGACCAGATCTTCGCGCAGGTCCGGAAGGTGTTGCGCGGCGAGGCGTAAGGACGCCCGCCGCGCCGATTTCTTCGAAGAAATCGGGCCGGTTCCTTCGAAGGAACCGGACCTGATCCTTCGCGGGATCAGGCGTCGGGCGCTACTTCGCCAGGTCCCAGGTCACCGTCACGTTCGCGGTGATCGCGACCTCTCCCGTCTCGACCGGCACCGGCGCGCTCGCCTCGTCGGCGCGGAACATCGGCACCGGGCCGTTGAAGGCCCCGCCTTCGGTGATGGCCACGATCGGCCCCAGCGTCACGCCAGCGGCGCGGGCCAGCACCTCGGCCCGGGCGCGGGCGTCGGCCACCGCGCGGGCGCGCGCCTCGTCCATCGCCGGTTTCTGGTCGGCCAGCCCGAAGGTGATGCCGTTGACCGCGTTGGCCCCGTCGGTCACGGCGGCGTCCAGCACCGCGCCCAGGCTGTCGATGTCGCGCAGCCGCACGTTCAGCATGTTCGAGGCGCTGTAGTCGACGATCGCGGGCGCGCTGCTGTCGTAGCCGCCCCAGTTCGGCGACAGATACAGGTTCGAGGTCTGCAGGTCGGCCTCGGCGATGCCCGCCGTCTTCAGCCGCGCGATCACCGCCGTCATCGCGGTGGTGTTGGCCGCCATCGCCGCGGCCGCGGTCTTGCCGTTGGTCGTGACGCCCAGCGACAGCGTCGCCTGGTCGGGCACGGTCTGGACGATGCCTTCGCCGGTGACCGAGATGGTCCCCTGCGCCAGCACAGGCAGCGGGGCGGCCATCGCGGCGAGAAGGACTGCGGGAAGAAGGCTGCGCATCGGGGGCTCCTTTGGACTTTTGCGACGCTTGCCCATCTGTGACGCAGCCGCGCGACCGAGTCTTGGGGCTTTTCCTTTCATTCGGCAAAAAGCTGCTATAGGACGGCGGGCGTGTGTTCCTGCGGCCCCGGCGCTCGTGATAGACCCCCCCCATGAAGCCTTCCTTCGCGCTTGACCTGACGACCGAACGTATCGCGCTGTTGCACCGCTCCGGGCGCGGATGGGCCGAGGTGGGGGCCGTGTCCTTCGGGGACGGCGACCTGGAGGCGGCGATGTCGGTGCTGCGGGCGACCGCGGCCGAGATGTCGCCGAAGGGGATCACGACCAAGCTGATCCTGCCCGACAGCCAGATCCTCTACACCCGCGTGGCGGTGACCGGCAGCACCGACGCCGCCCGCCGGGCCGAGGTCGCGGCGGCGCTGGAGGGGATGACGCCCTACGCGGTGGCCGACCTGGTGTTCGACCTGGCCGGCGGCGACGGCGGCACGGTCGAGGTCGCCGCGGTCGCGCGCGAGACGCTGTCCGAGGCCGAGGGCTTCGCCCATGCCCACCGGCTGAACCCGGTCAGCTTCGTGGGCGAGGCGGCGCAGGGCTGGCCGACCGAACCCTACTTCGGCACCACGTCGGTCGCGGCCGAGATCCTCGGCAAGGGCACGCGCGTCACCCGCGACAGCCAGCCGGTGCTCGACCGCGCCCCGCCGGTGGCCGCGGCCGCGCCGCCCGCCGCCGTCGAACCCGTGCCCGAACCCCTGCCCGAACCCGTGCCGGACCCGCTGGCCGGACCGGAGGTCGCGCCCACGGGCGATGCGGTGGCCGATCCGGTGGCCGAAGCCGCCCCGCCGGAACCCGCCGCAGAGGCCCCGGCACCCGACCCCGAGCCGACCGTGTCGGTGCCAGGGACCGCGCCGGAGCCTTCGGCGGCGGCCGATGACGCAGCACCCGGGCCGGCGGCGGCGCCGCCCGCGCCGGTGCCCGCGCCGGTGCCGGTGGTGGTGCTCGCCTCCGGCAGGGCCCCCGCGGCCGAGCCCGACGAGGCGCCCTTCACCCACGTCGCCGACGGCACGGTCCCCGACCTGCCCCCCGCGCCCGCGGGCGACGATCTGCCGCCCGCGCCGGCACCGGCGATGATGGTGGCCTTCGCGAGCCGGCGCGCGAACGCTGCGCCGAAGGCCGCTCCGCCCCCGGGCACGGTCGCCGAGCGGCTGGCGCAGCGCGCCGCCGCGCTGTCGCAGACGCGCATGGTCCCGTCCTTGCCCGGGCGCGGCATCGGTGCGGTCGAGCCTCCGGCCGCGCGCCGCCGCTCCGAGGGCACGCTGCCCGCGATGGCATCGCGCGGCGAGGAGTCGGCAGGGGGACCCGTGCCGGTCGCCGAGGCGACCTTGCCGCCCGTCGCAGCCCCTGCGGGGCCCCGGATGCAGCCCCCCGCGCCGCGCAAGTCGCTGACGAAGCCGGGGGGGACCTTCGCGGCCGCCGCCCCGGTGCGCGGGCGTCCGCGCTATCTGGGCCTGATCCTGACCGGCGTGCTGCTCGCGTTCCTGGCGCTGGTCGCGGCCTGGGCATCGTTCGTCATCGAGGCGCAGAACGGCACCGAAGGCGTCGCGGCCCCCGTCGCCGCCCCCGCCGCCGCCACGGCCGCCGCCCCCGCCGCGGCCCCCCCTGCCGGAC